>CAVJLG010000020.1:0-4855 GCA_963650135.1 Barnesiella intestinihominis | reverse complement strand
GGGGGCCGCAGCCCCCTTGGCACGCCTTTCTCCACTATCTTTCGCCGTGCAGCGAAAGATGGTGCCGCCGGAGGCCGTAACGAAAAGAGAATGCCAGTAAAAACGAAATAGATAATAGATAACAGATAATAGAGAATAGAGAATAGATCACCGACAACAATCGAAAGGAGAAACCCCCATGGACCTCTCATACCTCCAAACCCTCCTCCCGGACGCTGACCCCGACGCCCTCTCCACCCTCCTCACCGCCCACCAGCAGGAGCTTTCCGCCCTCACCGCCGCCAACGACCAGCTCACCCAGGACCTTTCTCAGACCCGCTATGACGTGGCCCTGGAAAAGGCCGCCTCCGACCTCCATTTCTCCAGCAACGCCGCCCGCACCGCCTTTTTCGCCGCCGCCCGGGAGAAGAACCTCCCCCTGGAGGACGGACGGCTCCAGGGCTTCGCGGATTTCCGCCAGCAGTTTGAGGAGCAGGACCCGGGGGCGTTCAGCAAGAGTAAGGTTGTTGTACGGGACACGGGAGTCGCTGCTGGGTCCAGCCCCAGTAGCGTTTCAGCCCTCAGGCGAGCCTTCGGGCTGAAGTGAAATTGGTTGCACCAGTGAAATTCGTCTTCGACGAGTGAAATTGGGCTTCGCCCAGTGAAATATGCTTCGCATGTTGAGGTGTCACTTCGTGACGATTTAATTTTTCAGGGCAGTTGCGGCGGTGCAAACCGTGTTCCGTAACTGCCCAAAACATTTCAATCCGTCACCGCAGGTGACACCACCACATGTGCGCAGCACATATTTCACATGCGCCAGCATATTTCACAATGCGCCAGCATTATTTCACATGCGCCAGCATATTTCACTGAGCGCCGCACTCATTCTTTCGTAAATCCTGGGCAGCCCGCACCATTTCCGTTTCGCGCCGCTGCCCCAAATAATAAGGAGGAACTTTATGAATTCCATCGCACTTTCCAAAAAATTCATCCCTCTTCTGGACGAGACCTACCGCGTCTCCTCCGTGACCTCGGTGCTGGACGGCAGTCCCGAGCTGGTGCGCCAGGGGGCCAACTCCAATGAGCTCATTATCCCCATCATGTCCCTCCAGGGCCTGGGCGACTACAGCCGGAACAGCGGCTATGTGGAGGGCGACGTGACCCTCACCAACGAAACCGTGGTCTGCAATTTCGACCGGGGCCGCATGTTCAATGTGGACTCCAGCGACAATCTGGAGACTGCCGGGGTTGCCTTCGGTCATCTGGCCGGGGAGTTCATCCGCAACTGCGTGGCCCCGGAGCTGGATGCGTTCCGCCTGTCCCAGTACGCCTCCAAAACCGGCGTCACCGCCAAAACCGGCACCCTGTCCTCCGGCGCAGACGTGGTTTCCGCCCTGCGCACCGCCGTCACCAAGATGGACGAGGACGAGGTGCCCCCGGACAACCGCTACCTGTTCATCACCCCCACCCTCCACGGCCTGATCCAGGATATGGACACCACCAAAAGCCGGGAGGTCCTCAGCCGCTTCGCCGGTGTGGTGGACGTGCCCCAGAGCCGATTCTACACCAAGATCGCCCTGAAGTCCGGCACCGTGAAGACCGTCACCTCCGACTCCGGCACCACCACCGACGACCAGACCGCGGGCGGCTATGAGAAGGCCACCGGCGGCAAGGACATCAACTTTATGGTGATCTATAAGCCCGCCGTCATCCAGTACGAGAAGCACGCCGTCCCGAAGATCATCACTCCGGATATGAACCAGCACGCCGACGCTTACCGGTTCGGATACCACAATGTGGGCATCGCGGATGTGTATCAGAATAAGCTGGCGGGCGTTTATGTGCACAGCAAAGCCTGAGTGGGCATAAGTGGGCATCCGCGCTGCCCACGGTGAAATTCGTCTTCGACGAGTGAAATTGGGCTTTGCCCAGTGAAATTTGTCTTCGACAAGTGAAATATGCTTCGCATGTTGAGGTGTCACTTCGTGACGGATTGAATTTAGGGCAGTTACGGAACACGGTTTGCACCTCCGTAACTGCCCTGAAAAATTAAATTCGTCACCGCAGGTGACACCTTCACATGTGCGCAGCACATATTTCACACTGCGAAGCAGTATTTCACAATGCCTCAGCATTATTTCACATGCGCCAGCATATTTCACTGAGCGCCGCACCCAATGAAAAGGAGTAATCCCATGACCCTAACCACCCTCCTCACCACCTACTCCGGCCCCATCACCGGCGCGGCGCTCACCACCTCCGCGTCCGCCGCCTGGGGCTACCTCCTGGGCCAGACCTTGGGCCGCATCACCGCCCTGGAATCGGTCACCCCCGCGCTGTCCCAGTGCTTTTCCGCCCTGGTGCAGCTGTGCTATGACGATTCCCAGGCCACCCTTTCCTCCGAAACCGTGGGGGATTTCCGCCGGGAATACCGGGACGATTCCGGGGGCCAGACCCAGCTTCAGCGTGCCGCCGCCATCATCCGGCAGTATCTGGGGGACACCGACCTCCTCTTTCGGGGGGTGGAGCCGTGAGCGCCCTGCCCATGACCGTCACCGCCCTGAGCCGTTATTTTGTGGGCGAAACCTTATATTGGCAGCCCACGGTGCTCCCCGGGGTGCTCTATCGCCCCTATTCCGGCGAACATCTTGCCACCACCGGCCCGGACCGCACCGCCCAGACCGGCACCCTCTGGATTCCGTCCCGGGGCGGGCGGCGTTCCCCCGCAGAGTTCGCCGCAGCCCAGGAGAAAACCGGCCTGTTTACCCTTTGCCCCGGGGATTATATCGTCCCGGGTACCCTGGATTCCACCGCCGTCACCGGGGACGTGCGGGATACTTACCCCCAGGCCCTGCGCATCGTCTCCGTCACCGAGCGGATCTATGGCAGCAGCCTGGACCATTGGGAGGTGGCCGTCCGATGAAATGCACCGTCCATGTGAATTTCTCCCCGGAAGCCATTCTCCAGCGCCGGGGGATGGGGACGAGCCATCGCGCCCAACTCTGCCTGGCACAGTCCGTCCGCCGCCGGTGCGACAAATATGTCCCACTGGACACGGGATACCTGAAAAACTCCGCCGCCCTGGCCCCGGACGGCAGCCAAATCACCTATTCCGCCCCCTATGCCCGGGCCCAATATTATGGCGACTACCACCACGCCGACCCCAATCGCGGCAAATATTGGGACAAGCGCATGCTGGCAGGGGAGAAGGCGGGACTTCTGGCGGATGTAAGGTCCGTCACGGGAGGGAGGTGACTGGATGCTCAACGCCATACGCACCTACCTCCAGGGCTTCCCGGGCCTTCGGGGCGGCACCATCCACCTGGATCAGCTCCCCGCCGACGCCCGGGCCTATAGCCTGTCCTCCGTCCCCTGCGAGCCGGTTTTAAGGGAATATATGGATGGCGGCCAGCGGCGGCAGCTGCTGTTTACCCTCCAATCCCGGCGCTTTTTCGGGGAATCCATCCCCCGGCAGCAGGAGAATTTGCAGTTCTTCCAGGACTTTGACGCCTGGCTCCGCCTCAAAAATCAGCAGGGGGATTTGCCCGATCTGGGGGAAAAACGCCTGTGCCTGTCGCTCAATTTGGTCACATCGGGGTATGTGATGGAGAGCGACGACGCGGGATTTGGACGGTATCAGGCGGAGATGAGGGCGGAATATTTTCAGGGCGGATAGGGCGGCGCAACGGTTGGGCGTGTCGCCGTGACGCGCTGCTCCCGCCGCCGCCGCCCAGTGAAATATGCCGTTGGCATGTGAAATTCGTCTTCGACGAGTGAAATTGGGCTTCGCCCAGTGAAATATGCTTCGCATGTTGAGGTGTCACTTCGTGACGGATTGAATTTAGGGCAGTTACGGAACACGATTCGCATCCCCGCAACTGCCCAGGTCATTGCGAGCCAGTGCGCACACTGGCGTGGCAATCCGTATTCCCCATAGTACACACTACTCAGTCGCAAAACGTTTAGGAGAACGGATTGCCACGTCGCACTAGTGCTCCTCGCAATGACCTGGGTGGTTGCGTCAGTGCCGACCAACCACCCAAACATTCCAATCCGTCGCTTGCGATACCTTCACATGTGCGCAGCGCATATTTCACACTGCGAAGCAGTATTTCACAATGCGCGCTAGCGCATTATTTCACATGCGCCAGCATATTTCACTGCGGTGGCAGCCCATGTCAACGCAACACCTACATTTAAGGAGGATTCCTATGACCATCACCGAATACATGACCAAAGTCACCGCTGCCACCGCCACCGGCGAGTACGTCGGCCGCGACATGGTGCTGGGCCTGGACTGCGCCGCCACGCCGTCTGCCACCGCCCAGCCCGGCAGCTACACCTACGTCGGCGCCCATGTGGAGGACTACGGCGCCGAGCTGAGCCCCAAAACCGAGGACAAATCCTACGTCTACGAGGGCGACAGCACCATCAAAACCTCCACCCAGCGCACGTTTTCCATCTCCGGTCAGGCCTACATCTCCGACAGCTTTATGGATTTTATCCGCTCCTTCGCGGTGAAATTCGGGAAGGGGACTGCGGTTCAGCGGCGTTATGTCTACTTCCACAGCGGCACCGGCAAGGGCGAAACCGGCACCGTCACCGTGATCGTCAAGAACGACGGCAACGGCGGCGCCTCCAGCCCGGCGGATGTGGAGGTGGAGATGAAGTCCTGCGGGCCGGTGAGTGAGTTTACTTGGAGCGCTTAACTTCTATATCCCCTCTTTCATTGTACTTTTTACCTAACTCACTTCTAAACCAACGCCCTTCGGGGACCATATCTTTCTTTGCGTGAAGAAAGATATGGGAGAAAGACACGCCGCGTCGTCGCAAGCTCCGTATCCTTCGTTTTGCCCTTTAGGGGGCAAAAGCT
>CAVJLG010000019.1:0-117198 GCA_963650135.1 Barnesiella intestinihominis | reverse complement strand
CCGGGCTTTTCCTGCCGGTCAAACCGAACGCAGGTTTCACTGTCGGTGACGGCACGCTTGAATTTGCGCATAATGGTATCGTTGTCATCCTTGAGGTAGACGCAGCCGTTGGGGTCTTTGTCGGATTTCGACATTTTGGCGGTGGGCGTCTGGAGGCTCATGACCCGTGCGCCGACCTTGGGAATATAGGGCTCGGGAATCTTGAATACATCGCCATAAATGCCGTTAAAGCGGTTTGCCACATCACGGGTCAGCTCGACATGCTGCTTCTGATCCTCGCCCACGGGAACAAAGTCCGGGCGATAGAGCAGGATATCCGCTGCCATCAGGCTGGGATAGGCAAACAGACCGCCGTTGATATTTTCAGCATTTTTCGCGCTTTTATCCTTAAACTGCGTCATTCTCGACAGCTCGCCGAACATGGTGTAGCACTGAAGCACCCAGCCCAGCTCGGCATGCTGATGGACATGAGACTGAATAAACAGCGTATTCTTTTCGGGGTCCAGGCCGCAGGCAATATACTGCGCCAGCTGCTCCAGGGTGTGGCGGCGGAGATCAGCGGGATTCTGCCGGACGGTAATGGTGTGCATATCTGCCATAAAATAATAGCAGTCGAACTGATCGGCAAGCTCCGCCCAGTTTTTGATGGCGCCAAGATAGGAGCCAAGGGTCAAATCACCGCTGGGCTGAATGCCGGACAGAAGAACCTTTTTTTCATCCATAGTTGTAACCTTCTTTATGCAAAGTTCGCGTAATTTCAATAAAATGCCTATACATAGGCGAATGTATTTTATCACAGGTTCTTTGCTATTGCAATTCATAAAAACAGGATTCCCGAATTTTATCGAGGAAGGCGTGGAATTTTTTGCGGAATCCGGGGCTCGAAATGGATTTTCCCTTGACATCCCAGCCTTGTAAAATATAATAATAAAGAACATGAAAACCAGGGCAATGCCGTATTTGTGCGGCGTTGCTCCAGAGTTCAGGAGGTATAATATGAATTATTTTGAGGAGATGGAGGCGCGGATTCCCCACGGACGGGTGCGCACCCGGTTTGCCCCCAGCCCCACGGGCTATATGCATGTGGGCAACCTGCGCACGGCCCTCTATACCTATTTTATTGCACGGCACGCAGGCGGCGATTTTATTCTCCGCATTGAGGATACCGACCAGAAGCGCAAGGTAGAGGATGCTGTGGCGGTGATCAAGCGCACCATGGCGGACTGCGGCCTTGATTATGATGAAGGCCCCGACGTGGGCGGTCCGGTTGGCCCCTATGTCCAGACCGAGCGCCGGGAGATTTATAAGAAATATGCCGAGCTTTTGGTGGAAAAGGGCGCGGCCTATCGTTGCTTCTGCACCGAGGAGCGGCTGGAGGAGCTGCATGCTCAGGACCCCAACGCAAAGTATGACGGTCATTGCCGCCATCTTTCCCAGGAGGAGATCCAGAAGAACCTGGAGGCTGGAGTGCCCTATGTTATCCGCCAGATCATCCCCGAGGGCCAGACTACCTTCTACGACGCGGTCTATGGCGACATCACCGTGGACAACAGCGAGCTGGACGATCAGGTACTGCTGAAATCCGACGGCCTGCCCACCTATAACTTCGCCAATGTGGTGGACGACCATCTCATGGGCATTACCCATGTGGTTCGGGGCAGCGAATATCTGTCCTCTACCCCCAAGTATAACCTGCTCTATGAGGCATTTGGCTGGGAGATTCCCACCTATGTCCACTGCGCCAGCGTCATGATTACCGACCCGGAAACCGGCAATGTTCGGAAAATGTCCAAGCGCCACGGCGACCCCTCCTATGAAGATCTGCTGAAGATGGGATATCTGTCTCAGGCAGTAAAGAACTATGTGTCGCTGCTGGGCTGGAGCCCCAGAGGCGAGATTGCCGAGCAGGAGTTCTTTACCATGGACGAGCTGTGCAAGGCCTTTGATATTGAGGGCATTTCCAAGTCTCCCTCGGCCTTTGACCTGGAGAAGCTCAACTACTTCAACAGCACCTATCTCAAGGAGCTGTCCCCTGAGGACTTTGCCGCTGCGGCCAAACCCTGGATTGACGGGGCAATCACCCAGGAGAATGTGGACAAGCGCCAGATTGCGCCCCTGCTCCAGACCCGCCTGGATCGGCTGGATCAGATCCCGGAGATGATTGCATTTTTGAACGAGCTGCCGGAATACGACATTGCCCTGTACACCAATAAAAAGAACAAGCTCACTGCTGAGAGCTCCAAGGAACTGCTGCAAAAGGAGACAGATATGCTGACGGCACTGACCGATTGGAGCTATGATGCCATTCACGACGCGCTCTATGCCCTGGCAGAAGCCGACGGCATTAAAATCGGCAAGGTGATGTGGCCCCTGCGAATTGCGGCAGCCGGAAAGTCCGTGACCCCCGGTGGCGCCATTGAAATCGCCCTGATTCTGGGCAGAGAAGAGACGCTGCGTCGGCTGAACCTGGGCCTTTCCAAGCTGGAGGCACAGGCGTGACCGAAGTGGTTGCCGCGTTGATTTGGGACGGAGAGCGGTTTCTCATCTGCCAGCGTCCTGAAAACAAAGCCAGGGGCCTGTTATGGGAATTCGTGGGCGGCAAGGTGGAGCCCGGGGAGACGAAGCCTCAGGCGCTAATTCGGGAATGCCAGGAGGAACTGGGGATTACCGTGGCGCCGGCAGAGCTGTTTATGGAGCTGGATCATGTCTATCCGGACCTGACCATTCACCTAAGTCTGTACCACTGTACCATTGCCCAGGGAACCCCAAAGCTGCTGGAGCATCATGCCATGGCGTGGATTCGCCCGGAAGAAATTCCGAACTATGCGTTCTGCCCGGCGGATGCGGAGATTTTAGCGCGGATTCAAACAGAATATGCATAAAAAGGCGTGCTGCTCTTGATTGAGCGGCACGCTTTTCGTATGGTGGGAGAAGAAAGAACTTGAAGAATGCGGGGGAGTGTGCTATAATATCGGAGCATCCGGGTGTGGCGCAGTTGGTAGCGCGGGTGGTTTGGGACCATCAGGCCGCAGGTTCGAACCCTGTCACTCGGACCAGAATGCCGCCGTAATTTTGATGGAATTACGGCGGCATTTTTCTATGCCCGAAAACCGCTTGAAACAAGGCTTTTCAATGATTCGGTATATAAATCAATCCCGCTGCGGAGGTCTTCCACAGCGGGATGTTTGCTTTTATTGCAGGCGCTTTTTCGTATCAATTGCAGCCGCGATACACCAGATTACGATGGCGCTGTTTGTACTGCTCTGACTCATAACGGCCATCCATGTGGCGGCTGGCACCTGCATGGCTTGTGCGATATCCGGAATGACCACAAGCAGGATGTTCCATGTGACCGGGTGAAAAAGCAGCATCCACTTGGGATAGCGAGTTTTGCCTATCAGAAGCATCACGAAATGAATCCCAAAAACCAATACCATCGGAAGATACATTGGGAGAATTGCAATGAGCATATCGTCCTGATAAGCAGTGACCGCTTCGATTGCAGCCTCTGCTCCGATACGCGGCCCCAGATAGGCGGTGAACCATGCCAAGGTTGCCGACCAGAGATGGATTGCCAGCGCTACCGCAACGGTGAATACCCCGCACAGAAAATGGACAACCTTTGCTTTCCTGTACGTTGCTTTCATATCTGCATTGAGGGCTTTTATCATAAAGAAATAGAGAAAGCTGCCGATTGCGCCCATACCAACGATCAGCGTGGGCCGCCACAGTCCATAGGCACCGGACAAATAATAGGCCCGATGGAACATGCCAGTGTCCCCAACCTCAAGCGGAATACACCCGAGCAGCCAATCCCCGGCGGCCATCAGGATACCGCCGATTGCGCCGAGAATATACCATCGGATCAATTTTGCATTTTCTGCTTCAGTCATTGCGTTCGCCTCCAATCGCAGGTCATGCTGCTTTACCCGTTTCGCTTTTCTTGAAAATAGCCACTGCGCACGGAATTCTGCCCTTGCACAGAATGTAGCTTGCGTCCGGGTGCCCGGCGTCGGAGAAAAACTGCTTGTATGTGTCAAGGGTGAACTCGCGCTTGAAATCAGCGCCCGCCTTGCCGATGGCGCCTGAAACGCCGTTGGTCTTGCCCTGATCCGTCTGATTCATGTAGGTCGGGATAATGATCCTCCCGCCGGGCTTACAGACACGTTCCAGCTCGTGCAATGCCCGATACGGCTCGTCCAGAAGATGGATCACGTTTGCCGCAATCACCGTATCAAAATGCGCATCCGGATAGGATAGCTGAAGAATGTTCGCTGGTTCAAACCGGACATTGCTGTATGTTCCGTATTTCGTTTCCGCCCGCTTCAGCATTTTTACGGAAAAATCGGTGGCAATCAGGCTTTTGCAGCGAGGCGCGATCACGCCGGTCAAAAGCCCCGTGCCGCAGGCGCATTCCAGCACATGGTCGGAAGGTGCAATCAGCCCTGCTACCGCCGTGCACAGCGCTTTGTTTGCTTTTCTGTTGATGATATTCGCAAAAATATCATATACCCATGCAACGTTGTCCCAGAACATCATTCACCCTCCATACGAATCAAAACGCTAACACATCTGTCGCATTTCATTCGGCACGAATCTTTACTTTTTCAAAATCTCTGCGATTTTGGCGAATTCCGCCATTGCCTCTTTGAAATACGGCAGCATACAGTAGCAATGCACCATCCCCGGTCTTGCGAAAGCTGTGTACGGAACATCCACACGCTTGCGGGCTTCCTCAAAATCCGGCAGAGCCCCGTAAAGCACTTCGTCCGCAAAATAGAAGAAGTGAATATCGCCCACGCCGGAGAAATTGCCCCGCGAGCCGGAGATCATATAGTCCGGTACATGCTCCTGCCCGTGACGCATGAATTTCTCCACCGTCACCATAAAGGCGTAATCAATGGCGACGTCCTTCGCATTCAGCGCCTGCATCCGTACTTTTTCGGCATCGTTCCACGGCACCTCGCCCGGGGAGACGACAACGATGTGACGCGGCTCCGGTTTTTCACGGACGATCAGGCAGGGAAAGCCGTTTACTGTGATTGTTTCATAGTGTGCCTTGTGGTCCGTGGGCGTAAATACGCCGCGGTGGCGGTTCTGTTTTTCAATTACGTTTTTGATCTCGTCCTCCGGCAGCTGGAACGCCTTTTTCGCGCCGGAAAGCTTGTATGCGCCGCGCAGCAGCGATGCGAATGCGCTGATTCTCTTATGCGGTGCAACTTCAACACGATTCATTTTCTTTTCGGCGATGTCAGTTCCCCCTCCTGTAAACTCCGGTGTTTTGCTGGATTACGCGAATCCAGCTCCTTCTGCGGATAGTATACACTAACTTAGCGCGGAATTCAACAGGCGAGCAGGCATGGACAACGCAGTTGTGTGCCGGTTCGATGCATTGATACAATCAATGGCAAATGACTTGATTTTATCACAAAAATAGGATATAATCATAAAATATTGTGCCTACAATTATTGTTTCATATATAGATTGGAGCCGAAGCCTATGGCTCCATCACCCGCGGCGGGTATGCCGCAGAAGGAGTTTGTTGGATTATGTGTGGTATTGTTGGATTTGCTGGCCATACCCCGGCGGCACCGGTGCTGCTGGATGGCCTTGGAAAGCTGGAATATAGAGGATACGATTCTACCGGTATCTGTACCTATGCAGACGGTATGTTGCATATTGCAAAAAAAGAAGGGCGGCTGTCGAATCTGATGGCGGCGACCCACGACGGGGCGGATGTACCTGGCAACATCGGCATTGGTCATACCCGCTGGGCAACCCATGGCGCTCCCTCAGATATCAACGCCCATCCGCACCTCAGCAGTGACGGGAAAATCGCGCTGATTCACAACGGCATTGTGGAGAACTATTTGGATATCAAGGCGATGCTGCTGAAAGAGGGCTATACCTTCCGGTCCGAAACTGATACCGAGGTGGCCTGCAACCTGATCGCCTATTGCCTGAAAACCCGCGGCGGTTCGCTGCTGGATGCGGTACAGGCGGCGCTGGACCAGATTGAGGGCAGCTATGCCTTTGTGGTGCTGTGCCAGGACGATCCCGACACCATCGTGGCGGCAAAAAAATCCAGCCCCATGATTTTTGGCTATGGCGACGGCTGCAACTTTGTGGCGTCTGATGTTACGGCGGTGCTCCGGTATACCCGTGAGGTAGTGTACCTTAACGATGATGAGCTGGTGGAAATGACCGCCGATTCCGTGCATTTCTATGACCGGAAGGGCAACGAGCTGGAGAAGACGCCCGAGCACATTGATTGGGAGCTTTCTGCCGCCGAGAAAAATGGCTATGACCACTTTATGATGAAAGAAATCCATGAGCAGCCCAAGGCATTGGCCAACACCATTTCCCCCAGAATTCGGGACGGAAAGATCGTGCTGGACGATATTACCCTGGATCAGGATTATATCAAAAAGCTCTCCCGGGTGTATGTGGTGGCTTGCGGCAGCGCCTATTATGTTGGCTGCGTGGGCAAGTATGTGATGGAGAAGCTGTGCCGGATTCCCGTGGAGCCCATGCTGGCGTCCGAATTCCGCTATTGCGACCCGCTGTGTGACGAGAATACCCTGGTGCTGATTATCTCCCAGTCCGGTGAGACTGCGGACACTCTGGCGGCACTGCGGGAGGCAAAGCGCCGCGGTGCGCGGACCATGGCCATTGTCAATGTGGTGGGCTCTTCGATCTCCAAAGAGGCAGACGACGTGATCTACACCTGGGCCGGCCCGGAAATCGCGGTTGCTACCACCAAGGCCTATTCCACCCAGCTTGCCATTGTGGATATTCTGGCGCTCTATATGGCGCAGGCGTTGGGCACCATTTCCGACGACGAATATAACCGTCTGCTTGCGGCGCTGCAAAAGCTGCCGGAGCAGATTGAAGAGATCCTCCAGCCCGAGCAGATTGAGATGATTCAGGATTATGCAGAGCTGTTTTGCCATGCAGAGGACGCGTATTTCATCGGACGGCATGTGGATAATGCCACCTGTCTGGAGGGCAGCCTGAAGCTCAAGGAGATTGCTTATATCCATGCGGAGGCTTATGCCGCCGGTGAGTTGAAGCATGGTCCTATTTCGCTGATCGAAGAGGGCACCATGGTGGTTGCGGTTGCCACCAATGGCCATTTGTTTGATAAGACCATGAGCAACGTCAAGGAGACGAAGGCCCGGGGCGCAATGGTGCTGGGTATCACGGTGCCGGACTATGCAGAGCGCATGGCAGAAACGGTGGATTGCCAGTTTGTTGTGCCGAAGGCCGATCCGATTTTGCAGCCCAGCCTGTCTGTGGTACCGCTTCAGCTGCTGTCCTATTATGTGTCGCTGCTGCGTGGCTGTGATATTGATAAGCCGCGGAATCTTGCAAAGTCTGTTACAGTGGAATAATATAAATGGAGTGGGGGCGGAGTGAATCCGTCCCCACTTTTGGAAAGGACGTATTGATTTGGAAGCAATGGAAAATATTTTGACCCGGAGAAGCGTTCGGGTATATGAAGATAAGCCTGTAAGCCAGGAAACCCTGGACACCATTTTTGCAGCCGCACAGATGGCACCCACCTGGAAAAATACCCAGACACCGGGATATATTGTCATTACGACGCCGGAGAAAAAGGCGGAGCTGATGGAAGCGCTGCCCTCCTATAACGCCAGAAATGTTTCCACCGCGCCGGTGGTTGTGGTGATGACCACAAAGAAAAAGCGCTGCGCCTATGAGCGGGACGGCAGCTTTACCACGAAGAAAGAGGATCGCTGGGAGATGTTTGATGCAGGAATTGCCTGCCAGACCCTTTGTCTGGCCGCATGGGCCCAGGGCCTTGGCACCTGCATCATGGGTATCTATGATGAGGATAAGGTTCCTGCACTGCTGGAGGTGCCGGAGGACCAGTATGTCACTGCCATCGTGTCCATGGGCTATCCGGCGGAGAATCCCAAAACGCCCAAGCGGAAGCCGATGGAGGAGAAGGTTCGGTATGTTTAATGGATTTACCCCTGCCGCCATTGATTTTCTTTGGGGCATTCGGTTCAATAATAATCGGGATTGGTTCCGGGCGCACAAGGCCGAATATCAGGAAAATCTGTATCAGCCCATGTTGGCGCTGGCAGATGCGGTAAGAGAAAAGTTTCAGCTGGAGGGGACGGTGCTGAAAACCTCCAGGATTTATCGGGATGTGCGCTATTCCGGCGGTATTCCCTATAAAGAGCACCTGTGGTTCTGCATTCGCCAGGACAATGTGTTCTGGAGCGAGCATCCGTCCATGTATTTTCAGATAGAGCCGGAGGGTGGAAGCTATGGTTTTATTCACTATGCGCCCAAGGCGGCGCTGATGAATCTCCACCGGAAGCGGCTGCTGGAGCATCCGGAAAAGTTCCTGTCGATGGTGGAGCAGCTGGAGAAGGATGGCCGGTTTACAGACCAGTCCAACCGTTATAAGCGCCCGAAGCCTGGCAGCACGCCGGAGCTGGAGCATTGGTATCAGCTGAAAAACTGCTTTTTCCAACGGGAGATCCCGGTGGGAGAGGAGCTGTACGATCCCAATTTGCCGGAAGTGCTGGCGGATGGGTTCCGGACCTTGAAGCCGATGTATGACTATTTCCGCGGACTGGAGCTGGAACTGGCGCGGGAGGAATAAGAAGAAGGGCGTTACCGCAGTTGGTAACGCCCCTTATTGCTATGCCATGGGAATGTTGAGTTCGGTGGTTCCGTCAGTAAAGGTAATGGAGTCCAGCGTGGAGAGGTCAATGGGGACACTCCAGTAGAACGCACATGCATTTGCCTGGCGGCTTTCATTGTAGACGGAGCTGCCGCCGGTGACCGGAACAGAGGTGCCGTCGGAAAGCTGCGCATAGAAGGTGTAGACCTGCTGTACATCCGGATCTGCCGCCGTAACTTCTCCGGCGGTAAACGCATCGCCATTCAAAATCATAACCTCCGGTCTGCTGGAAACATAGTCAAATGTGATTCTGGACTCGGAGACGGAGATGTTTGAAATCTCCAGTGTGGTGTCATGTTCGAACTGAAGCATTTGGTCAACGTCAAAGCTCTGCGCCGCTTCGGTTTCTGGCAGCGTGAAGGAAAAATTCCAGCTTCCGGCTGTCTGCTCCATATCATTTTTTATAAGACTACTGATTTCCATTGCCATCTGCCCCTTGGAAAGGGTAACGCCCTCCGGCAGCTCGCAGGAAAGAATACGATAATAGGATGCGCCGGAATCGCTGTCTTCCACAAGCCGGTCAGCAACAGCTGCTTCGGCAGGGTATGTGTTCCCGTCAGACGCGGTCATTTGGATCGTTTCGTTTAGAATCCCAGCAAACTGATCGCCAGACTCTGATTGTGCAACGGTGTAAAAAAGATACACAGTGTCGTTGGTTACGGAAACGGAATCCACGGTGATGGTGATTCCCTGGTCGGTTACGCTTTCGCCAAGGTCTGCGGATTTGGCTTCGATGGTGTCCTTATGGGACTGCGCCATTTCATCAGACGCCATGTCATTCCAGGTGTGTTCCAGTGCGTCTGCACTTTTTGTGTAATGCATCACTGCCAATGCGGTTCCGGTCAGGGCTGCTGCAACGGCTGCGGCGATCAAAATGATCTTTGCGGGATGTGTAATCCGCTTGTGCTGCTTCATAGGAACCTCCGTTTCTTCAAGCACGAGGTCATCCGCTATACTGCCGATTATGTCGAAGAAATCCAACTCTTTCATAGCGTGAAGCCCTCCCTTTCTAAGTGTTTTTTCAGCTTTTTCCGGAGGCGGAACAGTACGTTGCGCACCTTGTCTTCGGTAAAACCAGCGTCCGAGGCTACTTGGGACAGGGACTCCGCATACCAGTACCGTTTCACGAAAAGCCGCCGCTGCTCCGGAGAAATTGACCGGAGAAATACACTGATGCTGTCAGCCAAACGGCGCTTTTCCAGCTCTGTGGGCGGGTCGCCCTGGCCGCTTACAAGCTCCCGAAGCTCTTCCAGGGGCATGTGCTGGATTCCTCCACCACGGCGTTGTGCGCACATGGAACGGAGTTGATTGACTGCGAGATTTCGGGTGATTCGTCCCAGGTATGCCTGTAGGCAGCGGGGACGCTGAGGCGGAATGGTATCCCAAAGCCGCAAAAGCGCATCCTGAACACACTCCTGACTATCCTCGGGGCAGAGAAGTACGTTATTTGCAATTGCGGTGCAGTAGGCACCGTATTTTTGCTGCGTTTCCTGGATTGCCTGTTCGTCCCGGCACCAGAACAGCCCTATGATGTGGGAATCATCCATGTGTATCACCTCCGGATGGATTGAAAGGCCCTTTCACTTAGATAGACACGGTTTTCTATGCGGGTATCTCACAAACTGGGATGATTTCAAAAAGAATGGTACAAGATTCAAAGCTAAATTTTTGGGGGTAAATCAAGAAAAATAAAAAAGCACCCACTTTTGTGAGTGCTTTTGGCGCGGAAGGAGGGATTTGAACCCTCGCGCCGGTTTCCCGGCCTACTCCCTTAGCAGGGGAGCCCCTTCGGCCTCTTGGGTACTTCCGCATACCAATATGAAGGAGAGGGGAAATGGCGGAGAGAGTGGGATTCGAACCCACGGTCCCATCGCTGGGATCACCGGTTTTCAAGACCGGCTCCTTAAACCGCTCGGACATCTCTCCGAATCGACTGGATTATATTATCAGATAACCGGCGTTTTGTCAAGGGCAAATGCCGGAATGGCTGCAAATTTGTTATTCTTTTGGGTGGGCCTTGGGGAGGCTCCAACGGAAATGGGCGGACAGGCAGCGAATCAGAATCACCAGTCCCGCGCCCAGCGCCATGGCCCAGGCAGCGGAAACCTTCCACAGCAGGGTACACAGCAGTGCACCGACTAGGGAAGCGCAGGCATAAATGTGCTTTACGAACACATAGGGCATATTGCCGGCCATCATATCCCGCAACACGCCGCCGCCTACGCCGGTAATCACGCCCACAAAGACCAGAAGAAAAATACCATGCGAGGAGGACTGTGCGAATGCGGCCTGCACGCCAATGACCGTAAACACGCCCAAACCGATGGAATCCATCAGCAGCATCGAAAGGTCATAGGTGCGCTGGTGCCGCTCCAGCAGCCGCTGTACTTGGGGGAGAAACACAATGGCAGCGGTAATCAGTGCAGCGGCGGCATAGATGGGGTCACGAAACGTGGCGGGCGGAGTAATGCCCAGGGTCAGGTCCCGAATGACGCCGCCGCCCACGGCAGTGACCAGACCAAGGATCATAACGCCAAAGATGTCCATATGCTTTTTGATGCCCACCATGGCGCCGGACGCCGAGAACGCAACGGTGCCGATGAGCTCCAGAATGACGATGAAAATGTTCAAGGGGAATCCTCCCGGAAAGTTGATGATTGATGTAAAAATCAGTTGTCGCCGTGGAAGCCGGAGGGGTCCGGTGCGGCGATGTTATCCTCACGGTTCAGGCCGATGCTCTTTCGGGGGCCAAAATCCATGGGCGGGAAGTGCGCATCCAAAAAGCTGCTGAGGGTTTTGCCATATTCCCGGAAAAAGGAGATGGCATAGTTGTAAAGGCGCTTGGGCTGCTCCAGCAGGGTGCGATCCTTCCGGGAGACGATGGTGATAAACCGGAAGATTTCAATATCGGAAAAACGCAGGCCCACCACGGAACCCTCTCCATGCTTTTCATAAAATACGTTGGCGGGAACCATGCTGACACCGGTGCCGGACTCCAGCATCTCGTCAATAATCCGGGATTCATTGCTGCACAGGGCAATGTTGGGGGTAAAGCCCAACACCTTGCAGTTGTCGGTGACGGCGCGGCGGTCAAAGCTGGCCTCGTTGACTAAAAATTTTTCGTCTTTCAAATCCCCGAGACGGACAAATTTCTCCTTGGCTAGAGGATGGGTGGGGCCCACTGCCAGAAGAATCTCCTCGTCCATCAGCTTGATCTGGGATATTTCCGGGTTCCGCAGCGGAATGGGGGTTAGGGCAAAGTCCAGTTTTCCGGAAATCAGCTGCTCTTGTAGGACTTCGGGGCTGTAGAGAAACTGGGAGATTTGCAGGGTACTGTCCCGATGATCGGCGAGGTAGCGCATCAGAAGCGTGTTGAGCAGGTCCGCCACCGGGCAGCCGATGGTTACGGTAGAACTGGAGGAGGACTTATAGGCGTCGATGATCCGCTGCCCCTCGTCCAGGCAATCAAAGGCGCGGGCCACCTGGCGATAGAATTCCTGACCAATGGGGGAGAGGCTGATTCGCCCCTTTTTTCGCTCAAACAGCGTTACGCCAAGGCTGTTTTCTAGCTTTGAAATGGTCTTAGACAGGGCCGGCTGGGACACATGAAGCGTCTCTGCTGCCCGTGACATATTCTCTTTTTCCGCAATGACCTTAAAATAATACAGATAGGTTAGCTCCAAGGCCTGCCGCTCCCTTCCGCTGCAAGAATGAATTTGTATCATTATTATAACCGAAGAAATAATGAAATGCAATAGTCTATAACCTGGGGTTATAATATATTTTCTCGAATTCCTGCATCTCCCGCAGCATTTTGAAATATGAAGGGGCCGAACGAAAATGTGAAAGAGAAAACTATCATTCTCGTGGGATTACCGGTAGAAATTGTCGGAAGAATATGATAGGATAAATGCGCAGGGAATCCTGACACAATTGAAATGGTTATGGAATTGAGATAGAAAGCGGACATCCGGCAGTTGGTCGGGTGTCCGCTTTCGGATTATTCCGGATTATTCTGCTGGCTGCCAGCCTTTGCAGACATCGACCCATTCTTTGTAGCCGGAATACTGCTCCAGCTCGGGAATGGTCAGCTCAATGGCGCTGTTGGCACTGCCGCAGGCGGGGAATACAGTGGGAAAACGGCGAAGGGACTGGTCCAAATAGACCGTAACGCCTTCTTTGACTGCAAAGGGGCAAACGCCGCCGACTGCATGGCCCACCAGCTCCACTGCCTCCTCCGGGGAGAGCATTTTTGCCTTGGCACCGAAAAAGGCCTTGTATTTTGCGTTGTCGATTCTGGCGTCTCCGGCGGTGACAATGAGGATGGGGCTGCCACTCACCAGAAACGAGAGGGTCTTTGCAATGCGGCAGGGCTCGGTGCCCAGCGCTTCGGCGGCAAGGGCAACGGTTGCGCTGGAATGATCCAGCTCCTGAATGCGATCTTCTATGCCATAAGAGCGGAAATAGGCTCTTACCTGTTCAATTGCCATGAATGTAGTACCTCCTTAGGTTGTGCTGTCCCATATCATATCGAAGAAACAGGAAAATAGCAAGAAAAGCCTGCTGTATGGAATGCTCCATGCAGCAGGCTTTTGTAATTAGCTTAGCACGTTGAATAGCATCACGGCGATTCCCAGCACCACCAGAATCACGCCGGTGACCCGATTCAGGGTTTTTGCCGAAGCCTTGTTGGCAAATACTGCGGCAATTCTGGCCCAAATCAGCGTGAAGATCACGCAGAGCGCAAACACCAGGGGATCGGGCATGCCGCCGATGGCAAAATGGGATATGGCCCCGGTGAGCGCGGTGAAGGTCATGATAAACACGCTGGTGCCCACGGCGGTTTTGAGCTCATAGCCCAGCACTGAGGTAAGAATCAACAGCATCATCATGCCGCCGCCAGCGCCGACAAAGCCGCAGATAAAGCCAATGAGAATACCACAGACAAGGGACTGGATGGCGCGCTTTTTGGGAGAAACGCCCTCCATGGCCTCTCGTGTGGTCATTACCGGACGCACCAGAAATTTAATACCCAGCAGGAATGTCATAAACACCGAGAAACCGCCCATGGTAGCAGAGGGAAGCAGGCTGGCGATAAAGCTTCCCACCACGGTAAAGAGCAGCACCGACAGCATCATAATGATGCCGTTGCGAATGTCGAGATTTTTGTTCTTTCCGTAGGTATAGGCGGAAACGGCGCTGGCTAGAACATCGGAGGACAGCGCAATGCCCACGGCTAGATAGGGGTCCATCCCCAGGAAGGTGATGAGCATGGGACTAATCACCGCCGCAGCGCTCATACCGGCAAATCCTGTGCCAAGTCCTGCGCCCATTCCGGCAAAAAATGTGACAAGAATTGTAAGTAATAGGTTCATTTCGGATCTCCTTTCAGTGAAGCATCCAGATTGCGGGCCATGGTATCCAGCACATGGAGAAAGGTCTGCCGATCCGCCGGGGAGACGCCCTGGAGCAGCCCGGAGAAGAATGTCTGCTGCAAGGCCTGACCTTGGCTGACGACAGCGGAAGCCTTTTGGGTCAGGGACAGATTAACCTTACGGCGGTCCCCAGGGATGGCGCTGCGGGTGAGGTAGCCGTCTTCCACCAGCCGTGCAATATTAACGGAAACCAGATTTGCCTTGAGCTTACGAACCTCTACAATATCCCGGGCTGTGTGGTATTCGGGATTGTTGGCCAAAAACAGCAGAATATCCAGGGCGGTTTGGGGCAGGTGGTAGGTCTGGCACAGGGGATGGCAGGCCAGTTGATAGGCCTGGGCGAGCTTTTGGGAAAACTCCAAGCTGGGAATCATGGAATCGCCTCCTTTTAATACTTCAAAAATGAACCGTTCAAATTTGAACTTAATTATAGCACGCTACACCGGAATGTCAACGGGAAAATTCTTGACTCTACAACGAATATAGGGGTTAATATGGATGGGAATTCTTTGAGAGGATGAACCACCATGGAGCAAATTCGAACAGAGGGCAGCGTTTTCAAAAACGTATTGGGCTTTTCCATGCCGTATTTATTGTCATACTTTTTGCAGACGCTTTATGGCATGGCGGACCTGTTTATCATCGGGCAGTTTGCGGGGGTAGAGAGCACCACGGCGGTATCCATTGGCAGCCAGGTGATGCATATGCTCACGGTGATGATTGTAGGGCTGGCCATGGGCGCAACGGTGTGCATTGCCCGGGACGTGGGCGGCGGACAGCGGGAAAAGGCGGCGGAGCATATGGGCAATACCATTACGCTGTTTGTCGGCGTGAGCCTGGCGCTGACGGCGGTGCTGCTGGCGCTTACGGGCCCCATTACTGCCATCATGTCTACCCCGACCGAGGCAGTGGCCGGAACCAAAGCGTATCTCACCATTTGTATTTTGGGCATTCCGTTTATTACGGCCTATAATATCATCAGCGCGATTTTTCGGGGGCTGGGAGATTCGAAAAGCCCCATGTATTTCATTGCGGTGGCTTGCGGCGCGAATATTCTGCTGGATTATCTGTTTATGGGAGCACTGCATATGGGGCCAGCTGGTGCGGCATTGGGCACGACCCTGTCCCAGACCATCAGTGTGGTGATTTCGCTGGCGGTCATTGTCCGAAAGGGGACAGGAATCCCCATGAAACCGGCGCACCTGCGCCCGAAAAAGAGCGTAATGGGGCAGCTGTTGCGGATTGGCATTCCGGTGGCGCTTCAGGACGGATTCATTCAGATTTCGTTTTTGGCCATTACGATCATTGCCAACCGCCGGGGCCTGACCGATGCGGCGGCAGTGGGCATTGTGGAGAAAATCATGAGCTTTATGTTCCTGGTGCCCTCGTCGATGCTGTCCACGGTGTCGGCATTGGGGGCTCAAAATCTGGGGGCTGGAAAGCCGGAGCGGGCCAAGCGGACCCTGGGCTATGCCATCTGCATTGCCACCGGCTTTGGACTGGTGACAGCGGTGGCGGTGCAGCTTGCCGCCGACGGCATTGTGGGGCTGTTTACCACGGATGCAATGGTTGCCGCTGCTGGCGGGCAGTATTTGCGGGGCTATATCTGGGATGGCTTTTTGGGCGGCATTCAGTTTAGCTTCAGCGGCTATTTCTGCGCGCTGGGACGTTCGGGACTTTCGTTCCTGCATAACTTCCTGTCGATTCTGCTGGTTCGGGTGCCGGGGGGCTTACTGGGCCTCGGCAATGTTCCCGGATAATTTGACGCCCATGGGATTGGCGTCGGCGGCGGGCTCGCTGTTCTCGTCACTGGTGTGCGTGGGGGCTTATTTGTGGATCAGCAGACGAAAAAATAATGAGATCGGGTGAATTCGGTGGACAAGCTATTTCAAATCGGAGAAATTGCAAAGCTGTTTCGGCTCAGCGTCAGCAGCATTCGGCACTATGAGGACTTGGGCCTGGTGCAGCCGGAATATGTGGACCCGACAACCGGCTACCGGTATTACAGCACCCGGCAGTTTGAGGTGCTGCATACCATTCGCTATCTCCGCATGCTGGATATGCCCCTGGGGGAGATTCGGGCCTTTGTGCAGAATCGGGATTTAGACCGAATTCAGACGATGCTGCAACTCCAAAAGAACGCGATAGAGCAAAAGCAGCGGGAGCTGGAAGCCATTCGGCGAAAAATTGACCACCGTCTTTGGCAGCTGGAGGATGCCGCTTCCGGGCCACTGGACGAAATACAGGAGAAGAAATTGCAGCCCTGCCGCATGGTGCTTCGTCGGCAAACGCTGAAGATTGGCGGGTATGCGGACATGGAAGAACCCCTGGCTGCATTGGTGCGCGCCCAGAAAGAACCCTTGGCGTTTATGTGTAAGGTCGGACTGATTATGGACCCGGAACGGCTGGAGCGGGGCGAATTTGGCGAGTATGACGGCATTTTTCTGCTGCCGGACCCGGAGGATCGGGTGAGCGGCCAGGTACTCCAGCTGCCGGAGCAGGACGCCCTGGTACTGCGCTTCCGCGGGCATCATGGGGAGTCGCCGGAGCAGTATGTTCGGCTGCTGGAGGCGATCCGGACGCGGAACCTGCGGATTTCCGGCTTTGCGCGGGAGGTTACGCTCATTGACTACGGGGTAACCAACGACCCGGGGCAGTTTGTTACGGAGATTAGTATTCCGGTGCAGAGAATATAGCTTGCTTTTTCTCGCAAAATCCGTATAATGGAAGAAAATGCGGGGAGGCGATGAAATGAAGCGGCGATTGGGTTTGTTCATTCTGCTGGCGCTGCTGCTCTCCGGCTGCGGAAAGCAGTCCGGGGGCAGAATATCCCGTTCAGGCGCCGGATATCAGAGCATGACAGAGGCGAATGGGATATGCTATCTGGTGGAGCTGGGCGGAAATGTTGACACCATGGACTGGGATACCGGCGAAGTCAGTACATATTGGAAACAGGAAACGGATGTGCAGTGGATTGCTGATGATGATCTCCGGACTGCCTGTTATCTGGATGGACAAACCCTCCATCGAGTGGAGCTTTCCACCGGAGCCGATCATACGTTGGGACAGCTGGAGGATGCCGGCAATCTAAATCTAATTGCAGTCACAGAGCATTATGTGATGTTTGAACGCTGGAATGCGGAACAGGACGGGCTGGCTGACGGTCAAAACGGCATCTGGTATGTGAATACGGAAACCATGGAGAAGCAGCCATTGTTCCTAGGTGAGGATGCGTATCTTCTCAGTCTGTCCGGCTATTACGGCGACATGGGGATCTCCTGCGGCGAGGATCGGCTCCTTGTATTGCATGGCACTGATGGAACCGATGTGGATGCCGATTTTGAACTGCTGCAAGTGGATTTTACCACCGGAGAGAAGCAAATGGTTGCGAAATTGCCGGAGGGGATGATGGCGGCAACGCTGTGGCAGGATACGGTTCTCTATCTGGACAGTACCTGCACCCTTTACAGTGTTCCCCTTGACGGCAGCGAGGAACCGACGGCGCGGAATTTTGTGCCGGATTCCGAGCTTGGACCGGTGATGTCGGCGCGTATGAATTCGGACGGAACCATGATTGCGCTATGCGGAGACGAAAAAACGCTGATTTATGGCTATGACCCGGAAACCGATACTGCATGGCAGCTGGAACAGCTGGAGCCGGATTCTCTGTCTGAGCTGTGTCGGAATGACAAACGTTATGCAGTGCTGTTTCTGGAAAACGGGAAGGAGCAAATCCTTCTGGACGATTGGAATCCACCGACCAAATAAAAAAGGACGCATGGCAGAAGAGTCTGTCATGCGTCCAAATTGTATTGGTCAGTCTGCCATAGAACGAAGCAGCTGGATTTCCGCTTGGTAACCGGACAGCTCGTTGGGCGTTTCCAGTACCTTGGGCAAATCGTGAAGCAGGGGGTTGGCCATAATCTGGCGGAAGGTGTCCAGTCCCAGATAGCCCTTGCCCAGCTTTTCGTGGCGGTCCTTATGGCTGCCCGGGGGATTCATGCTGTCGTTGAGATGCAGGGCACGAAGTCGGTCCAGGCCAATCACCCGATCAAACTCCCGGAGTACACCGTCTAAGTCCCGGGCAATGTCATAGCCCGCATCGGAGACGTGGCAGGTGTCCAGGCAAACGCCGATTTTATCCTTCAGCTCTACCCGGTCAATGATGGCACGAAGCTCTTCAAAGCTGCGTCCCATTTCCGTCCCTTTGCCTGCCATGGTTTCCAGCAGCACCGTGGACTGCATCTCGGGATAAAGCACCAGATTCAGAGTTTCGGCAATCTTCTCCACCGCAATCTCTGCGCCCTGGCCCACATGGGAACCGGGATGGAAGTTATACAGCGTGCCCGGCAGCAGGTCCAGCCGATGGAGATCATCTGCCATGGTAATGCGGGCGAATTCCAGTGTTTCCGGCTTGGCGGCGCAGGGATTGATGGTGTAGGGGGCATGGGCGATCAGCGGGCCGAACTGGTGTTCCACCATCAGCTGCCGCAGTCCCTCCACATCGGCGGAAGCAATCTCCTTGGCTTTTCCACCCCGGGGATTCCGGGTGAAGAACTGCGCGGTATTGCCGCCTAGGTTCAGCGCCTGATTTCCCAGGGCGGTGAAGCCCTTGGCAATGGTCAGATGACAGCCGATATACTGCATAGAATCCTCCTGCCTTATGCCTTTGCCTTTTCGGCCTCTTCCTTCTCCAGTACGGTGTAGGCGACCTTACCCACCAGCGTTTTGGGCAGCGCGTCCCGGAACTCGATCTCCCGGGGCAGGGCATACTTGGCAATGCGCTTTTTGCAGTGCTCCAGAATGGATGCCTTGAGCTCCTCAGAGGGGGTATAGCCGGGCTTCAAGACCACAAATGCCTTGACCCGCTGCATCTTATAGTCGTCCTTTACGCCGATGACGGTGCTCATCAGTACCGCCTCATGGGCGTCGATGACGTTCTCCACCTGAGAGGGATAGACGTTGTAGCCGCTGGTGATAATCATACGCTTGAGCCGCTGCTTGAAGTAGATAAAACCGTCTTCATCCATGAGCCCCAAGTCGCCGGTATGAAGCCAAACCAGACCGTCCTCGTGGAGCTGGAGGGTCTGGGCGGTTTCCTTGGGCTTGTCCATATAGCCCTGCATGACCGTGGGGCCGGAAATGCAGATTTCACCGATGGTGCCGTAGGGAACCTCGTCGTGGGTGGAGGGAATGACGATCTTATAATAGGTATCTGGGAATGGAATACCGATGCTGCCCTCCCGATAGAAGGTCTTGGGGGTCAGGCAGCTGGCGGTGACGCATTCGGTGGTGCCATAGCCCTCGCGGACCTGCTCCTTGGAGCCGTGGGATTTCAGAAATGCATCTACCTTGTGCTTGAGCTCAATGGAAAGAGAGTCGCCGCCGGAGAATACGCCCTCCAACTGGGAAAGGTCCAAATCCTCGGCCTTTTTCAGCCGCAGCAGGGCCTCATACAGGGTGGGAACACCTGCAATGTAATTGGGCTTGTGCTTTTTCAGCAGCTGGGCATAGCTTTCCACGGTGAACTGCGGCACCAGAATGCAGGTGGCGCTGTGAATGAGCACCGTATGGATGCAGACGCCCAGGCCAAAGCCGTGGAAAATGGGCATGATGGACAGCATCTTGTGGCCCTCTACCAGGCAGTTGCCCGCAGCGCCGGTCTGGAGTCCCAGCGCGTTGAAATTCAGGTTGCTGAGCAGAATGCCCTTGGTGGTGCCGGTGGTGCCGCCGGAATAGAGAATGGCGGCGGTGTCGTTTCCGCTGCGGGCATAACGGGGATCCGGGGTATTTTTCCCGGCCCGAAGAAAGTCCTTCCAGAAGACCACCAGGGAATCGTCGGCGGGTATCTTCGGGAGCTTCCGGCCTTGAGTGGCCATATAGCCCAGTTTCATGGGGCCGTGGAGCGCGTCCTCAATGCCGGTGATAATCAGCTTGTCAATGGTGAGCTTGCTGCGGATGGCCTGGAACTTGGGATAAAACTGCCGCAGAGTCAGCGCTGCCACAGAGCCGCTTTCCTTGAGATAAAATGCAATTTCCTCCTGGGCGGACAGGGGGTGAACCATGTTAGCAATGCCGCCCATGTAGTTGATGGCATAGAACATCACCACCGCCTGGGGGGTGTTGGGCATGCAGATGGTGACCTTATCGCCGGGATGAATGCCCATGGCAACCAGTGCCTTGGCGCACTCCTGAATCTGTGCCGTAAAGGTCTTATAGGTGACCTTGGTGGTGTAGAAGGTGTAGGCAGCGATGTCAGGCGTTTTCCGGGCAGACTGCTCTACCATGTCTACCATAGCACAGTCGGGGTAAGTAAGATGCATGGGAACGCCTTCGGAATAGGCCTCCCATGGGGTGCGAATTATCGTTTCAGCGGTCATATGCAATCTCCTCCTTCAGCGGAACGTCAAGCAGCTGGGGGTGCTGGAGAATATACTCCGCCAGCTTCAGGCTCTTGGCAAAGTAAAATCCATCGGCAATGCGCTCGTCGGCAGTAAAGCCCAGGGTGAGAATATCACGGGGCTGGGTGGAGCCGTCGGGCATGACTTTGAGCTCCTTTTTCAGCACGCCAACGGTGAGGAGAATGCTGTTGGTGCCATAGTTGTTCAGATGGTGGTAGCAGCAGTTGCACTGGATGCTGCCCAGATTGGAAAGCAGCACCGTGGTGTGGTTGGTATCGCCCTGAGTCAACACATCGGGGAGATGACCCGAGGCGCTAAGCCGCTGCAAAATGCCGATGAAAAGGTGAAGAATGGGATTGGGCAGGCTGCCGATGGTGTTGATTACGCCATCGAAATCATTGCTGCCGCGGCTCTCCCGCAGTTCTTTCACATCGCCTACAATTTTGCGGGTCACATAGTCAAGGTTCATGTCGTCCTTGGCAATCAGCGTCATAAGGGATTCCTCAGAGTGATCGGCAAATTTCCGCTTTGCCACAAAGCTCAGGGAAATGTCGTTTCGCTCATAGAGCTTTCTGCCGCAGATGAAACGGTTGAGATAGGGCCGCATGGTGATTACGCGGGCCACAGCAGTGACCAGGCAGTGGAATATGGTGGTTTTGTATTCCGGGTGAAGGCGGTTCTTTTCCTCAATATAGGGAAGCAAATCCGTCACGTCCATGGGGAATTCCAGATAGACCTCAGATTCGGTACGCTTGGGCATAATGTGCATCATAATGCAGTGCAGCCCGTCAATGTCACGAACCCGGCGCGCGTCTTTCCGGTCCCCGAATTTGCGTTTTGACATATATCAGTTTCCTCTCTCTAGGAGGGGCGTTCCCTCCAATAATCTTTCCAACTAAGAAGTATATCATAAATTCGATGATATCACAAGGAAATTAGAACTTTTTACATGAAAATTGCCTGGGAGTACCATTAAAATGAATAAAATTCTAACAATTTTGAGATGTAATATATAAAATAATATTCTAAGCAGCAAAGGGAAAATGGGGAATTCCAGAAAAAGAATGAATGACAGAGCCAAGAATCCATGTTATAATAAAATAATCATGATTTTTGAATGGAGGAACCTCCGTGACCCAGCAAAATGATTTTTCTAAGGGCAATATTCCGCGCACCATTACCCGGCTGGCAATTCCCATGATTCTTGCCATGCTGGTCAATGCGCTCTATTCCGTGGTAGACCGCATCTATATCGGCCATCTTGCCGGAGTGGGGCAGACGGCGCTCACCGGTATTGGCCTGTGCTATCCCATTACCATGGCAATTTCAGCGTTTTCCTATCTGGTGGGCAATGGCGGCGGGCCGCTGACCTCGATCCTTCGGGGCGCGAAGGATGACGACGGGGCGGAAAAGGTCCTGGGCAACAGTATTACGCTGCTGATACTGTTTGGCATTGCGGTGCCGCTGATTTGCTTCTTTATCCAGAAGCCGGTGCTGTATTTGTTTGGCGCCAGCGACGCCACCTATCCCTATGCCCGGGAGTATATCACCATCTATTTAATCGGCTCTCTGCCGGTGATTTTGACCTTGGGCCTGAATCCCTTCCTCAATGCCCAGGGCTTTACCCGCACAGGCATGATGACCGTGCTCATTGGTGCGGTTTGCAATATTCTGCTGGACCCGCTGTTTATCTTTGTATTTGGCATGGGCGTTCGCGGCGCTGCCATTGCAACGGTAATCTCCCAGACCATTTCCGCCGTATGGGTCATTGCGTTCCTGCTGGGCAAAAAGAACCTGATTCGGGTCAGAAAAAAGTATCTCCGGCTCCAATGGGATGTGTCCATGCGGATTATGGGCTTGGGCGTATCCACATTTATTATGAACCTCACCGAAGCGGCGATTTCCGCGGTGTTTAATGCCAGCCTCAGCCGGTTCGGCGGCGATATTTATGTAACGGTGATGACGGTGGCCACCTCGGTAAGCCAGCTGGTGTTTATGCCGCTGAGCGGATTTGCCCAGGGGGCCCAGCCGGTGACCGGGTATAACTACGGGGCCAGAGAATATGACCGGGTGAAGCGGTGCTTCTGGTTCCTGGTTAAGGCCAGCGTCACCTATGCGGTGCTGGCATGGCTGGTACTGATGCTGTTCCCCCGTCAGCTCATTGGGATTTTTAACAATGACCCGACTCTGATGGAGACAGCTATTCCCATGTTCCGCATCTTCTTCTGCATGAACTTTATTATGAGCCTACAGATGTCGGCCCAGAACACCTTTGTGGCCATGGGCGAGGCGAAAAAGGCAACGTTCTTTGCACTGTATCGGAAGGTCATGCTGCTGATCCCGCTGATTTTGATTCTGCCCCGGATTGGCTTTGGTATCACCGGCGTCTTTGCGGCGGAGCCTGTGGCAGATACCATTTCGGCCCTGACCTGCTTTACCACATTCCTGCTGACGGCCTATCGGAAGCTGGGGCGGATGGAGCAGGAGAACGGCGTACAATAATCCACCCGAATCATTGGGAGTATACATATGGAAATCTATCTTGCGGTAAACCGCCAGAAGGACCCGGAGCTGACCTTTACCCGGCGGCTCCAGGACTATATTCGAAAACAGGGCTGCGGGGTGAACATTCTCCGGAGCTATCAGGACGCATACCAGAACTATCATTTTGAGATTCCACAAGCGCCTGGGGTGATTTTGGCCCTGGGCGGCGACGGAACCTATCTCCAGTGCGTCAACGATCTAAACCTTTCGGGACTTACCCATCCGGTGCTGGGCGTCAACCTGGGCACTTTGGGCTTCCTGACCCAGGTGGAGCGGGAGGATGTGAAGGCGGCGGTGGATGCGGTCTTAGCGGGGAAGTATACCCTTCAGGATTATCCGCTGTTGTCTGCATCAGTGGAAAACAGCCGCGTGAGCTATTGTGAGCAGGCGTTTAACGATGTGGTCATTGGCCGTCAGGGCTTTGCGCGGGTGGTGAAGCTGGGTGTGTCCATTGACGGAAGCTTTGCCTATGCAACCCGGTGCGACGGCATTTTGGTGTCCACGGCCTTTGGCTCCACGGCCTATAACGTATCCCTGGGCGGGCCGGTGGTGCCGCCGGGAACGCCGGTGTTTGTGGTGACGCCCATTGCGCCCCATCTCCCCGGTTTGCGTCCCATTATCGTACCCGAAACGGCCCAGGTGGACATTGAAGTGCTGGGCAGTAAGCACGACACCGGAAAGGTGGGCCTGCTGACCTGCGACGGCCGAAGCAACGGCATTTGGCTGGAGAAAAACGATGTGGTTACCATCCGGAAGCACACCTCCGGGGGCAAGCTATTGCAGCTGGGGGATTCGAAGCGGGACTTTTACGATGTGTTCCGGGATAAGCTATTAACCGTGAGATAACGTGACATGGTTGGGCGGCGCGAAAATCTGCGTCGCCCGCTGTGGCATTTGGGAAAGGAGAAAGCGCATGCTGCTGTCGGCAGAGCATCTATCAAAGAATTATGGCATGAAAACCCTGCTGGAGGACGCCTCTATCTATTTGGAGCAGGGAGAGAAAATTGGTGTGATCGGCATCAACGGCACCGGAAAGAGTACCCTGCTGCGGCTGCTGTCGGGCACGGAAGCACCTGACGAGGGGACAGTACGCCGGGACCCCAATGTGCAGGTGAGCTATCTGCGGCAGAACCCCGAGATGAATCCCAACGCCAGCATTTTGGAGCAGGTATTTCTGGGCTTTCCCGGGGATTTTCGGGAGCTCAAGGAATTTGAGGCGAAAACCATGCTGACCAAGCTGGGCCTGACGAACTATGACCAGAAAATCGGCACCCTGTCCGGCGGGCAGCGGAAGCGTGTGGCCCTGTGTACCGCGCTGATCCATCCGGCGGACGTGCTGCTGCTGGACGAGCCCACCAACCATCTCGACGCCTATATGGTAGAGTGGCTGGAGCAGTGGCTCAGAAGCTTCCGGGGCGGCATTATCATGGTCACCCATGACCGATATTTCCTGGAGCGGGTTTGCAATCGCATTTGTCAGGTGGAGCGGGGCAAGCTCTATTTTTATGAGGCAAACTATTCGAAATATCTGGAGCTTCGGCAGCAGCGCTATGACTATGCCCAGGCGGCGGAACGGAAGCGCCAGACCCTGCTGCGCCGGGAGTATCAGTGGATCATCCGCGGCCCCCAGGCCCGGGGCACGAAAGCAAAGGACCGCATTCGCCGGTATGCCGAGCTCAAGGCCCAGGATGCACCGGAGACGCAGAGCACGGTGCAGACGGCGGCCATGTCCTCTCGATTGGGGAAAAAGACCATTGAGCTGGTAAATGTCGAAAAATCTTATGGAGATCGCCAGATTCTAAAGCCTTTTTCCTATCTCCTGGGCCGGGAAGACCGGATTGGCGTGGTGGGACGCAACGGCGCGGGAAAATCCACGCTGCTGGAGCTGATTGCCGGGAAAATTCAGCCCACCGCCGGGGAAATCACCTGGGGCGAAACCGTAAAAATCGGCTATTTTTCTCAGGAAGGGCGGGAACTGGATCTGAACCAGCGGCCCTATGACTATATCCACGAGATTGCGGCCACGGTGAAAACTGCCGAGGGAACGTTCTCGGCCAGTCAGATGCTGGAGCGGTTCCTGTTTGACGGGGATTTGCAGTATAGCACCATCGAGGCACTGTCCGGCGGTGAGCGGCGGCGACTGTATCTGTTGGGGGTGCTGATGTCGGCTCCCAATGTGCTGCTGCTGGACGAGCCCACCAACGATTTGGACATTGAAACCCTGACTATTTTGGAGGATTATCTTGCCTCCTTTGACGGCATTGTCATTGCGGTGAGCCATGACCGGTATTTCCTGGACAAGATCGCCACGCAGATTTTTGAGGTCAGCGACAGCGGCGAGGTACTGCGCTATACCGGCGGCTATACGGACTATCTGGAAAAGCGCCGGGAAAGCAGCTCCGAGGTGAAGGAGAAGAAGGAGAAAAAAGAAGCGCCCCGGGAGCAAAAGTCCCAAAAGCTCCGTTTTTCCTATAAAGAGCAGCGGGAATATGCGGTCATCGAGGACGAGATTGCCCAGCTGGAGGAGAAAATCGCCCAGGCGGACGCAGACATGGCGGCCAATGCCACCGATTATACGGCCCTCCAGCGGCTGACAGCGGAAAAAGAGCAGCTGGAACATGCGCTGGAGGAGAAAATGGACCGCTGGATGTATCTCAGTGAGCTGGCGGAAAAAATCGAGGCACAAAAAGAATCCTGAGATTTTGGTAAAATTTATCCCCGTACCCTCTTTACATTCCATATAGAAGTGATTATAATCATGCTGTTTCTATAATCCATCAACTTGGGAGTGACAGATCGTGACAAAATGGATCGCAAAGATCAACGAAAATGATGAATTATTTGGGGAGGAAATCCTCCTGGGCATCGAGGGCGGCGAAACCGGATTTGAAATTGTCCTCAGCAACGGCGATGATTCCGACGTAATGCCCGGCATGTCTGTGGAAGAGGCAAAGGAAAATCTGGAGGACTATTTCAGCTGCTTTGATACCTTTACCTGGCTGGAGGGAGAAGAGGGCGAGGAATAAGCCTGTCCCGAAAGAAGAACATATGGCGTCCCTGCTATGGTGATTTTTCCGTAGCGGGGGCGTTTTTCTATGGAGAAATGCGATTTGCTTTCTGAAATTTTACTAAGTTTTGATGCAACTTTTGCCCTTCCCTGTGCAGTGCTACAAAATTTCTTTTGGGCCGCGGGACGGTATTGCAAAAAAATCGGGAATACGGTAAAATGGGGCTATCCAATCCAAAAGTCAGACAAAAAGTGGAGGTGCCGGAAATGTTGCTGTGTTCTTTCTCTTTGCTGCTTGGCGGGATTGGTGTACCCATACATAAAGTCATCTAGCAGACGCAGGGCCCGTTCTTTGCGCCTGCATTTTCATTTTCATAGGAGGTTGTGGAATATGAAAAAAGTTGCCGTTATCATGGGCTCCGACAGCGATTTCCCGGTGGTCCGTGGTGCGCTGGTTCAGCTAAAGCGGTTCGGCGTTCCCTTTGAGGCGCGGGTCCTTTCCGCCCACCGTACTCCCGCCGAAGCTGAGGAATTTGCAAAGCATGCAGAGGAAAACGGATTTGGCGTGATTATTGCAGCAGCCGGAAAAGCGGCCCATCTGGGCGGCGTTTTGGCAGCGCAGACCATCCTGCCGGTGATCGGCCTTCCTATCAAGTCCTCGTTTATGGATGGGCTGGACAGCTTACTCTCGATTGTCCAGATGCCTGCGGGAATTCCCGTTGCAACCGTTGGCGTTGGTGCGGCAGACAATGCCGGATTGCTGGCAGTGCAGATGCTTTCCCTCAGCGAGCCGGAGCTGGCAGAAAAGCTCAGAGATTATAAACGTTCCATGGCAGCGGCCGTATTGGCAAAAGATCAAAACTTACAGATGGAGGTAGCAAAACTATGAAAAAGGTAGAGCAGCTTTACGAAGGCAAGGCAAAGAAGGTATTTTCCACCGAAGATCCCAACCTGTGCATCGTTTCCTACAAGGACGACGCAACTGCGTTCAACGGCCAGAAGAAGGGCACCATCCTCGGTAAGGGCGCCATCAACAACCGTCTGACCAACTATTTTATGAAGCTTCTGGAGGAGAAGGGCGTTCCCACGCACTTTGTTGAGGAGCTGTCCGACACCGACGCTGTGGTGAAGAAGGTTCAGATCGTTCCGCTGGAGGTTATTATCCGCAACATTTCCGCCGGCAGTTTTGCAGCTCACTATGGTGTGGAAGAGGGCATTGTATTTGATGCGCCCACCATTGAGTTCTCCTATAAGTGCGACGAGCTGAACGATCCCCTCATGAACAGCTATCATGCCATTGCACTGAAGCTGGCTACCCCCGAAGAGATTGAAACCATCAAGGCGATGGCATTCAAGGTCAACGACGTGCTGAAGGAGTTCTGGAAGAGCGTTGGCGTGACCCTGGTAGACTTCAAGCTGGAGTTTGGCCGCCTGCCCGACGGTACCATCATCCTGGCCGACGAGATTTCTCCCGATACTGCCCGCCTGTGGGATTCCAAGACCGGCGAAAAGCTGGATAAGGACCGTTTCCGCCGCGATCTGGGCGGTGTAGAGGACGCTTATCAGGAGGTCCTGCGCCGGGTCCTGGGCAAGTAAGATGAAAAACTGTCCCCAGGCGAAAGCCTGCTATTCATCCCGGCAGTACGGCGAAGAGTGCGGCGTATTCGGCATTGCGCTGAAAGAGGGGAGCAGCCTCTCCGCCGCCCACAGCGTCTATACTGCCCTGTATACTCTCCAGCACCGCGGCCAGCAGACTGCCGGAATTGCTTCGGTGGACAAGGGCACATTCCATCTGTATAAGGGCCCCGGTCTGGTGCCGGATGTGTTTAACGACAAGAATCTCAAAACCCTCACCGGCCCTGCGGCCATCGGTCATGTGCGCTATGCCTCCGGCGGCGATACGGCCACCATCAATGCGCAGCCTTTGGTGGTGACCCATGCATCCGGCTCCATGGCGGTATGCTACAACGGACGGCTGGTGAACTCCGATGAGCTCCGCCGGGAAACTGAAAATCGCGGCGGCATTTTCCAGAGCAGCAACTCCGCCGAGGTCATTGCCTATCTTCTGGTGCGGGAGCGGATGCGCACCGGTACCATTGAGGATGCGGTGATTAACGCCATGCAGTATATGGTGGGCGCCTATTCTGTGGTGCTGCTGACCCAGGGCAAGCTGGTGGCGTTCCGCGATCCCAACGGCTTCCGCCCGCTGTGCATCGGCGAGGTGGACGGCTCGATTATGTTTGCCTCCGAGTCCTGCGCATTCCCGGTTCTGGGCGGTCATCTCATTCGTGAGGTAGAGCCCGGCGAAGTGGTGGTGGCGGATTTGGGCGCAGGCACCTACCGTTCCGTGCCCAGCGGCATCAAGGCAAGAAGCAGCCTGTGCATGTTTGAATTTATCTATTTCTCCCGCGCTGACAGCGTGATTGACGGCGCCAGCGTAGACCTTGTTCGGCTGGAGGCTGGGCGCTGCCTGGCCCGGCGGAATACTGTGGAGGCCGATTGCGTCATTGGCGTGCCGGATTCCGGTATTACGCCCGCCATGGGCTTCTCTCGGGAGTCCGGCTTGCCGCTACAGACCGGCTTCGTCAAAAACCGCTATATTGCCCGTACGTTCATTGAACCGCGGGAGGAAGAGCGGGAAAAGGCACTGCGCATTAAGCTTAACGCCCTGGCATCCACGGTTCGAGGCAAGCGCGTGATTGTGGTGGACGATTCCATTGTCCGGGGCAATACCTGCCGCAGAACCGTACAGCTAATCCGGGAGGCGGGGGCAAAGGAAATCCATTACCGTGTGGCGTCCCCCAGATTTATGTATCCCTGCTTCTTTGGCACGGATATTCCCGACAGCGAGCATCTCATTGCCCATGGCAGAACCAATGAGGAAATTCGTCAGCTCCTTGGGGTGGATACCCTGGATTATCTCACGGTGGAAGAGCTTTCTACCATTACAAAGGACTTAAACCGCGGCGTATGTGACGCCTGCTTTACCGGCAGATACTCTGTTCCGGTGCCAATTCAGAATTCAGGAGAGTAAGAATCATGAGTATTAGCAAAAGTGACAGCTACGCCGCCGCTGGTGTAGACGTAACCGCCGGCTACGAGTCGGTCAACCGCATTAAGCCCCTGGTGGAGAGCACCAATATCCCCGGCGTCATCGGCGGCCTGGGCGGCTTTGGCGGCCTGTTTGCACCGGATATGACCGGAATGAAGGAGCCTGTTATGGTTTCCGGTACCGATGGTGTAGGCACCAAGCTGAAAATCGCATTTTTGATGGACAAGCACGACACTGTTGGCATCGACTGCGTTGCCATGTGTGTCAACGATATCGTATGTGCCGGTGCAAGCCCCATGTTCTTCCTGGACTATGTGGCCTGCGGCAAGAACTATCCCGCACGGATTGAGCAGATCGTATCCGGTATTGCCGAGGGATGTCGGCAGGCAGGCTGTGCGCTGATCGGCGGCGAAACCGCTGAGATGCCCGGCTTCTATCCCGAGGACGAATATGATCTGGCAGGCTTCTCTGTGGGCATGGTAGACAAGGAAAAGATTCTCGACGGCAAGGATATTGCGCCCGGCGATGTGCTCATCGGCCTGGCTTCCAACGGTGTACATTCCAACGGCTTCTCTCTGGTGCGGAAGGTGCTGGACGTGGAGCATGCGGATCTGAAGACCATGGTACCTGAGCTCCATTGCTCCCTGGGCGAAGAGCTGCTGAAGCCCACCCGGATTTATGTGCGCCCGGTCAAGAATCTGCTGGCTTCCGGCCTGAAGGTCAAGGGAATCAGCCACATCACCGGCGGCGGCCTGTATGAGAACGTGCCCCGCATGCTGCCCGATGGAATTTGCGTGCAGATCAGCATGTCCTCCATCCCCGTGCCGCCCATCTTCACCATGATCCAGGAGAAGGGCAACATTCCCGAGCGGGATATGTACAACACCTTCAACATGGGCGTTGGCCTGGTGATGGCAGTGGCCAAGGAGGATGCAGGCGAAGTGATGGAGCTGCTGGTGCGCAGCGGCGAGCGGCCTTACCTCATCGGCAAGTGCGTTGCCGGTGAAAAGGGTGTGGAGCTATGGTAAATATCGCGGTTCTTGTCTCCGGCGGCGGCACCAATTTGCAGGCGCTGATTGATGCGGAACGGCGCGGTGAAATTCCCAACGGAAAGATTACCGCCGTGATTTCTTCCAATCCTGACGCCTATGCGCTGGAGCGTGCCCAGCAGGCGGGGATTACCGGCATTACCATCGCCCGGAAGAACTTTGGTTCCGCCCGGGAAATGACGGTGGCGCTGGTGGATACCCTCAGGGAGCTGGAGATCGGCCTGGTGGTGATGGCTGGCTTTATGGTTATCATCACAAATGAGCTGGTAGAGGCATATCCCAACGCGATTCTCAATATCCATCCCTCTCTGATCCCGTCCTTCTGCGGCAAGGGCTGCTATGGGCTCCATGTCCATGAGAAGGCGCTGGAGTACGGTGTAAAGGTCAGCGGCGCAACGGTACACATTGTCTCGGAAGAGTGTGACGCCGGTCCTATCGTCCTCCAGAAGGCGGTAGAGGTGCTGGACGACGATACCCCAGAAACCTTGCAGCGGCGGATTATGGAACAGGCCGAATGGGTGATTTTGCCCCAGGCGGTGTGGCTGTTCTGCGATGGCCGGCTCAAGGTAGAGGGCCGGAAGGTGACCATTCAAAAATAAACAAATTTGCTCCCTGGTATGACATATACCAGGGAGCGATTTCTATCTCGTGTGAAAAAAATTTGAAAAAACATACGGCAGAAGCAAAATCCTGTTGACATGAACCTAAGGTACATTGCTATAATCGAGATGAAAGCAGGTGATGAGATGAAAATGAAAGAAGTCGTGGATCAAACCGGCCTGACCCGCAAGACGGTGCTTTTCTATGAAGAACAGGGGCTGCTGACGCCGCAGAAAACCCAAATGAATGGCCGAGAATATCGGGAATACACCGACGAACATATTGCTATCCTGCGCAATATCGCAACCCTTCGGAAATCCGGATTCTCGATTGACGAAATCCGAAGAATGCAGGCATCGGATACCGAGGTTTTGCCGATCTTTATGGAGTACCGCCAGCGATTGACGGAACAAAAGAAAGAGCTGGATCAATTATTCCGGACCGTTACAGCCATTGAGCCGGAAGCGCTGGACACCATGCAGAATCTCATTAGACAGATTGCAGCAGCTTCTGCACCGCTACCGCTGCCAGCGTGTGACTGTACGCCGCACTTTCGCTATTTGGATGAGGAAGAGGCCAAGTTACAGCCTTCTCCCAAAGAGAATGCACTCCACGCCGATGCACAGCCTTTGGAAATTGACCAGGAGCATTTATTCAACACGGGACAGCTGGGGAAGAAAAAGGCCCTGGACGACCTGAAAAAGGACCTACAGGAAGCACCGAGCCGCGGCGTTCCCGACCGGCCTGCCGGTTCTTGTCTTCTGGATGTTGTGGAAGCGGTCATTGTGCTTCTACTCGTGCTATTTGCGTTTGACACGATTACATCTATCGGTACCAGCGGCTTTTTATCGGGTGCGGTTTTGCTTGATTTCAGCTTGATTACCGTTTTGGCGCTGCTTCTTGTGGGGATATTCTTGATGCGGAGGCGGCATTCGTCCAAATCGAAAAAGTAACAATTGAAAAAAGGCTGCCTCGAAATAGATACTTGAGGCAGCCTTTTTATACAACAATCCCGCCTCCGAAGAACCGGAGACGGGATTGCTTATTATTCATCCGGATGGGTTTGTTTCCATTCCTGCTCCCGCTGGAGCTGCTTCTGGAGGGCTTTCTGACGCTGCTCTTCCAGCATCATGTCCTTGACCTTCATGAGCCGGGAGGTGCTGGAACGCTCGTTTTCGTCCAGCTTCATGGAGATATACTTGATGTTTGTCTCCATTTCGGGGATCATGACATATTCCAGGGCATTGACACGGCGGCGGGTCTTTTCAATCTCCGACGCCAGAAGCTGCATGGTCTTCTCCACCTGGGCCAGCTCCAGCATATCCTGAAATACGGCGGACAGCGCTTCCAACGCATCGTCCAGCTCGCCGGAGGTCTGGGCAAAGCCGTAGGGGAAGATTTCAGAGGGATCGTCGTTCTGGGTGCGGAAGGTGTATTTGGGCACCTCCACGGACATGATGTTCTGGAAGCTCATGTCCAGGGCTACGGACTGCTTGGGGTAGGACAGAGCCTGCTCCAGCATTTCCTGACTCATGACGGAAGCGGCAACGGTAAAGGCACCGTGGGCTTCCATGAGTCCGGCTTCAACCTTGGCCCGCAGCTCTTTATTCCGATGGACGACCTCCAAAAACTGACGCATCAGCTCATCCCGCTTATCCTTCAGCAGTTTGTGGCCGCGGACAGCGGTGGTACGGCGGCTTTTCAGGCGGGAAAGCTCCATTCGGGTGGGGTTTATGGTTTTGGATGCCATTTATCCCACCTCCTTAGTCTGCTTTTTTCTCGGGATAATACTTCTCGATATACTGGGTGTTGATTCGCTTCAGCTCACTCTTGGGCAGGATAGAAAGCAGATCCCAGCCCAGATCCAGAGTTTCGAAAATGGAACGGTCCGTATCGTTGCCCTGGGAGACATAGCGGTTTTCAAACTCCGTGGCAAACTTTGCGTAGAGCTTATCGGTGTCAGACAGGGCGGCCTCGCCCAGAATGGTCATGAGCTCGGCGGCTTCCTTACCGGCGGAATAAGCGGCGAACAGCTGGTTCATGGTACCGGCATGATCCTCGCGGGTCTTGCCCTGGCCGATGCCCTTATCCTTCAGACGGGACAGGGAAGGCAGAACGTCGATGGGCGGGTTAATGCCCTTCCGGTACAGGTCACGGGACAGGATGATCTGACCCTCGGTAATGTAACCGGTCAGGTCGGGGATAGGATGGGTCTTGTCGTCCTCGGGCATGGTGAGGATGGGGATCATGGTGATAGAGCCATCGCAGCCTACACGGCGTCCGGCACGCTCGTAAATGGTTGCCAGGTTGGTGTAAAGGTAGCCGGGATAGCCACGGCGGCCAGGAACCTCTTTCTTTGCGGCGGAAACCTCACGCAGGGCCTCGGCATAGTTGGTGATATCGGTCATGATAACCAGTACATGCATGCCCTTTTCGAAGGCCAGATACTCCGCAGCGGTCAGTGCCATACGGGGCGTTGCAATACGCTCGATGGCAGGGTCGTTTGCCAGGTTGGAGAACATGACGGTACGGTCAATGGAGCCGGTGCGGCGGAATTCCTGTACGAAGTACTCGGATTCCTCAAAGGTAATGCCGATTGCTGCAAAGACAACGGCGAAGTTACCGGCATCGTCGCCCAGCACCTTAGCCTGACGTGCAATCTGTGCAGCCAGTGCAGCATGGGGCAGACCGGAGCCGGAGAAGATGGGCAGCTTCTGACCGCGAACCAGGGTATTCAGTCCGTCAATGGCAGAAACGCCGGTCTGAATGAACTCGGAGGGATAGTTCCGGGCTGCGGGGTTCATGGGCAGACCGTTGATGTCCATATAGGCGTCGGGGAGAATCTCCGGGCCGCCGTCAATGGGATTGCCCATGCCGTCGAATACGCGGCCCAGCATATCCTCGGAAACGCCCAGCTGCAGGGGATGGCCCAGGAAGCGGACCTTGCTCTTTGCCAGGTTGATACCGGCGGAGGAGTCAAACAGCTGAACCAGTGCGTCAGGTCCGTCAATCTCCAGTACCTGGCACAGCCGGCGCTCACCGTTGGGCAGCTCGATTTCACCCAGCTCGTCATAGGTGACGCCCTCTACATTTTTCACCAGCATCAGAGGTCCGGAAACCTCGGAGATGGTGCGATATTCCTTAATCATAGTCCTGGGCACCTGCCTTTGCGATAATTTTTTCAATCTGCGCAGTCATATCATCGTCGATCTGCTGATAAGCGGCCACATATTCGTCATCGGGCACACTCTTTGCACGGCCAATCTTCTCCCGTGCGTCAATGGCGGTGAGCTCCTTCAGGGGGGCGCCCTTTGCCACGGCGTTACGGCACAGGCTGTCGTAATCCAGAATCAGCTTCAAAAGGCGGAACTGACGGTCAAAGGAGGAGTACCAGTCGATCTCGTTGAAGGAGTTCTGCTGGAGGAAGTCCTCTCGAATCATCTTTGCGATTTCCAGGGTCAGCTGATCGTCAACGCCCAGGGAATCCTTACCGACCATCTTTACAATCTCATCCAGCTCTGCCTCCTCCTGGAGGGTCGCCATGGCGCGATAACGGTTCTTCGTCCAATCCTTGTTGACGTTCTCATCCAGCCAGGGCTGCAGAGTGTCCATATACAGGGAGTAGGAGTTCAGCCAGTTGATGGCGGGGAAGTGACGGGCATAGGCCAGGGAAGAATCCAAACCCCAGAATACCTTTACAATCCGCATGGTCGCCTGAGAGACAGGCTCGGAGGTATCGCCGCCGGGAGGGGAGACTGCACCGATGGCGGTCAGGCTGCCCTGACGATCATCGCTGCCGATGCACTTGACCACACCGGCGCGCTCGTAGAACTGGGCCAGACGGGAGGCCAGGTAAGCGGGATAGCCTTCCTCACCGGGCATTTCCTCCAGACGACCGGACATCTCACGAAGGGCCTCGGCCCAGCGGGAGGTGGAGTCTGCGATAACGGCGACATCATAGCCCATATCCCGGAAATACTCTGCAATGGTAATACCGGTGTAGATGGACGCCTCACGGGCCGCAACGGGCATATCGGAGGTGTTTGCAATCAGCACGGTACGCTTCATAATGGAATCGCCGGTGCGGGGGTCAACCAGCTCGGGGAACTCCCGCAGAACGTCGGTCATCTCGTTGCCGCGCTCGCCGCAGCCGATATAAACCACCAGATCAACGTCGGACCACTTTGCCAGCTGGTGCTGAATGACGGTCTTGCCGGAGCCGAAGGGGCCGGGGACGCAGGCGGTGCCGCCCTTTGCCACGGGGAACATGGTGTCGATGACACGCTGACCGGAGCACAGGGGCTGGTTGGGGGAGAGCTTATTCTTATAGGGGCGGCCATTACGAACTGCCCAGCGCTGCATCATGGGCAGCTCCACGGTCTTGCCGTCGCAGTCCAAAACGCAGATTGTTTCCAGCACAGTAAATGCGCCGGTTTTGATCTCTTTGATGGTGCCTTCGGTGCCATAGGGGACCATGATGCGGTGCTCCATAACGGAAGTCTCCTGGACGGTGCCCAGAATGTCGCCGCCCTGTACATGGTCGCCTACCTTGGCGGTGGCAACAAAGTCCCACTTCTTCTCGTGGTCAATGGGGGATACCTCAATGCCGCGGGAGATGGTGTTGCCGCAGCGCTCCATGATCTTTTCCAGGGGACGCTGAATGCCGTCGTAAATATTTTCAATCATACCGGGGCCCAGCTCAACGCTCAGAGGGAAGCCGGTGGTTTCCACTGCAACGCCGGGGCCAAGACCGGAGGTTTCCTCATAGACCTGGATGGAGGCTGCATCGCCGCGCATCTCGATGATCTCACCGATCAGACGCTGGGGGCCGACGCGGACTACGTCATACATATTGGCGTCCGCCAGACCCTCGGCAACTACCAGAGGACCGGAAACCTTGACAACAGTACCGGTTGCCATTCGCTATCATTCCTTTACGCTAAATTTCGATTCAATTTGTCGTAGTGCGATGTTGTGAACTTTCAATAGAGTCCTAGAAGCGCTGGAGCCATGAGGCGTGCACAGCTCAGCGTGATATCGTTTTTGTCTGACAAGCAGGGAAGCCGCAGGAATACTTTGTGTATTTCAAGGCTTTCCTGCGCTGTTCAGACGGAAACGAGGCCGCTGAGATATACGCGCAGAATGGCGACAGGGCTTCCCTTAAAGAATATCCGCGCCTACCGCTCGCTCTACAGAGCTTTGCAGTGCGTCGGTGCCAATACCGAGAGAGCCGGATTTGCCGGGAATCATGATAATGGCGGGAGTAACGCTGTCCTGATACCGGGCGATATCGCTGGGAATCTGAGACGCCAGCTGCTCGGTCATATAAATGATGGCGTATTCCTCCCGGGCAAGCTTATGCAGGGTGTGGCGCGCCTCGGTGGGATCTTCGGTGGGAAATACGGAAAGTCCCAGTGCGCCAAAGCCCAAAATGCTGTCCCGGTCACCCATGACTGCAATTTTATACATAAGGATCACGCAGCCTTTCCCGGATGGAATCCGTGGAGACACCGCCCAGCCTGCCGGACATGATAATCCGGGCTGCGGTAATCTCATTTTCCTTTGCGGCGGCATAGGCCACCAGTACGCTGTCGCCAAAGGAGACCAAACGGCTCTTCTGGAGATAAGCGCCCAGGGCGTTATCCACTGCTTTTTCAAACGCTGTCTGACGACCACCCTTTTTCACGGTATCGCCCAGGGCAGCAGCGTCGGACAGTGCGCCGGTAAATACTGCCGAAAGACTTCCGCCGGACATGGTGCAGGAGAGAATGGACTCCGGAGAAACATTGCCGCCGGAAAGCAGCGCACCCTTCAAAAAGTCGTTGTCCTTCTTCATGCGCAGCGCCCGAACCGCAGATTTGAGGTTTGCGGCGTCGATCTGTAGCTGGACATAGCCCAGAAGAAAGTCGCTGCCGGAATTCTTTGCGGTTTCCAGCATTTCGGCATAGCAGGCGCGATCCAGATAGAAGTCGCTTTTCTGGGGATCACCGGTGGCGGACAGAATTTCTTCCGCTGACTCCAGCGCCCGGCGGCAAGCGTCAGACAGGGGAGAGGTTTCGCCGTGCTCCACTGCGCGCTTTACGGTGTCCAGGGGATAGCGCCCGGCATCGATGAGCATGCTGCCTGCATCCTTGCCGGAATGGGCGCATTTCATCAGTGCCTTGAGGTTGTGATAATCATATTTAATCCTGAATACATCTACAATGTCAGAATTGGGAGACATGGAAGCAAGCTCAGAAAAGGTTTCTGCTCTTGCGGCGCTGAGCGACTGGGAAAGGGAATCCATATCCGCCTTTTCCAGCCCCGTATAGCCGCACTCCGAAAGCACCTTTGCGGCGTCTTCATCGGTACGGGCCTCCAGCATCCGCTCCATGCGTTCCCGGCTGAGCATCCGGTTTTCCATGCTCCGGAGCCGGGTAGAGATATACAGGAAATCGGTATCCTTGAGCTTAGACAAGCTCCTTCCTCCTTCCTATGGTGGCCTTAGTCAAAGAGAATGCCCGCGACATCCTTTGCAGTCTGCTCTTTCTGAAGGCGAATCAGCGCTGCAAAGGTGCAGTTGACTTCCACATTGCCGTTCTGAACGTAAAGACCGCCCTGGAAGGGACGAGATTCTTCCGACAGGGTCAGCTTGCCGGTTTTGCCCTGCTGCTCCAACTGCTCGTTGGCGGCGATGACCACGCGCTTGCCATAGCGGCTGCGGTCGGCCTGGGAGAATACCAGCGCCTCGGTGCCGGTTTGGCTGGCGCTGACGGCAAGACGGGTGAGAAGTGCGGCGTACTGATCCTCCGGCAGCTCTAAAAGCTTTTTATAAGCCAGGTTATACGCCTCGGTCAGCATTTCCTGCTTGGTTTTCAGCTGGAGCTTTCTGGCCTCCAGCTGTGCCACGCTGCCCAGACGCTCTACCCGCTGTGCGGCATCGGATTCGCCTTTTTTCAGCGTATCGGCATAGTCATGATCGGCGGCAGCCTGATAGCCGTCGTAGATTGCCTTTGCCTGAGCATTGGCACGGTCCAGGAGTGCCTTTACATCGGCATCGGACTGCGCGGCAATGCGTTCGGTGATCTTTTCAATACCATTCATGCTCAAAACCTTCCTTTATCGGGATTGGATCAGAGCCAAATCAGCATCAGCATGGAAGCCAGCAGGGACAGAATTGCATAGAACTCAACGATACCGCAGAGAATCAGGCCCTTGGACCAATCGCTGGGCTTCTTTGCCAGAATGTTGATGGAACCGGCAGCAACACGGCCCTGTGCAATTGCGGAGAGCAGGCCACCCAGTGCCATGGGCATGCAAGCGACAAAATACTGCATACCCTGGGTAACGGTGAGGTCAGAAGCGGTGCCGTTGAGCATGCCGATCTGAATCAGTGCGAAGAACCATACAACCAGACCGTACAGGCCCTGGGTACCGGGCAGCAGCTGGAGTACCATGACCTTACCGGATTTGGAAGGGTCTTCGCTCAGAAGACCGGTACCGGCTTCACCGGCAATACCGGTGCCCTTTGCGGAGCCAACGCAGGAAAGACCAACTGCAAGACCAGCGCCCAGAAGAGCAAGTGCCAATCCGCCAAAACTATCCAAGAAATTCATAACAATTTTCCTCCTTATGAAATTACATCAACATATTCGGTGTCAATTTTAACAGGTTCGAAGGGCTTACCGCCGTCCTCATAGAATCTTCCGAAGAACTCAAGGCACTGCAAACGCATGTCGTGGACATAGCAGCCCAGCAGGTTCAGCGCCATATTCAGGGCGTTGCCGATCATGGAGATCAGGAAGAAGAGAACGACATTGCCGGTGATGGAGCCAAGGGTGTTGAATACCTGAGCGATGACCGCACCGGCCAGCATCAGCGCCATCAGACGGGAGTAGGACAGAATATCGGAAAAATATCCGGTAATGTTATTGTACAGAGAACCGCCGATGCCCATGAGCTTGCCGCCAATGCCCTTTTTACCATAGCCCTGGGTGAGCAGCAAAAGAACAATAATGGCGATCACAAAGGGCTTTACCATGCCGGTGAGCGCTGCACAGCCGCCCAGAATAAATACCAGGTACCATGCACCTTCGTTGCAAATGGCATCCATCACCTGTCCGCAGCGAACCTTGTTGTAAATGCTGACTGCCATGCCGGTGAAGATCTGTACAAGACCAAGCACCAGAGAGCCCAGCAGCACGGCCAGCGCGTCGTCCAGAGGGGAGAACAGGCTGGGCAGATTCACTGCGGTGCCGGTGAGCATTTCGGTGAGCTGAGGAATCAGGTTGCCGAAGAAGCTGCCGGTGATTAAGCCAAAGGCGAAGGTTGCAAAGCCGCAGTATTTAAACAGGTTAAAGAACTGGGCATTCTCCCCCCGCAGGTTCTTCTTTTTAATGATAAAGGCACAGCCCAGAATCATCAGAAGACCATAGCCCATATCCGCCATCATCATGCCATAGAAGAAGATGAAGAACGGGGCCATCAAGGGGTTGGGGTCTACACTGCCGTAAGCGGGCAGAGAGTACATGTTTGTTACGGTGTTCAGAGAGCTGACCAGCTTGCCGCTTTTCAGCTTCACCGGCACCTGGGGATATTCCGCCGGGTCCGGCTCGGTAAGTTCATAGGCGCAGCCAAAGCTGTCGGCTAGTTTGATGAGCTCGTTTTCCTGCTGTGCGGGAACCCAACCCTCTAAATAGAAGGTCTGCTCGGTGTCCAGAAGGCGCTCTTTATTCTGCTCCTTCTGAATCTCCTGTAGCATCCGGTCATGGCACAGCTGAAGGGCCAGGCGACTCTCGCCCATGGCATGGATGGATTCCTTGAGGCTCTCCACCTTTTGCTCCAGCCCGGTTTTCTGGGCGGCGAGATAAGCCAGCGTCTCTTTTGCGGTGCCAGTGATGCCCTTAAAGGAGGTATTGGAGAAGCCATATGCCTTTAATGCATCCAGGGCCGCCTCAGCCTGGGGCTGGTAGCACATCAGAAGCAGATAATGTACCTCAGCGTCGGTGGAGGCTTCGGTAAGCTCCGAGGCGTCCGCGGCCAAGGCAAGATCTTTTCTGACCTGCTCCAAATCCGCCGTGGCCGGTATCATGCCAAACTGAATCAGCACCGACTGGGTGGACTGGGTATTCAGCGGAACATCCAGGCTTGCCCAGGGGAGCACAGAGGCTGCCGTGGCGGCGATCTTCTGTAGACCCGCAGACGATTCCTGGAGATCCGCGGCATAGCTGTTAATCCGGCGGACCTTTTCCATGGCGTCTGCAATGGTCTGAGGATCAAACAGCTCCGACTCCAACACCTGAGGCTTGGGGGCCAGAAGCTTTGACTTTGCCGGGGCATAGGTGTCCAGGGTGGCAAGGGCGGCGTCGGTATCCTCCAGCAGCCGCTCTTTTTCCGAGCGGGTGCTTTCGTTGGGACGGAGCACTTGGGACCACTGGTCATCCTCCGACGGGTCGATTTGTGAAACCTCTACGCAGCCCAGTGCCTGGAGCTTTTGGAATAGAGGGTCACGATCCTCCAGAAGACCGATGAGACGAAGTCGTTTCATACTGACGATTGCCATATCAGTCTATCACGATCCTTTCTACAATGCTGTTGGCCGCAGCATCCAGCCGACTTTCGGCATGGGCACGGAGCACAGCACATTGATTTTCTGCGTGATGCATGATTTCTTCCGCATTTTCTGCGGCCTTTGCTTCTGCGTTACGCATCATTTCTTTCACCGCAGCCGCTGCCTGAGCTTCTTTTTCAGCCTGATAAGCTTTGCCCTTGGCGTCGGCGTCGGCGATGATCTGCTTGGAAGCGGTGGAGGCGTCCTGCATGGAGGACTTTGCCTGGGCTTCCGCTTGGGTTACCTGGGTCATTGCATCCAGAGTCATGGTTTCACCGCCTTTCCAGTGGTTTCGGTGGGCGCACAATGCGCCAGCATCCTGATGCCGGGAATTGGATATTCTGCGGCATTGTGAGGATGTGCCTTTCTACCTATAATTATACCGAGAATCGCGCCAATATGGTATCGCATTTTCTACACAAAAATGACCAAGTTTTTGGGGGATGTACAAAGCATCTTCACGAAACCGGCGGACTTTCTGCAAAAAAATCCGGACAAAACGGCTGAATTGTCCGAAAGATACGGACATGGTAAATTTTATTCAACATTAAATTTACCCAACGAAAACTGACCAAAAGTCATTTCTTGACTAGTATAGCAAAGAAATTTACAAAATGCAAGGGATTTGAAGAAAAAGATTCACAATGTCCACAAAAAAATACCATGGCTTTTTGACATTTTGTTGGAAGCTGTGGCGCTTTTTACCCATTTACTTGGTTCTGGGTAAAGAAGTCCCCGGGACCAAATTTGGCCTCGGGGGAAAGAGGGTTACTTGTCTGCCTTGCCGTCTTTTGCAATAATTGCGCGGTTGATGGCGCAGAGAATGGCGCGGATGGAAGCACGGTTGATGTTGTGGCTCTTGCCTACACCGAAGACATCCTTGCCGTCGGGAGTCTTCAAATGGATGTAGCACACGGCCTGAGAATCGGAGCCGGAGGTGATGGCGTGCTCGGAGTAGTCTACAAAGTGGAATTTACCGATTTCCAGCTCGGAGATGGCGTTGAAGAAGGCATCGATGGGGCCGTTGCCTTCGCCGGAGATTGCAATCTCGCCGCCCTTGTAGCTCAGCACACCGGAGAAGCCAACCTGAGAGGTTTCGCCGTGGCTGCCGGACTCGGTGAAGGTGTGCTTCAGCAGGCCGTAGGTCTTGTCTACCTCCAGATAGTTCTTGTCGAACAGCTCGAAAATCTGGCTGGGCAGCAGCTCGGTGCCGAGACGATCGGTTTCCTCCTGGACAATTGCGCCAAACTCGGGATGCATGGCCTTGGGCAGGGCATAGCCGAAGTTGTTTTCCATGACAAATGCAGCGCCGCCCTTGCCGGACTGGGAGTTAATGCGGATGATGGGCTCATACTGGCGGCCCACATCGGCGGGATCAATGGGCAGATAGGGAACCTCCCACATGTCGGTGCCGGATTCCTTCATATACTGAACGCCCTTGTTGATGGCGTCCTGATGGCTGCCGGAGAAAGCGGTAAACACCAGCTGGCCCACATAGGGCTGGCGGGGATCGACCTTCATATGGGTGCAGCGCTCATAGACGTTCTTGATCTTGTTGATATCGGAGAAGTCCAGCTTGGGGTCAACGCCCTGGGTGTACATATTCATGGCCAGGGTGACCATATCCACGTTGCCGGTCCGCTCGCCGTTGCCAAACAGCGTGGCCTCCATGCGTTCTGCACCGGCCAACAGGCCCAGCTCTGCGGTGGCAACACCCTCGCCGCGGTCATTGTGGGGATGCAGGGAGATCACAGCGCAGTCCCGGGAGGGAAGCTTGCTGATGAAGTATTCAATGCAGTCGGCAAAGTAGTTGGGCAGCATATTTTCCACCGTGGAGGGGAGGTTCAGGATGACCTTGTTCTCGGGGGTGGCGTGGAGATGCTCCAGAACGGCCTGGCAGATGTCAACAGCATAGTCCATCTCGGTGCCCATAAAGGATTCGGGGGAATACTCATAGCGGAGGTTCATGCCGGATGCAATGACAGGCTGACTAAGCTCATAGATCAAATCGGCGGCGTCGGTAGCGATCTTGGTGATCCCGGCCTGATCCATTTTAAAGACCACCTTCCGCTGAAGGGTGGAGGTGGAGTTATAGAAGTGAAGAATGACGTTCTTTGCGCCGCGAATTGCCTCAAAGGTCTTCTGAATCAGATGGGGACGGGCCTGAACCAATACCTGAATGGTCACGTCATCGGGAATATGGCCGCCCTCAATGAGCTCCCGGCAGATTTCATACTCGGTGTCGGAAGCAGAGGGGAAACCAATCTCGATTTCCTTCACGCCGATGTCTACCAGAGTGTGGAACATCTCCAGCTTTTGCTGCAAATTCATGGGGTTAATCAGCGCCTGGTTGCCGTCGCGCAGGTCAACGGAGCACCATACCGGGGGCTTTTTGATTTCTTTGTTGGGCCAAGTGCGGTTGGGCAGGGCGATGGGCTGATAGGGAATGTATTTTTGACAGCCAGGTTTGAGATTCATGATAAAATTCCTCCTATTTCATTGGCGGGAACCCGATAGGATGGGCCCCATATTGTTTACAAAGGAAAGGATGGTGTGCAGTATGAAAAAGCCCCGGAGCGTGACACAACATCACACTCCGGGGCGTCAGTACAAAGTTGGCGCGGTACCACCCGGTTCGGCTGCTTAACAGCCCTCAGCCTCCAATAAGGCTTTGGCAAATAACGCTGCCACACGGTTCTGGCTACTATTGGTTCGCCGGAACAGCTCCGGGGCCAGTATACACAGTACCATCACCATCGGCTTACACCAACCGCCGACTCTCTGAAGATGAACCGGGACTGTCTTCTCCCCATCTCTGCTTTTATCTATAGGTAATCCTAACACGGCATGGGGAAATTGTCAAGATTTTTTCTCACTGCTTCGGTAAGTTTAAAAATGCACAGGTGTTGTTCTGACAGCAAATGACCTTGACTTAACATTTTTGAAATATCTATTTCATGAGAATGTATAATTTAAACAAAAATATTTGTGCAAATTGAACCTGGGTGGACATATTGACAAAAACGGGAAAGCTCCTTATACTGAACATGAAGGAACAATATCTTTCCTGGTCCCCGGGGCAGGCTTTGGGTACCGCAAAGACACGCTCTTGGGAACTAAAAACTTTGCCGAACGGCAGAAAGAAGGGTACCTATGGGCAACATCAATAAAAAGGTAGATAAGCTCATTGCAAAGGGGCAGTGGGATAAGCTGCTCCACAACCTCGGCGAAACCAACGGCGATTCCAAAATGAAAATCGCAAAAGCCTGCGGAGTCTCCGGCGGCAGCGGCTGCATTGACCTCCTGAGCGTCATTCTCAACGATCGGGAAGCCAGCGATGACCTGCTGCTGGAAACCATTGATTCTCTGGGCAAAATCGGCAACGACCGGTGCATCACGCTCCTGCGGTACTTCCGGGAGAATGTGGACCAGTCCAAGACGCCCATGATCTCCGCAGTGGATTCTTCTGTACGGAAAATCAAGGTTCGGGTCGCTGAGATGGAGCGTATGACCCAGTAAGCTACATCGGAATAGAACAAGGGAGCGTCCGGTTGGGCGCTCCCAATTTTATATCCGTGTTATGTTTTCGCGTGAAGCGAATCGGGAAAAATAATGCCCCGTGCGATCCCGGATTGGATGGCGCGGGGCATCCTGCTTACAAAAACGGCTTCATCTGCTCAATATTATTCTGCTCCGTCTCCAGCAGCTTTTTGCTCAAATCCGTGACCCGTTCGTCCTTCCCCAGATACTGCCGGTGATGCTGAATGGACTTAATGGCGCCCTTGGTATTGCCGGTAATCATCATTTCGGCAATTTTGGAGGAAGAGGGGGGCGACATGGCATTTCTGGCCCGGGACATCATCAGGCCCATTTTCGCGCCCATGGGCAGGGGCTCGGGATCGCTGCCCCGGGCTTTGAGCATCTCAGTGGCAGAGGAGCACAGCTCGCCGTATTCCGCCTTCTGCTGCCGAAGGGCGTCGGTTAAGGGCGTGCAGGGGGAATAGCCCAGAACGGTGTCGATGCCATCGTGGCCCATCTGCGCGGTTTCCCGAATGTAAGAGAGTAATTCAATGTCGGTAATCATGGTTGGATCGGCTCCTTTCGGGGGTAGTTTGTCCGCAATCCATGGAATTATGCGGAATGGACGGAATTCAAAAAAACATGCAACGGCAGCCGGTGCCGCGGCGTCTTATTTTGTGTAAGTTGAAACGGGGAAAAGGAAGTGAAGCCATGACCGATGAGCAGCTATTACGGGAGATGCGAAAGGGCAACCAGGAGGCGCTGCAACAGATGATTCAGCGCTATCACCGGTATCTTTCCACCATCATCGGAAATATATTGGGTTCCGGCGGCAGTCGGGAGGACATAGAAGAACTGGTACAGGACACATTTTATGCGGTATGGAACCATGCCGGTGAGATTCGCGGCGGGCTGAAGCCCTATCTGTGTTCTGATGCGCGAAACCGGGCCAAATCTCACTTGCGCAAAAACCACCCCCAGATGGTCAGCAGCGATACGGTGGAGGTGCCGGATGCTTTGACGGATCTGGAGGAAAGCGCCATTCGAAAGGACATGGCTCTGCGGGTGCGGGCGGCCATTGATCGGATGCGGCCAAGAGATCGGGAGATTTTCCTGCGTACTTATTATTATCTGCAAAATTCCCAGGAGGTTGCCCGGGAGATGGGACTGTCGCCCAATACGGTGCGTTCCTGCCTCATGCGGGGACGAAAGGTACTGGAGCGGACGCTTGGAAAGGAGGGAATCCTGTGAAAATGCCAATTGTAGATCTCATGGATCTTTATGTAGACGAGAATGCGGCGGAGCTGGGCGATCGTCTGCCGCCCCTTCCGGAAATCGGCCAGCAGCGCAGGAATCCCAGGGCTCCAAAGACAAACGCCTCCCGTTTCCGGAAACCGTTTGGAATTGCGGCGTCGATTTTGATTGTTTTGGGCGTTGCCGGTGCACTGGTGCTGGGCTTGGGGCATCGGCAGACGGGCGGTACACTGTCGCCTGGAGAAACGCCGCCAGCAGTAAGCCAATGGGGCGTTGTACCGTCTCAAGGGCCGGATTCTGCATCGGAATCGGAATGGAAACCGGAACAGGAAGCCGCGCAATCCAACGTCGATATGCAGCCGGAAGCGGATAAAATCAATCCCGTGCTGATGGAGGGACTAAGCAGCGATTATATAGAGCGCAGCCTATACAGCTGTGATGGAAATCTGTTCGATGACGGAATCCGGTATTACACGGTTCGGGATGGCCAGGTGGCCGAAGCAGAGGCGAAGAACATTAGCATTGACTTCTATGCATATGGCGACTGGAATTTCTCTATGGACTATATCATTGCCGAGGATGGCAGCATTGCCTTGCGGGATTGCTCTCAAAACGACACCTATTTCCGCATTTCCCGGATTCCGGGCAGCAGCGATACGGTGATGGTAACGGTGCGCCGGGTGGAGGAATCTCATGTGGAAAACTGCGATTACCCGGTGTTTTACAACATTGAAACAGGAGAAATCATGGACCCACTTGCCAACGTTCCGGAGCTGTTTGACCATGGAGATCCCAGTGTGATACAGGTAAGCCCCAGCAGGCGTTGGGCACTGGTGGATTGCTTCGAGTATGTGGAGGACGGCGAATCGTATATGCAGACCGGTCACAACGAGTATCTCTGCAACCTGGAAACCGGCTCTATGGTACTGCTGGCGGATATCATGCAACTGGACGAAACGCAGAATTTGCAGGAGGAAAATGCATTCTGGGGTTCGGATGACACGCTGTATGTATGGTTCTCTGAGCAGACAGGGGAGGAGAAAGTACCATATTGGATGGCTGCCTATACGCCGGAGAGCGGAACACGGGGCGAGCTGCATCGGTGTCTGAATGCGCCGCATACGATCCATACAGAAGCGCGCGACTATCTCGGGGAATTCTATGATGCAGGGGGACTATTGTACCTTCTGGTCACCGATGCGGCAAATGGAACCCAATGGACGCTGACGGATGTGGACTTAAATGGGAGTACCTGCTGGTCCGAGGTGCCGAATCGGCTGGTGCTGGCTGTGGGCGATCAAGTCTATTTGATAGATGAGGTGGAGAAGGGATATGTTTGCCTCAATGACCTGCTTGCCATGCCGGAGGAAATGATTGAAGCAATTACCCTGCAATCTGAGAATTTCCTTTGTATCTATACCGAACAGGGCTGCTATTGCTATGCACTGCCGGAAGTCTTGGAAACCACGCCGCTGATCCAGTGGCAGCCGGATTAGGTTGCCGAATCAGTAAGACAATAGCGAAACAAATCCCCATCCTTCCAGCGTGCCACCTGGCCTAGGGCAATGAGATGATCCAGATGGGCCATGGCTTCTCCTACAGCAAACCATTTCTGCGGGGTGGGGAACTCTGTCCAGTTCCTTGCACGGATACGCCAGGTCATATGGGCGGCAACATCCCAGGCGGTCATGGGATCGCCAGAGGACAGAATTGTACGCACCTCCTGGCATCGAGCGCCGTGATGGGCAATGAGCTGCTGGCACCGGGTCTGGAAGTCCATGTGGACCTGACGATGGGCGGGCAGTGGCGTGGTTACCGGCAGCGTCTGAATGTCAGAAAGAGCCTGGAGATAATCCCCCAGGGAATCAGGAACACCAATCCAGCGGGTGATGTTGGGGGTGATATCAAACAGCACATGGTCGCCCAGCAGGCAAATCCCGGTTTCCGCTTCCCAGAGGCACATATGCCCGGGGGTATGGCCTGGGGTATGAATGGCGGTGAATCGGTGCTCCCCGTAGGAAAATACGTCGCCGGGCATTACGGGCAGGTAGCCGTCGTAGGGGATGGGCGACAGGCCTTGGGCGGGATTTCGCTCTGTCAAAATGGCGAGCAAATCCCGGGGAAAGCCTTCGGCGGCAAAGCGGTCGTCAGAATCGGCCCAGCGGAAGGTGCTTTTCGGTCCAGGCATATGGGAAAGGTCCTTTTCGCCAATGAAAATCTTTGTGTCCTTCCCGCGAATTTCCGGTGCAAGCCCGGTGTGGTCGGAATGCAGGTGGGTGAGAAAAATGTCGGTGTGGTCCATGGAGATGCCCAGCTCCTTGAGCCCGGACAGCAGCGCGTCACGGCATTCCTGCTGACGGAAGCCGGTGTCGATGAGCAGGTTCCGGGAACCGGTGACCACATAGGCGTTGAGGTTTTTCAGCGGATTATTGGGCAGGGGCACTGCAATGGCATAGAGCCCCGAAGCGATGTTCGTTACCATGAGAAAGCTCCTTCTTTGAAACGGTGAAAAGGTGGTTTCATTGATTATAACCCGGAATTGTGGTAGAATCAATGGAGAAGAAAGGGGAGAGCAGCAGTGGAAACCGGTAGATTTGCGCCCAGTCCCAGCGGACGAATGCACCTGGGCAATGCCTTGTCTGCTATGCTGGCATGGTTGTCGGCCAAGCACCTGGGCGGCGAGATTTTACTGCGGATTGAGGACCTGGACCCGGCGCGAAGCAAGCAGGAGTATGCCCAGGGAATTATGGAGGATTTTCGCTGGCTGGGACTTGACTGGAATCGCCGTGCAACGGATCAGAGCAGGCGGGGCGAGGCTTATGCCGCGGCGCTTTCTAAGCTGGAAGAAATGGACCTGATCTATCCCTGCTACTGCTCCCGGGATCAGCTCCATGCAGCGTCGGCGCCCCATGCTTCCGACGGACGGGTGATTTACGCCGGGACCTGCCGCAATCTCACGCCCCAGCAGCGGGCGATAATGACAAAAAAGCCGTCTCTCCGCCTAAAGCTGCCGGATCAGACGGTGGCATTTCAAGACGGCTTGCAGGGTGCGGTTTCGATGAATTTGCAGCGGGAAATTGGCGATATCATTCTTCGCCGGGCAGATGGGGTGGCGGCCTATCAGCTGGCGGTGGTGGTAGACGACGGCACCGAGGGGGTCACAGAGGTGGTCCGGGGCAGAGATCTTTTGACTTCGACGCCGGTGCAGCTGTACCTCTATTCGCTGCTGGGACTCACGCCGCCGAAGTTTTATCATGTGCCCATGCTGCTGGCCCCTGACGGAAGACGGCTGAGCAAACGGGACCGGGATTTGGACTTTGGCTATCTCCGGCAGCACTTTACCCCGGAGGAGATCATTGGACTGCTGGGTTATCTGGCGGGCCTGATGGACCGATGGGAGCCGGTGAGTGCCCGGGAGCTTGCAAGTGATTTTTCCTGGGAGAAGGTTGCGCCGAATGACATTTATCTGGACCCGGGACTGCTGATGCGGGTTTAAACGCTGGAAATATGGCCCATACTTCCATTGGAGGTGATTTGGCCATGGTCAAAGGTGTAACGCGCCAGGTGGTGGTGGTTCGGTGTCCGGACGCCAGATATTTTGAAGAGGCCACGTTTTTGCTTCGGGCGGATATTTTGGGTGCGCCTGGGTCTGACCGGGTGCTCAAGGAGGCGTGCCAGGCGGCGGATGCCTACATCCGGGAGCATGCAGAGAAAAAGCGGCTGACGCGGCGGGTTCGATACCTGCTGATGGGCGGCGCTGCGGTAATCTGCGGGGTGCTGGCTGTCCTGCTTTTCTAGAGGCAACGTCGGATTCTGCGCTGCCAAAGAAAAATATGGGGTGTGTCCGAAAAATTGGACATACCCCTTTCTTTTTATTTCCAGATTTGCTATACTGGTGACAAACAATGGCAAGGAGGATCCGGTGATGGCGAAAGGTGTCAATCAAAAGCAGAAAATGCTGTATCTGGCGAAGATTTTTCTGGAGGAAACCGACGAGGAGCACGGCCTGACCCTGGCGGAAATCAGCAAAAAGCTGGGGGAATACGGGGTTACCGGCGACCGGAAAACGCTGTATCTGGATTTTGAAGAGCTTCGTCGCTTTGGTTTGGACATTCTCACTACCAAAGAGGGAACGGTGACCACCTATCGTCTGGTGAGCCGCACCTTTGAGCTGCCGGAGCTGAAGCTGCTGGTGGATTCTGTCCAGTCCTCTAAATTTATCACGGAGAAAAAGTCGGAAGCGCTGATTCGCAAGCTGGAATCGCTGGTCAGCATCCACGAAGCAGTACAGCTCCAGCGGCAGGTGCTCACCGCGGGGCGGGTAAAGAGCATGAATGAGAGCATCTACTACAGTGTGGATACCCTGCACACTGCCATACACCAGCAGCGGCAGATTCGCTTTCAATATGTCCAGTGGAATGTGAACAAAGAGCCGGAGTTTCGACACGATGGGGCATTTTACGATGTGGGGCCGTGGCATCTCTGGTGGGATCAGGCCTATTACTACCTCATTGGCTATGATGCGCAGGCCGGTGGTATTCGCCACTATCGCGTGGATAAAATGAAGAACATCGAGATTACAGACCGGCCCCGGCGCGGGTCGAGGGCCATGAAAGATTTTGACCCTGCGGCCTATACCCGGAGCCTGTTTGGCATGTATAGCGGCACCATCCTCCGGGTAACTCTGGAGGGGGCCAATGAAATGGTGGGGGTACTGCTGGACCGATTCGGGACGGAGATTCCCATTACGCCGCTCAATGGGGATCGGCTTCGCGCAGTGGTGGAGGTTGCGGTCAGCCCACAGTTTTACGGATGGATTGCCAGCCTGGGCGGAGATATCGTTGTCCGGGGCCCCAGCACGGTGGTGAAAGAGATGCGGGCGTTTTCTCAGCGCTTGGCGCGGCAATATGGCGAAGTATAGAAAAGGCAGGCTGCTGGAAATCGGCAGCCTGCTTGTCGTTTTGCTATTTTTCTAAGTCTTTGACATCGATTTCCCGGAGAAAATTCAAAAATGTTCTTGCCACAGGGGACAGACGTGCCGGGGGCAGAGAGGCGATGCCAAGGGTGCGGTACCGGGGCGGGTACAAGGGCAGAGTGCAGACGTGAAAGCCAAAGCCACGGACGGTGAGCGCCGGACAGATGGTAATGCCCAATCCATTTTCCACCATGGCCAGAACTGCGGCGGCGCTGCTGAGAAGATAGCGAAGCTTGAGCGGCGGCAGGGTACCGAAGGCAGTGCGTATGTCTCGCTCCCAATTTTCCGTTTCCATCAGGATTGGCTCGTCCATCAGGTCATCCAGCGTAATCTGTTCCCGCTGTGCCAACGGATGCCCCAGGGGCAGGACCACCAGTAGCGGGTCCCGTTTCATGGGCTGAAAATACAGCGGCGAGGCAACCGGCGCGGTGAGAAATCCACAGTCACCTGATCATTCTCAATCCAGCGGGTTACGTCGACGTATTCTCCGTCTCGCAAGGCAAATTCCACCTGCGGATAGCGGCGATCAAATTCTCATTGTACGATAACTCGGAAAACCTGTAAAGAAAGAAATGGGGGAATTTCGAATATGCAATCCCGGAACCTACAGGGCCCAGAGCTGTTTGGGTAGGAACGAATTGGGCGAATTTTGCTCCAGCTGGCGCCGCCGGTTATGATTGCACAGCTGATTCAGGCGCTTTATAATATGGTAGACAGCTATTTTGTGGGGAGGCTGTCGGCGGATGGACTTACGGCTTTGTCGGCGATCTATCCGGCGCAGCTATGTATTACTGCCATTGCAGTGGGAACCGGCACCGGCGTTGGCGCACGGATGGCGCAGCAGCTTGCTACCCAGGGAAAGGACGCTGCCAACCGTACTGCCGGAACGGGCATGGTGCTGGCGGCGATCAGTTGGGCGCTGTTTTCCTGCATTACGCTGGTGCTGCTACCGTGGTTCGCTCGGGTGTCGGTGCAATCGGCGGCGGCAACCCACGATACCATGGCATATGGCTATATCGTGGGTCTGGGCAGTGTCGGGCTATTCTTAGAGAGCATGTGGAGCCAGGTACTTCAGGCGGAAGGGAATACGGTGCGCCCGATGATTGCACAGGCGGTAGGCAAGGGGATGGAGAGCGCGGGACTGAGCTTACTCCGGCAAATTATCTGCCTGCTGCCAAGCTTTTATCTCTTGAGCCGAATTGGCCTTGGCTGGTGCTGGCTGGCATTTCCCATTGCCGAGGTGGTAACTGCGGTGGTGGGCTCGGTGCTCTATTTTCGTGAAACAAAGGGCTGGAAGGAATGATAAATTAAAGAGCACGCTGCAAATGACGTTGCAGCGTGCTCAAGCGTATTATACGCGAATTAACTCATAGCTCCGGGTACCCAGGCCAATTTTTTCGCCGTGGGCCAGGCAGCTCTTCCACTCGGACTCCGGGGCGGAATTGGTGAAGGGGTCTTTGTAGTCAATGAAATCCGGCTTTGCCATATTATCGCCCAGCTGGCTCTTGGCAATGGGGGTTGCGGCGATGCAGGCGTCCACACAGGCCTGATCCAGTGCCAGTGGATCAAAGGAGGCGAACATACCGATATTGGGCAGGATCGGTGCATCGTTTTCACAGTGACAGTCGCAGTTGGGGGAAACATCTACAATCAGCGACACATGGAAGTTGGGACGGCCATCCAACACGGCCTTGGTGTATTCGGCCATCCGGCAGTTGAGCACCTCGTTGGCATTGTCATTGTCAAAGGCAATGGCGTCGAAATTGCAGGCGCCTAAACATCTGCCACAGCCCACGCAATGCGTCTGGTCTACGGACATTTTTCTGGCAGCCCGGTCAAATACCAAGCCTTCGTTGGCGCACTCTCTCTGACATCGACGGCAGCCGCGGCATTTCTCAGGAGAGATATGAGGCTTGCCACTGGAATGCTGCTCTGTTTTGCCTGCACGAGAGCCGCAGCCCATACCGATGTTTTTAATGGCGCCGCCAAAGCCGGTCATTTCGTGGCCTTTGAAGTGGGTGAGGGAGATGAATATGTCAGCGTCCATAATGGCGCGGCCAATTTTTGCTTCCTTTACATATTCGCCGCCCTGTACGGGGACTGCAATGTCATCGGTGCCCTTGAGTCCGTCGCCGATGAGAATGGGACATCCGACCGTCAGCGGAGTAAAGCCGTTCTGCCAGGCACATTCCAGATGCTCCAGGGCGTTTTTCCGGCTGCCGGGGTACATGGTGTTGCAGTCAGTGAGAAAAGGCTTGCCGCCCAAAGATTTTACCAGATCCACCACGGCACGGGCATAGTTGGGGCGGAGATAGCTGATGTTGCCCAGCTCGCCGAAGTGGAGCTTGATGGCAACGAATTTTCCGTCCATGTCGATCTCTTCAATGCCGGCCTTGCGCATGAGCTTCTGAAGCTTGGCGGGAAGCCCGTCGCCAAATGCCTTGGTACGGAAGTCCGTATAGTATACCTTTGCTTTTTCCATGGGTCGTTCCTCCTGAAAATAGTGAGAATTAACGTAGAAAATATAGCACAGTTCTGCAAGTTTGTCGAATGTTTTCTACTAACATATAAATCATATGGGAGTTGTATATATTTATTGACAACAGAATCTCATGGGACTATAATAATGAAAAATACCCGGGAGGTTTTATTATGGAACGCACACAGGCGCTGGAGCTGCTTCAGCAATATAATAAAGAGCCTTTTCATATTCAGCATGCACTGACCGTTGAGGCGGTGATGGGCTATTTTGCCGATCAGCTGGGTTATGGGGAGGAGAAGGCATTCTGGCAGACGGTTGGGCTGCTGCACGACCTGGATTTTGAGATGTATCCGGAGCAGCACTGCGTCAAGGAAATGGCGATTATGGCCGAGCTGGGGCTGGATCCCAAGCTGATTCATGCGGTGGGCAGCCATGGCTATGGCATCTGCTGCGATATTGCCCCGGAGCACGAGATGGAAAAGGTCCTCTACGCTACCGACGAGCTCACCGGCCTGATTGGTGCAGTGATTAAAATGCGTCCCTCCAAGTCCACTAAGGATCTGGAGCTCAAGAGCCTAAAAAAGAAGTATAAGGATAAGAAGTTTGCCGCCGGATGCAGCCGCCAGGTGATTGAAGACGGGGCAAAGATGCTGGGCTGGGAGCTGGATGATCTCTTGACCCGGACCATTGAAGCCATGCGCCAGGAAGAGGATTGGGTCATTGCCGAAACCAATCGGCTGACTGCACAATAAAAACAAAATAAAACAGCGTCCAGGGAACTTGTCCCGGACGCTGCTTTTTTATTCAGAATCGCCCTGTTCCAGCTTGCGCTGGGATTTCCGATGCTTGAGCACCACAAACATACGCCAGAAAATGCTGGGATAGACTCGGTTGATGACGGCTCCGATGAACACAATGGACATACAGAAGTACAGCCACAGCATCACCAAAATGAGCACGCCCAGAGAACCGTAGAGGGTGGAAAACGTGGAGAAATTGTTCACATAAATGGAGAATGCCTCGGAAAACAGCAGCCATGCCAGGGACGTAAACAGCGCCCCGGGAATCTGCATATAAAAGCGCATTTTCTTGTTTGGGAAAAACGTGTAGATCAGCACGAACACCAGCGCCATGATGAGATACAGGGTCAGGCCGCGCATCTCCATCAATGCTGCGAAGATTCGGGCCAGCCTGGGCACGTTGTGCTGGAGCAGAGAGAGAATGTGCTGACCGAAGACGCGCAGACCCAGGTTAAACAGTAGCCCTGCAATGAGAATCAGCATGTAGCCGATGCAAATGATGCGCTTAAACACAAAATTTCGGGTATCGTTGACGTCGGCAATGGCGTTGAGCCCATCCAGCAGGCCCAGCATGCTTTTTGCAGCGGTCCAAAGGGTGACCACCAGAGAGACGGACAGGGCAGTGACCGAGGTGGTGAGAATGTCCTCCGATACTGTGTAAAACAGCCCTTGAAAGCTCACCGGCAGCAGGGAGGCCACCATGTCGAGAAACTCTTTGGTGTCAAAGGACGTATAGCTAATCACCGAGAGAATCAGCATCAGAAACGGGAAAATGGCGGTGATGATAAAGAAGGAGGCGCTGGCAGCATAGGTGGAAATATGGTAGCTGCCGAATTGCTTGGCATAGTATCGAAGGGTTCGGTAGAGCTTCAAGCGGCATCCTCCTTTCGGAACAGAATGGCCGAATCCATCACCTGGGGCTGCCGAAGAAGTACAGTGCCAGGGTGCCGGGACCGGAATGGGTGCCGATCACCGGGCCGATATAGCCGATTGTAATATCGCTTATGCCAAAGCGAGTGCGCACCATGTCGGCCAGCGTCTGGGCATCCTCGGGGCAATCGCCGTGGGAAATGAACACCTCAGGATTGTCGAAGCCCTTCATCTGCTGCTCCATCCGATCCACTAATGCCTGAATGGAGGCCTTTCTGCCCCGTGCTTTTCCCACAGAGGTCAGGTGTCCGGCGTCGTCAACGTGCAAAATGGGCTTGATCCCCATCAGGGAGCCTACCACAGCGGTGGCCTTGCTGACCCGTCCGCCCCGGTGCAGGTGACCCAGATCGTCTACAGTGAAGTTGTGAACCACATTCAGACGCATATCCGTTACCTTCTTTGCGGTATCCTCCAGCGTTTCCCCGGCATCCCGGAGCTTTACGGCCTGATGGACCAGAAAACCCTGTCCCATGGAAGCGCACAGAGAATCCACCACAAGAATCTTCCGCTGGGGATATTCCTCCATCACCATCTGCGCGGCAATCTGTGCAGCGTCGCTGGTGCTGGATAGGCCGGAAGAAAAGGCGATGTGGAGTAGATCCTTGCCCTGCTCCATGTAAGTTCGAAACAGCGCAGCGGTATCTTCGGGGTTGGCGGCGGAGGTGGTAGGTAAGGCACCGGCCCGGAGCTTGTCATAGAAAACCTTGGCGTCCATGGCTTCGGAGCCGTGATAGGTCTGTCCCTCCAGGGTAAAGCCCAGGGGCAGCACGGTAACGTCGTGGGCCTGGCAATAGGACAGGGGCAGATCTGCGCCGCTGTCGGTGGTAATGCAGAAATTCATCGGTCAATCTCCCTTTCTCTCTCGTGGCATTTGTGGTGGTTAAAGAAGAGCGTATTCCTTCCGTCCTTCGGCAAAAATACTGGTGCCGTGGCAGTCGATGGCAGTGAAAATCGGCAGGTTTTCAATGGTAAACTGCTTGACCGACTCACAGCCCAGGTCGTGAAATGCAATCTCCTTGGCCTCTTTGATGCAGCAGGCGATCAGCGCGCCTGCGCCGCCAACGGCACAGAAATAGGTGCTCTGATTCCGAACAATTGCGTCAATGACGGCCTGACTCCGCTCTCCCTTGCCAATCATGGCGGTGAGGCCCAGGTCCAGCAGACGGGGCGCATAGGGGTCCATCCGGGAAGAGGTGGTAGGACCGCAGGAGCCAACGGCCATGCCCTTTTGCGCAGGGGTGGGACCGGCGTAATAGATGACCGAGCCCTCCAGCGGATAGGGCAGGGGCTTGCCTTCATCCAGCAGGGAAAAGATGCGCTTATGGGCGGCATCCCGCGAGGTGTAAACGGTGCCGGACAGCAGCAGCCGATCTCCGGCCTTGAGCTGGGGAATGGCGGATTTTAATTCAGATGTATGGATATGCAGCTGGCTCATTTAAGCTTCCTCCAATCCTTCGGCAGGGTCCGGAATCATTGCGTCCATATCAATAAGCTGCTGGCGGGCCTTGGTTAGGGCCTCTGTCAGCGCGTCACAGCTGTCTTCCAGGGTTTGCAGCTGGAGCTCCATGGCGGTGATGGAATTCCGGGCGGCAGAATCGGCGGTTTCCAGCTGATTACGGGCTTCGGTGCAAATATCACCCAGCGCCTCATAGAGCTTTTTGGCACGCTGCGAGGCGATACGTTCGGCGGCCTCGGCGCGACGATAGGCCTCTAGCTCCAGTCGATCCAGGGCGTCTTCCTGGGATTCCTGGGGCACTTCGGCAGGGGCGGAATCCGGTGTCGGCTCCTGCGGTACGGCCTGAGCCAGCTGCTCCCGGGCCTGATCTAACTGCTGCTGAAGCTGCTGGATTTCCTTGTCCTTTTCCTGGAGCTGCGCCTGATGATCCTTTGCAATCTTTGCAATGTATTCTGAAACGTCGGATTTATGAAATCCGCCTACGGCTGTTCTGAAATGGGGTAGTTCTCCCATAATATTCCCTCCAACTGCCGATTGAAACCGGCAATGTGTATAATCTTCTGAATTATACCATACAACGCCACCGGTTGCAAGATGCTCAGAATTGCCGGATTGACGCCTTTTCTGGCGAAATGGCGTGAGAAAATTGACTTTTTCGGGGGAAGCGACTATACTGACCATGAAATGATCCGCGGAGGGAAAGACAATGGCACATACAGAAGAAAAACTGGAGCAGCAAACCATCTATCAGGGCCGGATTATTACCGTGACCCAGGATACGGTGCGGCTGGAAAACGGCAAGCAGGCAAAGCGCGAGGTGGTCCATCACCACGGCGGCGCGGCTATTGTGCCGGTGGGGAAAAATGGCGAGGTATATATGGTGCGGCAGTTCCGTTATCCCATGGGACGGGAGCTGTTGGAGATCCCGGCGGGAAAGCTGGAGGCCGGAGAAGATCCCCGCGCCGCTGCCATTCGGGAGCTGGAGGAGGAATGCGGGCTGATTGCCGATGAGATTGTGGACCTTCATCCGGTGTATCCGTCGGTGGGCTATGATACGGAGGTGATCCATATGTATTTGGCTACGGGACTGCATGAAACAGCGTGCCACCCGGACGAAGACGAATTTTTGGATCGGCTGTCCTATCCCCTGGACACATTGGTGGACATGGTGATGCGAGGGGAAATCTGCGACGCAAAAACCGTTGCAGGAATTTTAAAAGCAAAACAAATTCTTGGATAACAAAACTGCGGCGCACCGAAATGGTACGCCGCAGCTTTTTATTTGGCTTTTTTCGAAGGATAGTCCAGGGCAGAGAGCCAGGTAAACCGGAATCGCCGCCAGGGCGTGAGCGTCAGCCGTGTAAGCTCTGCCATCTGGAGAATGGATTGCCGATAGGGCTCCAACTCCTCCGGAGTGATGGTATGCTGGCTGAACTTGGCCTTGAGCGCCAGTGCTTCCTCGTCCTCGGTGGGTTCTGCGCCCCAAAGTGCAAGCCGCTGGGCATATTGCCAGAGATTCAGCACTGCCTGATTGGAATTTTCCACATAGAAGGATTTGCTTCGCAGCCGGTGTACAATCAGTCGGCGAATCAGCAGCACGATAAAGGCGATCAGAATCAGCGCCGGGAGAATCAGCAGCAGATACAATAGATGTCGGGTGCCAACGCCCTGCGACGAAACTGCGGGGGCATCGGTGGTCTGCATGCCAAGCTCAGGCGTAGAGCCGGTGTCGTCTGCTGCGGCGCTGGGTGTGGGCGTGGCAGCAGGAGTCGGGGTGCTGCCGGTTTCGCTGGAATCCGCAGGCTCCGCAGAAGGCGAGGGGCTGGGGGTGGCGGAAGGCGGCGTTTCAATGTCGTTTTCCACCTCGGGCAGCATGGAGGTTTCGCCAAAGCCGGGGGTAGTTTCCACCGGAATCCAGCCTAGGCCGCTGAGATATACCTCAGCCCAAGCGTGGGTATCCTGATCGGTTACATCCGTCACGGTACTGTCTTCCGTTACGGTTACCCGGTAGCCGGAGGCATAGCGGGCGGGAATGCCCAGCGCGCGGTACATAACGGCTGCCGCTGTGGCAAAGTGGACGCAGTAGCCCTCTTTGCTCTGCTCTAGGAAATACAGGGCAAAGTCAAAGTTCGTGGGCTGCCGGGAGACGTTTAATTTGTAAGTGCCTGCACTGCGGATGAATTCCGCAACCCAGGCGATGGTCTGGGCGGTGGACATATCGGGGTCATAGCCATAGCTCAGAGCTAGGTTATACAGCTCCTCCTTTACGCCGTCGGGCAGCTGGAGGCAATGGTCCTGCACATACTGATCGTAATCGGTATTGACGCGGCCGGTAGCCTGTGTGATATCAAGTGTACGAACGTCGGGCCAATAGTAGATGATATAGTCGTTTTCTCCAATTTCAATTCGGAGATCGCTTAAAATATCATCGGCGCTGGTGCAGCTGATATAGCCATAGGGGGCAAACAGCACCGTCGTGTTGTCGCGGAAGTTCTTAATTTGCACCGCAGCCTGATGGTCGGAACCGAAGGCGGTGCCCAGAGAGGTCTGCGCATAGACGCTTTCAGCCTGGGTGGCTTCGTCGCTGGATTCCCAACTGGTGCCGGTGTAGATGTCTTTGGCGGCGCCGCGCAGATACAGCGGGCCGGATTCGGTGGTACTCAGCTGCAACATCACGGTGTCTTTTCGGTCACGGGTACCCTGCTGGGTCAGGTCCAGAACCTTTCCGGTATCAGCGCCCAGCTCCTGAGAGATGCTGCCCTTGCTGTTGGGAGAAAGCGCATTTTGCACAGGGCCGGGGAGATGGTCCAGAATGGTCTGTAGGGTTTCCGGCAGCTTTTCGTTGGTGGTGTCGTCCTTGGGATAGACAAAGCCGATGACGCCCAGCAGTACCACCACGGAGAACAGCACCAAAGCCGTCCGCAAAGCGTCCATATTGGCAGGCTCTCCGGGGCGCTCCCGGGATAGCAGCACCGTAACCCAAACGGACAGCAGCATCACCAGCGGGAATGCATGGGGCGGCGTATCGTTGATAATTACGCACAGCAGCAGAAATGGCAGCGTACCGGCTACTGCAATCAGGCAGGACCGATAGCCCACACCCCACGCCATCCAGAGGGACAGCAGCACTACTACCACGGAGAAGAACAGCGTGGTATTTTGGGGCAGCGACGGATCGGGGGCTGCGGGAATGGCAAAGGAGAAGTTGGGGTAAGCCGAGGAAAAGCGGCTGAGCACATCATGCACCAGCTGAATAAAGGTTGGGCTCATCGCGGCAAAGGGCTGGGTAAGCACCAACGCGGCAATAAAGATCAGCAGCGCCGGAATCAGAACCCACAGTGCCTTTTTATGCGTAAAGCAGAACATAAACAGCAGGGCGGAAATCAGGCTCAGCAGCGTAAGCACGGGAACATTCACGGAGATGGAAAAGGCGGAGGTAAAGCACAGTACCGTGCCCAATGCACCCATAGCCGTCAACAGGGATTGGATCAGCCATTTTGCGGTATTTTTCATGAGGAAACCGCCTCCCCTCCAACACCGGCGGACAGAAGAATCTCGCCGGGACGAAGCTGTGCGGCAGGCACCCGTTGACCGGCAGGCTGAGCGAGCATCCGGTCCATCACATGGTCCAGCTCACCGGGCAATGCCGAGAGCGTTTGCTGCTTTCCGTCCGTGTCCAGCCATTGCAGCACAAGGCCTGCATGGTTTTGGTTCAGATAGATCAGGCACCAGGCCAGCTGATCCAGCACCAGATCCCGCCCATCGGCATCCTCGCACCAGTCCAGCCAAATGGGAGCGATGCGCTCCACCGGCTCCAGGGTATCCCGGACCACGGTTTTGTCCAGTGCAGCGCTCTTTTTCCAGTGGATGGAGCGCAGGGTGTCGCCGGTGCGGTATTCCCGCAGGTCATAGGGATTGCCGCCGCCGGAGAAGGGGCGAGCAATGAGCTGAGAGCCCACGGACCAGTCCGGGTGCTCTGGGGGCTCAGAGGGGAAGGGAACCACGGTGACAGTCACCGGAGCGACCTTTTTCACTGGCATGGGAAACAGGCCCATCAGATCCAGAATCCGAAGCCCCTTTAGTGAGCATTCATACTGGCAGCAGTGAGAGGTATCCAACGGAAAGCCGTCATATACGCTTTTCAGGCGAATCTTATGCACCTCGCCGGTAAGGGCACTGGTGGTGCGAAGCTTTCCGCGGACGGCACCGGTGGCAAACAGCCGACTCTGGCGCAGGGTTAGCGTCAGGGTTGCCTCGCCGCCGCGAACCACCTGATCCGGCACCGTCAGCAGCACCTGGGTATAGAGCGCCCCGGGCAGACTGATGAGCCAGGAGAAAACCGGGAGAATCAGCGCCATAATCAGCAGCATGCCTGCCACATACCCCGTATAGGCAATGCGGAACAGACACAAAATCAGCAGCACCGCCACATAGATCATACGGTTTTTTAGCATAGGAGCCTCACTTGACCTTAGGCGCAGGAATCTTGTGGAGAATGGCGTTGCAGATATCCCGGGCATTTTTCTGGTCCTGCTCTGCCTGCCGGGTCAGAAGCAGACGGTGGGCCACAGTGTCGGTGAAAATGAACTGCACGTCGGCGGGAATGACATAATCCCGACCCTGGACCCATGCAACCGCGCGGCTCATGGACGCCAGCGCCACAGAAGCACGGGGAGATGCGCCCTGACGAAGATCCGGATGGTTCCGGGTTGCGGTGACCAGACGGACGATGTATTTAAAGATGTCATCGGAGGCATAGGTGATTGCTACCCGGTCCTGAATGGCAGCAATCACGCTCTGATCGGCCACGGGAGTAATATTGTCCAGCGGATTGCAGGCCTGCTTCCGACGAAGCAGCTCCAGCTCGTTTTCCGGGGCAGGGTAGCCCATGGACAGGCGCATCATAAACCGGTCCATCTGAGAATCGGGCAGCAGCTGGGTGCCGGAGGAGCCATAGGGGTTCTGTGCGGCAATGACCATAAACGGGCGGGGCAGGGGATGGGTTACGCCATCCACGGTGACCTGGCCCTCCTCCATTGCCTCCAGCAGTGCAGCCTGGGTCCGGGAGGAGGCACGGTTCAGCTCATCAGCCAGAAAGAGATTGCAGAGAATTGCGCCCTCCTGGTATTCGGTGGTGCCGCGCTCCTTATTGTAAACGGAGAAGCCGGTGACGTCGGTGGGCATGACGTCGGGGGTAAACTGCATCCGGCGATAGTCCAGCTGCAAGGCCTTGGAGAAGGCCACAGCCAGGGTTGTTTTGCCCACGCCGGGCTTGTCTTCCAGAAGAAGATGGCCGCCTGCCAGCATGGTGAGAAACGTTTTCAAAATCATATCGTCCTTACCGACAATGGCACGGCGTACCTCGGTAAGCACCTGTTCTGCATAATTCAAAGTAAATACCTCTTTTCGGTCATAGGTACTCTTATCATATCATAGGAGCGGGGCCCATGCAAGGCCGGAGATTTAAAACGTATCAAAAAGTAACAGAAAGATTGCAAGGACTGGAAGATATCATCATACAATTGGCATAATACCCGAAGAATTCGGACAAGTTTGTATAGACTGCACAAGGCAATCAAATGGTTCATTTGCTATAATACTATATAAGACTGTTTTTGCCCGGGAATTGCCTTTGCCGGGAAAGCGGCCAAAAGCATAGTATTTTACGCCCATATAACGGCGAAAGTGAGGTACATATGAGCAGACTTACCATTAAGTCGGCGTCCCGGGTGCAGACGACCATGGAAGGAATCTACACCGATATGGAGCGCCGCATCATTGCCAGCCCACCGGGCATCTGTCCTGTGGATCTGACCTCGGCATTTTTAAAGCTATGTCGGGCGCAGACCTGCGGCAAATGCGTGCCCTGCCGGATTGGACTGACGCAGATCGCCAACATGATCTATGAGGTGCAGTCCAACACGGCCACCATGGATACCCTGGAGCAGATTCGGAATACTGCCCGGATCATTGAGGATTCCGCAGACTGCGCCCTGGGCGTGGAAGCGGCCCGGATGATTCTGCGGAGTCTCGACGGCTGCTGGGAGGACTATGTGGAGCATGTGCAGCATCATCACTGCTCCAGCGTGGTAACTCAGTCCATCCCCTGTGTTGCCAGCTGCCCGGCTGGTGTGGATATCCCCGGTTATGTGGCCCTGGTGGAGCAGGAGCGGTATGCCGACGCGGTGCGGCTGATTCGTAAGGACAACCCGCTGCCGGTGGCCTGCGCCATGATCTGCGAGCATCCCTGCGAAAGCCGATGTCGCCGGACGCTGCTGGATGCGCCCATCAATATTCGCGGGCTGAAGCTGGCGGCGGTGAACTTTGCCGGAACGGTACCGGCACCCAAATGTGCAGAACCCACAGGTAAGCGGGTGGCGATTATTGGCGGCGGCCCTTCCGGACTGTCGGCAGCCTATTATCTCCAGCTGATGGGCCATCAGTGCACGATTTTTGAGAAGAGAAAGCACCTGGGCGGCATGCTCCGGTATGGCATTCCCGGCTATCGGCTGCCCCGGGAGCGGCTTCAGGCGGATATTGACTGCATCCTTTCTACGGGTGTTGAGGTCCGGAGAGAAACCGGTGTTGGCCGGGGCGAGGGCATGATCTCCATGGAGCAGCTCCGGGAGGATTACGACGCTGTATTCATCTCCATCGGCGCCCATGACGACAAAAAGCTGGGCATTCCCAACGAAGATGCCGAGGGCGTGCTGTCTGCGGTGGATATGATGGGCGCCATTGGCGACGGAATTATGCCGGACTTTAAGGGCAAGAAGGTGTGCGTGGTTGGCGGCGGCAACGTTGCCATGGACTGCACCCGGAGTGCCATCCGCTGCGGCGCAGAGAAGGTGTCCATTGTCTATCGCCGGAGAGTGGTGGATATGACTGCCCAGACCGAAGAGGTGCAGGGCGCACTGGAGGAGGGCGCTGAGATGCTGGACCTCCATGCACCGGTGAGCATTGAGGTCAATCGGGAAGGTCAGGTGGTTGGCCTTTGGACCGAACCCAAGCAGGTTGGTCTGATTCACGACCGCCGTGCCGATGTGATTGACAGCGGACGGGCCCCGGAACTCATTCCCTGCGACGTGGTGGTTGTGGCAGTGGGCCAGTCCATCGACACGCAGTATTTCGCAGAAGAGGGCATTCCCATTAAGCGCGGCGTAATCGATGCCCAGGAGTGGACGGCGGTGGACAATGCCGAGGGCGTATTTGCCGGCGGCGACTGCGTGACCGGACCGAAAACCGCGATCCGTGCCATTGCGGCCGGTAAGGTGGCAGCGGCAAATATCGACAACTATCTGGGGTATTATCACCAGATCACCGTGGATGTGGAAATCCCCGAGGTCAGCCTGCGGGATCATAAATATTGCGGCAGAATCAACCTCTCCGAGCGCTCTGCGGCGGAACGGAAGGACGATTTTGACCTGATGGAGAAGCCCATGACCGCCAAAGACGCCAGCCAGGAGGCTAGCCGCTGCCTGCGCTGTGACCACTTTGGCTGTGGAATCTTTAAGGGAGGCAGAAGAAACGAATGGTAAATGTAAAGGTCAACGGACTTCCCGTATCGGTTCCCGAGGGGAGCACCATTCTGGAGGCAACCAAAGCTGCTGGCTTCCCGGTTCCCACCCTCTGCTTCCTAAAGGGAATCAACGAAATCGGCGCATGTCGGGTCTGTGTGGTAGAGCTGGAGGGTGCGGATCATCTGATTACCGCCTGCAACAACCAGTGTACCGAGGGCATGGTGATTCGCACCAATTCTCAGAAGGTGCGAGAGGCCCGGCGCACCAACATCGAGCTGCTGTTAAGCCAGCATCGCATCAACTGTCCTGCCTGTAACCGGGATAAGACCTGTCAGCTGAAAAAGGTGGCAAACTCCATCAATATGGACGACACCATGAATTTCCGCCATGTCTATCCCGCCGATAACTGGGACGACAGCTTCCCGCTGATTCGCAACGAGTCAAAGTGCATCAAGTGCATGCGCTGCGTATCGGTCTGCGAAAAGGTGCAGACGCTGGGCATTTGGGACATGGTTGGTACCGGCGCGCATACCACCGTGGGCGTTTCCGGTGGGCGGACCATCCAGCAGGCGGATTGCGCCCTGTGCGGTCAGTGCATTACCCACTGTCCCGTGAATGCCCTCCGATCCCGGGATGATACCAAGGCTATTTTCGGCCTGGGCGGCGCATTGAACGATCCCAGCAAGGTGGTTGTGGTCCAGGTGGCACCCGCAGTTCGGGCGGCCTGGGGCGAGGTATTTGACCTTCCGCCGGAGATTGCCACGGAAAAGCGGCTGGTTACGGCATTGAAGCGGATCGGTGTGGACTATGTATTTGACACGAATTTCTCTGCGGACCTGACCATTATGGAGGAAGGCACCGAGTTCCTTCAGCGGATGCAGGATGGAAAAACGCATAAAATGCCCATGTTTACCTCCTGCTGCCCTGGCTGGGTGCGATTCCTCAAGTCGCAGTATCCGGATATGGTGGGAGAACTGTCCACGGCAAAGTCCCCCCAGCAGATGTTTGGTGCGGTGACGAAGACATATTTTGCAAAGAAAATCGGCGTAGATCCCAAGAACATTGTCTGTGTATCGGTGATGCCCTGTGTGGCCAAAAAGGCCGAGGTGGACATTCCAAATATCAATGATGCAGGGGCCGGGAAGGATGTGGACTATTCCATCACCACCCGGGAAATCTGCCGGATGATCTCTGCGGATCAGGTGGATGTAGCAGCCCTGCCGGAGACGGATTTCGATTCTCCCTTGGGCACCGGCACCGGCGCTGCGGTGATCTTTGGCGTGACCGGCGGCGTAATGGAGGCGGCGCTGCGGACCTGCGCCTATGTGCTTACCGGCACCAATCCCGACCCGGACAAGACGTTCCTGGGCGCCCGGGGCATGGACGGCTGGAAGGAAGCGGAGTACGATGTGGCAGGCGTCAGAGTGCGCACGGCGGTGGTCAGCGGCCTGGGCAATGCAAGACGGCTGATTCGTGCACTGCGCCGGGGCGAGGTACACTATGACTTTGTAGAGGTTATGGCATGTCCCGGCGGCTGCGTGGGCGGCGGCGGTCAGCCCATTCATTATAATGAAGAGCGGGCCGGAGAACGCGGCCAGGTGCTCTATGGCTATGACCGGAAGAACGAGATGCGTTTCTCCCACGAAAACCCGGATGTGCAGGCGCTTTACAGCGATTACCTGGGGAAGCCCTGCGGAGAAACAGCCCATCATCTGCTCCATACCGATCATTTTGGCTGGCAGATGCCCCTGTCGCTCAATCTGGACGAGGACGTTCGGGTAATTCGAACGATATAACGGCGCGCAGCCCTGCCGCACCATGCGGTGGGGCTGTTTTGGCCCATGCAGAGAAAATCGTCTGCTTTTCTTTCCGGGCGGACTGTGGTATACTGATCGTAACACGCATATCACGAAGAAATGAGGGGATGATATGGCAAAAACACTGGTCCTGGCAGAGAAACCCTCGGTGGGCAGAGAGCTTGCAAGGGTGCTGGACTGCAAAAAAAGCGGAAACGGGTATCTGGAGGGGGACAAGTATATTGTCACCTGGGCACTGGGGCATCTTGTAACCCTGGCAGATCCCGATGTGTATGACAAGAAATATGAAAAGTGGGACATGCAGGATCTTCCCATGCTGCCCCAGAATATGAAACTGGTGGTGATTCCCGAATCCCGGCGGCAGTTCCAGGCGGTGTCCTCCCTGATGAAGCGGGGCGATGTAAATGAGCTGATTATCGCCACGGATGCCGGACGGGAAGGCGAGCTGGTGGCCCGATGGATTATGATGAAGGCGGGCTGGAAGGGGAAGACCCAGCGGCTTTGGATTTCCTCCCAGACCGATAAGGCCATCAAAGACGGATTCAAAAATCTGAAACCGGCGGCGGACTACGACAATCTGTTCCGCTCTGCCCAGGCACGCAGCGAGGCGGACTGGCTGGTGGGCCTGAATGTCACCCGGGCGCTGACCTGCAAATATAATGCCCAGCTGTCGGCAGGCCGGGTGCAGACTCCGACCTTGGCCCTGATTGTTCGGCGGGAAGAGGAAATCCGGAAGTTTACGCCCAAGGAATTCTGGGGCATTACCGCAAAGCTCCAGGGCTTCACGGCTACCTGGCGGGACGGGGGAAAGAACACGCAGACCTTTGACCGGAACAAAGCCGAGGAAATCCTGAACAAGCTCCAGGGGAAGCCTGCGGTTTTGACCAAGGTTGAGCGTCAGAGAAAAATGACGCCGCCCCCGGCAGCTTATGATCTCACCGAACTCCAGCGGGACGCCAACAAAAAGTATGCCTATTCGGCCAAGGAAACCCTGTCACTGATGCAGAGCCTCTATGAGCGGCATAAGCTGCTGACCTATCCCCGGACGGATTCCCGCTATATCTCCCAGGATGTGGTGGCGACCCTGCCCGAGCGGCTGCGGAGCTGCATGGTAGACGAATATAAGTCTTTGGCCCAGGAGATTTATCGAAATAAGCCGCTGAAGACAAAATATCTGGTGAACGACGCCAAGGTGACCGATCACCATGCCATTATCCCCACGGAGGAACAGCCACAGCTCTATGCCCTCAGCGGCCCGGAGCGGAATATTTATGATTTGGTGGTGCGGCGATTCCTGGCGGTGCTGATGGACCCCTATGAATATGAGGAAATCCGGCTGACCATGACCATCGGCGGCGAGACGTTTACCGCCAAGGGCAAGCGCGTGATCAGCCAGGGCTGGAAGGCGGCCTATAACCGTTCGTTCCAGCTGGAGGAGGATGAGGAAGAGCAGAGCCAGAACCTCCCGGAACTCAGTCAGGGGCAGAAATTGCAGGTAGAATCCGTTGCGTTGAAGCCCGGAAAGACCTCGCCGCCTGCCCGGTATACCGAGGCCACGCTGCTGTCTGCCATGGAGCATCCCTCGGGGCAGGTCAGCGATCAGAATCTGTCCAGAATTCTGGAGGAAACCTCTGGTTTGGGGACCCCTGCCACCCGAGCGGATATCATTGAAAAGCTGTTCTCCACGTTTTATGTAGAACGGAGAGGGAAGGAGCTTGTGCCTACCTCCAAGGGTATGCAGCTGGTGGAATTGGCCCCGGAGGAACTGCGCTCCGCCGCCCTGACGGCAAAATGGGAGGATCAGCTTTCGGACATTGCCAAGGGAAAGGTGCGGGACACCGAGTTCGTGGATCAAATGCGCAAATATGCCACCGAACTGGTGACAGAGGTGAAGGCCAGCAATCAGACCTATCGCCATGATAACCAGACCCGAACTCCTTGCCCGGACTGCGGAAAACATCTGCTGCGGGTCAAGGGCAAGCGGGGCGAGATGCTGGTGTGCCCGGACCGGGCGTGCGGCTACCGTCGAAGCCTGACCCAGACCACCAATGCCCGGTGCCCCAACTGCCATAAAAAGATGGAGCTTCGGGGCGAAGGCGAAAAGCAGATGTTTGCCTGTGTCTGCGGCTATCGGGAAAAGCTCTCGGACTTTAAAAAGCGCCGGGCCAATGCCGGAGCGGGCAAACGGGATGTGAGAAAATACCTTGCCAATCAAGACACTGGCGGCGGAAATACTGCCATGGCCGATGCGCTGGCAAAATGGAAAGCGGCACAGGAGGCGAAGAATCAATGAAACTGATTTCATGGAATGTCAACGGCCTGCGGGCCTGCCTGGGAAAGGGATTTCAGGATTATTTTAACGATGTGGACGCGGACTTTTTCTGCCTTCAGGAGACAAAACTCCAGACGGGGCAGGTGGATTTACAGCTGCCGGGCTATCATCAATATTGGAATTATGCCGAGAAAAAGGGCTATTCCGGCACTGCGATTTTTGCCAAGGAGGAGCCGATTTCTGTGCAATACGGCCTTGGGGTGCCGGAGCTGGACACCGAGGGGCGGCTGATAACCCTGGAATATCCGGACTACTATGTGGTAACCTGTTATACCCCCAATTCCCAGGATGGGCTGAAGCGTATTGACCACCGCATGGCATGGGAGGATGCATTCCGGGACTATCTGTGCGGACTGGACCAGAAAAAGCCAGTGATGGTTTCCGGGGATCTCAATGTAGCGCGGCTGGAAATTGACCTGAAAAATCCCGGACCCAACCGGGGCAAGGCTGGCTTCTCGGACCAGGAGCGGGAAAAGATAGAGACACTGCTGGAGCAGGGCTTTGTGGATTCCTTCCGCGCCTTGTATCCCGACGTCACCGGGGTATACAGCTGGTGGAGCTACCGGTTTAATGCCCGGAAGAACAACGCGGGATGGCGCATTGACTATTGGCTGGTGTCGGCGCGGCTGCGGGACAAGATCGTGGATGCGAAAATCCACAGCGCCATTCTTGGTTCGGACCACTGCCCGGTGGAGCTGGAAATCACGCTGTAACCCGATCTTTCTTTACGGAATATGATTTTGTAATAGTTCACAAAAATCCTGACAAGTCTACTTGAGATTTGTCAGGATTGTGCTTTCTGATGGAAAAATTCCACACTTTGCTGCATAAAAGCGTGAATGCGATGAATAAATATACGATGTATTCATTTGATTCCTGGGGCTTATGTAAAAATGGTGTTGACAAATGGAGATTTCGATGTATAATTCTATGACGTAACGCATTAAAGTGTTTGCGTGGTGAATGACTAAGGACGCAAATCCATGGCTGTTTCCCGCAGACAAAATGGAGGTTCATCATGAAAAAACTGAAAAAACTCACTGCGCTGCTCACTGCCATTGGCATGGTTGCAGCGATGTCCGCTTGCGGCAGCGATGCCGCTTCCAGCGCTGCTACTTCTGCTGCCGCTTCCGCCGGTACCGACGCTGCTCCCGCTGCTACCGAGGCCGCTGCGCCTGCTGAGGCTGGCTCCGCTGCTGAAACCGAGACTGCCACTGCTGACGGCGATACCTACCTGATCGGCATTTGCCAGCTGGTTCAGCACGACGCACTGGATGCTGCAACCCAGGGCTTTAAGGATGCACTGGCCGAAAAGCTGGGCGACAAGGTTAAGTTCGACGAGCAGAACGCTTCCGGCGATTCCGCAAACTGCTCCACCATCGTCAACGGCTTCCTGTCCGAGAATGTTGACCTGATCCTGGCAAATGCTACGGCTCCTCTTCAGGCTGCCGCTGCCGCTACTTCCGATATCCCTGTTCTGGGCACTTCCGTAACCGACTATGCCACCGCACTGGAGATCAGCGACTGGACCGGCACTGTTGGCAACAACGTTTCCGGTACTTCCGACCTGGCACCTCTGGATCAGCAGGCTGCTATGATTCAGGAGCTGTTCCCCGATGCTAAGAAGGTTGGCCTGCTGTACTGCTCCGCTGAGCCCAACTCCGTGTATCAGTGCGATACCATCGAGGGTTACCTGAAGGACGAGGGCTACGAGGTTGAGCGCTATGCCTTCACCGATACCAACGATGTTACTTCCGTAACTCAGACCGCTTGCGACAACTCCGATGTCATCTACATCCCCACCGATAACACCGCTGCTTCCAACACCGAGGCCATTGCCAATGTGGTTCTGCCTGCCGGTGTTCCCGTAGTGGCTGGCGAGGAAGGCATCTGCAAGGGCTGCGGCGTTGCAACCCTGTCCATCAGCTACTATGACCTGGGCTACACCACCGGCGAGATGGCTTACAAGATTCTCGTTGAGGGTCAGGACGTTACCACTACCGCTGTTGAGACCGCAAAGACTGTAACCAAGAAGTACAATGCAGCCAACTGCGAGACGCTGAACATCACCGTGCCCGACGATTACGAGGCAATTTCTGAGGAATAAGTTTCCCCGAATGCGGCGGAAAAAGGGGCTTCCCTTTTCCGCCGCTTTTTGCTATAATAAAACAGACTATAGCCTTTTTTTAAAATTCTAAATTTTGGGGGAATCAATCTATGGACTTTCTGGTAAGTCTGCTGAACTCCATGCCAGGTGCTGTGGCACAGGGTATGATCTGGGGTGTGATGGCCATTGGCGTGTACATCACCTACCGCATCCTGGACGTTGCAGATCTGACGGTAGACGGTTCGCTGGGCACCGGCGGCGCGGTCTGCGTCGTTATGACCATCAACGGCGCGCCCATCTGGCTGGCGCTGCTGTGCGCAATTATCGCCGGTATGCTGGCGGGCTTTGTAACGGGCTTTTTCCACACCTTCTGCGGAATCCCGGCAATCCTGGCCGGTATCCTGACGCAGCTGGCCCTCTATTCCGTAAACCTGCGGATCATGGGCTTTGGCACCGGCGGCGGTAAGGCAAACCTGCCTGTATCCGTTGACAAGTACGACCTGCTGGTTTCTGCCCGCTATGTTCGTGCGGCAGGGCTGAATAACCCGCTGATTGTGCTGGCGATTGTATGCGTTGTGGTGATTGTGCTGCTCTACTGGTTCTTCGGTACCGAGATGGGCTGCTCTCTTCGTGCAACCGGAGCGAACCAGAACATGGCCCGGGCACAGGGCATCAACACCAACGTGGCAAAGGTTCTTGGTCTGATGATTTCCAACGGCCTGGTTGCGCTGGCCGGTGCACTGCTCAGCCAGTATCAGGGCTTCTCCGATATCAACATGGGCCGCGGCGCAATCGTCATTGGTCTGGCAGCTGTGATTATCGGCGAGGTCATCTTCGATAAGGTGTTCCATAACTTCGGCCTGAAGCTGCTGGCGGCGGTATTCGGCGCAATTATCTATTACATCGTCATCCAGGTGGTGCTCCGGATGGGCCTGTCCACCGATGACCTGAAGCTCCTGACGGCTCTGGTGGTTGCGCTGTTCCTGGCGGTACCCTATCTCAAGAGCAAGCACTTTTCCGGCAAAGCAAAGAGCGTGAAGGGAGGTGCTGGCAATGCTTAAAATCGACAATATTGTAAAGGTATTCAACGCTGGCACGGTCAACGAGAAAACTGCGCTGAACGGCCTGAGCCTTCATCTGGAGGAGGGCGATTTCTGCACGGTTATCGGCGGCAACGGCGCAGGTAAATCCACCATGCTCAATGCGGTGGCCGGTGTGTTCCAGGTGGACCAGGGCAGCATTGTCATCGACGGCATCGACGTCACCAAGCTGCCGGAGCATAAGCGGGCAAAATACATCGGCCGCGTGTTCCAGGACCCCATGACCGGCACTGCTGCTACCATGCAGATCGAGGAAAATCTTGCATTGGCAAAGCGACGCGGCAAGAAACGTTCCCTCCGTTCCGGCATCACCAAGGCCGAGCGGGAGGAGTATAAGGAGCTGCTGAAGATCCTGGACCTTGGTCTGGAGGATCGTCTGACCTCCAAGGTTGGACTGCTGTCCGGCGGTCAGCGTCAGGCGCTTACCCTGCTCATGGCAAGCCTGGTGAAGCCCAAGCTGCTGCTGCTGGACGAGCATACCGCAGCATTGGACCCCAAGACGGCGGCTAAGGTGCTGGAGGCCACGGAGAAGATCGTCAACCGTGACCACTTGACCACTCTGATGATTACCCACAATATGAAGGATGCCATCGCCCACGGTAATCGCCTGATTATGATGAAGGACGGCCAGGTAATTCTGAACATCTCCGGTGAGGAAAAGAAAAAGCTCACTGTGGAGGACCTGCTGGAGAAGTTCAACACTGCTTCCGGCGAGGAGTTCAGTAATGACCGCATGATTCTGGGATAAATAGAAAGAACCGAAGCCTTTATGGTTTCGGTTCTTTTTTGTCCATCAGCGTGACAACCTGCTCCCGGGTGGCGATCAGATTCAGTGCATCCAAAAATCCGCCGGTGCCCAAATGAGAGGGAAGGCCGAAGTGCTGTTTGAGCAGTTCTCGCTTTTCCCGGCTGCCGGTTCCGCCCATGAGCCCCCAAACATAGAGATCCTGCCGGGTGATACCACCGGCGGGCAGGGGCGCGTTATCGTCCAGAAAATGCGCCCCACATCGGCGGAGGGACGCAATGAGCACCTCTGGGGTCATGCCCTCTACCCCTAGAAGGCCCTCCTTGCCCGGCTTCTGCTTCCGCTTCTCCTTGCCTGCAATCTGCGGAATGTACGCCTGGAGCAGCTGCTGGGGCGGCAGAAGACTTTTGAGACGGTTCCGAATCACAAATCCTGCCCCGTCGCTGTCCGTGAAGATCACAAGCCCGCGCTTAGCCGCTACCTGACGGAGAAATTCGATGCGCTCTTTGTCCTTGAGAATGCCAAAGCCGCCGGTTTCGAAAATTGCGGTATCCACCACCTGGGCCAGTGCGTTTTTGTCATATCGCCCCTCCACCAGAATGGCTTCCTGAATGCGGATCATGAGGCATGCTCCAGCTGACCCAGCCGAAGAATCATCGTCTCCAGCTGCACGTCGCCATCCCCAAAGGAGGTTTTCATCGCATAGTCCGTCTCCGCGCAGACCGCCATGGCAAGCCGAAGCTGCTCCTTTTTATAGCCCTGGGCCTGCCGATACACCTCTTTGGCGGCAAAATCCCGAATGCCATAGAGCTGCATCAGCGCATAGGCGTCCTTTCCGTGCTCTGAAAGCACCTTTGCAGCGTACATCTGGCGCATCTGCCGTCCAATGACCGCAGCAATGACAATGGGCTCAGTATCCTGGCGAAGCAGATCCTTCATTTTTTGCAGGGCATTGTCGAAATGCCGGGTGCCGATGTCCCGGGTGATGTCGAAAATGGCGGCCTCCAGCACCGGAATCACCACGGCGTCAATATCCGCCCGGGTGAGCACCGGCTGATCGGAATAGCAGATGAGCTTCGACAGCTCCCCGGCCAGCGCCGACATGGAGCCGCCGGTTTGAAGAATCAAATACCGCACCAGCTGATCCGGCATGGATTTTCCACCGGCAGCCAGTTCCTGAACGATCCATTTGCCCAGGGTGGATTCCGATTGCCGATTGATTTCCAGAATGGTGTTGGGGGCAGAGAAGGGGGCATAGAGCTTCTTTTTCCGCTTATCCGGCTTCCAATCCAGCGCATCATAGATGAGCAGCACCGTGCAGTAGTCCGGAATATCCGAAAGAATGCCCGCCAGCTGGTCCCGCTGGGATTCCTTGAGGGAGAAAAAGTCCACATCGGTGACCTCCACCAGGCTGTGCTCGCTCATCATGGGGATGGCGTCCACCGCATCGGAGAACGCATCCAGGTCCCAATTTTCTTCGGTAAAGGGGTGGTAGTTAAACTCCTCGGTGGGTCCGGAAACCAGCTTCTTCCGGAGGGTACTGCGGCACCGCTGAATCAGGTATGGCTCGTCGCCATGGAGCACATAGAGCCTGCCCCAGGTGCCGCTTTTCACTATATCCTTAAAAATCTGATATCCGTCCTCTTCGGGGCGCTTCCACTTGGCCAATTCGGTATCCTCCCGGGTCAGAGCTCTCCCAAACAGCAGATGTTTAGGAGGCGTTCTCCCTATTTTATCATCTTTCCCGGCGAATGTCGAGAGAAGATCGTCCGGGGCGTTTCGACCGTTGCAACCTTGGAAAAAGTATAGTATAATCATATCTATGAATCTATAAAAAAGGTATGATACAGATGGAATTTTCAAAACGCATGGATCGCTTTGGCGAATCTATTTTTACCGTCATGAAAAACCGCCGCACTGCGGTGGAGGCCCGGGGCCAGGAGGTCATTGATTTCTCCATTGGTGCGCCCAACATTCCCCCGGCACCCCATATTACCAAGGTGCTCAGCGAGGAAGCATTGAAGCCGGAGAACTATCTCTATGCAATTGTGGATTTGCCGGAGCTTTTGGATGCGGTGGCCCGGTGGTATCAGCGGCGCTATGGTGTGACCCTGGACCCCAAGACCCAGATTACCAGCGTCCTCGGCTCCCAGGAGGGGCTGAGCCATATTGGCCTGTCCATTCTCAACGAGGGCGACGTGGTGTTACTGCCGGAGCCCTGCTATCCGGTGTTTGCCGATGGGGCTGCGCTGGCCGGGGCAGAGCTTCACTATATACCCCTGAAAGAGGAGAACGACTATCTCATCGACCTGGATGCCATTCCCGAGGATCTGGCGCGGCGGGCAAAGCTGATGATCGTTTCCTATCCCAACAACCCCACCTGCGCTCTGGCTCCGGAGTGGTTTTATGATAAGCTCATTGCCTTTGCAAAGAAATATGACATCATTGTGATTCATGATAATGCATATTCTGAACTGGTGTACGACGGCGCCACCTGCGGCAGCTTTTTGAGCCATCCCGGCGCTATGGAGGTGGGCGTGGAGTTTAACTCACTGTCCAAGACCTATGGCATGGCCGGTGCGCGGGTTGGCTTCTGCGTGGGGAATCCGGAGGTTGTGGGCAATCTCCGCACCCTGAAATCTAATCTGGACTTTGGTATTTTCCTGCCCATTCAGAAAGCGGCCATTGCAGCCATCACCGGCGATCAGAGCTGCGTGGCAGAGGTGCGGGGCGCCTATGAGGCCCGGCGGAATTATCTGGTGGAGGAGCTGGGCAAGCTGGGCTGGCACATCAAAAAGCCCCAGGGCACCATGTTTGTCTGGGCGAAGATTCCGGATAGCTATGCCACCAGCCAGGACTTCTGCATTGCGCTGTTGGAGCGTGCAGGGGTATCGGTCACCCCGGGCAGTGCCTTTGGCGCACTGGGCGAGGGATATGTACGGTTTGCACTGGTTCGGACCCAGGAAGAAATGGCCCGGGCCTTTGCTCGAATTGCCGAAAGCGGCGTATTGGAGGGATAATCCATGAAAATTGGTGTCATTGGCACCGGCAACATGGGCGGCGCATTGATGGATGCTTTCTGCAAGGACGCAGAGAACACCATGATTGCATGCAACCACGGAAAAGAGAAGCTGGAGTCAGTTTGCCAGCGTACCGGCGCGGTTCCGGCGGCTTCCGCGGTAGAGGTAGCACAGAATTGTGACCTGCTGCTGCTGGCGGTAAAGCCTATTGTGATGCCGGATATTCTCCGGGAGATTGCACCGGTGGTTACCAAGGACCAGATCATTGTGTCTATTGCCGTGGGACTGACCATTCAGTCGTATCTTGACATACTGGGCGAGGACAAAAAGGTGGTTCGTGCCATGCCAAATACCCCGGCGGCGGTACAGGCGGGCATGACGGCATTTGCCTTTGGCGAGAATGTAACGGCGGAAGAACAGGAGAAGGTACTAAAGTTGTTTGCTTTGGCAGGCGGTACCTCGGTATTGCCGGAGCGGCTGATGAATGCGGTATCGGCGCTGACTGGCAGCAGCCCGGCCTATGTGTATATGTTCATTGAGGCCATGGGAGATGCAGGCTGTTATGCTGGCATTCCGCGCCAGCAGGCCTATGAGCTGGCGGCGCAGGCAGTGTTGGGTTCGGCGAAAATGGTGCTGGAATCCGGCAAGCATCCCGCCCAGCTCAAGGATGAGGTATGCTCCCCAGGCGGCACCACCATTCGTGCAGTGGCGCAGCTGGAGAAGGACGGCATGCGCAGTGCGGTGATTGAGGCGATCCGCTCCTGCGTGGATGCAGCGGGAAAGTAAAAAGAAAACCGGGGCAGTGAAAACTGCTCCGGTTTTGTACATTATTGGTCGCTTAGCAGGATTTGCATATAGTCCTGCCGTGCGCTGAGGATTCTTGCAATGAGAATATCGGTTCCACTAATACGATAAATGGCGAGATGATGACCGCAAATCTGCATTCGGAGGTCTGTGGCATAGCCTGTTTTTTCCTGGAGGGAAACTCCCATTTGCGGAAATGATGTGAGCCGGGCACATGCGTCCAAAATCTGACGAACCACATGCTTTGCGGCAATGGGATTTTGCAGCGTCTCGGAAATGTAACACTGTAGATTTTTAAGATCGGCAAGTGCTGCCGGTGAATATTTGAGCTTCATTTCTCAAGCTCCAGCGCTTTGTAGGCGTCTTCCTCGGAAATCCAGCCGTTCTGTTCGGCGGAATCCCAGCCGTACTGCACGTCCTCCAGCAAACGCTGATAGACCTTCCACTTGAGATACGCCTGGTTATCAGAGGAGGGGAGGAAAGGAAGGCCTCTCTGGTTGATGGATTGCTGAATAAAAATATTGACGGCATCCGTTAAAGAAAGTCCCTGCTGGGCATAAATCTCCTCTACCTGACGTTTGATTTCCGGGTTGATCCGCATTTGAAAGCTTGCGGTTTTTGGCGCGGATACGATGTTTTTTGTGTCCATTGGCTTCACCTCAAAGCCAGTATACGCTGAATAGATAAAAATGTCAATACAACGTCACTACAATTATAGTATATTAAACAAATACGGCTGCTCCATTCGCCCCAGCTGCCGAAGCGTAGCGCTCAATTCCCGGGCTTGCAGCAGAAATTCCCCCTGGTCCTTTTGCCTGCATGCTTCTTGGAGTACAGGAAACAGAATGCCAACATCATCGGATTCCGTGTGTCGAAGCGCCATGCCAAAGAAGCACTCGTGCTTCTGCCAAAGTCGGAAAGCGTGGTTGACTGTCTCCTCTGCGGCGGGATAGTCGCCCAGCAATACCTGGGTTTCTGCAGCCTCCAGCAGCTGCGCAGAGGTGCTGCATAGGTCGTCTACCCGCCAGGCGGTGAACCAGCAAAAGCCGGTAATCACCAGTAAAATCCCCAGGGCGCAGTATATTTTTTTCATACCGTGTCCGCCTTTCTCACAATCTGTACCGTTCCGCCAGCGGTGCCCGTCATCCAGAAGATTTCATCGCGGGTTAACTTTTGCCGGGCCAGCTCTGTGTCCAGCCAGCCAAGGTCCTTGCCGATAAAGCTTAGATTATCCTCCAGAATGCGCCCATTGCAGATAAGATTCACGGCGAATTCCTGATTCTGCGCCTTTTTCCCGGCGTCCTGTGGGGTCAGCGGGGCATATTGGGGATAGAGGAAGGTGGTGAGCTGACCGTTTGTTTCCAGCACCGCATACTGTACCTGGCTGGCATCCAGAATTCCGGCTTGACGGAGGCAGAAATTCAGCTCGTCAATGGTCAGACGATTTTTGGACATGGCAGTTTGATCGATCACGCCCTCGCGGATGATAAATACGGGCTTTCCGCACAAAAATGCCCGGAACCGCACGGAATGCATGCTCCACTCCGAGGCTGCCAGCTCCAGGGCCAGCAGCGTTAAAATGGGAATGACGCCGGACAACAGGGGAATGCCAATGTCCTGCATGGGGACTGCGGCCAGATCGGAAATCAAAATTGCCACCACCAGCTCCGATGGCTCCAGCTCGCCCACCTGGCGCTTTCCCAGCACCCGCAGCGTCAGCACGATCACAAGATATAGAATAATGGTTCTTAAAAACGAAATAAACATCCAATTCACCCGCACTCAGTGTGTACCGGGACGGGCGGTTTCATGCATTCGACGGAAATTTTCTGCAAATTAGCGGAAAAACCGCTGGCGAGTGGTTGACAAATGGCTGATTCGTGCTAAAATGGTGGTGAATATGCAAAGGCAATGACGGAAAGAAGCATGTGCTTCCCAGCTTAGCGACCGGAGGAGGGTGAAAGCTCCGGCACGGGAATCCATGCAGGCCACTCCTGAGCTGACCGGAAAACCGGTACGTTCGTCCCCGTTAAGGCGTCTGAGGTGTCTTTTATGAGACAAATCAGGGTGGTACCGCGTGAGCTTGACTCCCGCCCCTGTTTTCGGGGGCGGGGTTTCTTTTTCTGCGGAACCCTTGTCATTGCTTAAAATATGGAGGAATTTGTATGAAAAACTTTGGCGTCAACGAGCTTCGTGAGATGTTCCTGTCGTTCTTTGAGACAAAAGGCCATCTCCGCCTGCCCAGCTTTTCCCTGATCCCGCAGAACGATCCGTCGCTGCTGCTCATCAACTCCGGTATGGCGCCCATGAAGCCCTACTTCACCGGCGATCAGGAGCCCCCTCGTCATCGGGTCACCACCTGCCAGAAGTGTATCCGGACCGGCGACATCGAGAACATCGGTCACACCGCACGTCACGGCACCTATTTTGAGATGCTGGGCAACTTCTCCTTTGGTGACTACTTCAAGAACGAGGCTATTCATTGGGCTTGGGAATTCCTGACCTCTCCCGAGTGGGTGGGCCTGGACCCCAACCGTCTGTATCCTTCTGTGTTCGCGGGCAATGAAACCACTCCCGCTGACGACGAGGCATTCCGGATTTGGAATGAGGAAATCGGCGTGCCCAAGGATCATATCTTTAAGTTCGGCAAGGAAGACAACTTCTGGGAGCATGGCTCCGGTCCCTGCGGCCCCTGCTCCGAGATTTACTATGACCGCGGCGAGAAGTACGGTTGCGGCAAGCCTGGCTGCACCGTGGGCTGCGACTGCGACCGGTATATGGAAGTCTGGAACGTGGTATTCTCCCAGTTCAACAACGACGGCCAGGGCCATTACACCGAGCTGGTGCAGAAGAACATCGACACCGGCATGGGCCTGGAGCGTCTGGCTGTTGTATGCCAGGACGTGGACAGCCTGTTCGATGTAGATACTGTCATGAACATCACCAACAAGGTTACTGAGATCACCGGCGCTAGCTATGGTCAGAGCCACGAGAAGGACGTATCCCTCCGTGTCATCACCGACCATATCCGCTCGGCAACGTTTATGATCTGCGACGGCGTGCTGCCCTCCAACGAAGGCAGAGGCTATGTGCTCCGCCGTCTACTCCGCCGTGCTGCCCGCCATGGTAAGCTCCTGGGCGTCAATGAGCCCTTCCTGTACAAGGTCTGTGATACTGTTGTCCATGAGAACGAGGGCCATTATCCCGAGCTGCGGGAGCGTCAGGCCTATATCACCAAGGTCATTCGTGTGGAGGAAGAAAACTTCAACAAGACCATCGACGCCGGTCTGCGGATTTACAACAGCATGATTGAAGAGCATAAGGCCAAGGGCGAGACGGTGTTCTCCGGCGCAGATGCCTTTAAGCTCTATGATACCTATGGTTTCCCCATTGATCTGACCATCGAGATGGCAGAGGACGAGGGGATGACCGTGGACCAGGAGGCATTCCAGGCGCTCATGGAAGAGCAGCGCGTCCGTGCCCGTAAGGCCCGTGAGGCGCTGGGCGATCTGGCTTGGGCCGGAATCGATCTGGGCCTGGACGATGCCACTCCCACCACCTTCACCGGCTATGACGGCAACCTCACTGCACAGGGGAAGGTGCTGGCCATTGTCACCGATGGCGAGCCCTGCTCCTCCATCCGTCAGGGTGAAGAGGGCATCGTCGTGCTGGATCAGACGCCCTTCTACGCAGAAATGGGCGGTCAGGCTCCCGACGAGGGCACCATCACCCTGGGCGAGAATGTCTTCACTGTGACCAACGTGCAGAAGGACAAGGCCGGAAAGTACCTCCACTATGGCAAGATGACCGCCGGTACGCTGTCTGTTGAGGATGTAGTCACCGGCAGCGTGGATCGGGAGCGCCGGGAATCTATCTCCCGCGCACACTCTGCTACCCATCTGCTCCAGGCTGCACTCCAGAAGGTACTGGGCGACCATGTGCATCAGGCCGGTTCTCTGAATAACCCGGACCATATCCGCTTTGACTTTACCCATTTCTCCGCCATTACTGAGAGCGAGATCAAGGAAATCACCGAGTTTGTCAACGATGCGATCTTGGACGGCCTGCCCATTACCACCAAGGTTATGGGCATCGAAGAGGCAAAGAAAGAGGGCGCAATGGCACTGTTCGGCGAGAAATACGGCGATACGGTTCGCGTTGTGTCCATGGGCGATGTGTCCAAGGAGCTGTGCGGCGGTACCCACCTTACCAACACTGCAAAGATCGGTTCCTTTACCATCATCAGCGAGGGCTCTGTAGCATCCGGTGTTCGCCGGATTGAGGCTCTGGTGGGCAAGGAGAACCTGCGGCTGGCTGCTGCCAACACTGCAAAGCTGCGTAAGGCTGCCAGCGTCATGAAGACCACGCCTCAGGAGGTTATGACCCGTCTGGATCAGATGGTCCGGGAGGGCAAGGAGCTCCGTCAGCAGCTGGATCAGATGCAGAGCAAGCTCCTTGCCAGCGATGCAGAGCGGTTCCTGTATGCCGCAAAGAAGGTCGAGGGCCTGAACGTCATCACTACCACCCTGTCCTCCATGAGCGCCGGTGCGCTCCGGAAGATCGGCGATATGCTCCGGGAGAAGGACGAGAGCGTGGTTGCCGTGCTGTCCTCCGTTTCCGATGAGAAGATCACCTTCAACGCTGTTTGCGGTAAGAAGGCTGTGGCAGCTGGCATTAAGGCTGGCGACCTGATCCGTACCGTCACTGCCATCACCGGCGGTTCCGGCGGCGGCAAGCCCGACTCTGCAATGGGCGGCGGCAAGGACCCCCTGATGCTGGATAATGCCCTGGCGGTTGTGGATAATTACGTTTCCGAGCATGTGAAGAAGTAAGGAGGACGAATTCATGGAAGACTGCATTTTCTGCAAAATCATGGCGGGGGAGATTCCTACCACCAAGGTCTATGAGGATGAGCTCTGCTTTGCATTCAAGGACATTGAGCCGCTGGCGCCCATGCATTTTCTGGTGATCCCCAAGCAGCACATTGCTTCTGCGGCGGAGATTGGCCCGGAGATGGCGCCTGTGGTGGGTCACATCTATGAGGTCATTGCCAAGCTTAGCCGCGAGATGGGCTTCTCTGAGGGCTTCCGCGTGGTGACCAACTGTGGCGCCGATGCGGGCCAGACCGTGCATCACCTGCATTTCCATGTACTGGCCGGAAAGCAACTGGGAAGCTTTAACTAAACCCTGACTAGCGCATAATAAAACCCCCGGGAATGAAGCAATTCGTTCCCGGGGGTTCCTGCGTATATGGAGTTATTCGCCGTTGATTGCGGCAATGGCCTCGTCGGAATAGCCCACAGACCGGAGATAATCCGCCCCAAGGCTGCGGTCCACCACCAGCGTGCCGTATACAACGTTCTGATAAGGGGTGCGTCCGGTGGCCCCTTCGTTGAGAATGCCCACGGCACGGGCGAAGGTGGCGTAATCGTCAGTAGGTTCTGTGCCTGCATGACCTACCAGCAGACAGCCGATGGAATTGGCCCAGCTTTCGTTGGTGGGGGAATTCTCCTCCCGGCCGCGGCGATGGACCTGGATACTTTCACTGTTGGAAACGTCCGAATAGAAGGTTTCGGCATCGTGGAACCGAATCACCTGGTCGTTCCGCACCCGAAGCGCGGCATAGATTCCGTTGTGGTTCACTGTGTCAAAGGAGTAGACGCCGGAGCAGAGGGTGGGCACATCGGTGCCGTCGTTTTTCCAGGGGAGGAAGGGGTGGTCCGGGATGGTGCTGCAGCAGGTGCTGAGATAGAGAATCTCGCCGTTTTGCACCACCACACACATGGCGTCTTTTCGTTCCTCGGGGTCCGGACTTTCTCCTGCGCCTTCGAATAGAAAGACCAGCAGGCCGTCCCTTTGTTCCTGACTCAGGCGCACGGCATAGTCTGAGTTAATCATGCGCAGAGCTTGGGCGGAGGTGCTGTCTGCGTCAATACCGTATTGCTCCATGGCCGCAGAGAGGCTGGATGAGGAAATCAATGCGTCCGCAATGGGGGAGTCGGTGCCGCTGATTTCAGCGTTCTCGTATCCTTCTGTTTGTGAGACGATAACTGCTCCGGTGGTCACTGGGCCTTCGGCAGATATACCCCAGGCGCCGGAGTCGGTGTTGCTATCGGCAGGCAGCTCGGCTGCTTCCGCAGTACAGCCCGCCAATAAACCCAGGACCAGCAGGCCGAGTATGAGTAAGATGGGGAATTTGCGACTAGTCTGCGCCATGGAAGCGTCCCTCCCAGGCATAGACATAAGATTTTGTCCGTTCGATCATGTAGATTCCTTTCCATTTTCAAATTCAAAATTCATTTATCTATGGAGTTTAGGATAATCCATCGAAAATGTCAAGAGAAACGGACAAAAAATTTAAAAATCTTCGTTTTTTCATCCGAAATTTACGATTATATGGCATAAATTGCAATCAGCAGGACCTCCGAAGAGATCCTGCTGCTCAAGTGCTACAGTTTCTTTTTCAGCATATCCCGGGCGCAGCGAACTGCATCGTCCGGAATATCGCGGGTGGAATAGCGGGCTTCGTTGTAGTAGGTCATAAACTGCGCTGCCTCGGCTTCATTGGGGAAGTCCTGATGCTGCAGCTCGTTGGGCGTCATAGCGGCAGCGCCGGGATTCTGTGCCGAAAGCTTTTTCAAAACCTGCTGGAAGGCGAATCGCAGCTTCATCCGATTGTCGGGGAAATCCTCCAGCTTTTGCGGGCGCTCCCGGAGCTTATGGAGGGCTTTTTTCATTCTGGCGCGGGTGTCACCCAGCATTTCCTTTGCGTCAAAGAGGTTTTCGGTTTCGTCTACATAGTCCTCTTCGGCCACAGGTGCAAACCGATCCCGGAAGTTCCGGAGGAAGCCTGGCAGCCGGACACCGCGTTCCCGCAGCTTCAGCATCAGGCGATACAGCGCATAAATCACCACCAGAACCACCACCACAAAGGCGATGATCTCAACCATGGTGGTAACCCAACCGGCTTCGCCCTTGGGCTCTGCATTGAGAATGCTATCCTCTGCCACGGACTGCTCCGCCTGATCGATGGTGCTGTCTACCAGCACCCGGCGGTGGAACTTACTGGAGAGTAGTGCAAACAGCGCCACCAGCCAGTTAATCACATGGGAAAATGCATTGGAGAACAGATGGAATATGGGATAGATGTTGGAGATAAATGCGGCAATGATGATAAAGCCGGTGACCAGCAGGAAATTTCCCATTTGCATGCCTGCGGGATAGCGTACCCGGCGATCACTGCTGGTGCGGTGCATGCTTTTCCGGAGACCCTTGGAGCTAAATGCAAAGAGGCTCAGCAGGAAAAATGCGATGGATACCACGGACAATAGCCGTGCGATGGAATCCTCCCACTGCATACCCGTGCAGATGATGAGAATCAGCACATGAAGCAGAATACCGGTCACTGCCATGGGGGCATAGATGGCATAGCCTGCTTTTCGGGCAGAGAAGAAAAAGAAAACGGAGAAAAACAGCGTAACCAGCGCCATCAATAGCCGAATCAGCACACCGGCAGGGGAGAGGAGCACCGCGAGCAGTACGCTGACAACCGTTCCGCCAATGCAAAGTCCCATGGAAAGGACCGTGGGCTTTGTCATGGAAACGCGGCCCAGGATATAGCCGATTCCGGCCAAGCAGGGAACCATGCAGCAGCGGTACAGGGGAAAATGACACAGCTGCTCCACCAGAACACCCAGTGGAATCACAAGCAGCAGCGCCATAATCAGGTTGATGCACTCAAACAGCAGCCGCTGTATCGATGTTTTCTTCAAAACGGATGGCCTCCCTTCTGAGCGTAATGTGGGTCACAGAATTCCCCTTACGCCGCAACTCTTGGGCGCGGCTGTCCAGGGAACTGTTCCAGAAGGTGGAGAACACCAGGATATCCGTTTCGGAGGTATCATTTTCCACCAGCTTCTCCATGGTGCGATAGATGGATTCATGCTCTTTGAATTGCAGACCCGCCAGCACCTCAAGAATCCGGTTCATCTGGGCGGCATTGCAGGCGGGCTCCAGGTCAATGGGAACATCCGGCGCATAGGAGATGGCGGCATTGGAGTAGAGGCCCACCTCCATATTGTTGACGATGGCCCAGTTGCAGAGGGTAGCAACGGTACGAATACCGTATTCCATCTCTTCCATTTCCTTTTCCGACAGCTGGCCCCAGAAGTTATCCTCGGGGTCGATGTTAAAGACCATCAAAAGCCGGGGAAACACCGTGTAATCGTGGGTTTTCACCTGGAGCGAGCCAGTTCGGGCAGAGGCGCGCCAATGGATGTCCTTCCGGCTGTCGCCAATCTGGTAGCCACGGATGCCATTGATGAGGATGGGGTCCGGGAAAATCCAGCGGCGAACGGATACATCGCCTTGCCAGCGAAGGGCCTCGTCCGGCAGCTGATCCTCACCCAGCAGGCTGGGATAGACGAACAGCTTGGCGTCGGAATGGGCCTCCTGACTGACGGAATTCAGACCGAACAGGTCGCCCGCAGTCAGCGTAGTGATGGAGAGGTCATAATACCCCCGGCGAATGCATTTGACGTTGTAGCGCCGGGTAATGCGGCTGTAGGGGCGCAGATAGAAGACACTGCGGTGGAACCGGTCATCCATAATCTCCAGATTTTCCTGGGAACGGAACCGGAGCCAAGGGGAGAGCTTGGATTCTACCCGAAGCCAGGGGAGCGGCGTCAGCTTTCGGTTGGCAATGACCTCCTGCAGCTCCAGGGATTCGCCCTCGAATACGGCGTGCCGGGTCAGCTTCCGCTCATAGTGCAGGTGGCGAAATGCAACCTTGCTGAAAAACTTGGATTGTGCAATTGCCAGTATGCCGACAATTACAATCAGCCAAATGGCAGCAGTCATAGTCCAATCACCTGACCTTACAGCTTTTGTGTGGTAGACTCGGTGGGGGCGGGGATGGTGCCCAGAAGCCGAGTAATAATCTCAGAGGCTTTATTGGCGGAGTTGTATTTGACCTTGAGAATCAGACGATGGGCGAATACAGGCACAGCCAGAGCCTTCACATCATCCGGCAGCACATAATCCCGCCCGTGAATGGCAGCATACGCCTGGCAGGCCCGCAGCATCGACAGCATACCGCGGGTAGAAACGCCCAATTCCACGTCCTCGTTCTTACGGGTGGCTTCTACCAGTGCAACGATGTACTCCTTAATGGGATCAGACACCAGCACGCCGGAAATAGCGGACTGAATGGCGGTGATTTCATCGCCGGTAGCAACTGCATCCAGCTGCACCAGGGGAGAACCGTTGATGTAATTGGTGAGGATATCCACAGACTCCTTGGTGGAGGGATAGCCCAGGGTCAGGCGCACCAGGAAACGGTCCAGCTGTGCCTCGGGCAGCGCGAAGGTACCGGAGGATTCGACGGGGTTCTGGGTTGCAATGACAAAAAACGGGGCACCCAGGGGCTTGGTTTCGCCGTCTACCGTGATCTGCTTTTCTTCCATACATTCGAGGAGCGCCGACTGGGTACGGGGGGTGGTACGGTTGATCTCATCGGCCAGAAGAATGTTGGTAAAGGCGGGGCCGGGCTGGAAATCAAACTCGCCGGTCTTCTGATTGTAAACGCTCAGACCGGTGATATCCGAGGGCAGCAGGTCGGCTGTAAACTGAATTCGCTTAAAATCGCACTGGATGGACTTGGCCAGGGACTTTGCCAATACGGTTTTACCGGTGCCGGGAACGTCGTCCAGTAGGGCATGACCGCCGGCGAACAGGCTGACCAGAATCAGGTCAATTTCGTCCTTCTTACCGATGAGGACGCGGCTGATGTTGTCATTGATCTTTTGCGCAAATGCGCCAATTTCTTTGATCTCCATGATAGACTCCAATCCCCAGCTTGGCTGGTTAAAATATCTGACAAAACCCCGGGTTATGCCAGAAAAGTTTGTATACATTATACACAAAAATGATTCGGAATGCAAACGGTTCGAGGGGCGAAATGTGAAGATTCTGTGTGATTTCGGCAAATCCGGGTGTCTGATTTTATCCTAATGTGGCGATGTGTCCATGGTGTGTATCAAAGCTGAATTGACAAAAAAATTCCCCGTCTCGCAAAAGCGAAACGGGGAAATAGGAAAAGCAGAATTACTTCAGCTCTGCGGTAGCGCCAGCTTCCTTCAGCTTCTCAACCATAGCCTCGGCGTCAGCCTTAGCAACAGCTTCCTTCACGTTAGCGGGAGCGCCGTCAACCATAGCCTTAGCTTCCTTCAGGCCCAGGCCGGTGAGCTCACGGACAACCTTGATAACAGCGATCTTGTTGGCGCCGACTTCCTTCAGAACGACGTCGAACTCGGTCTTCTCTTCCTCAGCGGGAGCAGCAGCAGCAGCGCCAGCAGCGGGAGCAGCGGCAGCAGCAGCGGAAACGCCGAACTCCTCCTCCAGAGCGTGAACCAGCTCAGCCAGCTCCAGCACGGAGAGAGTCTTAACTTCTTCAATCATAGCAGTAATCTTTTCGCTAGCCATTGTAAATTCCTCCATTTATCAGATTAAAATAAATTATTCTGCTGCAGCAGCAGCCTCGGGTGCCTCCTTCTGAAGCCGGATCTGATCCAGCACGAAGGCAAGGGAACTGATGGGAGCAAGCATGGTACCAAGAACCTGGGCAACCAGATCGTTCTTGGAGGTCAGCTCGCCAAAGGCATTGAGCTCGTCAACGGAACAAATCTTTCCCTCAACGAAGCCGCCCTTGATTGCAAGAACCTTGTTCTTCTTGGCAAACTGGCTGACGATACGAGCAGGAGCGATGGGATCGCCGGTGGACACTGCAAAAGCGGTGGTACCATTGAGCACCTCGTCGAAATCGTAGTCGTTCTCACGGCAGGCAAGACGGGTCAGAGTGTTCTTCACAACGGTGTACTCGACGCCAGCCTCACGGAACTGGTTACGAAGCTCGGTATCCTGAGCCACAGTAATACCCTTGTAATCAACAAAGACACCGGTAGATGCGCCCTTAATCTGCTCAGACAGGGCAGAGACGGTAGCCTTTTTTGCTTCAAGAACCTTAGCGTTAGGCATTGAATGTCACCTCCAGAAAAAAATGTCCTCGTACCAGAGCGGTACGAGGACACAAAAGACACGAAAATCCATTGTGCTTCCTCGGCAGGATGGGGAACCCTTATGGCAAAAGCCTCCTGCTGTCTCTGGCAGCGTCGATTATTATACCAAACAGGACGCTGCCTGTCAAGCACATTTTTTAGGATTATGAGAAATTAGTACTTCGTAGTGCTGACCTTGATGCCAGGGCCCATGGTAGAAGCCAGGACACAGGACTTGATATACTGGCCCTTTGCAGCAGCGGGCTTTGCCTTGATGATAGCGCCGATGAGGGTGTCGAAGTTCTCAACCAGCTTCTCGGAGCCAAAGGAAACCTTGCCGATGGGGCAGTGGATGATGTTGGTCTTGTCCAGACGATACTCGATCTTACCGGCCTTGATCTCGCCAATTGCCTTGGCAACATCGGGGGTAACGGTACCGGCCTTGGGGGAGGGCATCAGGCCCTTGGGGCCCAGAACTTTACCCAGACGACCAACGATACCCATCATGTCGGGGGTAGCAACAACAACGTCGTAGTCGAAGAAGTTCTCCTTCTGGATCTTCTCCACCATGTCCATGCCGCCAACATAGTCAGCGCCGGCCTCGCGTGCAGCGTCAGCCTTTGCGTCCTTTGCGAACACCAGAACCTTGCGGGTCTTACCGGTGCCGTTGGGCAGAACCACGGAGCCACGGACCTGCTGGTCAGCGTGACGGGAGTCAACGCCCAGACGGATGTGAACCTCTACAGTCTCGTCGAACTTAGCTTTTGCAGTATTGACAACCAGAGCGCAGGCGTCGGCAGCATCGTACTGTACGGAACGGTCGATGAGCTTTGCGCTCTCCTGATAATTTTTACCTTTCTTCAATTGAATATCCTCCTTATAGTGGTTCGTCGGAAAAATCCTCCCACGTTATGAGGCACGCTTTATAGATTTGCGCTAACCTCGGATGTTTGGTTCGTTAGTCTACCACGGTGATGCCCATGGAGCGGCAGGTGCCGGCAACATTGCTCATAGCTGCCTCGATGGTAGCAGCATTGAGGTCGGGCATTTTCTTCTCAGCGATTTCCTTCAGCTGGGCCTTGGTGATGGTGGCAACCTTGTTCTTGTTGGGTTCGCCGGAGCCCTTCTCCACGCCGACAGCCTTCATGATGAGGGTAGCGGTGGGGGGAGTCTTGGTGATGAAGGTGAAGCTGCGGTCGGCATAAACCGTGATAACAACGGGGATCTTGAAACCAACCTGATCCTTGGTGCGCTCGTTGAATTCCTTAATGAACTGAGCGATATTTACGCCGTGCTGACCCAGAGCGGGGCCAACCGGAGGAGAAGCAGTAGCCTTAGCGGCATTGATCTGCAGTCTAATATAACCTGTTACTTTCTGTGCCATGAAGAGCACCTCCTGAAAAAATGTGGTGATACGCAAAGCGTATATTTGGCGGAGTATAAAACCCCTCCCACGTTCCGGCCAGCCGGGCCGGGGGGATCGAGCCGATTATTCTTCAACCAGCTCTACCTGGTCGAGCTCCAGCTCAACCGGCGTTTCGCGTCCGAACATGGAAACGACCACGCGGACGGAATTGTTCTCGATATCCAGAGCATCCACACGACCGGTGAAGGTGGTAAGAGGACCGTCGTTGATCTTGACGGTGTCGCCCAGAGTGTAGGGCACCTCGACGGTATGCTTCTCGATGCCGAGCTGCAGAACCTCGTCCTCGGTGAGGGGGACGGCACGGATCATAGGCTTTGCATCGGCGTCAGCGCCGACAAAACCGGTTACGCCGCGGACAGAGTTGATGATGTACCATGCCTCATCGGTCATGACCATTTTCACCAGCACATAGCCGGGGTAGATCTTGCGCTCTACAGTTTTGGAACCGGAGTCAGTCACTTCGGTGACCGTCTCCATAGGAATCAGCACCTCGTGAATGAGATCCTGAAGATGGCGGTTCTGAATACTTTTTTCGATGGTGGCTTTTACGGTATTCTCATACCCGGAATAGGTATGGACTACATACCACTTAGCTTCTTCTGCCATTGTCTCACCTTGCCTTAGTTAAACAGGCCGATGAGCCACTGGACGACCAGGTTGCTGATCGCATCGAAGATCCAGATGAAAGCGCCAACCACCAGCACAGCAATAAGAACGACTACAGTATTCTGGAGAACCTGCTTCTTGGTGGGCCATACAACCTTTTTCAGCTCAGCCCGCATTTCGCGGAACCACTTGCTGAACCGATTGGCGGTCCGGCGGAAAAAGCCCTCTTTTTCCTGTTTCTTAGCTTCTGCCATTTACGGTAGCCTCCATTACTTAGTCTCGGTGTGAACGGTGTGCTTTCTGCAGAATCTGCAATACTTCTTCATTTCGAGACGATCCGGATCGTTCTTCTTGTTCTTCATGGTGTTGTAGTTTCTTTGCTTGCACTCATTGCATCTCAGAGTCACTTTAACGCGCATTTCGGCACCTCCTTAAAATTGCCTCCCTGTATCACTGCGGTCATAATAAATTTGATCGCGGCATTGCCGCCCACAGCTGAAAACGGGCATAGAAATTCCGCCCGAAATCACAGGTAGAACTATTCTAGCATAGATTTTTTTCCGGGTCAATATGGAAATCCGTATTTTCTCAGGAAATTTTCGCGGATGCCACAGGATATCGGCGGTTTCTTGCCTGCAAGCGCAAAATGTGGTATACTCCGGGTAAAAAGGAGGCATGTACAATGAAGGTGATGGCACTGGATTATGGAGATGCGCGCACAGGCGTGGCGGTTTCGGACCCCTCGGGCATGATTGTGGGCTTTACCACGGTGATTTCGGAGTGGAACCGGGAAAAGGCGGCGGAGAAAGTAGCGGCGCTGGTCCAGGAAAAAAAGCCGGAGCGTCTGGTGATGGGCTTTCCCAAGAATATGGACGGTACCGAGGGCCCTAGAGCGGACCTATATCGGGAGTTTGCGGCGATGCTCAAAGAAAAAACCGGCATGGACGTGGTGCTTTGGGACGAGCGGCGTACGACCATTGAGGCCCACAATATTCTCTCTGCGGGGGGAAAGAAAATGAAAAGCCACCGCAAGAACGTGGATGCGGTGGCGGCTTCCTTGATTTTGGAGGGCTATCTGCGGTTCCTGGGAACGGGATTCTAAGCGTTCTGCTTCGGGGCTGGCTTCTTTTTAAGCTCGGAAATGCCTGTAAACAGCAGAAATATGCCAAATAGCCGCCGAAGCAGCGTGAAATCCATGCCCATGGCCAGCAGGCTGAATCCGGCGGCGGTGACACATCCGCACAGCGCGGCAGGGAGGACGGCGCGCCACTCCAGCTGATGGTTTTTATTGTGGAGAATTAGGGCTGCGGCTGCGGTGGGGATAAAATAGAGGAGATTGATGCCCTGGGCAATTTTCTGGGGAAATGCGGCGAAAGCGGTCAGGTAAATCATTAAAATGGTGCCGCCGCCGATACCAAAGCCGGATAGAATACCCGTAAGCAGCCCAATGACGAGGGCGAACATCCAGCTCAGCATATCAGGCTCCGAATCCCGCCGTAGAGAATGAACAGCCCCAGCAGCTTATGGAGCACACCGGCTGACATCTTTTTAAAGAGCTTGCCGCCCAGCAGTCCGCCGAATAATCCTCCCACGAGATAGGGCAGCGCGGCCCCGAAATCCAGCTGTCCCTGGTGCCAGTAGATGAAAATGGAGACGAGACACATGGGGGCAATGATGGCGATGGAGGTGGCAAAGGCCTTTTTATCCTCCAGGCCGCCCCATCGGGTGAGCAGAGGCACCAGAATCATGCCGCCTCCTGCGCCGAACAGACCGTTGGCAGCACCTGCGGCGATGCCGCTGAGCGCATATTTCCACATAGGCTTCATAAAAATCCCTCCTGTGGCAGGATTCCACGGGAGGGAGATTTTTATGCATATTAGAGTGCGCCGATGAGATCCCGGACCACATAGCCCCCCAGCATCAGCCCCGCGCAGGAGGGCACCCAGGAGAGGGAAGCGGGGATGCTCCGGCGACCGGGTGGGGGCGCTTCCAAGGGCAGGGGAGTGATGGGCACCTCGTCGGAAAACAGCACCTTATGGTGGGCAATGCCGCGGTTTTTCAGCTCCCGGCGAATCACCCGGGCCAGGTGGCAGCCGGAGGTTTGATTGATGTCGGCAATTCGAAATTTAGTTGGGTCTTGCTTGTTGCCGGTGCCCATGGAGGAGATAATGGGGATGTTCCGGTTCAGAGCGGTTTCAATGAGACTGAGCTTGCAGGACACCAAGTCAATGGCATCCACGATATAGTCCGGCTGAAGGGAGAAAAACTCCTCCTTATGGGCCTCGTCATAGAGCTTCGGCAGGGAGACAATGGTGGCCTCTGGATTGATATCCCGGAGTCGTGCCGCCATGACATCGGATTTATACTGCCCCAGGGTAGAATGCAGGGCGCAGAGCTGGCGGTTGAGATTGGTCAGCCCCACGGTGTCGTTGTCCACCAGGGTAATGTGACCCACCCCGGCCCGACAGAGCGCTTCGGCGGTATAGCTGCCCACGCCGCCGATTCCAAAGACCATTACATGCTTCTGAGACAAAAGCGCAATGGCGTCTTCCCCGTAAAACATGGCCTCGCGTAAAAACTGATTCATAGAATCTCCTTCCTGACAAAAACGATGCCCGGACGAACGGTCCGGGCATTGTATTATTTGAGATTAGCTGGCGCTGGAAGTACCCAGAACAGGCAGCTTCTTGTTGGTGAACCACTGGCCTACGGTGCTGTTCTTTGCGGTGTAGGAAGCGGAATAGTCATCATACCAGTCGCTGTAGTCGGCATTGCGCTTTGCGGTATCGGCAAGGGACTTCCAATACAGGTCGCCGGTGCCGGAGAAGTACATCAGATGATAGCCATAAGAGGTCTTGACAATGCCGGTGTCGCCGACCTGACGGTCTGCATCGAAGCACCAGTCGTTGAACTCGGTGACCATCTGGCCCTTGTACACATCCTCATACAGACCGCCGTTGGAGGCAGAGCCGGTATCCTCGGACTTCTCGGTGGCAAGGGTAGCGAAATCGTCTTCGGTCTGGTCGGTTGCTTCCCATTCCTTCTGGATCTCTTCGATCTTGGTCTTGCACTCCTCCCAATCGGCGTCGGTAGAAGTGTTATCGTCGCCGGAGGTGCCGACCTTAACGAGAATATGACGCACGTTGACGGTGTTGTAGTTGTTATCGTCGCGGGAGACGAACATTACAACGCTGTAGCCGGAGGAGGTGGCAAATACTTCGCTCTCACCGGCGCTGCGGCTGTCGGCAAACAGCCAATCGGCATAGTCGGAGCTGATGGAGGAGTAGCCCTGGTTGGAGCGGAGGGTGTAGCTCTCGTCCTCATAGCTTTCGGCGGAATCCTCGGGCGCATACTTCTGAGCAGCCTTTACAAAGCTGTCTTCGGTGCCGGTGAGGTCAGCCTTCATGTTGTCGGCAGTTTCCTTTGCGGCAGCGGTATCGTCGTCTTCGGTGGCAACGTTAAATACGCGGTAGGTTACCTTGTCAAAGTCCTGCTTGTTCTCGTCATAGTAGTTCCGCAGCTCTTCGTCGGTATAGGTGAAGCTGTCGGTCTTCTCCTGGGCATACTCCGTGGCAATCTGGCGAACGGTCAGGTACTGGATGTAGCTGTCCTCGTCGGCGCCCTTACCATAGCTGGCCTCCAGATAATCGGAAACCTTCTTGTAGCCCGCAGAGGTTGCGTAGGTGCTGAGATTTTCCTTTGTGGTGTCGATGGAGCTCTGACCGTCTTCGCTGATGGTAAATCCGGCCTCCTGAGCTGCGTCGTACAGGGCGTAAACCTGGAGCGCATTTTCACCGGCGGTACGGGTGAGATACTGCTTCCAGTTCTCGCCGTCCTGGCTCATCATGCAGTCCTGCGTCTCAATGTCCTTTGAGGAATCCACCAGATAGCTCCAAAGTCCGCTGGAGGAATACTGGCTGTAGATGTTATAGTAAGCATCATGATAGAAATAATTGAACTCTGCGGGGGTGAGCTTATGGCTGCCCACGGTAAGCGCAGTGGCATGGGTCTGCATAAAGCCGCTGTTTACAAAAATCAGCCCAATGAAGATGACCACCAGCACAATGGCCACGGCAGAACCGATGGCGCTGCGGATTTTCTTGGCCTTCGCCTGGGTCATAGGCTTTTTATTTTTCTTCTTTTTCTGCTTTTTTACTGTGTCGCTGTTTGCCTCTGCATCACGCAGCTCGCGGCGCAGACGCTTTTCTCTGGATGCGCTCATAGTAGGGTCAGTCCTCTCCTGTAGTTAATCGGGGTACATTATATAGCATAACGCCCTGAGTTTCAAGTCGAATCAAAAAAGTTCATAAAAATATGACAGAAAACTGGAAATAAAACCGGGAATCTGACGGGAAAAGGGGAGCTGCGGCATAAAAAATCCCCGCTTTGACCGTGTGAATCCAATTATAACCTGCACGGAACGGCAGGTGGGTTGCCTCCCCGCTGCTGTGACTGCTTCCAACTTCTGCGGACAAGTCCGGCAGGAGGCCTGCAAGCAACAGCGGGAGTACAGCATCCCGTAGTTATAATGTGGGTTTAACAGGATTCATCACGCATCAAGCAGGGAAATTTATTATTCGTCGTCCTGATCGTCCGCCTCGGGGCCATCGTCGTCGGCAAACATCTGATCCTCAAAGATCTGATAGATTGCCTCCAGCTCGTCGTCGCTGTCAACGGTGGAGAGGAGATCCTCGCCGGACTCCTCATCCTGAATCACCTTCAGGATAATGACCTCCAGATTCTCCTCCTCTTCGGGGTTCTTTGCCTCGGTGAGGGCAAGATAGTGGACGCCGTTCATATCGGCTTCATCCAGCACCAGCAGCTCGAAGTCGTTGCCCTCGTCGTCGCTGATGGAAATGATGTTGTCGCCATATTCGCTCATGGAAAATCTCCTTCCGGCTATACTTATGCGGATTTTTTGATTACGAGCCTATAGTAATGCCCCAAGCGCAGAAAATCAAGTGTTATTTTTTGCGGAGGGGCAGTTTTTGATGAAAAATTGCGCATTTTGACCATATTTCACGGTTCGGCTCCCTTGGAAACTGAGCAAACAGCCAGGAAATGTTCTGCGCATACAGGGAAAAGGCAATGGGGACTGGGCGCTTTATTTTTGCCCCTATCACATCCTATCCGGCTTCTTTAAAAATATTCACACTATGTTTATATTTCTCCGGGGAAAAACCGGCGGAAAATGAAAAAATCTCAGGGTACACGATTGACAGACTGTGATATAATATACTAAACTCTAAACCTGCGCCCAAATGGCGATGACAAAATGGCGGAGCCTGCTCCGCCCGGAATCATAGAACAGGATGAATTCACTGCGGAGGTGCGCCGATATGGCAAAAAAACAGAAACGTGAGTCGGGAATGCTGGGCAGATTTTTCCGGCGGTTTGGAAAGGTAGTGGGGACAATTCTGCTGGTGGGCGCCATCAGCCTTGTGATTTTCGCCTGTATCTTTACCGCTTACCTTAGAAACTATCTGATGCCCCAGGTGTCCTTCTCCTTGGACAGCTTCCGGCTGAACCAGACCTCCGTGATTTATTATCAGGACAAGTCTACCGGGGAATATGAAGCGCTGCAAAATCTCTATGGCGAGGAAAACCGAATCTGGGCGTCCTATAAGGATATCCCCACGAACCTGGTTTATGCCACTGTTGCCATTGAGGATAAGCGGTTCTTCCAGCATAGCGGTGTAGACTGGCTCCGCTCCATGAAGGCTTCGGCCAACCTGTTCCTGGGCGGCAGCAGCACCTATGGCGCGTCTACGGTTACGCAGCAGCTGGTCAAAAACCTGACCAATGATAACGAGGTTACTGTTCGACGGAAGCTGGTAGAAATCTTCCGGGCGCTGGAAATGGAAAAGCAGTACAGCAAGGAAGAGATCATGGAGTGGTACCTCAACACCATCTATTTGGGCGAGCAGGCCTATGGTGTTCGGACGGCGGCCTACACCTATTTCGGCAAGGACGTCAGCCAGCTGGATTTGGCGGAATGCGCAAGCCTCATTGCCATTACCAATAACCCCTCTATCTATGACCCCTATATCAGTGAGAATACAAAGGCAGAGAACAAGAAGCGCCAGGTAAGCATTCTCTATGAGATGTGGCAGCAGGGGTATATCACCGAGAGCGAATATCAGAATGCGAAGAACGAAGAGCTGCAATTCCAGTATGCCGATTCCTCCACAGAAACCGGCGACAGCTCGGAGTATTATTCCTATTTTGTAGACCAGGTAATTCGTGACGTGGTAAACGACCTGGCCAACGCTACCGGCTATGATACCGAGGTCATTAACCGGATGATCCTGGGCGGCGGCTATCAGATCTATTCCACCATCGATGTGGATGTGCAGAATGCGGCGGAAGAGGTCTATGAGAATCTGGACAACATCCCAAAAACCGAAAGCACCTATCAGCAGCTTCAGTCCGGCATCGTGATCATCGACAACGAAACCGGCGATATCGCAGCCATTGTAGGCGGCGTTGGGCAGAAAGAGGGCAGTTTGACCCTGAGCCGTGCCACCCAGAGCCTGCTGTCTCCCGGTTCTACCATTAAGCCCTTGGCGGTCTATGCGCCGGCGCTGGAGATGGGGCTCATTACGCCTGCAACGGTTTATGACGATACGCCCTTTACGTTCGGGTCCTCTCCCTGGCCTAAGAACGAGGACGAAACCTACCATGGCCTGACAAATATCCTGACTGCCATGAAGCGTTCGACCAACACCGTTGCGGTGAAGGTGCTGGACGATGTGGGCCTGGATTATGCGTACCACTATGCGGTCAACGACATGCATCTGGACACTCTGGTGGATGAATATGAGCTTAACGGGGTGAGCTATACCGATAAGAGTTATTGGTCCCTGGCACTGGGCGGCATGGTCCGGGGCGTGACCATTCGGGATATGGCGGCAGCCTATGCCTCCATTGAAAATAAGGGCACCTATCGGGAGGCCCGGAGCTATACCAAGGTGCTGGACAGCGACGGCAATGTGGTGCTGGACAACACCCAGTCCTCCAACGAGAACATGAGCGAGAAGACCGCATACTACCTTACCTATATGATGGAGGAAACCGTGAAAGACGGTACCGGCACAGAAGCACAGGTTGCCGGTATTGACACCGCCGGTAAGACCGGTACTACCTCCGATGATAAGGACCGTTGGTTCGCAGGCTATACCAGCTATTACACCGGCGTGGTATGGTGCGGCTATGACCAGCCCCAGGAGATTGTGCTGGAGGACGACTCTATTGAAAATCCCGCGTCGGTGCTGTTCAATAAGGTTATGACGAAGATTCACGAGGGCAAGGAAAACAGAGCCTTTGAAAAGCCCACCTCTGTGATTGATGTGGAGGTGTGCCAGGACAGCGGCAGTCTGGTCAACGATTGGTGTACCAAGGATATCCGCGGGGACCGGACCGTGACCATTCAGCTGGACGGCAGCGATGTACCCACTTCCTATTGCTCCACCCATGTGGAAACCGATATCTGCACCGCAGGTGATACCCTCCATGTAGCAAATGAATACTGCGAGGAGCGCGGCACGGTGACGCAGTATGGTCTGCTGAATATCTCACGGCAGTTCCCCATTGCGGGTATTGTGGTAGCAGATCAGCAGTATTGCGTAGGAACATTGGTGAAGCGCTCGGGCTACAGTGAGGCACGGTGCGATACCATGGAGCCGGTGAACGCCACCTGCACCATTCATGGGCAGCAGCGGCGCACGGTTGTCAATAATGACGATGATAACGATTACGATGACGATTATGACGACGGTACCGAGCAGGACCCAGAGGAGTCCGATCCGATTGTATCCATGCCAACGGTGCAGTAAGGGGGGAATACCATGTGGATCGCAAATGAGTGGAAGGATTACGAGGTCCTGGACTGCACCAGCGGCGAAAAGCTGGAGCGTTGGGACAAATACACATTGGTACGCCCGGACCCCCAGGTGATTTGGGAAACGCCGCGTAAGCATCCGGGCTGGCGGGAATACAACGCCCGCTATGAGCGCAGCCATACCGGCGGCGGCCAGTGGAACACCAAGAAGCTCCCGGATAAATGGGAGATCCACTATAAAGAGCTGACATTCCAGGTAAAGCCCATGAACTTCAAGCATACGGGCATTTTCCCGGAGCAGGCGGCCAACTGGGATTGGGCCATGAATAAAATCCGGCATGCGGGCCGGCCCATCAGTGTGCTGAATCTGTTTGCCTATACCGGCGGCGCCACCATGGCCTGTGCTGCGGCCGGCGCCAGCGTATGCCATGTGGATGCGGCAAAGGGCATGGTGGCCTGGGCCAGAGAAAACGCCAAACTCTCCGGGGTGGAGGATCGCCCCATCCGCTGGATTATCGACGACTGCCGCAAATTTGTGGAGCGGGAAATCAAGCGGGGCCGGAGATATGACGCGATTATCATGGACCCGCCCTCCTATGGAAGAGGCTCCAATGGCGAAGTGTGGAAGCTGGAGAAGGACCTGTATGGGTTTGTGAAGCTCTGCGCCGGGGTTCTGTCCGACAATCCGCTTTTTGTCATCATCAACTCCTACACCACCGGCCTTGCGCCCTCAGTGGTAGGGTATATTTCAGACAGCATTTTTTCAACAAAATACGGCGGACATACCGACTGCGGAGAGCTGGGGCTTCCTGTGACTGCATCGGGGCTGGTGCTTCCCTGCGGAGCAACGGGCCGCTGGCATCGGGAGGACTAAGCCATTGGAAACAGCCATCAATGTAAAGGATGCGTCCTTTTTCTACAATAAAACCGAGGGGGAAGCGCCCATCCGTGTGTTTGAGCACCTGGACCTGACCATTGAGCAGGGGACCTTTGTGGTGATTCTTGGGCACAACGGCTGCGGCAAATCCACCCTGGCAAAGCATTTTAACGCGATCCTGCTGCCCAATTTGGGCGAGGTCATGGTCTACGGTATGGATACCCGGGATGAAAACGAGACGATTCCCGTCCGGAAAACCGTGGGCATGGTGTTCCAGAATCCGGACAACCAGATTGTCGCCAATGTGGTGGAAGAGGATGTTGCGTTTGCGCTGGAGAACCTGGGGGTTCCACCCGCGGAGATTCGGGAGCGGGTAGATGCGGCACTAAAGGCCGTTGGTATGTATGAGTACCGGAAGCATGCGCCCCATCTTCTTTCCGGCGGACAGAAGCAGCGGGTTGCCATTGCAGGCGTTCTTGCCATGCGGCCCAAGTGCGTGGTGCTGGACGAGCCTACTGCTATGCTGGACCCTGTGGGCAGAAACGAAGTGGTAAGCACCATCCATGATCTCAACGATAAGTTCGGCGTAACGGTGGTGCTGATTACCCACCATATGCGGGAAGCGGTTGAAGCAGACCGGGTGGTGGTGATGAACGACGGCAAGATCATTGCCGACGACACCCCGAAACGGGTATTTTCCCAGGTGGAGCTTTTAAGAGACGTAGGGCTGACCGTACCGGAGACAACGGATCTCATGTACGAGCTCAATCAGCAGGGCTGGAACCTTCCCTTGGACGCCCTGAGCGTTGAAGAATGCGCCCGCGCCATCTATCAGGAAGCCGCCAACGCTTAACTCAGTATCATTCACAAACATAGACGCCCAGCAGGGCTGTGCGGGCGATCTTACCATGTATCAGCCAGAGGATTTATAGCTTGAAGCCTATCATCGAAACAAAAGACCTTACCCATATCTATTCCCAGGGCACGCCCTTTGAGCACTATGCCCTGGACCATGTGAATTTTTCCGTAATGCCCGGCGAGTTTATGGGCATCATCGGACACACCGGCTCCGGAAAGTCCACGCTGATTCAGCACCTCAACGGTCTGCTGAAGCCCACCTCCGGCAGCGTACTCTTTGACGGCGAGGATATCTGGAAGGATAAGCAGTTTACCCGCCAGGTGCGGTTTCAGGTGGGCCTGGTGTTCCAGTATCCGGAGTACCAGCTCTTTGAGGAGACGGTGTATAAGGACATCGCATTTGGACCGAAAAATATGAAGCTCAGCCAGGAGGAGATCGACCGCCGGGTGCGGGAAGCAGCGGAATTTGTAGAGCTGCCCCAGTCGGTGATGGAGCTTTCTCCCTTTGAGCTCTCCGGCGGCCAGAAGCGGCGGGTTGCCATTGCAGGCGTCATTGCCATGGAGCCCAAGGTCCTGATTCTGGACGAGCCCACGGCGGGCCTGGACCCAAGAGGCCGGGAAGAGATTCTGCGGAACATCCGCAACTATCAGTCCGCCAAGCAGGCCACTGTAATTATGGTCAGTCACTCCATGGAGGAAATTGCCGACAGCGTAGAGCGGCTGGTGGTGGTCAATGACGCCCATATTCCCATGGACGGCACGCCCAGAGAGGTATTCTCCCACGGCGAAGAGCTGGAGGCCATGGGCCTTGCCATTCCCCAGGTCACGCGGATTTTCCGTCGTCTGAAGGAACTGGGCCTTCCCGTGGATGCATCCGTGTATACCACCGCCCAGGCGGTTGCGGCGTTGCAGACGCTGAAGGGAGGTGGGGCAGCATGCTAAAGGATATTACCATCGGGCAGTATTTCCCCGGCACTACCCCCATCCATAAGATGGACCCCCGCACCAAGATCCTGAGCGTCATTCTCTATATTATTGCGCTGTTTACCTGCAAGGGCATTGTGGCGTACCTTCTGACGCTGGTTTATCTGATTGCGGCAGTGCGAATCTCCAAGATCAAGCTGAAAACCATTTTAAAGGGCGTAAAGCCGGTGATCTTCATCATCGTGTTTACCGCCATCCTCAATATGTTCTACACCCAGGGCAATGTGCTGGTGAAGGTGTGGAAATTTCAGATTACCGATAACGGCATCCGCAATGCGGTGCTGATGGTGGCAAGAATTATCATGCTCATTACGGGCACCTTCCTGCTGACCTATACCACCTCGCCCATTACGCTCACCGACGGTCTGGAGCGGCTGCTGGGCCCCCTGAAGAAGATTCATGTGCCGGTGCATGAGCTGGCCATGATGATGTCCATTGCCCTCCGGTTTATTCCCACGCTGATTGAGGAGACGGACAAGATTATGTCTGCTCAGAAGGCAAGAGGCGCGGACTTTGAAACCGGAAACCTGATGCAAAAGGCCAAAGCGCTGGTGCCCATTTTGGTGCCCCTGTTTGTCAGTGCTTTCCGCCGGGCCGATGAGCTGGCCACGGCAATGGAATGCCGCTGCTACACCGGTGGAACCGGCAGAACCCGGATGACCCCGCTGGTATGGAAAAAGCGGGACACCATTGGCCTGTCTGTTGGAATCATTCTGCTGGCTGCGGTAATTGTACTGCGGCAATTCGGCCTGTAGGAGGTGATGCTGTGCGCAATATTGCCATGATCCTCACCTATGAGGGAACGGCCTACCATGGCTGGCAGGTACAGAAAAATGCCATTTCCGTCTGCGAAACCATGGAGCGGGCGGCGTCGATGGTACTGGGCCACAAGGCGAAAATCACCGGCTGCGGCAGAACCGACGCCGGTGTTCATGCCAGAAACTATGTGGCAAATGTCCATACGGATTCCAGAATCCCGGTGGAGCGGCTGCCCTATGCCATGAACACCCATTTGCCCCACGACATTGTGGTGCGGGAGGCGTTCGAGGTGCCGGAGGCGTTCAATGCCATCGGCTCCTGCGTCAAAAAGGAATATACCTATCAGATTTATAACTCCAGAATCCGGGACCCATTCTTCGTCAACCGCGCGTGCTTTTATCCCAAGCATTTGGATGAAAAAGTGATGCAGCAAGCGGCGGACCGATTTGTGGGGACCCATGATTTTGCCGCAGTGCGGTCCGTTGGCACCGATGTAAAGTCTACGGTACGCACGGTACACTATTTCGAGGTGGAGCGGCGGGACCAGCTGATCCTCCTTCGAATCTGCGCCAATGGATTCCTCTATAATATGGCCCGGGCCATGTCCGGCACCGTGATCTATGCGGCGGAAGGAAAATTCCCGCCTGAGGCTGTGACGGAAATCCTGGAGAAGGGGGACCGCACTGCTGCGGGGCCGACCCTTCCGCCGGGAGGACTTTATATGACAAAACTATGGTATGAATGCGAGGAGGTTTCGTTTCATGTTGGATGACCATGCGGTTTCGTATGGATGTCAAACAAACGGGAAGTATATCATACTGCTGTTGCTCCTGGCGCTGGTATCCGCCTTTGGTGCCTGGGCCATGGAGCACAAAGGGGAAGTTCAGTCTGCCCTGTTTCGGCAGCTGGCAACAGCGCAGGAACCTATGGACTGGAAGGATGCGCCATGTAACGGCGCTTCCTCTGTTTTTGGATGGGAGGATGGCGCAGTGCTGCTGACAGAAGGCGTACTGTACCATCTGGATCAAGACGGGGCGATTACCGCGCAGCTGGATACCGGCGAGACGGAAATCTGGCCCCTGTCCGGCAGCCTTCCCGGGGCGTGGAGCGAATCGGCGCTGTACCTGTGGAAGGAGCATGCGTTTACCCAGATCCCCATGGAAACGGGGATTTTAGGCGCCTATGCCAGTGAAAGCCGAATTGCGGTGATCTCCAAGGGCTCCGGCTATTTGACCTGCACGAAAATCCTGGATATAACAGGGCAGCAGCTGGGGCAGATTGGACTTACGGACGCCGCGATGACGGAGCTTGTTTGCACCGATGGGGTGCTGGCGGGGCTGTGTATGGAGAAATCGGGGCAGTGGAGCCTTCGATTATATGATTTATTTGGGGTGCCCCAGAATGAGATTCCGCTGGACGAAGCGTACCGGTGCCATCTAGTGGGCACAGATCAGGGATTCCTGGTGCTGGGCGAACATATCGTCCGGATGTATGACCAAAACGGTGAGGAAACCGGCAGCGTAACCCTGCGAGAGGGAACCGTCTCCTGTGGAACCATGGCAGGCGATACGGTGGCAGTGCTGACGGACTGCGGAACCTCCGGCATCTTCTATTTCCTTTCCACCAGCGGAAGTGTGCTGGGGAAAACAACAATTTCCGCACCGATTCGCCGGGTGCTTGCCTGGGAGGATCGGGTCTATGTACTTGACTATCAGGCACTTCGGGTCTATGATAAGCAAGGAGGGCTGCTGGCAACCGCAAAAGCCGGGGCGAGGGCAGCCAATCTGGGGCCATCCGGCTCCGGCCTCTGGCTCATCGGCAACGGTGAAATCAGCAGGCAACCAATTTCGTAGAAGTTGACCGATTGCAGCGTTGCATCATCGGTCTGTCAATATATCTGCCAAAATGGCAAAACGGCAAAAAGGAGAAACAATATGCGTCCTACCTTATGCAGCAGATGCAAAAAGAATTACGCGGTGATTTTTATCACAAAGATTGAAAACGGCGAGACGAAAAACGAGGGCCTCTGCCTGAAATGCGCCAAAGAGCTGGGCATCAAGCCGGTGGATGACATGATGCAGAAGCTGGGCATTACCGACGAGGACCTGGAGAATCTCACCGGTGAAATGATGGGAGCCCTGGGCGGCGAGGAGATGATTCCCACCGACGACGGTGCTTCCGACGAAGAAGAGGACGGCAGAACCGCCACGTTCCCGTTCCTCAGCAAGCTCTCCGGCAATATGGACCGGCAGAAGCCCGAGCCGCCCAAGGATGGCAAAGAGCCGAAAAAGGGCGGAAAGAAGGACCGCCGGAAGTTCCTGGAGACGTATTGCCTGAACCTGACCCGGAAGGCCAAGGAGGGCAAGATTGACCGGATGGTGGGCAGAGAAACGGAGACGGAGCGCGTGATCCAGATTCTCAACCGCCGCCAGAAGAACAATCCCTGCCTGATCGGTGAACCCGGCGTTGGTAAGACCGCCATTGCCGAGGGCTTGGCCCAGCGGATTGCAGACGGAAATGTGCCCTACAAGCTGCTGGACAAAGAGATCTATATGCTGGATATGACCGCTATGGTGGCCGGTACCCAGTTCCGCGGTCAGTTTGAAAGCCGCATGAAGGGCCTGATCGATGAGATTAAGAAGGCCGGCAACATCATTCTGGTCATTGACGAGATTCATACCATCGTTGGCGCAGGCGATGCAGAGGGCAGCATGAATGCCGCCAACATCCTAAAGCCCGCCTTGTCCCGGGGCGAGATTCAGGTGCTGGGCGCGACTACCTTTAACGAGTATCGCAAGCACATCGAAAAGGATACGGCATTGGAGCGCCGGTTCCAGCCTGTTACGGTAAGCGAGCCTACCATTGAAGAGGCTGTGGATATTCTCCGGGGAATTTCCCGCTATTATGAAGAGTTCCATGGGGTTACGATCTCTCCCGAAATTGCACGGCAGGCAGTTCTGCTGTCTGAGCGGTATATCTCCGACCGGTTCCTGCCGGATAAGGCCATCGACCTGATCGATGAGGCCTGCTCCGATGTGAACCTCAAGGATCCGGATATCAGCCGTCTTGCCGCTTCCAAGAAAGAGCGGGCGGATATTGAACTGGAGATGGGCATGCTCACCGATGACGGAGAGCACGATGAAAAGGACTATGAGCGTCTGGCCCTGCTGCGCAGTAAGGCATTGCAGCTGGACGGCACCATCCATGAGCTGGAGAGCAAGCCCCGGCCCGCTCTGACCATGGAAAATCTGGCCCGGGTCATTGAGCTCTGGACCAAGATTCCCGCCAGTAAGGTAGAGGCGCAGGAATATCAGCAGCTCCAGACCCTGGAGGAGAACCTCAAAAAGCGTATCGTGGGCCAGGATGAGGCCATTTCTGCGGTAGCCCGTGCCATTCGACGGGGCAGAGTGGGCATTTCCCCCAAGCGCCGCCCGGTGAGCTTTATTTTCGTGGGTTCCACCGGCGTGGGCAAGACCGAGCTGGTAAAGACCCTGGCTGCGGAGCTGTTTGACAGTGAGGACAACCTGATTCGGGTGGATATGTCCGAATATATGGAGAAGTATTCCGTTTCCAAGCTCATTGGTTCCCCTCCGGGCTATGTGGGCTATGATGAGGCTGGTCAGCTGACCGAAAAGGTCCGCCGGAAGCCCTATTCTATCATTCTGTTCGATGAGCTGGAGAAGGCCCATTCTGATGTGCTCAATATCCTGCTCCAGGTGCTGGACGATGGCCGGATCACCGATTCCCAGGGCAGAACCGTAAACTTTGAGCATACGGTGATTATCATGACCTCCAATGCCGGAAGTGAGCAGCGCAGTACCTCTCTGGGCTTTGACCGCAGCCCCACCCAGCAGGCCAAGGACAAGGCCATGAAGGCATTGCAGGAGTTCCTGCGTCCGGAATTCATCAATCGTGTGGACGAAATTGTCTGCTTCAATAAGCTGTCCAAGGAGAACTTCCGGGGCATTGCGGGCATCATGATGGGCGAGTTGCGCCAGTCGCTGGAGGACCGCGGCCTGAATCTCACCTGGGATGAAGGCGTCATCGACTACCTGGTGGAGAAGTCCTATTCCGAAACCTATGGTGCGCGGAATCTTCGCCGTACCATCCAGCGTGAGTTGGAGGACCCCATTGCAGAGAAGATCATCGACAGCTTTGAGGCGCCCATTTCCACCATTACCATTCATGCAGAGAATGGGGAAGTGTCGGTGCAGGCAGAATAAGCGGGGATTCCCAACAGAAAGGATAACCAAAGATGGACCTTAGAGAGATTTTTATCAACCAGCCGGAGATGAAGGAGCTGCTTCTGCGCAGCGCCATCGGACTGGAAAAGGAGAATATTCGGGTGCTGGAGGACGGCAATATTGCCATGACCCCCCATCCCTTTGGAAACAAGGCCACCCATCCCTTTATTACAACGGACTTTTCCGAGTCTCAGGTGGAGATCGGCACGGAGGTCTGTGCCAATCCCCATCAGGTCTATGACCAGCTGGAGAACCTGCATGACATTGTTTCCACCACGGTTGCGGTGGAGAACAGCCAAAAGGAGTATCTCTGGCCCATCAGCAACCCGCCCATTATCCGCAGCGAGGCAGAGATTCCCGTGGCGAAATTTGTGGGAGACGCCCACAGCAAAGAGACATATCGGGAGTATCTGGCGGACAAGTACGGCAAAAAAATTATGCTGTACTGCGGCATTCACTATAATTTTTCCTTTGACCGGGATTTGATCCGGCGGCTCCATCAGGTACTGGGGCGCTGCGACGATCCCCAGTGCCTCCAGAGCGATTTGTATCTGATGTTGGCGAAGAACTGCTATCTCTACAGCTGGTTCCCGGTGGTTATGACCGCCGCCAGCCCCATCTTCCATGAGAGCTTCATGGCGGAGGGCAAAGAGGTAGGCGGCGGACGCTTTTTGGGCTATTCCTCCATGCGCAACAGCCGCTATGGTTATTGGAATAAGGAAGAAATCATTCTGGATTACAAGGATATGCCCGCCTATATCAACTCCATTGTGTCCGAGGTTCGGAAGGGTGAGCTGTATTCCTCCAGCGAGTTTTATACCCCGGTGCGCCTAAAGCCCAAGGGCAAGTATCTGATGAAGAACCTCCGGGAGAACGGCATCAACCACATTGAGCTCCGGATGTTTGACCTGAACCCTCTGGACAAGAACGGCATGAGCAAGATGGACATGGAGCTTATGGAGTATTTCCTGCTGTATATGGCCTCCAAGCCTGACTTTGACTATACCTCGGAGCTCCAGCGGCAGGCCCATGAGAACCACATTCGCTCGGCGGTTTACGATATCAGCTCTGTGGACATTGTGCTGCCGGAGCGCACGGAACCCCTTCAGCAGGCGGCCATTCGTCTGGTGGAGGAAATGGAGGAGTTCTATCGCCAGCTGGATGTGCCCAGAGCTCTGGAGGTGCTGGAGGCATCGAAAAAGCGGCTGGTGGATCAGGAGCTGCTTTATGCCCATCGGGTATATCATGAAATTGAACAAAAGGGCTATGTACCCTTTGCTATGGAGTGCGCAGAGAAGGCACTGGAGCAGTCCAACGAGAAATACTATCTGCTCAAGGGCTTTGAGGATATGGAGCTTTCCACCCAGGCGCTCATTAAGGCATGCCTGAAGCTGGGCGTAAAATATGAGGTCCTGGATCGGGTGGATAACTTTGTGCGTCTGCGCCGGGGGGAACGGGTGGAGTTTGTAAAACAGGCCACCAAAACCAGCCGGGATAACTGCGCCAGCATCCTGATTATGCGCAACAAGAATCTGACCAAAAAGCTGCTGAAGGAGCAGGGAGTTCCCACGCCCCGGGGTGAGATATTCGAGTCCAAAGAGGCGGCAATGGAATCCTTCCGGTGGCGGCAGCCCGGGTCCTGTGTGGTAAAGCCCAACTTTACCAATTACGGCAAGGGCATTACGGTGTTTACCTCCCAGCCCAGCGAGGAGAACTTTGAAAAGGCACTGGATATTGCCTTCAAAAACAGCCAGGAGGTGCTGCTGGAGGAGTATATCCCCGGCGACGATTATCGGTTCCTGGTGATTGGCAATGTGGTGCAGGCGGTTTCCAAGCGGATTCCTGCCTATGTGGTGGGCGACGGCGTGCGCACCATTCGGGATCTGGTGATCGAAAAATCCAACGATCCCCGGCGCGGTCCGGACCATAAGCGTCCTCTGAGCTTTATCGGCATGGGCGCAGAAGAGGCGCTGCATCTGGAAACCATGGGCATGAGCTTTATGACGGTGCCGAAAAAGGGCGAAAAAGTAACCCTACGGCAGAATTCCAATGTTTCCACCGGCGGCGAGTCCATCGACTGTACGGATATTGTCCATCCGTCTTACCGTGAAATTGCCCTCAAGGCGGCCCAGGCAGTGGGTGCGGTATTCTGCGGCGTGGATATTCTCACCGAGGATGTGACCCGTTCTGCGGAGGAGAGTATATTTGCCGTGACGGAGCTGAACTTCAACCCGTCCATTAAAATCCATTGCTATCCTTCGGCTGGGCAGTCCCGGCCCATTGGCGAAGCGGTGGTGCGGTTCCTGTTCGATTTGGACGGGGAGAAAGGAGCAGAGGCATGACCCTGGACGAAGCGATACTCAAGCGGCGGTCCATTCGCAGCTACGATATGGAGGAATTGGAGCCGGAAATCATCGACGGCCTGGTGGATTTTCTGTCGGAGCTGAAGGTGCCGGATGACACCATCGACTGGAACTTTGACATTCTGCCGCTGGATGATATGCGGAATATCCTCAATGGCATTCCGCGGCTCCAAGCGCCTCATTATCTGGTGATCCGCTCAGAGAAGATTAAGAACTGTCTGCAAAATGCCGGCTATATTGGAGAAATGGCGGTTTTGTGGCTGACGGCCCACGGCATTGCCACCTGCTGGCAGAGTACGCTGGACGTGGAGCCGGAGCATGATTTCCCCGATGTGCTGCCCTATATCACCACCGTGGCCTTTGGACGGTCTACAGAACCCTTCCGGGCCGATCCTTCGGAGATCAAAAAGAAGAAAAAGCTTTCGGCCATTGCCTATGGCGATATGGCTTCGCCCCGGAAGGAGATTATGGAGCTCACCTGGATGGCCCCCAGCTGCATGAATGCAGAGCCGGTGCGCTATCTGGTGGACACCCATCGCATCCATATCTACCGGAAGAACAACAAGCTGCTGAAATTCAATCAGCTCAACTATTATCAGTGCCTGGATGTGGGCGTTGCCATGGCACATCTGGAGGTTGCAGCGAAGAAATACGGCTATCAGGTGATCTTTGAGCGCCTGAGCCCGGAGCCTGATTTCCGGAAGGAGATTTATCAGGCCTCTGCCCATCTTGTAAAGGAGGAAGGCTAAGTGCCAAAGCCCATTATGGTATCCTGTGACTCCGCCTGCGATCTCAGTGACGAGATGCGGCAGCGGTATGCCATTCAGGTCACCAGCATGTATATCCATCAGGATGGCAAGGTATTCCGGGACGGCATCGATATCACCCCGGACGATATTTATGCGACCTATGAGGCAAAGGGCGTGCTGCCCACCACATCTGCCATTCCGCCGGAGGAATATCGGGAGTTTTTTGAACAGTTTACGTCTCGGGGCTTTGCGGTGCTGCATATTGGCCTGTCCAGCGGCATCTCCAGCACCTGCCAGGATGCGATGATTGCCGCATCGGAGCTGGAGGACGTGTATGTGGTGGATTCCCAGGCGCTCAGCTGCTCCGGCGGCCTCCTGGCCATCGAAGCCTGCCGCATGCGGGACGAGGGCATGGACGTGCGGGAGGTATACGACGCCATTTCCAAGCTGGTGGACCGCACCAATACATCGTTTATTGTGGCGAAGCTCACCTATTTGGCCAAGGGCGGCAGATGCAGCACGGTAACGGCGCTGGGGGCGAATATTCTTGGCATTAAGCCCGCCATTGAAATGGCAGGGGGAACGCTGTCGGTGGGAAAGAAATACCGGGGAAAAACGCCGGATGCCTTTGAAAAATTCCTACAGGACAAGCTCAGTCTGGCCCGACAGGAGGGGGACGGCGGCATTGCCTGCGTTTATCATGCGGGTATTGATGAAAAGCTGTTTGACCATCTGGTAGAACTGACGCGGCAGTCCGGAATTTTTGAAGAAGTCATTACTGCCCGGGCCGGCAGCATCATCTCCTCCCACTGCGGCGCGGAAACCATTGGCTTCACGTTCCAGAAAAAGCAGGAGGGCTGAATATGATGCCACCGAAAATCCTGATTTGCAATTATACCCCCGCCGAGGAGAAGGCGTGGCGGTTCCTGCTGCGGGGCTTCCCGATGCTCGAGGTCGTTTCCGTACCACCGCAGCAGTTCGGCTGTACCCTGGCGGAGTTGACGGAGGGAACAGGCAAGAATGGCAGCGGTGAGCCAATGAAGGTTTCTGGACGCATGGCGATTTTTGCCGGGGCCCAGGGAGAACTGCTGAAAAAGCTGATTGATCTCTCCCGGCAGGTGACAAAAGAGCACGCTTTTCGCGCGATCATGACGGAATCCAACCGGAATTGGACACTGAACCGGCTGTATACGCAGCTGGAGCGGGAGGAACGGTCTCTGATGGGGGAAGAGAAAGTAAAAATGTAGCCCGATGGAGCGATTCCATCGGGCTTTTGTGCTGTTATTTTGCTTTCAATCGTTCCGCCAAAGCGCTGTCCGGGTCCACATACAGCGTATTATAGTGCTCATAAATCACCATGCCGGGCTTTGCACCGGCGGGCTTTTTCACTTGCTTTACTGGACAATAATCCACCGGGACGTTCTGGCTTTCCCGGGCCTGGGAATAGTAGGCCGCCAGCTGTGCCGCTTCCAGTACGCTCTGCTCGTCCGGCTCCCGGCCCTCACAGGAGAGAATCACATGGCTGCCGTGTATCTTCTGGGTGTGGAACCACAGATCGGATTTGTAGGAGGATTTCAGCGTGAGCTGGTCGTTCTGCACGTTATTCCGTCCCACACGAATTCGCAATCCGCTGGAGGACACAAATTCCATGGGCTTGGACGGCGCAGTTTTCATGCGCTTTTTCTTGTCGGTATTCCGAAGATAGCCCTGGGAGATCAGCTCCTGCCGGATGTCGGTGAGGTCCTTCTCCGTTTCCGCACGGCTGAGTTCATCGAGAATGCTCTCCAGGTAGCTAAGCTCTGTTTCACCCTTTGCGATCTGCTCGGTCAGGTATTGTTCGGCGTTTTTCGCCTTGTTGTAGTCCTTAAAATACTTGGCGGCGTTCTGCTGGGGGGAGAGGGTGGGGTTCAAGGGAATTTCTACTTCCTTGAGCTCCGGGTCATAATAGTTTTCGGCAATGAGCTTGGTCTGCCCGCGCTCCATGCGATAGAGATTGGCGGTAATCAGCTCGCCGCGAATCCGGAACAGGTCCCGGTCTGCGGCACCGGCCAGCTCTTTTCGCTGATTGCCCAGCTTGCGGGCAGTACGATTCCGAAGATTGGTGACGGTTTTCAGCGTGGCCTGGGATTTGGACTTCATTCGGGCTGCGGCGTCTTTCTTCGCGTAAAAACCGTCCAGCAGCACAGAAAAGCTCTCCTGTCGCTGAGACTCCACCATGGCGCCATATTGGAAAATGGGCAGATAGGTATAGTCCCAGGGCGTACCGTTTTTCAGCAGTAAATAGGGCGCTCTGGGGCCCTCCAGGAGCTTTTGAAATTCTGCCTTTAAATAGGCTCCAAAGGTATAGCGGGAGGCCATAGACAAGCTGTTTAAATCTTCCGGCGCTGGGTCATAGCGGAAGCACAACTCCCGGCAAATCAGCGGAGGCAGGCCCGAGAAATGGTCCATCAGGAATCCGTCCGGGCGGGTGGGGGTGTCGATGTGCTGAAGCAGGGCGGTGATATCCTCCAGCGTAGCGGTGGCGGGACTGAGCTTGTTCTGGCTGGGGGGCAGGCGATAGTAGAGTCCGGGCAAAACCTGGCGCTGCTCGGACATCTCATAATCCACCCGGCGCACACAGTCGATGATGCGCCCGTCGCCGCCGGTGAGAATCAGGTTGGAATTCCGGCCCATGATTTCCAGAATCACGTGCCGTGTGACCGGTTCACCGAATTCATCGGTACAGCCCAGGGAGAAATCCACCACCCGTTCCATAGGCGGCTGGGTAATGGCTTCAAACCGTCCGCCTGCCAGATGCTTTCGCAGCAGCATGCAAAACATCGGGGGAGAAGCGGGATTTTCCACAGACTCCCGGGTAAAATGAACCCGAGGGGCCGATGGATTGGCCGACAAAAGCAGACGGGAAGCGCCTTCTTTTGTTCGCAGTAAAAACACCACCTGATCCCGGGTGGGCTGATAGATTTTATCCAGCTTTGCTCCAATGATATGGGTACTTAGCTCCTCCACAACGGAAGAGAGGGTAATGGCGTCAAGTGGCATGGCGGTCCTCCATGATGATGGTAAACAGCGCGCGAATTCGCTCAGTCTGCCCCAGGAGATACAGCGCGCCGAACAGCGCCTCCAGGCCCGTTGCCTTGGAATATTGGCTATGGGTGGCGTTCTTGGGGATATTGTGGACGGCGGCATTCCGGCCGCGGCGGTAATAGCCGGTTTCTTCCTCGGTTAAGTGGGGCAAAAGGCGATCAGCGGCCTCGGCCTGGGCGGGAGCGCAGACGTAGGATGTGGTTTCCTTATGAAGATGCCCGCTGGTGGTGCGCCCGTCCAGCACCAGCATAGAACGCACGAGAATTTCATAGACGGCGTCGCCCATATGGGCAAGCCCCAGCGCGGAGACGGCATTCACCTCACGGGGCGTAAGGGCATGATGCAGCAGTGCTTCCATAGAATCCCCCCGTCAGTCCTTTTTCCAGCCATGGCGCAGCTCGTACTGGTCATTAAACGCAGTAATGAAGCTGTCGAAGGAGCTGAGCGCACTGCCAAATGCCTCAATGCCATCGGGACCCAAAGCACCGAGATACTGGCTGAAAAAGCCGTCGATTTCCTGGTGGAAGGCCATGGCGCGCTGCTGGCCCAGGTCGGTGAGATAGAGCTTTTGATTCTTTCCCGTACCCTCCTTGCGAATCAGGCCGGATTTTTGCAGGTTGCGCAGGGAGACAGACAGGCTGGGCAGACCAATGCCGCACAGGGGGGAAAGCTCGCTGAGGGTAACACCCTCGTTGGATTTTAAAATGGTGAGAATTCGAGGCTGACCCTGGTATAGCCCTGCTACCTTGCAGAAATTCCGCTCCAGCCGGGCAAAATCACGGGTTACGGTGAACACCAGTCCACCAAAATCATATCTGGAAATGGGCATAAGAGCACCTCACAGTCAATTGTTTTACGCATTATTATACCACAATCCGCCTATCTTGGAAAGTATAAATCTGAGCGCGCAACATTTCTGTGAAGGAACTGTGAAATGCAATGGGCAGAATGCACAAAAATGTTTGGCTGCTAACAGTGATTGTACTGAAATTACCAATTTACCACAGGTTGTTGCTGACTTTTTGTGCATGCTGTGGTATATTAGCGCTATATTTTAGGGCGAAAGGCCCGGGGAGGAAACGATTGTGGAAGAAACCTATGGTAAGAAGATCGGAGAAGCCAAAACGCTGCCTCTGGCGGTAAGCGGTATGCTGATGGTGGCATTCATTTTCCTGATTGCCGGAATCAGCGTGTTGGGCTATGGAATCTCCAAGGGGAAGTTTGGCAGCTTTGCGGTAACCGGTATTGTGCTGCTGGTGGTTGGCGTTGTGCTGCTGGCCTATTGCATCAAGACCATTATGGGCAAGGTTATCTGCTATGAAAATGCCATTGTCATCAAGGAGACTTTTAAAACAACGGTCATTCCCAGAGAGAAGATTGCTGCAATTTTCTGGGAGCGTCCCGGCGCCAATGCCAGCAACGAAAAGGTTCGGACGAATGTCAATGTAGCCGACATCATCCTTGAGGGCGGCCGGCAGCATTATCGGATTTCCGACGGTTATTACTCCAATGTGGATATTCTGGGTAAGTACCAGAGCGAATATAAGATCCCCATGGAGATCAAGAGGTAAGATCAAAACCTCCTCCGGTGATTCGGGGGAGGTTTTCTTTTGAACACAACGTGGACACATCCCGGGGCTATACTGAAGCCAATTCCAGAAGGGAGTGGGGAACATGACAAAGCGGAAGTGGATCATTTTAGGAGTGCTTCTGGTGGTATTGGCGGCGGCTGTGGGAATTACAGTGCGCCAGCAGCGGGAGGCATGTGCGGTATTGGCGGCGGCGCATGTATTATATCAGCAGTGGGGCGTGATGCCGGACAGCGACGAGACGGACGCGGTGCAGCAGGCCATAGATGCATATAATGCCCGGTGGAATCAGCTTTATACCGGGGCAATTCCCTATGAAAATACGCCGGAAGCATGGCGGCGTGACAGCCAAAGCGGCCACAATACCGTGTCGGTGACCCTGGGGAGCTGGAGTATGGACTGGGCGCCGCTGTTTTTTCTGAATCGGGTGGCAAAGGCAACGGTGCGCACGGACTCTGTCTATGTAGAGCAGGCCGAGGACGGCAGCTACCGGGTGGCTGCCTGCATTGCCCGGGATGAGGTCCGGGCGAAAATGGCATGGAAAGACGGCGTATGGAAGGTGGAAGCAGAACAAAACGACGGCGACGAATGGATGCTGCCGCGATATGTCCTGTCGGGGGCTCAGTCCGCCGCCAAGCTGCTGGAAGAATGGGACGATAAAATGAACGCGGCCCAGAAAAGCGCCTTGCAGAACGCCGCTGAAATCACGCAGACGCATTATGATACGCTGGACGAGGCCGTTGCCGCAGCGAGAGAAATTGACGTGGATGCATTTTGCCCCCTTCGCCCGTAAAGGCAAAGGGGGCCGTTTGTTATTCGCCTGCGTATACTTGCTGAATCATTTGCTTTGCAGTATCTACGGTGCTCTGGTCGGGCACCATGACATAGGCCTTCTGGCTCATGGAATAGGGCACCTGACTATCACCAGTACCGTCTACACTGTAGGTGGAAACGGTCCAGCTGCCGCCGGTGCTCAGCTGCTGCCGGATGACCTTGCTGATTAGGTCGTAAGGAACGCTGGTTTCGAAGCTGCCGGACAGAGAATCCATCACGGAGTTATAGTTCACCAGAAGCTCTGGGGACATGGCCTTTTGGATAACGGCCTGAATCAGGGCCATCTGGTTTTTACCGCGCTGCCGGTCACCGGATGCAAAGGCATGGCGTTCCCGGACGAAGGCCAGCGCTTTTGCACCGTCCATCTGATTTTCACCCTGCACATAGGAATAGCTTCCGACAGAGAAGGCATAATCAGAATTTACGGTTACGCCGCCCAGCGCATCGATGATATCCTCGAAGCCGCTGAAGTTCACACGGAAATAGTAGTCCACATTGACGTCATAGAGCATTGCCATGGTGTCCATGCAAACGTCGATGCCATAGATGCCCGCATGGGTGAGCTTATCCTTTGCACCGTTGGAAATGGACAGAGGAACATAATAGTCACGAGGGGTGGAGATCAGAACCACCTGGCGCGTAGCGGTATTGACCGAAGCAAGGATGTTGACGTCGCTGCGGCTTTTTGCCACCAGGCCGGAGCGGCTGTCGATACCGCTGATAAAGACGGTAAAGGTCATGCCCTCTTCCTCGTCGGAATCATCTACGGTGGTGTTGCCATGGAGGCGGTTCTCTGCGTCCTTATCCAGCTGGGCTTCTACCACACGGCGGGTGACATGGGTGATGGTAACCTCTTTCAGCTGATCGGCGGCATTTTCATAGCCCTCCATTTCAGGCAGCAGGTCAAGATAGGCGCTGTTTAGGATAATGGCGTCTACCTGAGAATTCAGAATGGCGTCGATTAGTTGGGGAAGACCGTCGAATTCCTGGGGGGTGATGGTGACGTTATACTCTTTGTTGAGCTGCGAGATGGCCTCGTCGGTGTTTTCACGGTCCTGCTCGGCAAGAATGCCATAGGAATAGGTGGCGGCAACCTGAGAAAAGTCGTTAATATCGCTTGCCCGGACGTAAATGCCAATGGTTGCGGTTTCTTCCACGGGGGTGGTGATCTCCTTGGCGGTGTCCATGCCCTTATTGATATAAAGGGTACCGGTAATCAGGGCGGCGCTGAACAGCAGCGCCAGAATAACGCCGACGATACATCGGCCCTTTTTTCCGGGATTCCAGATGAGTACCGCGACCAGTGCGATCATCAGCGCCAGTGCAACCAAGACCAGCGCAATATATTTCCCCGGAAGCAGCATGGTAGACACCAGCATCACTGCAAATGCGATGGCGGAAACAGCGCATATAACCAGCGCTGCCAGCGCAATGCCCTGCATCAGCCGATGGGAGCCATTGCGATTCCTGTTTTTCATTCAAAAGCCTCCTGTTCTGCTGTACAAACAGCACGGATGGAATTATGTATGGGTTGATTTTACCATTTTGCGGGACAGAAGTCAACGTTAGGACAGAATTACAGGGAAAACAGCAAAGACCTGCGCAGGAAGCGCAGGTCCATTTTGCGTTGTTATGATTCGCCGCAAAGGCTGATGATTGCGTCGGCAAAAATCTTGATGGAGACAACCAGCTCATCTACTACGGCGAACTCATCGTTGCCATGCATCCGGTTGTCGGTGCCGGGCATGGTGCAGCCAAATGCAACGCCGTTCTTCATCTCGTGGCAATAGGTGCCGCCGCCGATGGCCAGAGGCTTTGCGTCTTTGACGCCGGTGAACTTCTCATAGCTGTGGAGCAGCGTCTTGACGAAGGGCATGTCGGCGGGCACATGATGGGGCGGCTTCATGGGTACGTCCTTGAGTGCCAGACCCTTCCTTGCGCAGGCCTGCATGGCAGCGTATTTCATGTTCTGGTCGTTGGCGCACAGCGGGCTGCGGCAGTCAAACTGTGCCTCCAGACCGGTGGTGGTCACATGGATAATATCCAGACTCAGCGTGAGCTCGCCGGAAATCTCATCGGACATCTTCACGCCCAGCCCCTCGCCCAGATAATCGCCATGGGGAATCAGCTCATGGAGGCCATGGAGCGCCTGCACCTGCGGGCAATCGGGCAAATGCATGGTGGAAACCAGATGGAGCATGGCGGTGATGGCATTGTTGCCACCCTGGGGAGATGCTGCATGCGCGCCCTCACCCTGTGCATCGATGGCGATGGTGTGCTTGTCCAGCTCGGTGACGGTAAAGGTTACGCCGGTTTCCTCCTTGGCGCTTGCGCAATAGATTTCGGCAACAGTTTTCCGCATGCCCTCAATTTCCATATGGCACTTGTCGGGCACGACATTGATCTTGAGGCCGGCGTCGATGTTCTTAATCCGGGGCAGGGTATCGCTCTCCTGGAAATCGGCAAAAATCGTGCCCATCAGGCCGCCCTTTTCGATGTTAATGAGGGGATAGTCCGCGTCCGGAGAGAAGGTATACTTGGCCTCGGCCTCCTGGGCATAGTAGTGGGCAATGTCGCCGCTGCCGCACTCTTCATCGGTGCCCCAGATCAGGCGGACATTGTGCTTCAGGGGAACGCCCAGCTCCTTTAGGCAGCGGATGGCATAGAGTGCTGCAACGCCGGGACCCTTGTCGTCTGCGGTGCCGCGGCCATAGATTTTTCCGTCCTTGACGATGGGGTCAAAGGGGCCGGTGACCGTCCAGCCATCGGCCACGGGAACGCAGTCCATGTGGCTTAAAATGTCCAGGTGATGGTCATTCTCCGGAAGATAGTCCACGGTGCCCACATAGCCGTCGTAATTGGTGGTTTTGAAGCCATAGCTGCTGGCAATCTCCAGAGCCTTGGTCAGTGCATTGTTGGGACCCTCACCAAAGGGAGCGCCGGGCTTGGCTTCACCCTTATCCGAGCGGATGCGTACCAGCGCCTTAACGTCTTCAAGAAATTCCTCCCGATGGGCCTCCACCCACTGGGAAATAACATTCTGATCCATTACTGATTCTCTCCTTTTCCATAGGTGTAGACGATGTTGCAGAGAATTTTAGGCATCAACTCCAGGGCGCGGACAGGAATGAACTCGTAGATTCCGTGGAACTGATAGCCGCCGGTGGAAAGATTGGGGCAGGGCAGCCCCTTAAAGCTCAGGGTAGCGCCATCGGTGCCGCCGCGAATGGGCTGGGTGACGGGCTCAATGCCATAGGCACGGAAGGCTTCGGCTGCGGTGTGAATCAGGTGCATATGGGGCTCGATCTTCTCCCGCATGTTGTAGTAGGAGGAGCGAACGTCCACCTCCACGGTACCGGCGCCGTATTTTGCGTTGAGGAAATCTCCGGTTGCCTGCATTAAGGCTTCCTTCTGGTGGAGCTTTTTCAGATCATGATCCCGGAGAATGTATTTGAGGGTCGCTTCGGTGACGGTGCTCTGCATTTCGTCTAAATGGATGAAGCCCTCGTAGTCCTGGGTGTGCTCAGGGGTCATGGCCTGGGGCAGCAGGCACTGATACTCTGCGGCAATGGCAGCGGCATTGACCATCAGGTCCTTTGCGCTGCCGGGATGCACGCCCACGCCATGGACGGTGATTTTTGCGGAGGAAGCGTTGAAGTTCTCATACTCCAGCTCGCCAATGGGGCCGCCATCTACAGTATACCCAAAATCGCAGCCAAACGCAGGCACATCGAACAAATCCGGGCCCGCGCCGATCTCCTCGTCGGTGGTAAAGGCAACCTTGACCACGCCGTGGGGCATATCGGTGTGGAGCAGATCCTCAGCCATGGTCATGATTTCGGCAATGCCAGCCTTATCGTCTGCGCCCAGAAGGGTGGTGCCGTCGGTGACGATCAGGTCTTCGCCCACCACCTGGCGCAGGCAGTCATAGCCGGACTCCGGCGACATGGAGACGGTATCATTCAGCTGAATGGTGCCGCCGTCATAATTCTTCACAATCCGCGCCTTGACGTTTTTGCCCGAGGCGGCGCAGGATGTGTCCATGTGGGCCAGAAAGCCCAGGGTAGGCAGCTTTTTGTCGGTGTTGGCAGGAATGGTGCCGAATACTGCGCCGTCTGCCGGGGACATATGTACATCGGTGAGTCCCAGTGCCGTCATTTCCTCCATCAGCTCCCGGGCCAGGTCTTTCTGACCGGGGGTGGAGGGACGCACGCCGGATGTCTCACTGGATGTGGTTTCTACCGTGATGTAGTGTAAAAATCGATCTAAACAGGTCATTTGTATACACCTCCTAGCGGTATTATACGATAACGAAATGGTGTAGTCAAGGAAATCGCCGCATCCGGAGGGGGATGTGGCGATTATGAGTGAAGTATGCCCAAAGCACACTTCTTGCAAAAAGGCCAATTCGCCGGAAGACGAATTGGCCTTTTTGTGGCAAATAACCGTAATTTTGATAGAAACCTGTCAAGGGGGTGCATCTACGGTTTAGAGGGGGGTGCAGTTCTCATTTTTAGGGGGTGCAGGATTTTGCCCTTTTCCCTCCCTTGCCGAAGTGTTTCGTAGATCCGAAACTTAGCTTCACGTCTCATTCGCTTCGTGTACAGGTCGGTTGTCCGCCGTCCAGTTCTTCGGGTTGGTATCATCCGGGGCAAGTCCGGCCAGAATTGTTT
>CAVJLG010000018.1:0-13348 GCA_963650135.1 Barnesiella intestinihominis | reverse complement strand
AACACCGCTCACGTTGAGTATGAGACTGACGCTCGTCACTATGCTCACGTTGACTGCCCGGGCCATGCTGACTACATTAAGAACATGATCACCGGCGCTGCTCAGATGGATGGTGCTATCCTGGTTATCGCTGCTACCGATGGTCCTATGGCTCAGACCAAGGAGCATCTGCTGCTGGCTCGTCAGGTAGGCGTTCCCTACATCGTTGTATTCCTGAACAAGTGCGATCAGGTTGACGACGAGGAGCTGCTTGAGCTGGTCGAGATGGAAGTCCGCGAGACTCTGGCTGAGTATGGCTTCGACGAGGAGGCTCCCATCATCAAGGGTTCCGCTCTGAACGCTCTGATCTCCGAGTCCACCGATCCCGCTGCTCCCGAGTATACTTGCATCAAGGAGCTGATGGACGCTGTTGACTCCTATATCCAGACCCCCGAGCGTAACGATGATCTGCCCTTCCTGATGCCCGTAGAGGACGTCTTCACCATCTCCGGCCGTGGTACTGTTGCTACCGGTCGTGTAGAGCGTGGCGTTATCAAGAAGAACGAGCCTGTTGAGATCGTTGGTCTGACCGACGAGAAGAAGCAGACTGTTGTTACCGACCTGGAGATGTTCCACAAGCTGCTGGATTACGCTGAGGCTGGCGACAACGTTGGTGCTCTGCTCCGTGGCGTTACCAAGAAAGAGGTCGAGAGAGGCCAGGTTATCTGCAAGCCCGGCTCCATTCATCCTCACACCAAGTTCTCTGGCCAGGTTTACGTCCTGTCCAAGGACGAGGGCGGCCGTCACACCCCCTTCTTCAACAACTATCGTCCTCAGTTCTACTTCCGTACCACTGACGTAACCGGCATCATCACCCTGCCCGAGGGCACCGAGATGTGCATGCCTGGCGATAACACTGAGATGAGCGTTGAGCTGATTACCCCCATCGCTATCGAGGTTGGTCTGCGTTTCGCTATCCGTGAGGGTGGCCGTACTGTAGGCTCCGGCGTTGTTACCGCTATCAACGAGTAATTTTCTAACGCTGATAAAAGGCTGTCCCGTTTGGGGCAGCCTTTTTGCACATACCGCACGCTTTACAGTAATTTTACATCCCTTCCCATACGCCAGGGCGAAAAAGCTCTTCCATTTAAACCCGAAATACGGTATAATAAATAAAAATGTGAAGTGCCTGCACAGTCTGTTGGCAGGGGAAAGGATATCACACATGGATTTTTTCAAGCAGTTGCTCACCGTTTTGGGGTTTGCAATGGTGCCTGTCTTTGAATTACGAGGTGCAATTCCCGTGGGGGTTGCTTCTGGACTGCCGTTTTGGAGCGTATTCTTGGCGGCGTTTCTGGGGAATTTGCTCCCGGTTCCGTTCCTTATCGTGTTTACCAGACGGGTTTTTGAGTGGCTTCGGAAAAAAAGCGCATTTCTGGAGCGGATTGTGTCCCGACTGGAACAGAAGGCAGCATCCAAGGAGGACCTTTTGAAGAAGTATGAACTGCTTGGCCTATGTATCCTTGTGGCAATTCCGCTGCCCGGAACCGGTGCATGGACCGGTTCGCTGGTGGCGGCTGTGTTTGATATTCGGCTTAAGCATGCGTTTCCGGCGATTGCGCTGGGGGTGCTCATTGCCGGGGTGATCGTCTCTGCGGTTACATACGGTGTCGCTATATTTCTTTAATGGCCCCTTGTGATGTGGAACCATGCCGCTGCCTTCCGCATAGAATGTGCGGGAGGGGAGCATATGGAATTACTGGTCGGTATGCTGGCGGCATGGGGACTCATTACATTGATTTGGACCTTGGCTGGGGCGGTTCTTTTGCCCATCAGGCGCAGAGAGAATCTGCGCCTTACTGTAGTTTTCAGGGGAAAAGCGGGGCAAACGCAGCTGGAGCACTGGATTCGCGGACTGATTTGGCTGCGGGAGTCCGGAATTATTTGGTGGAATATTATTGTTTTGACGGATGAATTAGAGGATGAAGCCCGGCAATATGTCTGCGCGCAGGAGCAGCAGGGGTATATTACCGGGATGACCAAGGAAGAATGGAAAGACTGGGTGGATAGCTAGGCATGGACGGAAAAGCACAGGAGATTATTCGGGGAACGGTCCTGGCGATATTGTTTCAAAATCAAGAGAATGGATATACGGTGATTCGGTTTACCACGGAAGAGCAGATTACCATCACTGTGGTGGGAACGATTCCGCTGTGTACCCCAGGAGAAAAGCTGGTGGTCACCGGGCATTGGGAAACACATCAAACCCATGGCATGCAATTTCATGCGGAGTTTTTGGAGCGTATCATGCCAGCCGGAGCCCAGGCCATTGAGCAGTATTTGGCCTCCCGGGTGATTAAGGGAATTGGGCCCAGAACCGCAAGCCGGATTGTCAAGCTATTCGGAGACGAAACCCTTGAGATTATGGAGCAGCATCCAGAGCGCTTGGCGGAGGTGCCCGGGATTAGCCCGCAGAAGGCTCGGGCCATTGGCGCGAGCTTTCAAAAACAGTTTGGCATGCGAAAGCTGCTGGAGTTCCTGCTCAGCGGCGGACTTCCCGGTGAACTGGCCATGCCGCTGTATAAGGCATATGGAGATTTGGCAATGGAAGCGCTGCGGGATGATCCCTACCTTTTGACCGAGGATTTCTTTGGCGCGTCCTTTGCAGTGGTGGATCAGTTTGCGGTCAGAAATGGCGTGGAAGCCGAGGACCCCAGGCGCGTTCAGTCGGCGGCGGTCTATACCCTGCGGCACAACCTGGGGAATGGACATACATTTCTGCCCGCAGATAAGCTGTGTATGGCCACGGCAACCATGATTAGCATCGATCCGCAAACGGTTCAGGATACCCTGGAGGACCTGAATCTGGCGGGAAAACTGGTGGTGGATACCCTCAAGGGCATTACGGTTTGCTATCTGCCGGAGTATTACGAGGCAGAAACCTATGTGGCGCAGCGAATGCTGGAAATGGCGGCTCAGGTCCCCGAGGTGCCGGATCGACTGGATGGTACCCTGGCGGCAGTGCAGCGGGAAATCGGAACCGAATATGTGCCCGATCAACGGGAAGCGATTTTAAAAGCGGCTCGGAGCACGGTGATGCTGCTCACCGGCGGACCCGGTACCGGTAAAACCACCACGGTCAACGGCATTTTGGGCCTGTTTGACCGACTGGGTATCAAAACCGTATTGGCTGCTCCCACAGGACGTGCTGCCAACCGATTAAAAGAGCTCTGCGGCCGAGAGGCTGCAACCATCCATCGGCTGCTGGAGACGCAATATGATCCGGAAAGCGGCAATCTTTGCTTTATGCACGATGAATCAGAACCACTGAAGGCAGACGCGGTGGTGGTGGATGAGACTTCCATGGTGGATATCCTCTTGATGGCGGCGCTGCTCAAGGCGCTAAAGCCACAATGTCGGTTGATTCTGGTGGGCGATCCGGACCAGCTGCCCTCGGTTGGGGCGGGCAATCTGTTTTCTGACCTGATTCGCTCCGGGAAAATTCCCACGGTGCGCCTGACCGAAATCTTCCGTCAGGCCAGGGAAAGCCTGATTATTATGAATGCCCATGCCATCAACGCGGGGCAAATGCCGGAGCTGACTGTAAAAAATAAGGACTTTTTCTTCTTGCAGCGCCGGGATATGCAGCGGGCGGTGGACACCATTGTGGACCTGTGCACCCGTCGCTTGCCCCAGAATATGGGGATTCCGGCGGACCAGATCCAGGTGCTTTCGCCGACTCGAAAAAACGATGCCGGTACTGCGGCCCTGAATATGCGGCTCCAGGCGGCGCTGAATCCCCCCTCGGTGGACAAGCAGGAGCATAAACGCGGCAAAATCCTGTTCCGAGTTGGGGATCGGGTGATGCAAATCAAGAATAATTATGATATAATGTGGAAGAAGACCGAGGGCTTTGGGGTTGGTACCGGCGTGTTTAACGGCGACGTGGGCAAGGTAACAAGCATTGATCCCGGTGAGGAAACCATGACCGTGGTGTTTGAGGATCGGGAGGTGGAATACACCTTTGATCTCTTGGGCCAGCTGGAGCTTGCCTATGCCATGACCGTACACAAGAGCCAGGGCAGCGAATACCGCGCGGTAATCCTGTCTGTATCCCAGGCGAACCCCTATCTGCTGACCAGAAGCATTCTCTATACCGCGGTGACCCGTGCCAAAGAGCTGCTGATTTTGGTGGGTGACCCGGGGGTGGTGCAGCAGATGGTGGAAAACAACCGTCAGTCCCGCCGTTACAGCGGACTGAAGCTGCGACTTGAAAAGGACGGATGAAAATGGGCTTTCTCTCCAGCGTGCTAGATTTTCTGTTTCCACCCAAGTGCATGTTCTGCCGTAAGGTACTGCCGGTGGGGCAAAGAGGCTGCTGTACCGCCTGCGGGCAGAAGCTGATTCAGGACCTTTCGCCCCGGCGCGGTGTACACTTTTCCCGGTGTTATGCGCCGATGCTCTATGAGGGAACGGTGCGGGACGCACTGATTCGCTTTAAATTCCAGGACCGTCCGGGCTATGCTACCGAGCTGGGCAAGATTTTGGCGGATTGTATCCAAAAGAATCTTGCAGGGCAGTACGATGTGATTACCTGGGTGCCGGTGAGCGAAAAGCGGCTGAAGCAGCGGGGCTACGATCAGGCCATGCTGCTGGCAATGGCGGCGGCATTGGCGCTGGATGATGTGGCGGTGGAGACGCTGAAAAAGCGCAAGGATACCCCGGCGCAGTCCAGCCTCGACGGTGCCGACCAGCGGCGAAGCAATGTGGCCGATGTCTATGAAATTGTGGACCGGGAGCTCATTGCGGGGCAGCGAGTTCTGCTCATTGACGATATCATCACCACGGGTGCAACCCTGGAGGAAGCCAGCCGAACCCTAAAGCAGGCCGGTGCGGCATCGGTTGTGGCGGCTGCGGTTGCCAAAACCGTATATAAAAATAAACATACCAAAGAGGAAACGTTATGATAAAACTATCCCGAGATATTGGAATCGATCTGGGCACGGCCAATGTGCTGGTCTATCTGGACGGCAAGGGCATTGTGGTCAACGAGCCCAGCGCAGTGGCGTTGGATAAGAACACCGGTAAGGTGCTGGAGGTTGGTGCAGCGGCGAAGAAAATGCTGGGCCGTACCCCCGGTAATATTGTGGCCGCACGTCCGTTGGAGCGCGGCGCGATTTCCGACTACGATATGACGGCGACCATGCTGTCGGTCTACCTGCGGCGCATCACAAAGATGTCTCTGGTTAAGCCCCGGGTTGTGGTATCGGTACCCAGCGGCATTACCGAGGTTGAGGAGCGTGCGGTCATTCAGGCCACCATGGAGGCAGGCGCCCGACGTGTATATCTGATAGAAGAGCCCTTGGCGGCGGCCATTGGTGCCGGCATGAGTATCAAGGGTGCCGGCGGCAGTATGGTCATCGACATTGGCGGCGGCACCACGGATATTGCGGTGCTGAGCCTCAATAATGTGGTGCGTTCCACGTCGATCGACGCCGCAGGAGACGCTTTCGACAACGCCATCATCCAGTATATCCGGGAACGCTATCAGGTGCTGGTGGGCAACCAGACTGCTGAGGAAATCAAAATGGCAATTGGCTGCGTCAATCCCCGGCCCGAAGCGCTGGTGATGACCGTAAAGGGCAGAAACCTCTCTACGGGACTGCCCCAGGAGGTAGATGTGACCTCTGTGGATGTGATGCATGCGCTGACCACCCCTTGCCGGGATATCCTCTATGCGGTCCGGACCATTTTGGAGAAAACCGACCCGGAGCTGGTAGCCGATATTTCGAAAAACGGCATTACCCTCACCGGCGGCGGCAGCATGCTCTATGGCTTTGACCAGCTGATCTACCGGTCCACCGGCATTGCCTGCCATGTGGCGGACGACGCAATCCTTTGTGTGGCACTGGGCTGTGGCAAGGCGCTGAAATGGATTGATGAGATGCAGGAGGGCACGGTCAACTTTGCCCGGCATAAGCTCATGGCAGAATAACACAGCCGAACAGAACATTTGGCCCCGCTGCATGCAAATGGCGTGCAGCGGGGCTTTTACATTGTGCCTTTATGTTTGGTTTGTGCTGGTTCCATTGACAGATAGGGGACAGATCGGTACAATTTATTGAGTGCGTGTAATATTCTCGTAAAATAAATGTAAACGGAGGGTGAATCATGTACTATCCTCATCTTCTTTCCCCGGTGACCATCGGAAATGTAACCCTGAAAAACCGCATCTCGTCTCCGGATGCCTCACTGCATCTGCTCCAGGGGCCGGAAACATTCCCGGCAGACGGCTATCGTGCCTGGGTGATTCAGATGGCAAAGAGCTGCGCCTATATGGTCATGTCGCCCTGGTCCAATCCCACCCAGCGGACCATTGGCATGGCCGACAGTGTGCGTATGCAGAATTTCGACATGGACGATCCCAGCGTCAGCAACTATTTCTCGAAAATGTGCGACGATCTCCATTTTTACGGCTCTAAAATCCTGATTAGCACCATTCCGTTCCGCCCGCCCTGGCCCGAGGGCTATAACCTGGACGGACAGGGCGGCATGTTCCTGCCCGGTCAGCCGGTGGCGCAGAAGGAAGCACTGCCCGCTGAGCGAATGGGCGAGCTGGTGGAGAATTACGTCCGGTATGTGGCGAACTATCAGAGCTTTGGCTATGACGGCGTATCGCTGAACATTTCCATGCTCATTGGTAAAAACCGCAACCGCCGCACCGACGAGTATGGCTGCGATACCCCGGAAAATGCCGCCCAGCTGCCCAAGCTGCTGTTTACGGCCATTAAGGAACGCCTGGGCCGGGACTTTATCACCGAGGCCTATGTCTATGGCGAGATGGACCATATTTACACCAAGGAATTTATGGCGGCGGTGGTAAAAGAGCTGGAGGACGTGGTGGATATCGTATCCATCAAGGAAAAGGACGCAGCCACTAATCATCCCACTGGGTTCCAGTTTACCAAGGGCCACCATCCTTGCTTTGCCTATGCCAAGGCCATTCGGGATACCGGTGCCAAGGTGCTCATTGGGGTCAACGGCGGCTTCCAGGACCCGCAGGAGCTGGACGAATATTTGGCAGCAGGGGACTGCGACCTGATTGCCATGGCCCGTGGGCTGTTTGCTGACGAGGATTATATGGAAAAATGTCTTACCGGGCGGGGCGAGGATATTGTGCCCTGCATCTGGTGCAATAAATGTCACGGCACCATGACGCCGCCGTGGATTTCCTTCTGTTCGGTGAATCCCAGACTGGGCATCGATCCCATGCTGCTGAAAACCCTGCCCACCGGTGGAACAAAGAAAAAGGTTGCCATTGTAGGCGGCGGCCCCATCGGCATGCGGGCGGCGATTATGGCGTCGGAACAGGGCCACCAGGTGACGCTGTTTGAAAAGACCGATTATCTGGGCGGACAGCTGCGGCACAGCGATTATGTAAGCTTTAAGTGGCCGCTGCGGGATTATAAAAACTATCTGGTTCGGCAGCTTGAGAAGCATGGCATTACGGTACGAATGAACACCCTGGCAACCCCGGAGCTGCTGAAGCAAGAGGGATTTGAAGCGGTGATTGCAGCCACCGGTGCCGTGCCCAATATTCCAAAGTTTGCGCAGGATGAAACGGGTGCATTGAAAGCGGGCCTGAGAACCTGCCTGGATGTGTTCGGCCACGAGGATTCGCTGGGCAAACGGGTGATTATTGTGGGCGGCAGCGAAACCGGCGTAGAAACCGGTATGCATCTGTGCGAAAAGGGCCATGAGGTTACGGTGCTGACCCGCCAGAATGAGATTGCCCATGATGCGTCCCATCTCCATGCCATTACCATGGCGATTATCACCTATGATCCCAAGGACTATCACGAGATTATTCAGTGTGCCTGGGAGAAGTACCCGGAGTTCCATTCCATCGTCAATGCGACCACCACCGAGGTAACGGAGAAGACTGTGACCTATACCGACGAAAGCGGCGTCAGCCATACCCTGGAGGCGGATTCCGTGGTCATTTGCGGCGGCATGAAGGCACAGCGGGATGCAGCGCTGGAGTTCTACGGTGCAGCGCCCAGATTCTTTATGACCGGCGACTGCGAAAAGGTGGCCAATCTCCAGGTGGGCAACCGCTCGGCCATGGGCAAGGTGGCGCAGCTGTAACGCATAAAAGTTCACAACTAGCCCGCAAAAGTTGTAAAAAATCTTTGATTTCCACACAGGATCTATACAATCTAATGGTACCTTTTACATAGACTTTACAAAGGGGGTGTTCCTGTGAGCCAGGACATTATCTCGTCCTTTCAGCGGTATGAAGTGAAGTTCTTTTTAACGCCAGAGCAGCGGGAGCATCTGATGCCGGAGCTGGAGGAACATTTCGCCATCGACCAGTACGGCCTCCATACCATCAGCAATATCTACTATGACACCGACAACTATGCCATTACCCGGGATTCCATCGACAAGCCCATCTATAAAGAAAAGCTGCGGGTTCGTGCCTATGGAACGCCCGAGCCGGAGACGGGGCAGGTGTTTGTGGAGCTGAAAAAGAAGTATGACCATGTGGTCTATAAGCGGCGGATTGCGGTTCCCATCGGAGAAGCCAATCGTTTCCTGCAAGGGGGACCGGACCCTGTGGGGGCAGACCCGCAGATCACCCGTGAGATCCGCTATTTTATGCAGCGGACCCAGCCGGAGCCGAAGGTCTATCTCAGCTATCAGCGAATTGCCATGGCAGGTCGGGAGAATCCGGACCTGCGGATTACCATGGATCAAGAGCTATTATGGCGAACCTATGATTTGGACCTGTGCCTGGGTCACTATGGGCAGCGGATTCTGCCGGAGAATATGACCCTGATGGAGATTAAGGTGCCCGGCACCATGCCCCTGTGGCTCGCCCATGCCCTGAGCCGCCACCAAATCTATCGAAGCTCTTTTTCGAAGATTGGTACCTGCTATACCCGGTTTATTCTGCCGGACATATTTGAAAAAAAGGTTGTGACCACCCATGTTTGATTCCCTACTGGCCAGCGGCTTAACCGCCCAGAGCTTCCTCATTTGTACCGTTGTGTCCCTGGTGCTGGGACTATTGACTGCCCTGTGCTTTTCCTTCCGTGCGCATTTTTCCAAAAGCTTTTGCCTGACCCTTGCGATTTTGCCCGCCATTGTCCAGGTGATTATTATGATGGTTTCCGGCAGCATCGGCGCCGGCGTTGCAGTGGCAGGCACCTTCTCCCTGGTGCGCTTCCGTTCCGAACCGGGGACGGCACGGCAGATTGCAGCGCTGTTTTTGGCGGTGGCCCTGGGAATTGCAATGGGCATGGGCTATGCGGTGCTGGCAGGGGTATTTTTCCTGATCGTTACGCTGTTTTTCCTGCTGCTGACCTTGGTGGGCTTTGGGGATGACCGCGGCACCCAGCGGGATCTGCGGATTACCATTCCCGAAAGCATGGACTATGAAGGGGTGTTTGACGACCTGTTCGCCCAGTATACCACCTCGCACAGCCTGGAGCGGGTGCGCACCACCAATATGGGCACCCTCTACGAAATCCGCTATACCATTGTGCTCAAGGACGAAAAGCAGCTCAAAGCGTTTATGGATGAGCTCCGCACCCGCAACGGCAATCTCACCATTGTCTGCGGACGAGTGAGCACCGAAAGCGCACTGTAACAGCATATGATTCCCCCGTCTGCAATCTCCGCAGGCGGGGGTGTTCATTTTACGGGATGTAGGCGGCATTTTGCGAAATTTCGTTGCAATTCTGCAAAATTTCCGGTACACTATAGGTATCTAACAATCTGCGCTGGTGGAAACCGGCGAAGGAAAACAGGAGGTCCCTATGGAACAGATGAAGACAGAGCTTCTGGTGATTGGCGGCGGCGCAGCAGGATTGGCAGCGGCATCGGCCGCAGCAGAACAGGGCGTAAAGGTAATCGTTGCCGAGGCTATGGCAGCGGTGGGCGGCAATGGACTGTTTCCCAGAGGTGTGTTTGCTGTAGACAGCGTATTACAGCGGAAGCGCCTGATTTTTGCAGATACCGACGAGATTTTTACCCGCTGCATGGAGTATTCCCACTGGAAAATCGACGGCCGCATTGTTCGGCGGTTGCTGGATAAAAGCGGCGACACCATCTCCTGGCTGATGGACAAGGGCGTGGCGTTCTGCGATGTGGTGCATCATACCCCCAATCAAGCCCCGGAGGTCTTCCATATCACCAGTGCCGAAGAAAATGCGGGCAGCGTAGTGGTGCGGTGCCTGAAGCAGTTCTGCCTGGAGCATGGAGTTACCCTCTTGACCAAAACCAAGGGAAAAACGCTCATCAAAGACGAAAATGGCGCAATAGTTGGCGCAATCTGCGAGCAGAAGGACGGAGAACAGCTGGAAATTCGCGCAGACCGGGTGATTGTTTGCACCGGTGGCTTCTCCGGCAATCAGGAGATGATTCAGAAGTATTATCCCAACTTTAAACCCGAGCATGTGGCAAAGGGCGGCGGCATGCGGCATCCCGGCGACGGTGTTCGGATGGCACTGGAGGCCGGTGCAGATATCGAGGGCAACTTCGCCATGGAGATTGCAGCGCCGAAAATCCAGGGCTATGCTGCGCTGAATTTGATTTTGGGCAAGCCCTATCACATGTGGCTCAATCGGTTCGGCCAGCGGTTTGCCAGCGAGGGGATTGTATACAATTTTGCGCTGGCGGCAAATGCGTGCCTGCGTCAGCCGGAGGGCAAGATGTGGGTGGTGTTCGGTCAGAAGCAGCTGGATCAGGCGCTGTCTGACGGCAGAGATATGATCGAACTGATCCACATTGATCCCAAGGCCGAGGAGCAGCTGCCGGAAACCATGGAGAAGGCCATTGCCGACGGCATTATGGTGAAGGCAAACACTACGGAGGAACTGGCGAAGTTCATCGGCTGCGATCCGGAGACAGTGGAAGCGTCGGTGGCGGAGTACAATGCATTCTGCCAGGGCGGACGGGATGCCATGTTTGCCAAGGATCGGCGTTATCTGACGCCGTTGGGAGACGGCCCACTGTATGCCATTCGTGCCGGAGCGGATATGCTCATCACCCATGGCGGCATTCGGGTCAACGAGTATTTCCAAGCGCTGGACAAGCAGTATCAGCAGGTGGAGAACCTCTATGTGGCCGGTGTGGACTTTGGCGGCGTGGATGCCGACGAGTACAATGTGGAAATGAGCGGCCACGGCTTTGGCTTTGCACTGAACTCCGGACGCATGGCCGGTGAGCATGCGGCACAGTCGATTATGGCGCAGAAATAAGACAAGCAGCCACCGGTCACCCCGGTGGCTGTGTTTTTAATGGGGACAAACGGAAGGCATTCGCGTTAGAAGTTTTGGAGAGCGGGGAATGTCCCTGAAATCCAATGGGGAAATGTCGTTTAAAATTCCCCAGCATAACATAAATGATATGCAAAAGAATAAAAACGGCATTGGTAAGAATGCAAAATATGCGGTAAAATAATCGTGTATGAAAGAAAGGATGGATGACCTATGGCTTATCAAATCAAACCCTTCTGTCTGGGCTGCCATTACTGCGCCCTGGAATGTCCCACACATGCCATCGACTATGTGGGCACACAGTATCAGATTGACCCGGAGAAGTGCGTGGAATGCGGAAAGTGCGTGGAAGTATGTAATGTCAGCGCCATCGACACCGGAAAGGCGAAGCAGGTGGTGCCCCATGCGCCCACCCAGCTGGAGGCGGACTGCGTGGTAATCGGTGCAGGTGCAGGCGGCACGGTTGCAGCGGTAAAGCTGGCAGAGCTCACCGGCAAGAAGATCATTGTGCTGGAAAAGGCAAAGCGCTACGGCGGCAGTGGCTGGTTTGCCGGCTTTATGATTAGCAACGGAGAGATGCGGGGACCCGGCGGCCCTGGTGGCCCGGACGGCGGCCCTGGTGGCCCGGACGGCGGCCCTGGTGGTCCCGGCGGCCCGGATGGTGGTCCCGGCGGTCCGCCCATGCCCGATAAGAGCTTCCTGGAAAAGCTGGATCAGAACCTGATTGCCAATGCCAAGCAGGCGGGCAAGGAACTCAACGACTGGCTCCTGGAGATGCCCGAGGTGCAACCCTATCTGGTGGAGACTGAGGTGCGCGGCAAAAAGGTCAAGAGCCTTACGGAAGACCGTATTTTCTTTAACCAGAAATCCACCGACGGTTCCATCGGACCCGGTAAAGGCGGCAGCTTCTTGATTGAAACCATGGTGCGGCAGTTCCCTAAGTATGGCATTGAACTGCGGACAGAGTGCGCGGCCAAGAAGATTCTCACCGACGAAACCGGCGCGATTTCCGGCGTCATTGCCCAGGACCCCGGCGGTGAGGTACATATTAAATGTAAGGCCGTGATCTGTTCTTCCGGCAGCTATACCCATAACGACGAGCTGCTTCGGCGGTTTATCCCCTGGTTCTTCCCGGATGAAAAGGAAAATCCGAACTGCGAGCATGTCCATCGCTTTGCCGCACCCACCGACACCGGCGATGTGGTAGAGCTGGGCGAGAGCTGCGGGGCATATGTGGACTATGATGCATTCTGCATCAATCTGTTCGGACCGGTGCACCATCCATTTAGCTTTGCAGGATTCTGTGCCCAGATGAACGGCAATCAGATGACCGTAAATATGAAGGGCAAGCGCTTTTATAATGAAGGGGCTATGGGCGGCGGCGCTGCACCCATCTGCTTCCAGCCCCGGCGCATGGTCTACAGCATCTTTGATACCCCCGGCATTGAGGCGGTGATGGATGAGGGCATCCGGACCCGCGGCGGTGTAGAGGGCGAGTATCTAAAGCGTTGGAGACAGGATTTCCAGGAGGAGCTGGATTCTCACAACGGTGTATCGCTGTTTGTGGCGGATACGCTGGAAGAGCTGGCCGATCAGGCGGGCATCGAGAAGGAGCCCTTTCTCCAGGAGGTTGCACATTATAATGAGATGTGCGAAAAGGGCGTGGATGAGGACTTCGGCAAGAGCGCGCGGAATCTCAAGCCCATTGTGCAGGGCCCTTTCTATGCCATTTTTGGCAAAATGGCAACGGACGGTGCCTTTGGCGGCGTGCTGGTGAACCCCAAGTGCGAGGTTTATCGGGCGGACAAGCAGGGCGTGATCCCAGGCTTCTATGCCGCAGGCGACAATGCCTCCGGCGTACAGGCCAATGCAGGTAAGCCTGGCGACTACCGGATGAAGGCATTCACGGACTATCAGTGGGCTGTGGACGGCGGCTATCTCTCCGCCCAGAGCTGCGCGGAATATTTAAGCAAGTAAATAAAACAGGTACCGCCCCATTCCAAAGTGATATGTACCCCCAATACTGGACCCCCGGTATTGGGGGTATTGCTATATGAAATACAGCTATGAGTACAAGCGAAAAT
>CAVJLG010000017.1:0-7355 GCA_963650135.1 Barnesiella intestinihominis | reverse complement strand
TACACTATAGCTGCTGGATGCCGGTTGCGCCCTATGTCAGCACCATGATGAACCTGGAGGATTTCTCTGAGCAGGTCGCCATGGTAAAGATGATTAACGAGGCCACCAATGTCTACATCGACTTTAATGCAGTGGCAGGCGGCTTTGTAGAGCAGGAGGCCTTTAACCTGATGATTGCCGGCGGCGACTATACCGACATCATCGGCGTTATGAACTATTACGGCAGCTCCAGCGGCGCAAATGTCGGCTCCAGCGGCCATGAAAAGGCCATCGACGACGGCATCATTATTGATCTCTATGACTATCTCAAGGAGTATGCCCCCAACTACTGGTATCTGCTGACCTCCGACGATACCGCATACATGACCATGCGCACCCAGTCCGGCTACATGGGCTGCATTGCACAGCTGCTGAAAAAGGCCGGTACCGAGAATCAGGGCATGATCGTCCGGAAGGACTGGCTGGAGGCATCCGGCGTGGGTGAGCTGGACACCCTGGATCAGTATGAGAAATACCTCACCTACTGCAAGGACAACTATGGCGCCTATGCCTATCTCCAGTATCAGGGCCTGGATACCGACTGGGGCTCTGCCTTTAATATCACCCCTGGCAACTTCAACATTGTTGACGGCAAAGTGGTCCATTCCTTTACCACCCAGGCGTTCCGGGATTACCTCACCAAGATGAATGACTGGTATAAAAAGGGCCTGTTTAACGACGACTTCTACAACGACACCGATATTACCACCGTTCGTGCCGATATGGCCAACGACATGTGCTCCTTTGTAGACGGGTCCGCAGAGGGTATGAGCAATATTTATGACCAGAATCCCGACAATACCGCCATGGGCCTGAAGGCAACCGCCTATCCCAAGGCGGAGGGCGTGGACGAAATCCATGTGGGCTATGAATCCAAGCTCATTAAGAACACCGACACCTGGGCGGTTTCCGTGGCCTGCGAGGACCCGGTTCCGCTGATGAAGCTGGTGAACTGGCTGTATTCCGAGGAAGGTCAGCTGGTCTACAACTGGGGCGAAGAGGGGGTCTCTTTCGAGTATGACGACAACGGCGATCCCCAGTGGACCGATCTGGTGGTCAATAACCCCGACGGACTGAACTTTATGTTTGCATCCTACCTCTATGCCACCGGCGTTGGCTCCGTCTATTTCCCCGGCGTTTACGACATGGAGAAGGGCTTCTATTCCTACAACGACGATCAGCTGGAGGCAATTGATACTCTGGCCAGCCTCACCGACGGCGCGTATAACCTGCCCAGCTTCGTCAGCCTGGAGAACGACGAGCAGGAGAAGTACAACAGCTATGCTGCCGATCTTGACACCTATGCCAAGGGCATGATCCTGAAGTTTATCCTGGGAGATGAGCCCATGAGCAACTATCAGGCATTCCTGGACACCTGCATCGATATGGGCCTGAACGAGATGACCGAAATCTATCAGGGCGCTTATGACCGGGCCGAGGCCGCATTGAGCGAGGAAGCTGCATAAACCCAACGCATTCGCGCAAATACAATATAAGGAAGACCTGCTGCGTGGAAGACTGACCGCAGCAGGTCTTTTTTGCAAAAAATACAGAAAAAACGAAAAAAAGACTTGCACATTTTTTGACACTGTGGTATGCTAACAGTTGCCTAACTTAAAATCAGCGTAGTGCGCCATAAACGGCGATTTCTTTTTGGCTGAGTAAGCAGGACTTCACTTTATACGAAGGAAGTGCAATATGGCAAGCACAAATCACACTGCAGATAAACTGAGTGAAGAAGCCAAGGCGCCGGTGCTGGCACTGTTGGCAAAGGGACAGAAATCCGGCGTACTTCAGTCCGCAGATATCCTCAGCGTGCTGGAAAAGCTGGATATCAACGCCGAGCAAATCGAGCATATCTATGACACCATCGAAAGCATGGGCATTCAGATTATTGGCGCCGAACTGGAGCTGGACGCACCCGAGGGTGCAGCTGCCGAAGAAGAGGAAGAACTGGTTGACCCGGTAGAGCTGGCGGCAGAATACAATCTGGATGATCCGGTGCGTATGTACCTCAAGGAGATTGGCCAGATTCGGCTGCTCACCGCCGAGGAAGAACAGGAACTGGCGGCAAGAGTGGCCCAGGGCGACAAATACGCCAAGGATAAGCTCACCGAGGCAAACCTCCGTCTGGTGGTTTCCATTGCAAAGAAGTATTCCGGCCGCGGCCTTCATATTCTGGACCTGATCCAGGAGGGCAATACCGGACTGATCCGCGCAGTTGACAAGTTTGACTACACCAAGGGCAATAAGTTCTCCACCTATGCCACCTGGTGGATTCGGCAGGCCATCACCCGCGCCATCGCCGACCAGGCAAGAACCATCCGCGTACCGGTACATATGGTTGAGGTCATCAACAAGGTCACCCGCAGCAACCGGAAGCTGGTGCAGGAGCTGGGCCGTGAGCCTACCATGGAGGAGATTGCCAACGATCTGAAGCTGCCCCTGGAGAAGGTCATCGAGGCAAGCCGCACCTCTGCGGATACGCTGAGCCTGGATACCCCGGTTGGCGACGAGGAAGACACCACCATCGGCTCTTTTGTAGAGGACGACAACACCCCCGGACCTGCCGACGCCACCTCCAACACCCTTTTGGCAGAGGCACTCAACGAGATTCTCGAAACCCTGACCGAGCGTGAGGCTGACGTACTCCGCATGCGCTTTGGCATGTACGACGGAAGAACCCACACCCTGGAAGAGGTTGGCCAGATTTTCGGCGTAACCCGTGAGCGAATTCGTCAGATTGAAAACAAGGCCATTCGCAAGCTGCGCCATCCCAGCCGCGCCAAGAAAATCAAGGATTTCTATTGCTAAGGCAAACGTATAGCGCCCCGGACGAGATGCATCGTCCGGGGCGCTTGCTATTTATTTTACGGCTTAATCCCGATCCTGATCGCGGGTGTTCACCAGCAGATTGTAGGCGGCGATTTTCTGAGAGGGCGAGATGTCGAATCCGGAGCCATAGCCGCCGGGGGATGCGCTGCTGCTGGAGGAAGAATCCTGCTGGTTAAATCCCGCAAACATGGCGGCACTTCTGGCAGCGATGTTCTTCTGCTTCTGCTCCTGTGGGGTGATGCGGCCTGAAACCAGGTGCTCCAGTTCCTCCATTTCGTCTAAATAGCGGAAATGGGGGTCCAAATCCACGGCGGGCAGAGGAAGCCCCACAGTTGCCGGGCGCATCTCGGCGATGAGCTGGTCCTCACTGGTGAGCTCGTCGGAGGAAATGTGATTGATGACGGCGAGTACGGCGCTGAGATCCCGCTGCTCATGCTGGAGCCGCTGGCGATAGCTCTGGAATACGGCGGGAATGTCCTCCGGCGCGGATTCAATATGCCGGATTTCCTCCACGGAAAATCTGGCTCGGCGCAGTGCGGCGATCTTCTCCAGCTGCGCCACGTCGGCTTGGGAATAGTTGCGGTATTCCCGACCGTTGAGCCACTGCTTCTCCGGATTCAGCAGACCCTCTGCCTCATAATATCGAATGGTCTTCTTGGTCAGACCGGTTAATTCACTGATTTCTTTGATTTTCATTGCGATGGCCTCCTTTTGATAAAATGCGAATGAAATGCGGAATGTTGGGTCAATCCCGGTCATTCATCAAAAGGTTGTATGCGGCGATCTTCTGGGCGTTTCCAATGTCCAGTCCGCCGCCCTTGCCGCCTGCGGCCATGTTGTTGCTGGCGGAGTTCTGTACGCTGAAGCCGGCGTACATGGCTGCGTTATTGGCTGCCATTTTGCGCTGCCGCCGTTCGTCTTCGGTCATGTTGACTTTCTTGTTCCGTTTCATAAGATTCGCCTCCAATGCATCAAGATAGCGGAAGTGGGGCTGCACATCGGTAGCCGGGAGCGAAAGCTCCTGTGCGCCGGGTGCAATTTGTTCCATCAGGGCCTGCTTGGACGTAAGCGCCTGGGCTGGAATTCGATCAACCACGGCGAGCACCTGCATAATCGCATTCTTTTCGGTCCGGAGCCGCTGCCGATAGGATTCGAACAGCGCGGGGATTTCCTCCGGGGCGGACAGAATCGTTTTGATTTCCTCCACGGAAAATCTGGCCCGGCGCAGCAGCGCAACGTCATTCAGCGTTTGAATGTGCGCCTGGGTATAGGTGCGATAGGCTCTGCCGTTTTGATAGGTCTTCTCTGGCTCGATCAACCCTTCTTCCTCGTAGAACCGGATGGTCTTCTTGCTCAGCCCGGTAATTTGGCTGACTTCTTTGATCTTCATGACCATAGGGCCCCCTTTCTAGGCTTATTATAGAAGATGCCCTAAGGGGAATGTCAATGGGTTTGCGGAAAAATTCTCAAAAAAATTAGAAATGAAACGGTCAATTGGCGCTTTGCGGCAGCTGGCGCAGAATGGAAACGGCGAAATCGTAGTCCTCCTGGCTGTCGCCGATGGGAATGCAGGCATACAGCCCTAAATCGCCCAGGGACTCGGACTGCATGGATGGCACTTGGCTGAGATCCACAACATAGCCGTCCTCCGAGGGAAGATCCTCCGGCAGCGGGGCGCAGGATTGCTTGCGGTTCAGCGTGGTAGCGGCATTGTTCCACTGGGAACCCTCCAAATAGTAAATCTCATAGTCCACCAGAAGCATCAGTGGATAGGTACCCTGAACAGCGCAGTCCCGCACCTGGTCAGGGGTGAGATCGCTGGAATGGGAACCGAGAATCTGCTGCTCGACTTGGCACACGGCGGTTCCGTTGCCGTCCAAATCTCCCACCAAAGGAGACAGCGTTTTGGATAAATCAAGGGCAACATGGTCGCTGAGCTCCCGGGCGGTAAGCAGGCAAACGGTGTAGTCCGCCTGGGGATGCGCCTGGGTGTAGAGCACCCGACACAGCACCACAATTAGCACAACCACCAGAATTCCGCCGCCAGCGCCCAGCCCGATCAGCCGATTGCAGCGCTTTTGATCTGCGGCTTGGGCAGCGGCATATTGGCTTCCGCCGATATCAGCGTCTTTCTGCCGGGCATTTTTCAGCCACTGCCGGTGGGATTTCCAAAGAGGAATGGCGGCAAGCAGCAGCCGAAGCAGCAGGAACAGCAGAAACATGCCCCAGATACCGCGGTCAAACCACTGGTCTGTCAGCGCCTGATAGATGCCTAAGACCGCCATCAGCGCCGTCAGCACGGTAAAAATGCTGCTGAGGATTTTCTGCCAACGGGGGATATTGTATTCCTCCTGCACCGGGACGGATTCCTCCGGCGCTTGCTGTCGGAGCTCATTGACCTGCCCAAAGGCGACGTTAATATTGTTGCTGCGGTCCCCGTCCATCATCAGGTTCATCTGTCGAAACACCCGGGCGTTGGGCACCATGTCGTCCAGGTCCTTCTGCTGCACCACATGGCGGGGCGGCTCTTCCATGGCGTCGATGTGCTTAAAGTCCGGCTTGATGTCCATCTGGGGCAGGGGCATATTCGATGCGGCCTGCTCCATGCCCGAAAGCAGGGAATCTACAGAATGAAGCGCTTGAGCATTCACCTGGTCGGCGGCCTGACGCAGGGCATGGAACTGATGCTCCTGCGCCTCCAGCCATTGCCGGTAATCTTCAAAAATGCCGGGAATGGTGTCGGGATTTTGCTGCATGGCTTTGATTTCGTCCATGGTAAACAGCGCCCGGCGCAGGGTGGCAATCTGCTGGAGCTGCGCCACCAGCTCCGGGGTATAGACCCGATACTCCCGCTCGTTCCGATACTGGCGCTCCGGGGCAATCAGCCCCTTTTCCTCATAAAGCCGCAGGGTTTTGATGCTTAGGCCCGTGGCGGTGCAGACTTCTTTCCTGGTCATAGGAACACTCCCTCTCTAAGACTGCGGATTTTTTCCTTTCGTGCTCTAATTATATCCTGTGCCCCAAGGGCGCTGTCAAGGGATGGAACGAAAAATGACCGAAATTCCGCTATTCTGCCCCCGCAGATTGCATCCCCGGCGGATTTGTGCTAAGATACAGGAAAAATAGGGGGCAATGCGGCCTCCGATGATTTCTCCCTGGGAGGATAGAACATGGAAACAGAAAAGCTATTTTATCAGGACGCCTATCTCCGTGAAACCACGGCGAAGGTGCTGGAGTGCCGGCAGGGAAAGCACGGCTATGAGATCGTATTGGACAGAACCTGCTTTTATCCCGAGGGCGGCGGACAGCCCGGAGATCAGGGCACCCTCAACGGTATCCAGGTGACGGATACCCACGAAAAGGACGGCCTGGTGCTCCATGATACGAAGGAACCCATCGAGGTGGGAACCGAGGTAAAAGCGGTGATCGACTGGAACCGCCGCTTTGATTTGACCCAGCAGCACTCTGGCGAGCATATGGTGTCCGGCGTGGTTCATCGGATTTATGGCTATGACAATGTGGGCTTCCACATGGGCGCGGATATGGTGACCATTGATTTCTCCGGCGAGCTCACCGAGCAGCAGCTAAGAGAAGTGGAGCAGGAGGTCAACGAGCGCATTTGGCTGGACAGCCCGGTGAAGTGCTGGTATCCTTCTCCGGAAGAGCTGGGGGAGATCCCCTATCGGAGCAAGAAAGAGCTCACCGGCAAGGTAAGGATTGTGGAGTTCCCCGGGGCGGATATCTGCGCCTGCTGCGGTACCCATGTGGCCCATACCGGCGAGATCGGATTGGTGAAAATCCTGTCCGTGGAGAAATTCCACAGCGGCGTTCGGGTGGAGATGCTCTCCGGACGGCGGGCCCTCCAATATCTCACGGCGGTGCAGGATCAGAACCGGCAGATTTCCCAGCTGCTTTCCGCTAAGGTAATGGAAACGGCCAAGGCGGTGAAAAATCTAGCCGCGGAACTGGAGAACAAGCGCCAGCAGGTCACTGCCATGGAAAATGCCCAGTTTGCCGCGTTGGCAGAGCAGTACCGGGACAAGGGCAACGTCTGCATTAAGGTAGATGGACTTACTGCCGATGGCGTACGCCGGGCGGCCATTGCGGTGCAGGAAACCTGCGGCGGCAGAGCGGCGATTTTCTCCGGCGATGAGGAAATCGGCTATAAATATGCGGTGGGTCAGCCCCAGGGGGACCTGAGAGCCTGGGTGAAGGAGCTCAATAGCGCCCTCCATGGCCGTGGCGGCGGAAAGCCCGGCTTTGTCCAGGGATCGGCAGCCGCCAAATGGGACGAGATTGTTGCATTTATGTCCAAATAATCGGTTTCCCTTGCGGGGATGCACCGGGACTACTATAATAATGGCATGGCGGCGGGAAGCGGAAGCCTCTCGCCGCACTTCTGTTAGAAAGGAGATAGAAGATATGGCATTTATGGTATATGAGCATACCCCCGGCGCAGAGCGGGAAACCACCATCGACTT
>CAVJLG010000016.1:0-3070 GCA_963650135.1 Barnesiella intestinihominis | reverse complement strand
TATCATCTGAGTGATTTTCGGTTTCAGCCATGACCGGGAACCATTGTAATTACTGCGTTTCTTCAGTTTTGCTCATGGCTGGATGATAAACATAATCGAGGTGAGCTTGTTGCCAATGCCGTAAACCGAAGCATACACCAGTCCATAGGCATTGATGCCCGCCGACACAAACAGCATGGAAATGTTAATGGCAGAGGTCTGCACCGTCAGCGGCAGGCCCAGATAAGACAGGGATTTGAAGGTCTTCCCGTCCATGGCAAAGCTTTTTAGCTTAAAATCAAAGCCAAAGCTCTCCTGGCGAATATACAGGTAAATCATCGAAATCACGAAGGAAGTTGCCTGGGAAATCACCGTTGCCAGCGCTGCACCGCCGCTTTCCATGCCCAATACGCCCACGAATATCAGGTCGAGAATCACGTTGACAATGGCCGCAATAGCGATAAACAGGAACGGCCGGGTAGAATCGCCCATGCCGCGAAGGACCGCCGACACGGTATTATATCCATAGACAAAGAACATGCCCGCGCTGCATACCACCACATAATCCGCCGCCTGCTCCATGGCCTCAGCTGGGGTATTTAGCAGCGCCAGCAGCGGACGGTGGACCGCAATGCCCAGCACTGTAAACAGAATCGAGAACAGTGCAATGGCAGTGAACAGCGTGCCAATGGTGCGCCGGATGCCCTCATGATCCCGGGTGCCCACCAGCTGCGAAATAAAAATCTGTCCGCCGGAGGCATAGCCGATGGCTAGGCAGCTGAGCAGCCAGGTAATCTGTCCGCCCAGAGACACTGCGGTAAGCCCAGCGCTTCCGACAAACTGCCCGACCACCACCATATCCACCAGGTTATACACCGTCTGGAGGGCATTGGACAGCATGAACGGAAACGAAAACCGCAGCAGCTCTTTGCCAACACTGCCGGTGGTCAAATCGTTAATCATCGTTTTTTCCAATGTGATATACTCCTTTGTAGTTCGTTTGATACACATTCTTTCAAGTCGCACCATTGATTATATCACAGAAGAACATATGCGCAAGCCAAGGTTTTCGTGGGATATTTCGCTGTTTTTGTGGAAGTTCACAGACTTATTGTGTAATGGTTTCCCGTTTCTCCCAGCGTCCCGTGAGATAGTAAATCCCCATGGCGATGGTGGTCACAAAGCCCGCCAGGCCGCTGCCCAGCCAGAAGCCTGTGAGACCCATGAAGTGGCCCAATACCAGGCTCAGGCCAATCCGCGCCACCACACCGTCCAGCAGCCCAACCACCAGGTTGAAGCTGGCAAAGCCCACGCCCTGAACCAGCGCATAAGGTGCATCCATACTGCACAGGGCCAGCAGCCAGATCACCGCATACCGGAGATAGGTGGGTGCCAGCGCCAAAACCTGCTCGTCATTGGTAAACAGGCCGAAGATTTGCCGCGGGAACAGGAGATAGCAGGCGGAGAGGATTACCCACCAGGCCATGCAGATTACCATGCAGGCCCGGAATGCGTGCTTCACCCGATCCATCTTTCTGGCGCCAAAGCTCTGGGCAATCATGGTTGCCGCTGCGGTGGAAATTGCGCCGGTGATGATATTCGCTACCATATTGAGCTTGCCGCCCACGGAGTCCACCGCAGAGGCCACCACATCATAGGCATTCACCTGGGCATTGACAAAGGTGATGGAAACGGTAATCAGGAACTGCTGCACCACAGAGGGAATGCCCAGGCGGCACAGAGCCCCCAGCTGCTCCCGATCAATGGCAAAGCTCTTGAGATGAAAATCAAACTGCACAGCCTCTTTATGTCGATAGAGGAAGATTGCCGCACAGAAGAATGCAACACCCTGGGCAATCACCGTAGCCGCCGCTGCGCCGGATGCGCCCCAATGGAAACCGCCCACAAACACAAGGTCCAGCACCACGTTCACCAGGGACGCCGCCGCAATAAACACCATGGGCAGCTTGCTTTCCCCCATGCCCCGGAGTACCGCGCACAGGGCGTTATAGCCATAGATGAAAATCATGCCACAGCTGCAAATTACCAGATAGCCAACCGCCTCATCCCAGGCTGCGGCAGGGGTATTCATCAGCCCCAGAATGCCCTGATGGAATATCACGCCGATTGCGCCCACGATCACCGCCAAAATCAGCTCCGTGGTAAGCAGCGTGCCAATGGTCTTGGATATTTTCTTGCTTTTCAGTCCAACTTGCTGGGAGATGACCACCTGGGCGCCGTTGGAGAAGCCCATGCCCACCGCCAGGAACAGGTTGGTAAGCTGCCCGCCGATTCCAACCGCCGACAGTCCCGCCGGTCCGCCAAACTGCCCCACAACGATCATGTCCACCATGCTGTAAACCGCCTGCAACAGGTTGGCCAGCATCATCGGTATCGCAAAGCGGATCAGTGATTTGAGCACCGGCCCCTGCGACATATCGTTGACTAATGTTTTCTCTGCACCCATGGCATTTCCTCCGAATTCTAATTATTCCCGTCTATTCAACCACAACGACAGCCGGAATGTCAAGCATTCAAATAAAAAAAATGCCAAGGCAACGCTACATAAATCGGCGGCGAGGATTCAGCCAGAGATTTCGCAGCGGAAAAAGGCAGTTTTTCGATGGAATACTTTGTGTATTTCGAGAAAAAATAACGCATTTCCGGTGAAAAAGATCGGCTGAAGACCGACGACACATTTGTGTAGTATTGCCTTAAAATCAAAACCGCCGCCGGACAAAGATCCAGCGGCGGAAAAGTACAGATTAAAGAGCCTTCTTTGCAGTCTCAACCAGAGCTGCGAATGCAGTTGCATCGTTGATTGCCAGCTCGGAGAGCATCTTCCGGTTCATGGTGATGCCAGCCTTCTTCAGACCGTTCATGAAGCGGGAGTAGTTGATATCATAGGGAGCAACAGCAGCGGAAATACGGGAGATCCACAGCTTGCGGAAATCTCTCTTCTTCGCGCGGCGGTCACGGAATGCATAGTTGCCGGACTTCATGACGGCTTCTTTTGCCATCTTAAAATGCTTGGATTTGCTGCCCCAGTAGCCCTTTGCGATCTTCAGGGTCTTATTGCGTCTCTTGCGCG
>CAVJLG010000015.1:0-14223 GCA_963650135.1 Barnesiella intestinihominis | reverse complement strand
TCCTTTATTGAATCGCTTTGACCTCGATGTTCAATGTGTGTTTTGCTCATCTCTAAACAAATATATTTATCTTTTTTCTCCATTTTTGCTTTTGGGTTTGTAATCCCGCATCTCCGGGATCGCTCCGCCTGCCACGGCCCAGAGATACAGGATTGCCACACTGCAATAAGGGCAAAAACGGCGACCGTATTTTTCAAACAGCTTACGGTCAATGCTGCGGTGATGGTAGATCATGCGCAGTCCCCGCTGAATGGCAAGATCGTCATAGCTAAAAATATCAGGCCGCTGTAAGCAGAACAGCAAAATCATCTCCGCGGTCCAAACGCCAATCCCTTTCAGGCTGCTCAATTCCCTAATTGCATCCTCATCACCCATGTGCTCTACCGCATCTAAGTCAAATGCACCCGTATGGACTTTCTCAGCAAAATCAGTAATGTACTCCGCCTTGCGAAAGGTCATGCCCAAGGATTGCAGTTTGGGAACCCCGGCAGCCTGGATTGTTTCGGCATTCACCTCACCCAGCGCGTCCTGCATACGCTGCCAGATGGTCGCCTGCGCTTTCGTGGAAATCTGCTGCCCGATGATGTGATGAACCACAGACGAAAACAAGTCTGTATCCACCGCACGGTCAATATGCCCAATGCGGTCAATCACCTCACATAGCCGCTTGTCCTTATTCCGCAGATAGGAAAGCTCGGTTTCCCCGTATGCAAAATACATGGTTCTCCCCTCCCGCATTTACCTTACATTGATATTATTATATCACATTCCATTCGCTGCCGCTATTAGAATCCATCCGAAGAATATCACAATCACGCTCATCGCAGTTCGGCGCTCAGCATCGGCAGGCCACGGAAACATTTGTGCCGCCAATGAATTGCGTTATAATCATTCACCTATTGTTTCCTAATTTTATTGACATTGCAGTAAATATATGTTACTATCATGCTAGATAATTTAGAAAGCGAGGCGTCCTGTATGAAATATCCAAAGCTAAATCAAACCGTATTATGCCAATTCATATTATACCTGCCCTTTCTATTGCTTGCGATTGGTGGCTTCGCACTTGGGATTCTTCTCATTGAGGCAGTCTCCACCTGGCTTGGCATCGCGGTAATGTTTCTAGGGCTGATTCTCTCCCTGGCATATCTGCTTTTTCGCGCTGTATTATTTCTCGGCACCTCCGACCTGCTGTTCAAAATCCGAAATTGGAAAACCTTGCGTTCCGAATACATCACGACCAAAAATGGAAGTTCCAGCAATGCCGTAAAAGACACGATTTATCGTCGCTGCCGCAAATGGGGCACCGAAGCTCCTCAATCCCATACTTCGGAATGCACACTTTTCTATCGTAATCTTCCCAGCCCGACCATTTCCACCGCTCCCTATTTCTATCGGGTCGCTGTGTTTTCTGTAACGAAGTTGGACCAAAAGGTCTACCGACGATGCATTTATCTGGCTCAGCAGGCTTTTCGTACAATTCCTGCACGGAAGCCGAAGTCCCGCACCCCCAGATACAATACCCCGATTTGTGTCATCATCATTCTGGCCGAAACCATCACGCCGGAATGTCGCACACTCCCCTATCAGGATCGTGATTTTCGTGTCTGCATTGCTGACTGTTCCTCCGGAAAATACTACATGAATAGCATGCAGGAGCCCTATTCGCTTGGTGATCTAGACCGGAATGAAGAAAGCTGTGAAGTTTTCCTGCTCTGGAAGCTGGAATTTGGGGGGCGTCCGCCCATCAAGACTAGCCCTGCTACCATTCCTTATTCACTTGCCTATTCGCCCGATACAAGTCTATGGCACTATATTTCCGACACCTGGAAGCAGCAAGTGCATCTCCGTGAGAACTACGAAAAGAAGATACAAACTATGCTTCTGACTCTCCCCGAAAACCAAATTTCTGTAAACGAGGATACTATTTTTTATAAATACAATACCCGGCTTTATACCTGTTATTTTCTTCCAGGCAAGAATGAGCCTAATGTAATGCTAGCGTTATCTCCAGACTATGAATCCCTACAATATGACCCTGCCCAGGAAAAAATCATCCGCCATAAGTGCTCAAAGGCCGAAGAAGCACGTCTGATGTCCGCCGTTCGTACCTGGGCTGCCGCCAATGGCTAGCGCATCGAAGAATGTGACGACGACGAAGCCTAGTCCCGCACTTAATTTTGCTGCGTCTCTTTTTCCATAAATTGATCCCCCAGACACTTCCGAGCAAGCGGTCGTATCTGGGGGATTGATCTCTATTTCAGTGCTCTGCGAACCTCTGCCATGCTGAGGTTCTCTTTTTTTGCAATATCATGGAGCTGGTCAAACTCCGGCTTCTCCCGGATAACGCCCCAGCCCTGGGCCCGTTTTACCGCTACCGTTCCCCAGGGGGTTTCCGCCAAGTGGGAAGAGCGCTCCAGGGTATAGCGCCGATGTACCGTCTCCCGGATGCCCAGGGTCGTGGTATGGCGGAACAGCAGCTCCACCATCTTCTCCCGCTGCTCCGGCTGGCACAATACGCTCAGGAGCACACCGGGCCGATTCTTCTTCATCTGAATGGCTGTGGTATAAACATCCAGCGCACCGACCTCCAGCAGCATTTCCATGGCAAAGCCCACATCCTCCGGGGTCATGTCATCCAGATTGCACTGAAGCTCTACCACCTGATCGCCGGGCTTCTCCTCTGTCTGCCCCAACATGGCACGGACGCAGTTTGCCATGGGAAAATCCTTGCTGCCCATGCCATAGCCGATTTTCTCCACTGCCATCTGGGGCATGGGGCCAAACTTCCCTACAAACTGCCGCAGCAACGCCGCACCGGTGGGGGTGCAGAGCTCGCCCTGAATCTCGCCGCCATAGCTGGGAATACCGCGAAGCAAATCCGCAGTGGCCGGAGCCGGCACCGGCAGGATGCCATGGGCACAGTGGACATGGCCGGAGCCCACATGCACCGGCGACGCTACGATCTGATCCACTGCCAGCCGATCCATCAGCATGCATACGCCTACCACGTCCGCCACTGCATCCATAGTGCCCACCTCGTGGAAGTGGATTTCCTCCACCGGCTTCCCGTGGGCCTTGCTTTCCGCCTGGGCAATGGCCTGATACACGCCCAGCGCATTTTCCCGTACTGTCTCCGGCAGCGGCAGGTGTGACAGGATGTGGGTAACATCCGCCATGCTGGTGTGGTGATGGGTATGGTCGTGGTCGTGGTCGTGGGCGTGGTCATGGTCGTGTACAGAATCATGATGGTGCTCATGGGCCTCCATGGCGTGGTCATGATGATGTTCGTGGTCATGCTCATGGTCATGCTCATGGTCATGATGATGCTCGTGGTCATGGTCATGGTCATGCTCGTGCACATGATCGTGGCTATGCTCTTCCTCTCCGTTTACCGTCACTCTGACATGGGTACCCAAAATGCCGCACTTCTCCGTCTTCTCCATGGCGTAGACTACGCCGGGAATGCCCAGCGCATTGAGCCGGTCCAGCTCAGCCTGGGGATCAGGCATCAGCTCCAGCAGCGCTCCCATGAGCATATCCCCTGCTGCGCCCATTTTGCATTCAAGATACAGTGTTTTCATTTGTCTCCTCCTATATGCGCAATCATGCTGGCCAGATACCCGGCCCCAAATCCGTTGTCAATATTCACCACGCTGGTGCCGCTGGCGCAGGAATTCAGCATGCTCAGCAGCGCCGAAAGTCCACCGAAATTCGCGCCATAGCCCACCGAAGTGGGCACCGCAATGACCGGGCAATCCGCCAGACCGCCAATCACGCTGGCCAGCGCCCCCTCCATGCCTGCAATGGCAACGATAACCCGGGCGTTCATAATCTCGTCCAAATGGCTCAGCAGCCGATGCAGTCCCGCCACGCCCACGTCATAGAGCCGCACCACGCGGTTGCCCAATGCTTCCGCCGTCAGTGCCGCTTCCTCTGCCACGGGGACATCCGAGGTGCCGCCGGTTGCCACCACAATGGTACCGTTTCCGGTAATGGGGGGCATTTCCCCCACAATGCCAACCCGGCTCATGGCATCATATCGAAGGGGCAGCCGCTCCGCCACCACATCCGCCTTTTCCTGGTCCATCCGGGTAATGAGAATGGTCTTCTGGCCCCTTTCATACATAGCGCCCGCAATTTCCGCAATCTGCTGGGCGGTTTTTCCGGCCCCATAGATCACCTCCGCCGCTCCCTGGCGCAGGGCCCGATGGGTGTCGATTTTGGCAAAGCCCAGGTCCTCATAGGGGGCCTTTTTCAGCTGGAGCAGCGCATCGTCCACCTGCATGGTGCCGTTTGCCACCTGCTCCAACATGGCCCGGATCTCCTGCTGCTCCATTATCGTCCCTCCAAATCCAAGAATACGCCTTCAAACAGCGGCCGAAGCTTCTCTAAAATCTCCTGCCGCATGGCAAGGCCCCGCTCCATCTGCGCTTTCGGCAGCTGGATTCTAGCTGCACCATGGTAAACCCGTACCCGGAAATCCGTAAAGCCCAGGGCAAACAGTGCGCCCTCGGCCTGCTCTACCTTTTGCAGCCCCTCCGCAGTAATCTGCACGCCAGAGGGGAACCGGGTAGCCAGACAGGCATAGGAAGGCTTATCCCAGGTGAACAGTCCCGCCTCCTTTGATTTTTCCCGGATATCCTGCTTGGTCAGGCCGCACATCCGCAGCGGTGAGAGCACCTGCATCTCCTGAAGAGCTTTCATCCCCGGGCGATCTCCGGCATCATCTGAAGCATTGGTGCCGTCAATGATGGTATCATAGCCGTCCTGCTTTGCCCGCGCCACCAGTGCACCAAACAGTGCCGTCTTACAGTAATAGCACCGGTCCGGCGGGTTAAAGCCTGCGGCGGGCAACACATCATAGGGCAGCACCGTCAGCTCAATCCCCACCAGCTCCGCCAGCCGCTTGGCATCTTCCAGCTCAAACTGGGGCTGGAACTGGGTTTTTGCAAAATAAGGCCGCACATCCGCCCCGGCCTGCTTTGCCGCATAGAGCAGATACGAGGAATCCACTCCGCCTGAAAAGCCCAGCGCCACCTTGGGATGGGCCTGAAAAAATTCCTGTAATGTCATGACGATACTCCTTTCCGGTTATCCATGGGCGCGAATTGCTTCCACGCCACCGTTTTCCATCAATGTTTCATCGAATAGTAGCTCTCGGGATGGCCCATCGGCAAATACCGCGCCATCCGTCAGCACAATGGAGCGCTTGCACGTCTCCAATGCAAAGGTCAAATCATGGGTCGCCACCAGCATGGTCTGGTCCAGCGTTGCCATGACCTGAATCAGTCGCCGCCTGGCTTTGGGGTCCAAAAAGGCCGTGGGCTCGTCCAGCAGCAAAATCTTGGGCTCCATGGCAAGCACCGTTGCCAGCGCCGCCATTCGCTTTTCTCCGCCGCTAAGCCGCTGGGCCTGCCGCTCCCGAAGCGGTAAGATACCCAATCGTTCCAGGGTTCCGTCGGTTCTTTCCTGCACTTCCGCCCCGGATAGGCCCATGTTTTCCAGTCCAAAGGCCACATTCTGATAGACCGTTGGCAAAAACAGCTGATCGTCGGGGTTCTGAAATACTACGCCCACGCGCTGGCGAATTTGGGGCAGATTTTTGTCGCAAAGGGTCAGCCCATCCACACGAATCACCCCCCGGGCATTTAACAGCCCTACCAAGGAAAGCAATAACGTAGTCTTTCCCGCGCCATTGGCCCCAATCAGTGCCGCCGACTCCCCCGGGGACAGCTGGAAGCTCACCTGTCGGAGTCCCTGGGTTCCATCCGGGTAGGTAAAGGACAGTTCTTTTACATCCAGTATGATAACACACCTCCCAGCCATCCTGCAATATCCGTCAGCCGGAACAAAATCGAGCTGCCCAGCACCAAAATCAGATAACAAATATCGTTTTTCTTCATGGGCTTCCCGCGTCCGGCATGCCACTGTCCGCCATAGCCGCGACATCGCATGGCCCCATAAATTCGCTCCGCGCGGTCAAAGCTCCGCAGCAGCAGGCTTCCCACAAACGGGCCCATATGGCGCATCTCCAGCCCCTTGTGATTCGGCGCCCGCAGATGATAAGCGTCGGACATATGCCCCGCCTCGTCCATCAGCACCCCCACATAGCGATAGGTCATCTCCAGCAGCGCAATCAGTGTTCCCGGTACATGGAGCCGTCCCAGCGCCCCGGTGAGCTGTGGAAACGGCGTCACCGCAATCAGTGTCAGCACCGCCGCCACCGACAGCACCGCCCGCACCAAAATGCCCAGACTGGAAATCAGTCCCTCCGTCACCGGAATTGGCCCCAACAGCAGCACCACCTGCCGCTGGGTGATTAGGTTTCCAATCCCCATCAGCAGGCAAAATGGCAGCACAATCAGGCACCGGCGAAACACCATGCCAAAGGGTACCTCCCCCAGCGCCAGCACGATCACCGGGTAAAAGCAAAACGCCGCCAGCTGCCCCAAGCTGCCGCTGCGAAGGGAAATCAGGCAAATCAGGTATCCAATGCAGCCCAGCAGCTTTGCCATGGGATGCAGCCGATGGATGACGGTGGTGCCGTCCGCCAGTTGCTCCAGGGCATAGAGTGCTCTGGTTTTGCTTCGAATATCCGTCATATCCCTTTACCCCTTCTTCGCTTCCGACTTTTTCTTCCGCTTTTTCACCGCCAAAATGGCACCGCCGGCAGCTCCCGCCAGCACAAATGTCATCACGCTGCCTGCTACACCTGCCAGAGATGTGCTGACGGATGCATTTTCCACCGGCGCTTCATAGTCCGGCATCAAGGCAGTTTTCTCCTGAATATCCGCCGCCTTTTCTGCTGCACCCTGCGCCTCCAGCTCTGTGGTTCCGGCCGTTTTCTCCATGGCCCACTCCAGCCCATCGGGCAGTCCGGAGGCTAACAGGCTCAGTCCTCCGGCCACCAGCAATGCCGCCACCGCGAAGACAATTGCAGTCCGGCACACCGAGTGAGATTCCGCCGCCTGCTGCGCACCATCCAGAATTTCCGGACGGGTTTCATAGACAAACAGCAGCACTGCTCCGGTGACAATGCCCTCCACCAGGCCAATAGCAAGGTGAATGGGCTGCATCAGCAATACAAATGTGGAAAATGGCAGCGCAGAAATGCCCGAGGCCGTGGTTTCCAGCACCACGCCAAAGGCGCCCAACTGCAAGCCCACCACCACCGATAGAATGGATGCTGCCATCAGCCGCCCACGGCTGGACTTTTTCCCGAAAATTCGCCGAAATAGCAGCGGATAAACCACCAAACACGGCAATACACCCATATTAAAGATATTGCACCCCAAAGCCAGCAAGCCTCCGTCTGCAAACATCAGGCACTGGATCACCAATACTGCCGCAATGGTCAGCAGTGCAGCCGGTCCTCCCAGCAGCGCCGACAATAGAATACCGCCGCCGATGTGGCCGCTGGAGCCGGTACCGGGTATAGTAAAGTTAATCATCTGTGCCGCAAACACAAACGCGCCGGATACCGCCATCATTGGAAGTTTCTTTTCCGCCTCCCGTCCGCCCTTCATTTTTACGCCGGAATAGGCCATCGCGCCAACACTTACCGCGCACATCGCCGCTCCCACACCGGGAGACAGCAGCGCATCTGCCATATGCATGCTTCATTCCTCCAAATACAAAAATTGCCAGCAAGGCATTCCACCCTTCTGGATGGGTCGTACCTTCCTGGCAACCGTTTCTTTTTCTTATTTCAGGTAAAACTCCAATTCATCGGAGTAGCCGACACTTCTTGTGCCGGGTTATGCTTCAATCAGTGCAATGGCCTCTTGAATCAGCTGGCCCATGGGGAGCTGTTTCACCCCGGCCACCAGATTATTACAGTGGTTTACGGGGATCAAAATCCGCTTTGCCCGGCTCTGGCTCACCGCCAATGCCATAGCAGGGGTAATTTCTCCATACAGCGCATCGGCGATCACAATTCCAATGGGCCCCAGGATATAGTCGGCGTTTCTTGCGCCTACCACCACCGCATTTTCTCCGGTGGCAGAGATATCCGCCCCGGCCTTCCGCATGTTGCCGGTGGCAATGGAATTGGTCCCCACTGCGCGAATCGTCGCCTGGGGGAATCGCTTTCGAAGCTCCCCAACAATGCCGCGGCCCATGCCGCCGCCCTGCCCGTCGATCACTAGAATCTCCATGCACATTCCTCCCTATTGTACTCAAAATTCTCCCGGATTGCAACCGTCCGTTTGTCAGCCTGCCGCGTCCAGCAGCCCGGAAATGCCGCCTTCCCGGAAAATATCCCGATAATAGCCCAGCTCCTGCTGAATCATGCCGTCAATCACCCGCATGCCCAGCAGCTCCACCGGCGCCTGATCGTCGGTCAGCCGATAATCCCCGGATTCATAGGGCGTTAGCTGGGCGGCCACGGTGTTCATCTGATCCCGCAGTACCCCCTCGGGCAGTTCATTCACTTTCGCGCTAAAACCATTCAATGTTTCCGGCTCCATGGCCGCAAAGAGCTCCCGGTTGCTGCCGCCCTTTACATCCGCTGTCGTCACCGCCGGAAAGACCGACGCAATGGTGTCGGCAAGGTAGGCGTTGATGCTTCCCTCCCCCTCAGAGTGCATATTCATATTCACCACCATCACACCGCCGGGATTCAAATGGTCCCGCACCATGGAGAAGAACTCCACCGTGGACATCTGAAAGGGAATCGTAATGTCCTGATAAGCGTCCACCATAATCACGTCGTATTTCTGGTCCACCGCCTGGAGATAGGCCCGTCCGTCATAGGTGGTCACGGGGATGGTATCCGGCAGCTCAAAATACTTGCCTGCCAGATCGGTAATCTTCTGGTCGATTTCTACGCCGGAAATATCGCTGTCCGGAAAATAGCGCTGGGTTTGCAGCGCAAAGGTACCTGTTCCCATACCCAGCACCAGGATATCTGTATTCTTCTCCGCTGCTCCCGCCATCACCGGAGCCGCCAGAGCATAGTCGTAATACATGCCCGTCAGGCCGCCGTCCTTTTTCATAATGGACTGAACGCCAAACAGCACATTGGTGGAAAGAATCACGCTTTTGTCGTCTTCCTTCACCTGGAGATAGTTATAAATGGACTCGCCCTCATACACCAGATCCTTCTCCCAAAACGCTGAGGAGCCGGAATGTCCAAAGATGCTGCACACCACGAACAGAATGGTCGCAATGATGCATAGCGCCCGCTTCCGATGCACACTAATAAAATACACCAACCCCATCACCAGCAGAATGCCAGAGAAAATCAGGAATGTCACTGCGGTTCCCACGGCAGGGATGGTTACAAAGGTAGGCAGGAATGTGCCAATGATACTGCCGATGGTGTTTGCAGCCCCAAGCGTGCCCACAATGCGCCCGCTGTCGTCCAGACTGTCCACCGTGTACTTCACCAGCGACGGAGTCACTGTTCCCAGTAAAAACAGCGGGAACACAAAAATCACCATGCACGCAATAAACGCCGCAATAATCAAAAAGTTCTGGCTGACCGTTAAAATCAGCGCACCGGAAATCAGCAAAATGATATACCGCCCCAGCATCGGAATGGCCGCAATCCAAACCGCCGCAATCATCAGTCTGCGATACAGGCGATCCGGGTCAGGGTGCTTGTCTGCGCTTCTGCCGCCCCAAATGTTGCCCAGGGCCATGGCGATCATAATGGTGCCGATGATAATGGTCCAAACAATCTGTGAGGAACTAAAATAGGGCGCCAGCAATCGGCTTGCCCCCAGCTCCACCGCCATGACGGACATGCCGGAAAAAAACTCGGTGAGATAGGGATAGTATTTGTTCCCCAGGATTCCCTTTTTGTGCATTTCATGTCCTCCTGCTCTCTTTGGTCTATTTCAATTGTACTATATCCCATATGAAAAGAAAAGTCGCCGATCACCGAATTTCATAAATTGTTCAAAATCTGTTTATACCCTATACAAAGTCCGCCGGTAAGATAAGAATCACAAGATAACAACAGCCACTTACCCCGTGGCTTTCCTATATTTCTTCTTTACTTCTTTCATTTTCCCCCCCTAAAACATTGCATCCCCCGGATCTTGCCTTGATCCGGGGGATGCGATTTTTATATGTCCTTTATCATTTGTCCATAGGGCAGCGGGGTGAAGCCCAGCCTGCGGTACAGTGCTGCGCCTCTTACATTGTCCGGCTCATATTCCAGCCGGTAGCGCTTTACCGTTCCGTCATTCTGCGCCTCTAAGAAGCGGAAAAATGCAGTCCCCAGGCCCTTGCCCTGGAATTGCGGGCGAATATACAGCTCCTCAATCCAGATCACAACGCCGCCCGCCTCCTGCGAAAAGCTTTTGGCCAGCAGCGCATACCCGGCAGTCTCTCCGTCCTGCTCGATGAGATAGGCCGCAGCAAAGGGTGTATGAGCCATCAGCGCGTCAAAAGTCCGCTGGAAGTAGTCCTCCGGCACGGGATGCAATACCGCGTCGCCGCTGTAGAATTCCCTGCACATGGCGATATACTGCGCCCGATCATCGGAAGTAATGGGACGGATCATGCTTCATTCTCCAGGGCCATAACCTTGTTTACCCGGCGCTCATGCCGCCCACCCTCAAACTCGGTGGTCAGCCAGGTGTCCACAATTTCCATAGCCAGGTTCTGACCGATGATACCGGCGCCCAGGGCCAGCATATTGGCATTGTTGTGGCGGCGGGTCAGGGAAGCCGACAGCGGATCAGAGCACAGCGCACAGCGAATGCCCTTAACCTTGTTCGCCACCATCGAAACGCCAATGCCGGTAGTGCAGATGACGATTCCCTTTTCACAGGTGCCGTCTGCCACAGACTTTGCTGCGGGCGCTGCATAGTCGGGATAATCGCAGCTCTCCAGGCTGTTGGTGCCAAAGTCCTTGACCTCATAGCCCTTTTCGATCAGGTGCGCCTTTACTGCTTCCTTGAGGCCATAGCCGCCGTGGTCACATGCAATTGCAATCATGGATGATCTTCTCCTTTTTTATATCCGCCGTTGCAGCGGTTTTCTTTTTTCATAGCCGGTGAGATACCGGAATCCGCAGCGCCGAAGCAGCGCCATGCCCTGTTCCAGTCCCGCCGCAATGTTGTTCGGCTCATGGGCGTCGGTGCCGATGGTAATCAGTTCGCCGCCCAGCTCCCGATAGCGTTTTACGATGTACTCCGGCGGCAGGGGCTCACGGCTGGGATTCTGACATCCGGAGGTATTGAGCTCCAGCGCCTTTCCCCGTTCCACCAGGGTTTTGAGAATTTCCTGCACCAGGTCGTCGAAACAGCGGAAATCCACCTGAATCCCGGCCCGGTCCCGCATATAGCGCAGCGGATAGGTCATATGGGCCAGAGAATCGAAATAATCCGTCCGGCTCAGCGTCAGCAGCGCCCCAAGATACCCCTCAATGAGCTTCAGGCACTGCGCCCGGGAGGTATATTCAATCCAATAGTAGTCGATCCCCTCGGGACTATCGTGCATGGAGCCCAGCACAAAATCGATATCCGGCTCAGCCAGAATCTTTTCCGCCGCTTCCGGGCGAAGGATCGCCTGCCCCAGCTCAACCCCTTTGCGAATGGTCAGCTCCGGGAAGCGTTTTCTTGCCGCCAATAGCTCCTGATTTTCTGCATTCCAGTCAAAATCATCATTGGGCTGGCCCTTTTCATCCACCAAATCGCAGTGGTCTGTCAGGCACAGCTCAGTAATTCCGGCCTTTTTTGCAGCGCTGCACATTTCCGTCAGGGGATACTCCGCATCAAAGGAACAGCGGCTGTGCAGATGATAATTCCACATGTCAGCCTTCCAGCCAGATCTCGTCGATCTCATGTCGCTTCTGACGGCGCATCAGGCCGCCAATGGCCTCCTGGACGTTGCCGTTTCCATAGAGCACCTGATAGGCTGCGTCTGCAATGGGCATTTCAATGCCGTATTTCTCCGCCAGCTGATGGGCCGAAGCGGTGGCATAATAGCCCTCTACCACTGCGCCAACCTTATCCATGGCCTCTTTGGCCGTCATGCCCTCGCCGATGTAAATACCGCACCGGTGGTTTCTCGAATGCATGGAGCAGCAGGTAACGATCAAATCGCCCACGCCGGACAGGCCCGCGAAGGTTTCCTGCTTGGCGCCCAATGCAACGCCCAGCCGTGCAGACTCGGTAAGGCCCCGGGTCATCATCAGCGCCTTGGTGTTGTCGCCGCAGCCGGCCCCTTCCAGAACACCGGCAATCAGCGCATAGATGTTCTTCAGTGCCGCGCCCAGCTCAACGCCCACAATGTCGCCGCTGGCATACACCCGGAACACGTCGGACATAAAGGCGTCCTGCACCATATCCACAACGGCATGGTCCTCGCAGGCCACCACGCAGCCGGTGGGAATGCCCCGGCCAACCTCCTCGGCATGGGTAGGCCCGGACAATACCGCAACCTTCGCCCCGGTTACCTCCCGGAGAATCTGGCTCATCCGGTTGGCGGTGTCCCGCTCGATGCCCTTTGTAACCGATACAAGAATTGAATCCTTTGTGAGATACGGCGTCATCGCATTTGCCGTGGAACGCACTGCAAAGGAGGGAACCGCAGAAACCACAAAGTCTGCGTCCTTTACTGCGGAAATATCCGTGGTGAGCTGAATCTCTTCCGGTACCGTTACGCCCTTGAGCAGCGCATTTTCATGGTTCTCCCGGATATAATCCACCTCGGACTGGGAAAAGGACCAAACCGTTACCTGATGTCCGTTTTTATGGAGCAGGATCGCCAAGGCCGTACCCCAGCCGCCGCTGCCCACTACTGTGATCTTCATGAAACGAAACCTCCTGTTACTTGGCTTTTTTATGGAGAGAGAATTTGTTTTCATTGCCCTGGATCAGCCGCTGGATATTGCCCCGGTGCTGGAACACAATCAGTCCGCCCACCAGCAGCGCAGCCACCAGGCACACCGGGTCGTGATACAGCACCCACGCCATCACCGGGAACAGGATGCCCGTGGAAATAGAGCCCACCGAAACATACTTGGTGATGGCCGTCAGGAGCACAAAGGAGCCCCAAACCACCACGGCCACCTTCCAGGAAATCATAATGGCAATGATGCCGCCGGACATAATGCCCTTGCCGCCCCGGAACCCAAACATACAGGGAAACATATGCCCCAGCTCGCAGAACAGTCCGGCAATATACTTGGCGCGCAAGGAGGAAATCGCCATAATTCCCGCCCGTTCCAATAGATGCGCGCCCAATACGCCCAGCAGCACGCCGAATACGGCTTTCAATACGTCTGCCAAAATCACCAGCAGCGTCAGCTTTCCGCCAAACACCCGGTTAAAGTTGGTCAGGCCCGCATTGCCGCTGCCATGGGTGCGGATATCGTCCCGAAGAATAAACTTGCTCACTAGGATTGCCCCGTTGGAGCAACCCAGAATATAGGGCACCGCTGTCAGCAGCAGCACCCCGAGGATGACATAGAGTGCATTCACACCTTGTCACCATCCTCTCCCTTCTGGCGGATAATGAGCTTAATGGGGGTACCCTCAAAGCCGAATACCGCCCGGAGCTGGTTCTCCAGATACCGCTGATAGGAGAAGTGGAACAGCTTTGCGCTGTTGCAGAACAATACAAATGTGGGGGGCTTGACCCCGGACTGGGTGATATAGTAGACCTTCAGCCGTCTGCCCTTATCGGTGGGCGGCTGCACCCGGGTGGTTGCATCGGCCAGGATGCTGTTGAGGGTACCGGTGGAAATCCGCATGGCGTTCTGGTTGGCCACAGCGTTAATCGTCTCATAAATCCGATCCACACGCAGTCCGGTGAGGGCCGAGATAAACAGCACCGGGGCATAGGTCATATACGCCAGCCCCTCCCGCACGGACTTGGTAAACTTGTCCATGGTATGGCTATCCTTGCTGACCGCATCCCACTTGTTCACTACGATCATAGCCGCCTTGCCCGCCTCGTGGACCAGGCCCGCAATCTTGGTGTCCTGCTCGGTCACGCCCTCGTTGGCATCGATGAGAATCAGGCACACATCCGCCCGGGAAATGGCGTCGATGCTGCGCATATTGGAGAATTTCTCCACGCTGTCGTCTACCTTGGACTTTTTGCGCATGCCCGCCGTGTCGATGAAGACATATTTGCCGTATTCATTTTCATAATAGCTGTCGATGGCGTCCCGGGTCGTACCGGCCACGTTGGAAACAATGACCCGCTCCTCCCCCAGGATATAGTTCAGCAGGCTGGACTTGCCCACATTGGGCTTGC
>CAVJLG010000014.1:0-49814 GCA_963650135.1 Barnesiella intestinihominis | reverse complement strand
TGCCGTACTCCTTGATGAGCAGAGGGTTGACCGCCGAGACATAGAGTCCGGCTTCATGGAGAACCTTGGCGATACTCTCGTAGTAGCGCCCTGTGTGCTCCATGACCACCCGCGTCTCACCCTCGATAGATTTGAGCTGTTCTGCAAGCGTCGCCAGATCCTCAGCGCTGTGGCGCACATCGAAGGGCAGTTTCACGACTTCGCCGAAAGGACGAAGCACGGCCACGGTGCTCTTTCTGCTGGAAACGTCAATACCTGCTGCGTTCATGTTCATCACTCCTGAAAGAATTTGCAATGGACTGTGCCATCTTTACCCATTGCCGATTCTATCTGTTTGGTGACACGAACACGCGGCTCTACCTGCACAAATCGAACGCTGCGAATAGGAAGATGGCTGACTGACTTTTTTGCGGGCGTAAAAGCCCTTGGAGGGATGGGGCAGACCATTACATTCCCATTCTAACAGCTTAGGCAACGAGATGTCTCGGCTCGTTGCTGGCTGCAACTTTTCCGAGGCAAATATATTGTAACAGGAGGGATCCCATGCCGAATCTAAACGCACCCTGGCGGCAGCCCCCGGCCCCCATTGACCCGGCGCTGATTCAGGAAACCTTGTCCGCCGATGTTGTGGTAGTTGGCTGTGCCCATTCCGGCACCGCAGCCGCCCGTGCCGCCGCAGAGGCCGGTGCAGCAGTCATCGCCGTGGATCAGCAGAAAGAGCGGCTGTTTCATGCGGTGGGCAACGATTTGGGCCATATCAATTCCAAGTTTCTTGCACAGCGGGGCATTCCCCATGTGGATGAAATCGAGTTTCTCAACGACTGGCAGCTTCGGAGCAACAACCGCTCCAACCCCAAGCTGGTGATGCAGTTTGCCCGCACCAGTGGCGAATGCTTTGACTGGATGATCGAGCCCCTGCCCCCGGAGCAGCGGGACGCCATTGTGGTCACCCACTGGCCCGGCAACAAAAATTTCACCGGCGACCTGTCCGGCTTTAAGTTCTGGCCCGGCTGTGCAGAGTTTCCGGGCATTGCCAGCTTGTCGAAGGTGGCGCGGCTGAATCAGCAGGAGGCCCAGCGTCGCGGCGCAAAGTTTCTGTTTGAGCACACCGCCTGCCAGTTGGTGAAAACCGGCAAGCGGGTCACCGGTGTGATCTGCAAGCGCAGCGACGGCAGCTATGTGCAAATCAATGCGAACCGCGGGGTCATTCTGGCTGCCGGTGACTTCTCGAAAAATGCCGAAATGGTAGAGGATCTGTGCGATGAGATCGCTACCCTGAAAAAGCCCGGCCAGGTGGTTACCGCTTCGGTGCGGGGTCAGGACGGCAGCGGCATTCGCATGGGCGTGTGGGCAGGCGGCAGAATGGCCCCGGGCCCCATTGCCACCATGGGCGCCAACTATTTCTTCCCTAATCAGGTGATCGGTACCGCTGCCACCGTATGGCTGGATCGGGACGGGAACCGGTTCTGCAACGAGGGCTTTGGCGACGCGGTGCTCTCCGGTGTAGAGGGTGCCCGACTGCCTGAGGGCTATGTGACCTCGGTATTTGACAGCGATCTCGAGAACTGGCTGACCTATCAGGCCCCCGGCCACAACGCCGTATGGACCTCCAACGAGGAGGATATGGACGCCATTCGAAGCCTGATGCGCCGTGCCCGGGAAGCGGGAGACGAGGGCTGTAGTCTGAGCATGCGCCCGGTTCATACACCCCCCGGCAGCGGCAGACGGCAAGCTCCGCCCGGGATGGAAGACGGTATGCCCGGTGGCCCTGGTGGTCCCGGTGGCCCCGGTGGTCCTGGTAGTCCCGGTGGTCCTGGCGGCCCCGGTGGGCCCGGTGGCCCTCCACCCGGGCCCAAGGAAGATCCCAACGAGCGGATGTTCTGCGCCGACACCCTGCCCCAGCTGGCGGACTGCCTGGGCTTTACCGGCAAGAAAAAGGAGAACTTCCTTTCCTCCATTGCCCGGTACAACAGCTTCTGTGAAACCGGACGGGACGAGGACTTCGGTAAGGACCCCCGGGTGCTATTGCCCCTGTGCAAGCCGCCCTACTATGCCTTCCGCCGTCATGCGCAGATTGGCAACGAATTTCTTGCCACGGTAGACGGCCTTTGGACGGACGAGCGGCAGAATGTTCTGGACATGGACAAGGAGCCCATCCCCGGACTGTATGCCACCGGCAATTGCTGCGGCAGGCGCTGGGGCGTTCAGTATTCCACTCCCATCCCCGGCGTATCCATTGGCATGGCCTGGACGCTTGGGCGGCTGTGCGGCATCCACGCGGCTGAGGACGTTCCCTCCGAAGACGAATAAGCGTTACAGCACCATGGCTTGGTCCATGGTGCTGTTCTTTTGTCAAATTAAACGAATATTCCTCCATTCTTCGTTTCGGTGCACAAAGTGTTTCCCGTGTGTCCTGCTATAATGAAGATACAAAAAGGTTCCGGACCCCGCGGATGCTTCACGTTCCGGTCCCTACTTTTTCAACTACAACATGTGGAAACGATGTGTTTTCCAGAATGGAGGATATGATGAAGATTCAGAATGTAACCGTAGCCGGTGGCGGCGTATTGGGCAGCCAGATCGCCTATCAGTGTGCCTATGCCGGATTCCATGTGACCACCTATCTCCGCAGCGAGGGCTCCGTCCAGCGCGCCCAGCCCAAGGTCGCGCGCCTTCACGGAATTTATCAGGCGGAACTGACCGCAGCAAAAGAGCACGGCGGTGCGGTAAGCCGTGGACTGATCTTCAACGGGAATTCCGCCACCGCGGATTATGATGCCCTGCTCCGTCGGGCCGATGAAGCCTTTGAGAATTTTCACTATGAAACCGATCTGGCCGCAGCCGTTGCCGATGCAGACCTGGTGATTGAAGCGTTGGCCGAGCAGCCGGAGGCCAAGAAGGCATTTTTCGCCCAGCTCCAGCCCCTGCTGCCGGAGAAAACCATCATTGCCACCAATTCCTCCACCCTGCTGCCCAGCATGCTGGCGGAATCCACCGGTCGTCCTGGCAAATTCCTGTCGCTGCACTTTGCCAACAACATCTGGAAGCAGAACATTGCGGAGGTCATGGGCCATCCCGGCACCGATCCCCAGGTGTTTGAGGCAGTAGCCGAGTTTGCCTCCAGCATGGGCATGATCCCCATGAAGCTCAAGAAGGAAAAGGCAGGCTACATCCTCAACTCCATGCTGGTGCCCTTCCTGATGTCCGCCCAGGAGCTGCTGGCCGACGGCATTGCGGATGTGGAAACCATTGATAAGACGTGGATGCTCTCCACCGGCGCTCCCTTCGGTCCCTTCCGGATTCTCGATATTGTAGGCATTACCACCGCTTACAACATCATCATGAATTACCCGGACGCCACCGATCCCACCTCGCTCCACGGCAAGCTGGCGAAGATGCTCAAGGAGGATTATCTGGACCAGGGCAAAACCGGCATCAACGCAGGCGAAGGCTTCTATTCCTACAAGTAACATCGCGCAAAAATCCCTCTGCACCGATCCTGATGCAGAGGGATTTCTTTTACACTTTTTCGCTGTCCAGCCGCCCAATCACATCGGAAAAGCCCGCCCGGCTTTCCTCCTTGGAGCGCTGATAAATCCGCTCCAGCAGCTGGGCAAACGCCTGCTGTTCCTGGGGCGACAGGGCCTCCAGCAGCCACCCGTAATAGGTGCTTTCGATGTAGGCCTTGGAATTCTTCAGCTGGTCGGCCTTTTCGGTGGCATAGAGCAGCTGGCTTCTTTTGTCCTGGGGATTGTCTTTGCGGATCAAAAAGCCCTTGGACTCCAGGCTGGCGATCTGCCGGGCCAATGCCCCCTTGTCCAGCCCCAGCTGCTCCCGAATCCCCGCCTGGGTAATACCGGGATTTTTTCGGATCACATGGATCACGTCAAACTCTGCCGTTCCAACGCCCTGGTCCCGGAGCATTCTGCCCGCCAGCTTAGAGGCCTCTCGGGATATCTTTGTAATCTGCCGCTTTGTAATGTCCATGGCAAGCGCTCCTTCTCCGTTGTGTAAGTAGATGATAGCACAACTGTTTTTCCTCGTCAATGGCCCTGCGGCATGTTTCCGGTCATTTCAAATCATTATTTTCCCAGTAGCGCTCCAAAACGGTTGCAACCTGCGCTCTGGTGGCAGAAGATTGCGGCTCCATTCGACCCGTTTCAGTGCCCTGAATCAGGCCGTACTCCACCGCCCAAGCCATTCCCTCCCGGGCGAACGCTCCAAGCTGATCCCGGTCCCAAAATGCACTGAGGCATTCCTCGTTGGGCGTCTCGGCATCCGGATGGGCTTCTTTCCACCAGCGGTAGAGTACCGTTGTCATCTGCTCCCGGGTCAAATTCTCTTCCGGCGCAAAATGTTCTGCATCCATACCCTGAATCATTCCCTGCTGATATGCCCAAAGTACAGCCGGATAGAAATACTGTCCCGGCGCAACATCCACGAAGGGAACCTCCAACCCAGTGGTATCCGGCGACCCCGCAGCACGATACAGCACCGTAACCAGCATTCCCCGGGTCATGGCCATATCGGGGGAAAAGCGGTCTGTGGAAGTTCCGTTCATCAATCCGCGCTGGGCCATGTATTCCACGGTATCGGCATACCAGTCCTGACGCTTTACATCCTGAAAGCCCGCAACCAGCACGCTTTCGCGGGTCTGCTCCTCCAGCCACTGGGCAATGTGCGGCAGGAACAGCGCCTGACCCGCTGCATTCAAATGCCATGCGTCATCTTCCGCGATACAATACTGCTTCCGGAAGTTCACATCATTGGTATAAATCCCGCTCAGCTCCGGGTTACGGGCCTGATAGCAGGGAACGCCCCGGGCCGCGCACACCTGTACCATCGCCTCTTGATAGTCTTCTTCCGGCGTCCAGCAGGAAGGTGCGCGGTATTTTGGAATCCACGGGGTCATAAACAGGATCACCGCTTTGGGATATTTCTCCTGAAGCCGGTCAATGATTACGTTGATGGCGCCCTGAAACGTCTTGGGATTGCGTTCGGTCAGGCTATCCCCCAGGGGCACCGCACAATACCAGTCGTTTCCGCTGCCTTCCACCAAGATCAGGTCAAACTTGCCATCCGGAAGCTCCCGCTCCACCATGGGCTCATAGCAGCCGCCCACCATATAGCCCGTCTTGTCGGCCGAGGTAATGGTAGAGCCGCTAATGGACCGGTTGGTTACCTGCATTCCATAGCAGCTTTCCAGCATGGATACCCAGGATTCCGTCTCCGGATCGGCCAAGCCATAGCCCGCCATAACGCTGTCACCAATGCACAGGATGGATTTCCCCTCCAGCAGCGTTGTTTTCTTCTCCGGCGTGGCCTGTACCGCGCTGTTTTCGATAGACGCCTGGAACATGGACGCATATCCTTCCGGCGGCGCATCCGTTGTGTCGTCCACTGCATAGCCCGCCAGCGCCAGCAGACTCATCAGCAGCATCGTAAGCAGCAGGCGCATTCCCGTATTTCGCTTCATTTCTTTCACTTCCGCAATCTTAGATTTCACCCGGCTGCGCAAACTTTCACAGCATCGGGAGCTTTCTACATCTTATCCTGAATTCGGACATTTTTCAAGCCCTATTCCTTTTTGTCTTCCACTGTCGCACCCAGAAAATCACGGATCGTCTTGATATCATCCTCCGCCGGCAGGCAACGGCCCTCCCCATCGCCAGGTTGACATTCATTTTTTCATCCGCTATAATGAACATATACCCCTTACCGTATGGAGGAATCGGCTATGAAACAATGTATGGATTCTGAGAATCTCCACCGCCGCCTGAAAAAGATCATTGGTCAGGTTCAGGCCATTGACCGTATGATCGACCAGGATGTGCCCTGCGAAGATATCTTGTCTCAGATCAATGCTGCAAAGTCTGCCCTGCACGGCTGCGGAAAGGTTGTGCTGGAAGGGCATATTAAGCACTGCGTCCGGGATGGCATTGAACACGGCGACGCCGATCAGACCATTGAAAACTTCACCAAAGCGGTAGAGCGCTTTGCCAACATGCAATAAGACACAGGTTATGAAAAGTCAGTCCTATGGGCTGGCTTTTTTCTTTCCCCCCTCTTGACAACTTATACCCCTATGGGTATAATGTACCCATACCCTCTATGGTATGAAAAGAGGATTATTATGAAAGCATGGATGGAAAAATTAGAACATTGGTTGGAATTGGGCGGTATCAAAAAGGATATCACTCTGCTTGCCGTTTCCGGCGTTGCGGTACTTTGTAGCCTGCTGAAAATTCAGCCGTTTCCCTTTGATATGGCATGGGTCGCCATCATTCTGTGCGGTCTGCCAATCATTTTGGAAGCGATCATTGGGCTGGTCACAGCCTTTGACATCAAGGCCGATGTGCTGGTTTCCCTGGCGCTGATCGCCTCCATCTGCATTGGCGAGGACTTTGCCGCCGGTGAGGTGGCGTTTATCATGCAGCTGGGCGGCCTGCTGGAGGAGCTGACCGTAGCAAAAGCACGGGCTGGCATTGAAAAGCTGGTCCATCTGACCCCGCAGACCGCACGGGTGCTGAGGAACGGAAAAGAGGAAACAATTCCGGCCCAACAGGTTCAGGTGGGAGATCGGATTCGGGTGCTTCCCGGCGAGGGCGTCCCCGTGGATGGCGTGCTCGTCTCCGGGCAGACCTCCATCAATCAGGCCGTCATGACCGGCGAATCCCTCCCGGTGGACAAAACCGTTGGGGACACCGTATCCAGCGGCACGGTGAATCAGTTCGGCGCGTTTGAAATGGAGGCCACCAAGGTTGGCGAAGACAGCTCCATTCAGCGGATGATCCGGCTGGTACAGTCTGCGGATGCGGGCAAGGCAAAGATCGTGGGACTTGCGGATCGCTGGGCCACCTGGATTGTGGTAATCGCACTGACAGTAGCCGCTCTTACCTGGCTCATCTCCGGGCAGATCATTCGGGCGGTGACGATCCTCGTTGTATTTTGTCCCTGCGCCCTGGTGCTGGCAACGCCTACAGCCATTATGGCGGCTATCGGCAACGCCACCAAGCACGGCTTCCTGGTTCGGGAGGGTGACGCCCTGGAGCGTCTGGCCCAGGCCAAGGTCATTGTCTTTGATAAAACCGGCACGTTGACCTATGGCACCCCGGAGGTTGTGGCAGTAAGCAGCGTTTCGGCGGCTTTGCGCAAGGACGAGGTTTATCGCCTGGCGGCCTCTGCGGAGCAGCTCTCCGAGCATCCTCTAGGGAAAGCAATCGTCAGCTGCTACAAGAAAAACGGAACAGCATTGTCCGAGGCCAAGGACTTTGAAATGATCCCCGGCCGGGGCGTGTGTGCAGTAGTTGAGGGTAAAGCCATCCTTGCAGGCAGCCCGGAGTTGCTACGGGAGCACGGAATTGAACTCAACGCCGTGCCGGAGGCCGAGGCACACATCCAGCAGGGCTGCACCGTGACCTATGTGGCAGTGGATGGCGCATTTGCCGGTTTCCTTGCCCTGTCTGATACTCTGCGGAAGGAAAGTGCTGCTACAATCACAGCCCTTACGGATTTGGGGGTGCAGCCCGTTCTGCTCACCGGCGACCATGAAAATGCCGCCAAAACCATTGCGGGCAAGCTGAATATTAGCCAGGTGCGGGCCAACTGCCTGCCGGAGGATAAGCTCCGCTACATTGGCGAGTATCAGGCGAAGGAAATGCCCGTGTGCATGATTGGCGACGGCGTCAACGATGCTCCCGCTCTGAAAAAGGCGGATGTAGGCATTGCCATGGGCGGTGTGGGCAGCGACATTGCCGTGGATGCGGCAGATATTGCCCTGGTGGACGATGAGGTGAAGGAGCTGCCCCATTTGGTGGCCCTGTCCAAGCGGATGATGACCACCATCAAGCTGAACATGACCTTTTCCATGACCCTGAACTTCATCGCCATCACCCTGGCTATCATCGGGACGCTGAACCCCGTGGTCGGCGCGCTGGTCCATAATGCAGGCTCCGTGCTTGTCATCACAAACTCGGCATTCTTATTAAAATGGAGGAAGAAATAATGTTTGATACGTTTCAAACCCCATGTGGGTATAGAATCCCACCGCCTGGGGATTTTGCTCGTTGACCGTCAGGGTTTGAATGTCATAGTGCCGGATTCCATATTGCAAAAGCTGCCTGCCAAGGCCCTGTCCTCTCACCCGATCCAGCAAAAACAGCATTTCCAGGCGCTGATGCTCCGTTCCCAGAAATGCAACGGGCGCTCCCGTATCATCCTCCGCCACAATCAGATGGGCAACCCCGCTGAGTGCCTGAGGGACATACGTCCGAATCTTCTGAATTTCCGCCTCGGAAAGGAATCGATGGGTCGCCCGTACCGAGTCCTCCCAAACATGCAGCAATTCGGCCATCAGCGGCGCGCTTCTATCCTGTACTTCGTAAATTTTCATAGCTTTCCCCTTTGACGCGCCGATCATTGTAAGTTCATCACCGAATGAATTGTCCCGCAATGCCATATGCGCGTCTTTCCTTTTATTCTGCCGCAATGATGATCAAACACGCGGCCTCTGTCAAGGAAAATCAGCATACGCCCGGTATTCTCTCCAGGTTATACCGGACGGCAAAAGAGTTATTTTACATTGGGCCCAAACCCGTTTATAGTAGAAATAAGGCAATACCGCATAAATTGACGGCGAGGATTCAGCCAAAGATTTTGCGTCGGAAAAAGGCAGTTTTTCGCAGGCATACTTTGTGTATGTCAAGAAAAAATAACGCATTTCCGGCGGAAAAGATCGGCTGTAGCCCGCAGACACATTTGTGCGGTGTTGCCATACCAAAACCGCAGGAGGAACTTATATGGAAATGCTAACAGGCAAGGTTGCGCTCATCACCGGTGGAAGCTCCGGCATCGGCGCAGAAACCGCGCGGGTATTTGCAAAGCAAGGGGCCAAGGTCGCAATCTTCGCCCGTGGGCAGGAAAAGCTGGACAAGGTCGCCGCAGAGCTCTCTGCCCTGGGTGCCGCATGTCTGACCATCGCCGGAGACGTAACCAAATCCGCGGACTGCACGGCTGCCGTGGAGCAGGTAGTAAAGACCTTTGGGCGCATTGACGTACTGGTCAACAATGCCGGGGCCGGAGATTTCCACACCACCACCGAAAAGTGCAGTGACGCCTTCTGGGATCAAATAATTGCACTGAATCAGTCCGCGGTGCTGTATTGCTGCCGGGCTGTCCTGCCCCATATGCGTGCTCAGGGCAGCGGTTCCATCGTCAATCTCTCCGCCATTGCAGGGGTATACGGCAACGCAGGCGTCAGCTATTCCGCCGCAAAGGCCGCCGTGATTGCCATGACCAAGAATATCGCCCTCCAGTATACGGGCAGCGAAATTCGCTGCAATGCCGTTTGCCCGGGCCCCACCGCCGTGGACCGTATGGATGGCCGGGAAGACGCCTTTATCGACCAGGAATTCTTTGCTATCACTGACCGGCATATGGATTCGTCCATTCCCTTTGCATCTGCGGAGGATCAGGCCAATGTCATTGCGTTCCTGGCCAGCGATCTCTCCCGCTGCATCACCGGTCAAGCCATCGTCACCGACAACGGGCGCTGCCTGTAAAGGAGGAGTTACGATGTATCCTGTTCAGATTCCAACCTTTGACTGCGCCGGAAAAACCGCCGTCATTACCGGGGCCGGAAGCGGCATCGGTCAGGCTGCGGCCATGCTGTTTGCCGCCTATGGCGCCAATGTCATTGCCGCCGACATCTCTGCGGAAGCTGCGGAAAAGACCGCCGAAGTCATCCGCAGAAACGGCGGGCGGGTCCATGTGGTTCCGGTGGACATTGCCCAGAGCCAGCAGGTAGACCGACTCATCACAGAAACCGTGGACCATTTTGGCGGTGTGGATATTTTTATTGCCAATGCCGGAATCGGCGGGGCGGTGCTCCCGCTCCTGGAGCAGACGGAGGATGAGTTCATGAACGTGATCTCCGTCAATCTCAATGGAACGTTTCTCTGCGCCAAGGCCGCGGCCAAGCAAATGATTCACCAGGGCCGGGGCGGGCGCATTGTCATTACCGCTTCCATCGGCGCATTTGAAGGGGGCGGGCATCACGGGCCCTATGGCGCATCCAAGGGCGCACTGGTCACACTGGTCCGCACCATGGGCCGGGAGTGGTGCGAATACGGCATCACCGTCAACGCCGTTTGCCCGGGTCTTACCGCAACCGCCATCAATCAGGGGCTATTGGAGGACAAGCAGCTGGCGGAAACCCTGCTGGACAAAATCCCCATGCATCGCATGGCCCAGCCTGAGGAAATCGCCTCTGCCATGCTGTACTTTGCAACGGATGCAGCCGCCTTTATCACCGGCACCACGCTCATTGTAGACGGCGGCGCAACCACCGGCGGCTAACCAAAAAAGCAAAGCACACTGACTGCATAAGTCAGTGTGCTTTTCTATATTGCCTCCGTTTTTCTTTTTCAAATGAGAGCCCAGCCGCGATTCCCAGCCTTTATCCGATTTTGCCCATCAGCACCACAATTCCGGCTACCGCCAGGGCGATCACCAGATACAGCACCGTAGCCAAACCACGCTTGACCAAAACCGTCTTCCACGGCTTCACATAGGGAACGTCCTCCATCCCCTCAATACGCCAAATCTTACTATGGCCCACCCATACTCTGTCCACCACGATTCCGTCAAACCAGTTCATCACCACAAGGAAGAGATAGACCTGGAGATAGGCCGTTTTAAAATCCGTCACCCGATTCCAGACCGCTACAATCAAAAGCAGCGCAACCAGCATCACCAGGCAAAACGGCACCATAATGCGCTTTCCCTTTTTCATAACGGCAGCTTGATCCGCAAGTCCCCGCTTCTCCGCTTCGGCAAGATAGTCCTTCGGATAAAAATAGAGGCAATTTCGCCCGCTGTCTCTCGCCGCGTATTTTTCCAACAGAACAAACAGAAGACAATATAATACGATTTGCAGCACCAGCATACCGCGCTTCCTCCTTTAAATGTTTCAATCATTTTTATTGGCTTTCTGCGGCGCAAAATAATTTGCCTGCGCATAGGCAAACTGCGCCAAAAATCGACGGGCCGCCTCTTGACTGATTGGCAGCTCCGGCCGCATCATGTCAAAGGCATGCATATTGGAGGGATATACGTCCACCTTAGCCGGGATTCCCTGGGCCTCCAGCTGCGAAACATACCGAAGCGTCTCGGCATAAAAGGGCTCTCCATCCCCCACAAAGGTATAGGCAGGCGGCAGCCCGGAAAAGTCCGTAAGCCGGGCCGGTGCCGCATAGGGCGACAGGCTATCCCGTTTCTGCCCCCGCAGATAACAGCGCCATGCAAAGTGATTCTTCCGGGTATTCCACACCCGGCCGTGGTTATCCCGGGAAGTCTCCGTGTCCCGGTCATCCAGCATGGGATAAAGGGGCATCTGGAAGGCAATGTTCACCGCGCCGGTGTCCCTTGCCCGAATGCACACCGCTGCGCAGAGCCCGCCCCCTGCACTCTCGCCGCCAACCATCAGCTGGTCCGTCCGGATACCAAGCTCACCGGCATGCATTTTTATGTATAACAGGGCCTCATAGCAATCCTCCAGCGCTGCAGGATAGGGTGCAAAGGGCGCCAGCCGATACCCCGGCGACACTACCACCGCTCCGAATTGCTTCACCAGGTCCACCGCCCGGGACATATGCACCATTTCCTTCATCCCGGCAATATATCCGCCGCCGTGAATCCACAGAACGCCGGTGGCCTGTGTCGGTGCCGCCTTGGGCGACAGCACCAGCGCCGGAATGGCCCGCTGACCGGCCGGAATGGAAATACTTCGGACGCAAATGTCCCGATCAGGTTTCATCGAACGCATGAATATGCTCCTTTTTGCTTCTGCCGCTGAAACGAAGCCAAGATAGCTTCCCGCTTTTCATTAGCAGTCGCTAACTGCATTGCTTTGAAAAAGCCGCCTGTAAGCAGCCGTCCAGCCTCATTTCGCGGCTTCATTTTCCGTGGTTTCATCATAGCATTTTGGGGCTTTATTTTCAAGGAAATCCGGCGCAGATTCGCAAAGCCCACCTGGTTCTAGTGCAATTCCCACAAGTCTCCTGAAATTTCGTTATTTTTTTCACAATCTTCTTGCAGGATTGGCTGCAAGCTCCTATAATAGCCTTATTCCGTCTGCCGCATTTTGTGCTCCAGATGAAAATAAATAGCGTCGGATTTTCTCCACGCTATGGAGGCTGATTGCATGTTGGATTCATCCTATTATACGCAAGTCGATACCATTCTCAAAAACTATCCCGCCGGAGAGCGCTCCCTGATTCCCGTAATTCAGGACATACAGGAGCAATTCGGTTATCTTCCCCCGGAGCTGCTCACCTATGTGGCGCAGAAAATCGGTATTTCCGAGGCCAAGGCCTACAGCGTTGCAAGTTTTTATGTCAACTTCTCTTTTGAAGCAAAGGGCAAGTATGTCATTAAGGTCTGCGACGGTACGGCATGTCATGTTCGGAACTCTGTGCCGATTCTGGAGGCGCTGTATCAGGACCTGGGCCTCAGTGCCGACAAGCATACCACAGATGATATGCTGTTCACAGTGGAAACGGTGTCCTGTCTGGGTGCCTGCGGCCTTGCGCCGGCCCTGACCATCAACGAGCAGGTCTATCCCCAGATGTCGCCGGACAAGATCCGCGCTGTAATTAAGGAGCTAAGGGGGAAGGAAGCATGAAGCTACAGTCCAGAGACGACCTCCGCCATCTCCGCCAGGAATGTGAGATGCGCCTGAGAGGCCAAAAATGTAAGATTCTTGTCTGCGGCGGCACCGGATGTCTTGCCGGAGGCGCGGATAAAATCTACGCCAAAATGCTGGAGCTGACCGAGCATTTGGAAGACGCCCAGGTGGAATTCGGTGCAGAAATCGCCCACACCAGCGTCAAAACCAGTGGCTGCCACGGCTTCTGTGAAATGGGCCCCCTGGTTCGTATTGAGCCCTATCACTATCTCTATCTAAAGGTAAAGCCCGAAGACTGCGAGGAGATCTTTGAAAAGACCGTGCTCCGGGGCGAGCCTGTGGAACGGCTGATGTATCATGCCGGCGGCAAGGTCTATGAAACCCAGGAGGAGATCCCCTTCTACGCCAAGCAGACCCGGCTGGTGCTGAAAAACTGCGGTCATATCGACGCCGAGCACATTGAAGACGCCCTGGCCGCCGGGGCCTATGCAGCCTTTGAAACCGCCATGTTTGAAATGCCCCCGGAATCCATCATCGACACCATCTCCGACTCCGGGCTTCGTGGCCGGGGCGGTGCAGGCTTCCCCACGGGCCGGAAATGGAGCCAGGTTGCCCGTCAGAAGGAAACCACCCGCTATGTGGTGTGCAACGGCGACGAGGGCGATCCCGGTGCATTTATGGACCGAAGCATCATGGAGGGCGACCCCCACCGGATGATTGAGGGCATGATGATCGCCGCCCTGGCCGTTGGAGCCCAGGAGGGTTATATTTACGTTCGCGCAGAGTATCCCCTGGCCATTCATCGACTGAAAACCGCCATTGCCCAGGCCGAGGAATTGGGCCTGCTGGGCGATCATATTCTCGGCACGGACTTCTCCTTCCGGCTGCACATCAACCGCGGCGCCGGTGCATTCGTCTGCGGCGAGGGTTCGGCATTGACTGCCTCCATTGAAGGAAAGCGCGGCATGCCCCGGGTCAAGCCGCCCAGAACGGTAGAGAAGGGCCTGTGGGAAAAGCCCACGGTGCTGAACAACGTGGAAACCTATGCCAACGTCCCCATGATTATCTCCCGGGGTGCCCAGTGGTATCGGAGCATCGGCACCCCCAGCAGCCCCGGCACCAAGGCCTTTGCCCTCACCGGCAACGTGGTAAACACCGGCCTCATTGAGGTCCCCATGGGCATTACCCTCCGCGAGGTCATTTTCGATATCGGCGGCGGCATTCGAAACGGCAAGAAGTTCAAAGCCGTACAGATTGGCGGCCCCTCCGGCGGCTGCCTGGTAGAGAGCCAACTGGACAGCCCCATGGACTTCGACTCTCTTACCAAAATCGGCGCCATGATCGGCTCCGGCGGTCTTGTGGTGATGGATGAGGACACCTGTATGGTTGAGGTTGCCCGGTTCTTCATGAGCTTCACCCAGCGGGAAAGCTGCGGCAAGTGCGTCCCCTGCCGGGAGGGTACTCGCCGGATGCTGGAGATTTTGGAGCGGATTGTGGCCGGAAACGGCAGCCCATCCGATCTGGATCAGTTGGAGGAGCTGGCGGATATGATTAGCAACACAGCCCTGTGCGGTCTGGGTAAAAGCGCCGCAAAGCCTGTGGTCAGTACCCTGCGTGCGTTCCGCTCGGAATACGAGGCGCATATTGTGGACAAAGTCTGTCCCTCCCATGTCTGTACCTCGCTGCGCACCTTCCATATTGATCCTGATAAATGTAAGGGCTGCTCCAAGTGTGCCCGGGGCTGTCCCGCTTCCGCCATTACCGGCCAGATCAAGCATCCGTTTTCCATTGATACCGGCAAGTGCATCAAATGCTGTGCCTGCCTGAATGCCTGTCCCTTTGGGGCAGTGTATGCCGAGTAAGGAGGGAATTACCATGGGATATATGATGATTGATGACCGTCGGGTGGAGTTTACCGATGAGCCCAACGTGCTTTCTGTGATTCGCAAGGCCGGAATTGATATTCCCACCCTGTGCTATCACTCCGAGCTGTCCGTTTATGGCGCTTGCCGCCTATGTACCGTGGAAACGGACGCCGGAAAAACCTTTACCTCCTGCTCTGAGCGCCCCAGGGACGGTATGGTAATCTACACCAACACCCCCAGACTGATGAATTATCGCAAGCTGATTCTGGAGCTGCTGCTGGCTGCCCATGACCGGGACTGTACCACCTGCATCAAGAGCCGGGAATGTCACCTTCAGGATCTGGCCCATCGGCTGGGCGTTACTACCATTCGCTTTGAGAACACCAAGAAGAAGCAGCCGGTAGATATGAGCTCTCCCTCCATCGTCCGGGACCCCAACAAGTGCATTCTCTGCGGCGACTGCGTGAGAATGTGCGCCGATGTGCAGGGCGTCAACGCCATTGACTTTGCCTATCGCGGCACTGACACACTGGTAACTCCGGCCTTTAATAAAACCATTGCCGAAACCGACTGCGTTGGCTGCGGCCAGTGCCGGGTGGTCTGCCCCACCGGCGCCATCAGCATCAACACCAATATCAATCCGGTGTTCGAGGTGCTTTCGGACCGGAATGCCAAGGTCATTGCCCAGATTGCTCCCGCTGTTCGGGTGGCAGTGGGCGAGGCATTTGGACTGCCCAAGGGCGAAAACGTCATGGGCAAGCTGGTCAGCGTGCTCCATCGGCTGGGCTTTGCCGAGGTCTATGACACCGCTTACGGCGCCGACCTGACGGTCATGGAGGAGTCCAGAGAACTGCTGGAGCGACTGTCCACCGGTAAAAATCTTCCGCTGTTTACTTCCTGCTGCCCTGCATGGGTGAAATATTGCGAGAGCCGCCATCCGGAATTGAAAGATCACCTCTCCACCTGCCGCTCTCCCCAGCAGATGTTCGGCGCAGTCATCCGGGAATACTACAAGGACCCGGAGCGCAGTGAGGGCAAGCGGCTGGTTTCCGTGGCCATTATGCCCTGCACCGCGAAAAAGGGCGAAATTCTCCGCCCCGAATCCACCACCTACGGCAAGCAGGACGTAGACTATGTGCTCACCACCACTGAGCTCATCACCCTGATTCGCAAGGTGGGCCTGGACTTCGCCAACATCGAGATTGAAGCCGCAGATGTGCCCTTTGGCATCGGCTCCGGCAGCGGCGTTTTGTTCGGCGTCACCGGCGGCGTGACCGAAGCCATTCTCCGGCGGCTGCAAAAGGGCCATGCCCGGGCGGATATGATGGCCATTCGGGACTCCGGCGTCCGCGGCGAGGAAGGCATCAAAGAGCTAAGCTTCACCTATCAAAAGCGCGAGCTGAAAGCCGCCGTGGTCAGCGGTCTTGGCAATGCCGAAAAGCTGATTCAGCGGATCGAGGCCGGCGAGGTACACTATGACTTCGTGGAGGTCATGGCCTGCCGTCGGGGCTGCATCATGGGCGGCGGTCAGCCGGTTACCCAGGACGGCTCCATTCGCAGTGCCCGAATTCAAGGTCTTTACAACACCGATATCAACACCCAGATCAAGAAATCCAGCGAGAACCCCCTGGTGATGACCGCTTACGAGAGCGTTATTCGTGGGAAAGAGCACCTTCTGCTGCACCGCAATTTCGATGCTGCCAAGAAGGCCGCCGCGCACAATTCGTAGCCAACGCATATAAAAACCGCACGCAGGCCTTAGATTGGCTGCGTGCGGTTTCGTATATTCCATTACCAGCCCCGCTGCTCCGGCTGCTGCATCTGGGCCGCCTGATAAATCAGCGCGTTGAGAATCGCCGCCGCCACGGTACTGCCGCCCTTTCGTCCCACGGCCACAATGGCTGGAATATCCCGTGCCCGACAAGCGTTCAAAAGCGTCTCCTTGGCCTCCACCACATTTACAAAGCCCACCGGCACCCCAATCACCAGCGACGGGCGAAATCCCCGGTCCAGCTGCCGGACAATTTCAAACAGCGCCGTGGGTGCATTGCCCACCGCATAGATGCAGTTCGGATAATCCCGGGCTGCTTTTTCTGCCGAGATCACGGCCCGAGTGGTGCCTCTCGCTTTTGCCTCCAACGCCACCTCGGGATCTGCCATAAAGCACACCGCCTGGCCGCCCAGCTTGCTGAGCCCCGGCTTACTGACCCCGGACAGGGCCATGTTGGTGTCGGTGACAATGGTGTTTCCCTGTAGCAGCGCTGTGATTCCCCTCTGCACCGCTCCCGGCGTAAACACCAGATGCTCCACATAGTCAAAATCCGCCGTGGTGTGAATGACCCGCTTTACAACCGGTGCCGTTTCTTCCGGCAGCGTAATGCCCCGGGCGCTTAGCTCCGACGTGATAATCTCCATGCTTCTTCGCTCAATATCCCCCGGTTTTACATATTCCATCAGAACTCGATCCCCTTTCTGGCCGGAATTCCCTGGGCATAGGGGTGCCGCTGGGCCTGCATCTCGGTGATATAGTCCGCCGCATCCAGCATCCACGGCTCCGGCGTCCGTCCGGTGAGCACCACTTCCCGGTGCTTTGGCCGCTCTAATACCGCCCGTTTCGCCAGCGCCTCGTCCAGCATTCCCGCCTGGCGCGCCGCACAGATTTCATCTAAAAGCAACAGATCACAGGGGCAGTTCAGTGCTTCCAACAAGCGCGCGTTATTTTCCTTGGCTGCCTGGGCCTTTTCTTCCGCGTTCATTTGGAACGTAAACTTCGCCCCGGGCTGTCCGGAAAACACCGCAGCGCCCAGCCGTCTCAAGGGCTCCAGCTCTCCGCTGGTTCCGGTTTTCAGGAACTGGACCACCACCACCTGCATGCCCTGTCCAAGCGCCCGGAGCGCAAGTCCCATGGCCGCAGTGGTTTTTCCCTTACCCGTCCCATAGTAAAGATGCATCAGGCCCTTATTCATGCCGGTATTCCTCCATAATCCTATAAATCGCGTCCATATCCAGGCTTTGCCGCACAGCATCCGCCAGAATGTCGATTTGCGTTTCCTGATAATTCTGATGACTTTCCAGGGTTACCTCCGACGCTTGCAGTCCCTTTCGTGCCAACAGCCAATCTGCCAGCGCCGTGGTCAGCGCGCCGGAATCAAACAGCCCGTGGAGATAAGTGCCAAACACCCCGTCCTTTACCGCGCCGTCTGCGGTTCCATCCGTCAAGCGGCAAAACGTCGGCAAGTCACCTGTATCCGTCCGCCCCATGTGAATTTGATAGCCCTGAACGGCGGCATCTGCAAATGCGCAGACCGTTGCCTCGGTCTGGGTTCTGATTTTCTCCGGTGAGAACACCGTTTCAATTGGCAATAGGCCCATGCCGTTCATGGTGCCGCCGTGCTCCACCCCATCCGGATCGCTGAGCCGCTCTCCCAGCATCTGATAGCCGCCGCAAATGCCCAGCACCGGCATTCCCGCGCCATGCAGCCGCTTGATGGTCGTCTCCAGTCCGTTTTCCCGCAGCCAGATCAGGTCGCCCATGGTGTTTTTGCTGCCGGGGAGAATCACCAAATCCGGGCTGCCCAGGTCCTTTTCTCGGGCCACATAGCGAACGCCCAGATCCGGATGCAGCTCCAGCGGCGCAAAATCCGTAAAATTAGAGATATGGGGCAGACGAATCACCGCAATGTCAATGCGCCCCGTTCCGGTCGTTTTTTGCAGGCTGGGCGCCTGGGAATCCTCATCGTCCAGCACCACCCGGGTATAGGGCACCACCCCCAGCACCGGAACGCCGGTCAGCTCTTCCAGCATAGTAAGGCCCGGCTGGAGCAGCGAAACATCGCCCCGAAACTTATTGATGATCGTTCCTGCAATCCGCTTCCGCTCGTCGGCCTCCAGCAGCGCCACCGTGCCATAGAGCTGGGCAAATACGCCGCCGGGATCAATATCCCCCACCAGCAGCACCGGCGCATCCACCAGCTTTGCCAGTCCCATATTGACGATATCGTCGGCCTTCAGGTTGATCTCCGCAGGGCTGCCCGCTCCCTCAATGACAATGATGTCGTTTTCCGCCGCCAAGCTGTTGTAGGCCTCCATAATATCCGGAATCAGCTGCCGCTTCATCTTAAAATAGTCACGGGCCCGATAATCCCCCCGGACCTCGCCGTTTACAATCACCTGACTGCCCACATCGCTGGAGGGCTTGAGCAGGATGGGGTTCATGCGCACATCCGGGGCCTTGCCCGCCGCCTGGGCCTGGAGCACCTGGGCCCGTCCCATCTCCTTGCCGTCGGCGGTGACAAAGCTGTTCAGGGCCATGTTCTGGCTTTTAAAGGGCGCCACCGTCCAGCCGTCCTGTAAAAAGATGCGGCACAGCGCCGTCACCAGCAGGCTTTTTCCCGCACCGGACATGGTGCCTTGAATCATGATATTCCGTTTCATTTTCCGGTCACCTCTCTCAGTGCGGCAAGCAGCTGCCGATTTTCCGCTTCCGTCCGGACCGCCACCCGGTACCAGCCCGCCGCCAGGCCATGGTAATTGCTACAATCCCGAATCATTACACCGTTTTTCCTCATTTTCTCCCCTAACTGCGCATCCGGGTAGTAAAACAGCAGATAATTGGCCTCCCCGGGTATTACTTGGCAGCCGCACTTCTCCAGGCCCTGCATCAGCAGTGGACGCTGCTCCGAAATCAGGTGGCGCAGTCTTGCTCCATACGGCCTTTCCTTCAGCGCTGCAACGCCCGCCGCCTGGGCCACGGAGGATACTGCCCAGGGCGGCCCCGATTGGCGCATTTTCTCCAAAAGCGCCCCGTCCGCGCAGAGGCAATAGCCCAGCCGCAGCCCCGCCATACCGTAAAACTTTGTAAAGGCACGAAAAATCACCAGCGAATTCCCCGCTAAAACGCCCTGCATAGTCAGCGCTTCCGGCTGATCCACAAAATCCAAAAAACATTCGTCCAGAGCAAGCAGCGTTCCCGTTTCCCGGCATCGGTCCAGAATTTGCAGCAGCAGCGCCCGCTTTGTGGTTCTGCCGGTGGGATTATTGGGCTGGCACAGGAAGATAAGATCGGTTTCCGGCGTAATCCAGTCCAAAAATGCTTCCGTCAGGCAAAATCCATTTTCCACCCGGAGCGGGAATCGGTTAATTTGGCATTGGTGCAGCCGCAGCGCCCCCTCATATTCCGAAAATGCAGGGGCAGTCAGCAGCGCTCTTCGGGGCCTTACCGCCATGGTCAGCCGAAACAGCAAATCCGACGCACCATTTCCGCAGAGAATCCAGTCTGCCGGGCGGCCCAAATGCGCCCCCAATGCCCCCCGAAGCTGCCGGCACATGGGGTCCGGATATTCCGCCCCCCATTTCAGGGATTCCGTTACTGCCTGTTTTACCCCCTCCGGCATGCCAAACGGGCTGACATTTGCCGAAAAATCCAGGGGCTTTTTCCCGTATTCCAGGGCATAGCCCGTTACATCGCCGCCGTGGCCCCATTCCATTGCGTTTCCTCCCGTCATAATAAGCTGCAAATCAGTGCCCGAACGCCGCAGAGCAGAATCAGGCTCAAAAATCCGCCCCAATAGAGCATTCGATTGGCCCGGAGAATATCCCCAGGCTCCACCGGGCGGATTGGATTGCCGATGGTGGGCTTGTCATAGTATTCGCCAAAATACCAGGCCGGTCCCGCCAGCTGCACCATCAGCGCTCCCGCCATCACCGCCTCCGTCTGCGCGGAGTTGGGGCTGGCATGATTCCGCCGATCCCGCCGCCAGATTTTCCAGGCGTTTTTCACGTTCTCCCGGCAGAAAAACGATGCTGCAATCAGCAGCAGTGCCGAAAGCCGCGCCGGAAGATAATTCGCCGCGTCGTCCAGCTTCGCCGCTGCCCGCCCAAAATAGAGATATTTCTCGTTTTTATAGCCCACCATGCTGTCCATGGTGTTGATGGCCTTATAAAACAGGGCCAAAGGTGCGCCGCCCAGCAGCAGGTATACCATCGGGGCCACCACGCCGTCGGAAAAGTTCTCCGCCACTGTCTCCACTGCCGCCTTTGTAACCCCTTCTACGCTGAGGTTCTGTGTATCCCGGCCCACAATTCTTGAAACTGCCAGCCGCGCATTTTCAATGGTGTCGCCGGTAAGCTTTTGATAGACGTTCTTGCTCTCCTTTTTGAGGTCCCGCATAGCCAGAGCCTGCCAGCCCCAGAACACCCCCAGCAAAAAGCCCAGCACCGGATGCACTTTCCCCAGCAGCCAGATTGCGCCGCCGGAAACAAGCAAGGTTCCCACCGGCAGGCAAAAGGCCAAAATCCTACCGCCCCACAAAAGGCCTGTTTCGGTGTTCGGCAGCGTCTTCCGGAGGAACTTCTCCAGCCGGGTGATGCATTTCCCCATAAACACCACGGGATGGGGCATCCAGGTGGGATCGCCCAGCAAAAGATCCAGCAGGAAGCTCAGAATTGCACCGTATACGATTTTCATGTTTCTCCCTCCGTGTAATCCGTCTGCCCCAGAACCGTAAGCGTCCGATCTTTTTGCCAATGGGATACATCCAGGCAATAGCCATGGCCGCAAAGCAGCTGCCAGGCGTAATAGTCCTTTTTCTCCGTGGCAAACTGCTCCAGCAGCGCCATTTGGGTCCCGCCATGGGCCACAATCACGCAGTCTTCCCACCGCTCTGCCAGTGCCCGGTCCATCAGCGCCGCAAACGCTGCCGCGACCCGCCGAACATATTCTCCCTTGGACTCTCCTCCGGGGCAGCGCCCCAAGCACATGCCGTCCACCCAGGCCCGATATGCCGGGTCATGCTCCATTTCCAGATAGTTTTTCCCCTCAAAGCTGCCGAAGTTCATCTCCTGCAAGCCCGGAATCACCAGCTGCGGTACTCCAGGGAACAGGATCTCCGCTGTCTCCTGGGTTCTTCGCAAGGGGGTTACCACCACGCGCTCCGGCAAAGCATCTCCCCGGTGCAGCTTCTTTCGTCCCTGGGGGCTCAGCGGTGCATCGGTGATTCCCTGATAGCGGTGCTCTTTTTGTAGCGCCGTTTCTCCGTGGCGAATCAGCTCCAGTCTCATGGCAGCTTCCCCTTCAACACCTGGGGAATGCCGCAGCAGACCCGAACCACCGTATCCGCCCGCTCTGCAAGCAAGCAGGCAAGCCGCCCGGCCTGCTCCCGGTCATGGCGCTGTCCCGCATCCATGGGCACCACGCCGCCGCCCAGCTCTGTGGCAATGACCACCGCTTTTTGCGATAATTTCTCCGCCAGCGCCGTAATATCTTCGGATTGGGCCGCCAATTCCTGTACATCCCGAACGCCACTCTGCTGAAAATCCGCCTGGCTCCAACCCAGGCACTTACAGATTGCCTTCTCTTTTCCCGCAAACAGCGGGCCCGTTACAAAAATCATATCAGCACCTCCGCATATGGTAAAATCACCATCACCAGCAGCATCCAAAGCTCCGCCGTCTGGAGAAACCAACCCGCCAAATCGCCGGACAGACCCCCAAACTGCTTTTGGCTCATTTTGTAATAATAGCCGAACACCCCATGGGCTGCCAGTGCCATTAAAATTCCCACAGCGCCGCACAGGCACATGCCCAGGCACAGCAGCACATCCAGGCCAATTAAAACCGTCCGCACCCGCTTTTTATCCGCCGCCTGGGCAAAGGTATGGGCCAGCCCCGTATTCTTCGCCAGCGGGAACGACGCCACCGCCAAGCCCGACAGAGTACGGCTCATGCAAAAGCTCAGCAGTACCGCCGCCCAGGGAAATGTCTTCAGGGCGGTCCACAGGGCCAGGGTGATGGCAAAATAACAGCAAATTCGAATCACCGCAAAGGAGCCCACATGGGGGTCCTTCAGAATTTCCTGCTTCTTCTCCGGGGATGCATGGCTGGCCAGCGCATCACAGGTATCGCTGTAGCCGTCCAGATGAATGCCCCCGGTCACCAGCACCGGAATCAGCGTCATAATGGCTCCGCGCAGCAGGCTCGGCAGTCCCAGCAGACCGCACAGACTCCATGCGCCCCAGCAAATGCCCCCAATTACCGCCCCAATCAGCGGAAACGCACACAGGGCATAGCGCATATTCTTCTCGTTCCACATAAATTGCGGCATTGGAATTGCCGAGAACATGGAAAATGCCACGGCAACGGTTTCAAACAGCGTCATGTTTCCGCCTCCTTTAACACATTGGGCACCCCGCAGACCACTTCCACCACCCGATTTGCCCGCCGGGCCAGATCACAGTGAAGCGCTCCCATCTCCCGGAGATAGCGCAGCGTATCGCCTTCATAGTCCTTGCCGCCGGAGAACACCTCGTCGGCTACGATGGTCAGGTGTTCGCATTGGCCCAGCAGATGCTCGACCCCCGCAAGGATTGCCGCAGTTCCCCGGCCGTCCGAGCGATAGAGCTCACCTGCCACCAGATTTCCCAGGCCATCCAGCAGTACGTTGGAATGGTCTGGCACTGTCAGCCGGTCCAGGGCATGGTAGCACTCCAGGGTCATAAATCCACGCTGTGCCCGGGCATTTTGATGCTTCCGAATGCGTCTGCGGCACTCATCGTCCCAGGGCTCCAGTGTGGCAAGATAGACCCGCTGCCCCGGAAGCAACAGTACCTGCTGCTCGGCATATTCGCTTTTTCCGCTGGCGCTGCCGCCGATGATGAATGTAAACATGGTTCTCTCCTTTACTTTGCCGTATAGGCATCGATGCCCAGCGCGTCAAAGGTATGCCCGCTATGATAAACCGCCAGGGCCTGATCCAGCAGCGGCAGGGCCAATATCGCGCCGCTGCCCTCCCCCAAATGCAGCCCCGCAGAAATACAGGGCTGTAAATTTAATGCCTCCAGCAGCAGCTTTGCCGCCGGTTCCTGGGACACATGGGAAGCAAGCAGCGCATCCTGCACCGCCGGACAAAGCTGCACCGCACAGAGCGCCGCCGTATTGGTAATCACTCCGTCCAGCAGCACCGGCACATGGTATTTGGCCCCGCCCAAGCACACGCCGCACAGCGCTGCCAAATCCAGTCCCCCTACCTTGCTGAGCACATCAACGGGGTCCTCCGGGTTGGGCCGATTGACGCTGATTGCCTGCTCAATTGCATGGATTTTCCGCTGCAAGCCGTCGTCGGACAGGCCTGCGCCCCGGCCAGTGAGCGTTTCCGGGCTGCGATGCAGCAGGACGCTTGCCACTGCCGCAGAGGTTGTAGTGTTTCCAATGCCCATCTCTCCCAGCAGCAGAATATCCGTTCCATTTTGCACCTGTTCCTCCGCCAGTTGAATGCCTGTCTCAATCGCCCTAAGGCAGACACCTCTGGACATCGCCGGGCCCAGGGTAATGTCCCCCGTGCCTGGCTGGAGCTTTCGCGGCAAAACACCGATTGGCGTGGCCTCCAGCATGCCAACATCAACGGGCAGAACGGTGCAGTTTGCAGTCTTCGCCATATAATTCACCGTACTGTCTCCCCGGCCCAATGCCGCCGCCACCGCCGTGGTCACTGTGGCATCCGACTGGCTGACCCCCTGGGCCACCACGCCGTTGTCGCTGCAAAACACCAGAAGCGTCCGCCGCCCCAGGCTGACCGCCCGTTTTCCGGTAAGGGCTGCAATCTTTGAAATATGCTCCTCCAGCACCCCAAGGCTGCCCAGGGGTTTTGCCAGCGTATTCCAATGTTGGCATGCCGCCTGCAACCGCTGTGCCGGAACCCTGGAGATTCCGGCAATCGTTTCGTCAAGTTCCACGCTGTTTCGCCTCCCGATATGCCGCTGCCGCCTGAACAAACCGCGCTGCCATTGGGATTTCTCCGCCCCAATGGAAATGCGGGAACGCCGCATAGAGGTTTTTCCCCGCAAATCCGCAGCGCCAGGCCCTTCCGTTTGCTTTTTCCGCCGCAAAATCCGCGCCGCAGTCCGTACAATCCCAATAGTGGAACTCATGGGCCGGGGCAGCTTCTCCGGCCCGTAATAGCAGCGAATCTGTATCCCCCGTAAGCGTCAGATATCCAAACCGTTGGAGTCGATCCGTTCCATAGCCGCTTCCGGGCAGGGCCCCTACCATCGGCCACTGCGTTCCCCGTTCATCCCGGAGGGACTGCTGGAGATAGAGGAATCCCCCGCACTCTGCCACCGTGGGCATGCCGTCTTCCATCGCGCAGCGAATGCATGCCCGCATTGTCTCATTTTGCGACAACGCCTGAAGGTGCAATTCCGGGTAGCCGCCGCCCAAATACAGTCCGTCTGCTTCCGGCAGCGTCTGGTCATACAATGGGCTGAACCGGCATAATTCCGCACCGGCAGCCTCCAGCGCATCCAGATTATCCTGATAATAAAAGGAGAACGCCGCGTCCATGGCAACGGCAATCCGGCAGCACGTCGGCGGTTTTGGCGTCTCCGGCAGTGGAGGCTGTTCCGCTTCCGCTGCCAGCTCCACAAGGCCGGGAAGATCCACATGCCGCTCCAGCTCCGCCGCAATGGCGTCAAACCGTGCTGAAAGATGCGCAATTTCCGCCGCTGTCACCAGGCCCAAGTGCCGAGATGGAATGCGCGCTTCCTCCATGGGCGGAAGATAGCCCAATACTCGAAGCCCCGTTTCCCGCTCCAGGATGGGCCGCAGATGGGTTTGCAGCATGGGCTTGCAGTCCGTAAGTATGAGGCCCACAATATGGCTGGGGCTGCGGAATTCCATCAGTCCGCGAATCTGCGCCGCCAGGGTAATACTGCTGCCCCCGGGACGTACCACCAGAACCACCGGGATATTCTGCGTATTCGCCACTTCCCATGCGCTGGCCTCAGTGGTGCCGCCCAGTCCATCGTAAAAGCCCATAGTCCCTTCCAGGATCGCCAACTCCCCCCGCTGCTTTCCAAGCGTCCGCGCAACCCCGTCTTTTCCCTGTAAAAAGAGGTCCAGATTCCGGCTTGGAACCCCCAATACCCGCTGGTGGAACATGGGGTCAATATAATCCGGGCCGCACTTAAAGCCCTCCACGGTCATCCCCCGCCGGGAAAATGCCCGCATCATGCCGCAGGTCATCACGGTTTTCCCACTGCCGCTGCCCATGGCCGCAATCATTACCCGCTTCATGCTCTTTCCCCCGTAATCAGGAACACCGGATTCTGCGCCATCAGAAGATGCAGGCTTCCGGCAGCCTTCGCTCGGCTGACGGAAATTTGGGTCACCTCCGGCGCATAGCCCAGCCGCTCCAGGGCCGAAACCGCCCGGTGCAGGGTTTCCAGTGCAATGGCGCTGACACAAATCCGCACCCGAGGATTTTTCTGAACGGCGGCATCCAGAATTTCCTCCAGCTTTCCACCGCTGCCGCCCACAAAAACGGCATCCGGCGCTGGCAGATCTCTTAGCACATCCGGAGCAGCCCCCTCCACCACATGGAGGTTCCAGGCGCAAAACTTCTCTCGATTCTTTTGGATCAGGCGCGCCGCTTCCGGCTTCTGCTCCACCGCCCAGACGCTTTTTGTCCAGAGCGCGAGCTCCATGCTGACGCTGCCGGTTCCTGCGCCAACATCCCAGCACACATTCTCCGGCGCTGCCGCCAGCTTTGCCAGAATTGCCGCACGAACCTCCTGCTTGGTCATAGGCACCTTTTCCCGCAGAAATTCCTCATCGGGAATGCCGGGCGTGCGCCTGGGATACCGTGGTGCCGCCGCTGCCAGCATCACATTCAGCGGTGCAAAGGTCTTTTGACTGCACTCCGCAGCGGTACCCTGCCAGAGCGTGGATTGGTCGTCCCCCAGGTTTTCGCCCACGGAAACCTGCAATTCGCCCAGGCCGGCTTCCGTCAGGACGGCGCATAGCTTGCCGGGGCCTTCTGCCCCAGAGGTCAGGAAAAACGACTTTCTCCCCTGCATCACCGCCTGCACGGGATCACACTGCACCCCATGGGCCGAGCAGAGGTTCCAATCCTGCCAATGCTCCCCCAATTGCGCCGCAAAGGCCTGTAGGCTGGAGATGCCGGGCAATACCTGAACCTCCATTCCATCCAGCAGCGGCAAAAGTCCCGCTGCCCCGGAATAGAATCCGCTGTCGCCGGAGTAGAGCACGCAGCAGTTATCCACCGGATGGCTTTTGAGCAGCGCTGCGATCTCCTGGGGGCGATATTCCGCAAGCTTCTCCGCGCCGGTATCCGGAACCAGCTTCAGCAGCCGCGATGCGCCGATCAGCAGCTGCGCGTTCTGAATGGCAGCCTGTGCCGCCTGGGTGAGCAGTGTCGGACCGCAGCCCATGCCGATGAGTGTGCATTTCATGGTTTTCCCTCCAATTCCCGAAGCAGCTGCTCCATGGACTCGCCCTGATCCGGGGGCCGTCCCACCAAAATCAGCTGTGCCCCGGTTTGCTCCGTGGCTTGCTGTTTTTCGTCAAATCCCCCGGCCTTTCCGCCATCCTTGGTGACCAGATAAGCGATTTTATATTGCTCCAGCATGGCAACGTTCATTTTCAGAGAGAACGGGCCCTGGAGTGCAAGGATATTGCGGTGCGGAATTCCCATCTCCTCGCAGATATTCAGCGCCTCATGGGTTGGCAGTACCCGGGGATACATCCGTTCCGGGGCCAGGCAGGCATAATCCCGCAGCGCCTTAGATCCCGTTGCCACCAATACGTTTCCGGGTTGATCCCGGAGATATTCCGCCGCCGCTTTGCAGCTGTCCACCCGGATGCAGCCGCCATCCCGGGACGCTTCCCGCAGTATCCGGCGCAGCGGAATTCCCGTTTCGTCGCAGGCATTCCGAATGTACTTGGATACGGCTTCGGCATAGGGATGGGTGGCGTCAATCACCAGGTCAAAATTCCGAATGCGCTCCGCCATGGCTGCTTCCTCCAGCCGCCCCTCCCAAATTTCACAGGGAATGCCGTCCAGCTCCTCTGCCCCCAGCGGTGTTGCCACACTGACAGTGACCCGGTGGCCTCGCTCAGTCAGAATTTCCGCCAGGATTCTTCCCTCGGTGGTTCCGCCAAAAATCAGGAGCTTCATGTTCGGTACCCCCGAGGCGTTACCATGCGCCCATCTACGTTTTTTGTGGTGGATGCGCCGATAAACACCGTGGTGAACATATCAAGCTCCAACGCTCCCAGCTCCCCCAGGGTGGTAAGGCCGGAGCATTCCCCGGGTCTGCCGATGTTCTTCACCCAGCCGCAGACGGTATCGGGGCGCATTTCCTCCAGTAGGATCTCGCAGGCTCGGCGCAGATGATCCGGGCGCTTTTTTGACCGCGGATTATACAGCACAATGGAAAAATCCCCAGCCGCTGCACAGCGAAGCCGCCGGGCAATCGTCTCCCAGGGTGTCAACAGATCCGACAGTGAAATCACGCAGAAATCATGCATCAGCGGTGCACCGAGAATGGCCGCACCACTCAGGGCCGCCGTAACCCCCGGCACCACCTCAATCTCCACATTCTTCCCCTCGGCCAGTTCCAGCACCGGCCCCGCCATGCCATACACCCCGGCGTCCCCGGAGCAGAGCATGGCCACAGTTTTTCCTTGAAGCGCCCGATCAATGGCCCACTGGCAGCGTTCCAGCTCTCGGGTCATGGGGGTGGTATATGTCTCCTTATCCGGGAATTGCGCCTTCACCAGGTCCAGATACACCGTATAGCCGCAGAGCACCTCCGACTGCTCCAGCGCCGCCCGGGCCGCCTGGGTCATGCCCGCAGCGTCGCCGGGGCCAATGCCCACCAAAAAGAGCTTATTCATTCCGCCACCTCCAATTCGGATGAAAGGGCCGCAGCGCCACCGCCATGGTCACGCCATTTCCCGCATGCTTGTTCAGATATAATGTGCCGCCGCTGCCCAATACCGCACTCCGCTCACAAACATTGTCCACGCCGGTGACGCTCTGGACAAACGAAGAGGCCGAAAAATCTCCTTCCGCCTGTTGCAGCTGCTCCGCCGAATAGGTTTGGAACGGCAGTCCATGGGCTTGGCAGAAGGCCAGCAGTCCCGGCTCCTTCGCCTTCCGATCAATGCTGCACACCAGGGAAAACGCCGCCGGGTCCAGGTCCTCTTGGGTGCAAATCGCTTCAAATGCAGCCTCGATAGCTGCCTGATCGGTATCCTTCTTGCAGCCCACACCTAACACAGCAATTTTCGGAATCATACGCATTACATCCCGCCCGGTGCGCTTTAAGGTCAGCACCGCATCGCAGTCCTGCTCATCCGTCAACATAATGCCCTGGGGTACTGCACCGTCAATGGGCCACGGGGTGTAGAGCCGAACCGTCCCGCCGGACAACAACCGCGCAGATATTTCCTTGATATGCTGGGGATTTTGCACAGCGCAGCCCTGCATACTCGCCCAGCTGTCCACTGCGAATACGCCGTTGCGGTCCGTTGCCGTAGTAATCACAGGAATCGCGCCGCATCGCTCTGCCACCTGCCAAGTCAGCTCGTTGGCGCCGCCCAAATGCCCGCTGAGCAGCGAAATAGCAAATGTTCCGGTTTCGTCAACTACCACCACCGCCGGGTCCTGGGTTTTGGATTTCACATAGGGTGCAATGGCGCGAACCGCAATTCCCGCTGCGCCCACAAAAATCAGCGCCTCTGCCGATTCGAAGGCACGCTTCGTCCATGCCGCCAGCGATAAGGGCTGTCCGCACCGCATGGCCTCGCCGCCCGAGTCTTCCGCCAGACGCTTTGCCAACGCTTCTCCCCGCTCGGTAAAGGCGATGATCTGCACGTTCATACCGTTCCCTCCCGGAATTCCGTGGTAAAGGCAGGATCGTAGAGCTTACTGCGGTCATAGCTGCCGCCTAAAAAATCTCCCACCAGCACCAACGCAGTTTTGGAGATGCCATGCCGCGCTCCCGCCTCCGCCAGCTTTCCAAGGGGTGTATGCACCACCTTTTCCTCGGGCCAGGTGGCCTTATACACCAGCGCCGCAGGGGTTTCGGCAGTGTAGGCTCCTTTTAGCAGTTCTTCCTGTAGCTTGGGCAGCATTCCCGCCGAAAGAAAAATCACCATAGCCGCGCCATGCCGTGCAAGGTCTGCAATCCCCTCACCCTGGGGCACCGGCGTCCGGCCCGCCATACGGGTCAAAATCACCGTCTGGCTGACCCCGGGCAGGGTATACTCCGCAGGAATGGCAGCCGCTGCCCCGCAAAAGCTGGAAACACCGGGGGTAACGTCAAAGGGAATCTTGTCCCTCCGCAGCGCATCCATCTGCTCCCGAATGGCTCCATAGATGCTGGGGTCACCGGTGTGCAGCCGGACGGTATTCTTTTCCTCCTGCTCTGCGGCTTTACAAACGGCAATCACCTGCTCCAATGTCATCTCGGCGCTGTTGTAAATCTTGCAGTCCTCCCGGCACAGCCCCAGCAGCACCGGATTCACCAGGCTGCCCGCATAGATCACCACATCCGCCTGTTTTAGCAGCTCTGCTCCACGCAGCGTAATGAGATCCGGCGCGCCTGGCCCCGCTCCAACAAAATGTATCATGGCTGTTCCTCCCGCTCCTCTGTCCACTGATGTTGCAGTGTCTCCGCCGCTGCGGTTTTCCCCAGCAGACCGTATTCCTTCGAAAACATGATCGCACCAATTTGGCAGGCTTCTCCCACCCGGCGCTGCAATTGGGCCCCAATGGCACCCATTAGTCCCTGCATCACCGGCTCCACCAGTTTCTCCTCTTGCAGCAGCGCAATACAGGCATCGGTGGTGGCGCAGTTCATAAGCTTGCGGCACAGTTCCATGCTGCCGCCCACCAGGGCACAGTGGACCGCCATCAGTTCCCGGCGGCAGTCCGCCATTTTGGAGTGGGTATTCATAATACCACCGGCGACCTTAACCAGCTTGCCGATGTGCCCCACCAGCAAAACCTGTTGATACCCCAGATTGGAAGCTGCATCCAGGGCATCGCCGATGAAATTCGAGCACTTGACCACCGGAACATTCAGCCGGTCTAGGCCCTGCTCCCGAAGAAAATCCATACCATAGTTTCCCGGGGTTAAAATCACCCGGCGGTTCCCCTCGGCATATCGCTGGCGCAGCTCCAGGGTGATGGTATCAATCAGCGCCTGCTGGCTCATGGGCTCTACAATTCCGGAAGTGCCTAAGATCGAAATGCCCCCCTGAATGCCCAGGTCCCCATTGAAGGTTTTCTTGGCAACCGCCTCGCCCTCCGGGGCCGAAATGGTAACGGCAAGCCCGCCCGTATATTCCGCCGCTGCGGCAACCGAGCTTACCGCCTCCAAAATCATCTTCCGGGGCACCGAATTGATGGCTGCCGCCCCCACCGGCTGATCCAGTCCCGGCTTGGTCACACGTCCGATTCCGGCGCTGCCGTCGATGGTGATACCAGGATGGTCGCTGAACTGCACCTCTGCCAGAATAAGCATTCCCGCCGTGGCATCCACATCGTCTCCGGCATCCTTCCGAACGCCGCAGGTTGCAGCATACTCTGTAGCGCTGCATTGCTCCAGCCCTACCTCCACGGGCAGTCCCTTGGGCGTTACCAGCCGCACCGATTGCGGCCACGCCCCTGTCAGCAATCGCCGCGCCGCCCCCAATGCCGCCAACGCCGCACAGGTACCGGTGGTATAGCCGCACCGAAGCTGCTTGCCCCCGGACTGAATATAGTGCTGAAATGCAGGCTGCGCCGAGGCAGTTAGACTTCCCGCCGGCAAATCAAACAGCTGCTCCAGATAGTTCCCGGAAAAAATCGCCTCCGTAGCATCCAGCCGGTCTATCCGTCCATTTTTCAGGCAGAGCATCCGGTCCGCGCACCGGCGCACCAGGTCCAGCTCATGGAGACTGACCACCACCGCCAGGCCCTCTTCCCGGGCCAAGGACTTCAGCGCCGCCACCAGCTCCAGCTGATACCGGATATCGAGATAGGCCGTGGGTTCATCCAGTACCAGCACCTCGGGCTCCTGGCACAGCGCTCTTGCCAGCAATACCCGCTGCCGCTGCCCGTCGCTGATGGCATCGAAGGGGCGTTCCACCAACTCCTCTGCATGCAGCCGGGATATCGCCCCGTCTACCTTCTCCCAATCTGCCGGGGACAAGATGCCCATTTTCCCCGTGTAGGGATACCGTCCGGCCGCCACCACCTCCCGGCAGGTCATGAGCTCCGGGATGGCCTGTCCCGTCAGCATCAGGGAAAGTGCCCTGGCCGTTTCATTGGGCCGCAGCTGCACCAGGTTCTTCCCGGACAGCAGCACCGTTCCCCCCTGGAGTGCCAATTGACCGGCGAGGCTTTTCATCAGTGTGGATTTTCCTGCGCCATTGGGCCCCACCAGCGCCAGGATTTCGCCGGGCTGCACAGCAAATTCCACATCCGCCAACACAGCCTTCCGGGGATAGCCCACCCGAAGCTGTCGGGCCTCCAATTTCATTGGTTTCTGGTTCATGAAAAGCGCTCCTTCTGCCGGTGCAGCATCATAACAATCACCACCGGCGCACCGAATACCGCCGTCACCGTGCTGATACTCAGTTCCGTAGGGGAAAACATCGTCCGTGCCAAGAGATCGCACAGCAAGCAGAACACTGCACCCCCCAGGAAGCACGCCGGAATCATCAAAATGGGCTTTGCCGTTTTCAGCAGCTGCCGAATGAGATGGGGCGCCGCAATGCCCAAAAACGAAATGGGCCCGGCAAAGGCGGTTACCGTTGCCGCAAGAATGCTAGACAGGAGGATCAGCGCCCACCGCAGCCGCCGGAGATGCACCCCCAAGCTAGCCGCATAGGTTTCGCCCATCTGATAGGCCCCCATGGGCTTCGACAATAGAAAGCTCAAAAGCATAGAAACCGCCACCACCGGCACCATGGTTCTGACATTCTCCCAGCTGGTACCGGAAAAGCTGCCCCGTGACCAGTTGTGGAGGTTCACAATATTGGAATCCTCCGCAAAGGTCACCATAAAATCCGTGATGGCAGAGCAAATATAGCCGATCATCACACCGCAGACCACCAGCACACTCATCCGGTCTACCCGCCCGGAAATCGCCAAAATCAGCCCCATAGACAGCCCCGCGCCCACAAACGCCGCCACAATCATCGCACCGGAGGAGAGATTTGTCCCCAGCCGCAGGCTCAAAATCATCGCAATGGCAACAGTGAGCTTTGCCCCGGAGGAAATGCCCAGCACAAAAGGCCCGGCAATGGGGTTAGAAAAGAACGTTTGCAGCAGGAATCCCGCCACCGCCAATGCGCCGCCTAAAACCGCTGCTGCAATCATGCGCGGCATCCGAATGGTCCAGATAATCTGTCCCGCAGTGCCGTCTCGGTTCTGCCCCCGGAGAATCGCCAGCAGCTCGCCCATGGGCACCTTTATACTGCCAATGCGCAGATTCAGCACCAAAAGCGTCAGCAGCAGCGCCCCCAGGATTCCAAATGCCGCAAGATAGCGGCGTTTTTCATGTTGCAGCATAGCTTGTCCTTTCTATTGCAGTGGGTGTAAAAACGTCAGCGGCTGTTCCGTATCCCCGGAAATTACCGCATGCAGGTCGGCAATCATTTCCGCCGTGCCGCTGACCTGCTGGAACATGTTCTGCCCCGTACACCAGACGTTTCCGTCCAGCACCGCCTTGCAGTCCTTCATCAGCGGGCTTTTTTCCAGCAGTGCATCCAGCGAAGAGAGCTCTCCCTCCACCGTGCTGTTGTAAATCAGAATATCCGCGTCCTTTGCCGCCGCATAAAACTGCTCGGGGTCCATGTTGATGCTGGAGCGGCTGCCCTGATCGCCCAGTTCTTCTGCGGAAAAGGCATAGCTGCCCCCAGCCAGGTCGATCATTTGGGAAATGTAATCATTGGGCGTGCGGACATTGGCATAGCCCGAGGACGTGAAATAAAAGAACACCACCGTGGGCTGCGTTTCCCCCGAAGCTCCCGTTTTCTGCTCCACAGACTGGACCTGCTGCACACTTTTCTGAAAGAACTGTTCCGCCGCATCCAGCTGTCCCGTCAAAAGGCCATAGAGCTTGATCCACTCCACCCGGCCCAAGGGACTTTCCTCATAGCTGGACCGCTCCACCAGCACCGGAATGCCCAGCTGCTCCAGCTTTTCCTTCACCTCAGGACTATGGGTAATCATGGTGTTTTCCACCGCAAGGCCGCAGCCCTCGTCCAGCACCACCTCATAGTCCGGGGCGCTGTATTTCCCCACATAGAGGATATCATCCGACTGTACCTTCTCCCGAATCTCCGAAATGGTCCAGTTTTCGGCGCTGGTGCTGGTCATGTCTACCTTATCAATAGCCCCGGTATGCAAAAACAAATCCATGGCCGAGGAAGACGCCACATAGAGGTTCTCCAGGGGCTGCTGTAAAATCGTCACATCGCTGCCCACCCCCTCCGGCGCCGTTTTTCCCTCCGGCACCAGAAGATATTGATCCCCGTCAATGGTAATCTGGGCATAGCCGCCTTCATAATAATCCACCTGAAACTTCTGGGCATATTGCAGCTCCAGGCTGCCGGTTTTCGTCAGACCATTCCAGCCGTTGTCCGCCGTTTTTCCGCAGGCGCACAGGCACAGCAGCAGGATTACCGCCGCAATTGCTTTGATACTTCTCATGGAGCAGACTGAATGGAAGCGGAGTCGAAGGTCAGCGTATAGTCAATGAGATAAGGCTGACTCATGGCCGTGGTATCCGCCTGAACAGCCACCGGCGTATCAAAGGCGGTCACAGGGATTTCAAATACAGAATTCCCCTCGGTATTCACGGGATCATACTGTACGCCGTCCACCAGCATGTAGTCATAGTTCGAGCTGCTCCAGGCAATGGCCACGGTGAATGCTCCGCCGCTGACCGTAAGCTTCGCCGGGGATTCCACACTGGCCCGACCAGAGCCGCCGGAAAGCGTCACATCCACGGTGTATTCGCCATCGTCCAGCAGCAAATCTGATGCACTGGTACCCCGTGCCTCCAAAAATGCATCCGCAGGCAGAGAGTCCGCCCGGAACAGCAGGGTTCTGTCGTACCATTTTTCCTTCTTCCGGCTGAATGCCGCACAGGAAACTCCGGTATCCAGCGCCTCCACCGGCAGGGTAAAGCTGCCCATACCGTCTGTCTCTTCCACTCTGGGAATATAGTCGTCCTCGCTGGCTGCCGCGGCCTCCTCTGCGGTTCCCGCATAGAGATAGAGATAGGACTGGCTGGTCATATAGAGCACCGCTTGCATCTCGCCATTCTCCACCCGGAGCTCGCAGCGGTCCACCTTAAACATGGAGGACGAGGATTTCATCTCCACCTCATAGGTGCCGTCCTTCAGCTCCGAAGCGTAAACAGGCGTCATGCCCGGCTCTACCACTTCTTCCACCGTGGTCATTTCTCCGGCGCTGGCTACCTGATCCGCCTTAGGCGCAGCGGTTTCCGCCGTGTCTGCCAAAGCGTTTGATTCCTCTGCCACAGCCGATACAGCCGCAGTCTCCGTCGGTGCCGATGCCGTTTCGCTGCCGCAGCCGCTCAGCAGCCCCAGCAGCATTCCCGCTGCCAACAGCAGCGCAATGTTTCGATTTTTCATAGTGTTTCTCCTGTTATGCCAAAGGGCCCGGACCCCGCCAAGGAATCCGGGCCCCATAATGTATTACTGATTCAGGGCGTCAATGGCTGCCTGTGCATGCTGCACATAGATCTTCTGGATGGCCTCCAGCTCACCAAGGCCGCGAACCACGGGAACTACCTCATAGCCAGCTGCCTCAAAGGTGGACTTCCAGGAATCCGGATCGTCGCCTGCCATATCGTTATTGGCATGGTCGCCCGCCACCACCATCAGGGGCTCCAGTACCACGCGCTCATAGTCGCCCGCCTGGACCAGCTTCAGCACATCGTCCAGAGAAGGGGTTGCCTCAACAGTGCCAACAAAATAGTTGGTGCAGCCCATATCGGTGAGGACGGTCTGCATCTTGGCATAGACCTGGTTGGACTCTGCCTCGGTGCCGTGGCCCATAAAGCAGATGGCAGTCTTGCCGTCGTCATACTCTGCGGTGGCGTCCACAATGGCCTGGGCCACTGCCTGGAAATCCTCGTCGGAGGTCAGCAGGGGTTCGCCGATGGACACCTTTTCAAATGCATCGGAATACTGCGCGACCTCATCCACCAGGTCGTTGTACTCCAGGCCATTCATCAGATGGGTGGGCTGTACCACCAGGGTCTTAACGCCGTTGGCCACAGCGCGATCCAGCGCCTCGGTTACATTGTCGATGGAAACGTTGTCACGGCGCTTTACATGGTCAATGATAATCTGGCTGGTAAAGCCACGGCGCACGCTGTAGTCCGGGCAGGCGTCGGCAATGGCACCCTCAATGGCGCCGATGGTCAGTCTGCGGCTGTCGTTATAGCTGGTACCAAAGCTGACCACCAGCAGCTCCTGATCCCCAATTTCATCCTGATTGCGCGTATCGTCCAAGCTAGCATCTCCCGTCTCATAGTTTTCCTCTTCCTCTTCTGCAGAGGCGGCTTCCTCATTTACGGAAACAGCAGTCTCCTTGACGGATTCCTCCGGCGCCTGGGTGGGCGCTTCCGTTGCAGGAGCCGTGGTTTCTGCGGCGCTGACGGAAGACTGTGCCGGAGCGGCAGAGCTTGCAGATTCGCTGCCGCAGCCTGCCATGAGTCCTGCCAGCATGGTCAGCGACAGAATCATTGCGATTGTTTTCTTCATTTATATGCTTCCTTTCTGTATAGGGCAGTCCCGCTGTGGGCGTTCCCATTGGTGTGCGGAATTGAAAAACCGACCGCATACTGCGATCGGTACTTTCTGAAAAAGCGCGCACAACTCCCTTGGTGTTGGTGGTACAAAAAGGAAACCTGCACACATCCGTCAGAAAACAGATCCGTGGACCGCAGACCTTGAGATTCTACGCGCAGGCAGGTCTCCTGACTTCCTTCATTGCCGCCGCACCCTTCCCGGTTTCCCAGTGTATCTGTGCGGCGCTCCGGTACACAGTGACGGCATCGCTCCGGATTCTCACCGGATTCCCTTTTCACCCATTCCAGCGGAGCAAACCTCCGTAATGGACACCTTACGCGCTACAAATGTATGTTCTCGTATTCAATTCCTGCTGGAATTATAGCATTCGGGGAAAACGATGTCAATTGCCGCCGAATTTCCCGCAGCTCCTTGCGGATGACCGTTTCACAGTTATTTCATATCATTTTCAGGAAATAACCCCCATTTGTTTGCTCGCATAAAAACCCACGCAAGGCAGATAATACATTTGACGATACAAGAAATTGGAGGAAGTTCCTATATGAAAGCAACTGGAATTGTCCGGCGGATTGACGATTTGGGCCGCGTGGTCATCCCCAAGGAGATTAGAAGAACGCTGAGAATTCGTGAGGGCGACCCGTTACAGATGACATTGGCACGGTGGGAGAGATTCTGTTTCGCTATGGAGGATTTGGCCAAAAGAATGGGGTGGAGTTCGTACATAGTGACGAAGGATGTGGGCGGAACTGTGGGGATACAGGAGGAGTAGGATAGAGAGCGCAAAGCGCCGAAAACCGTTGGTACACAATGGTTTCCGGCGCTTTTTACTGTGACAATGAGGTCAATAAGGGAGGGAGACACTCTGACTTTTTCATCGTTGTATGGTGCTTAGTCTACGCCCAGCGCTTCCCGTGCCACATCCCGCACCAGGTCCAGCTTCTTCCACTGAGCTTCCTCGGAAATCAGATTGCCTTCTGCGGTGGAAGCAAAGCCGCACTGGGTCGAAACGCAGAGCTGCTCCAGGTCGCAATACTTTGCCGCGCGCTTCACCCGAGCCACCAGTTCATCCTTGTCCTCAATGTCGCTGCTCTGGGTGGAGACAACGCCCAGGGCCACACGCTGACCGTGGAGCTTTTTCAGCAGTGCAAAGTTGCAGTACTTCTCGTCGTCGAACTCCATAAAGAAGCCGTCAAAGGGCAGGCTGAAAATGGTGTCTGCAATCTCATCATAGGTGGCGTCATAGAACTTCTTGGAGCGGAGGTTGCCCTGGCACATATGCAGGGTAATGGCCATATCCTCCGGCTTGCTGGCCAGAATCTCTTTGGCCGTCCGGTAGAACACCTCCCGCACCTCGTCCAGATCGAAGCCTGCCTTGGTGATCTTGGACTTAAAGCCCTGATCGCAGAGTGCCACCCAAACGGGATCGTCCAACTGCAAATAGCGGCACCCGGCGGCATAGAAGGACGCAATGGCCGCCTGATAGACCTTCACAAAGTCCGCCGCCATGGTCTGAATGTCCTTGCCGTAGTAGTTGTCCTGATCAGTAGTGATGGTATCCAGGAATACCATATTGGGGCCGGGGATATCCAGCTTGGTGGCAACGCCGTATTCATCCGCCACGCTCTTTGCGAATTTGAAATGGTCAATGAACGGATGATTCTCATTCCAGGTGATCCGATCCGCAATGGTGGTACTGCCCACCAGAGTCTCGGAGCCGAACAGGTTCATGGTATAGGTGGTGAATTTTACGCCATTCAGGCTGGCCAAAAAGTCGGAGTGATACCAGCCCCGGCGGAATTCACCATCGGTAATGACCGGATAGCCGTGCTCTACCAGCTTGCCGATCAGCTCACGGATTGCCTTATCCTCGAGAGCCGTCAGCTCATCCTTGGTGATTTTTCCGTCCTGAAAGTCCGAACGGGCCTGCTTCAGGTATTCCGGACGAAGGAAGCTGCCCATGACGTCATATTTATAAGGTGCGCTTAATTTCCCCATTTTATTTTCCTCATTTCTGCGTTTAGGCTGCAACGACAAGGGACTTATCCCCCGCCGTTGCAGCCTGTGCATTTTTTGTGATTAGCCCCAAACTTCCTCGGCGATTTCCTTCACCAGCTGGAGCTTCTTCCACTGATCTTCCTCCGTCAGCAGGTTGCCTTCCTCGGTGGAGGCAAAGCCGCACTGGGGGCTCACGGCCAGCTGCTCCAGAGGCACATACTTCTCGGCCTCGTGGATCCGGGCAATAACCTGATCCTTATTTTCCAAAGCAGCATCCTTGGAGGTGACCAGACCCAGAACCACCTTCTGATTCTGGATGAACCGCAGAGGCTCAAAGCCGCCTGCCCGCTCGGAATCATACTCCAGGAAAAAGCCGTCCACATGGCAGCCGCCGAACAGGGTCTCGGCCACGGGCTCATAGCCGCCGGAATGGGACCAGGTGGAGCGGAAGTTGCCACGGCAGATGTGCATGGTGATCACCATGTCGTCGGGCTTGGCCTCCAGCGCCAGGTTGATCATGTCCACATACTTGTGCGCCAGCGCGTCTACGTCAATGCCGCGGGCGGTGTAAGCCTTGCGCTTTTCCTGAGAGCACAGCTCGCCCCAGGAGGTGTCGTCCAGCTGGAGATACCGGCAGCCCGCATCGTAGAATGCGCGAATGGCCTTCTGATAGCACAGGGCAATATCATGGAGCAGGTCTGCTTCGTTTTCATAGCGAGGGATGGGGGTGTAGTCCTCAGTTCGCACGCAGCAGATCAGATGCAGCATGGAGGGAGACGGGATGCACTGCTTGGCGGTGACATTCTCGGAGATGGAATTGAGAAACTTGAAGTGGCTCAGGAAGGGATGATCCTCCGGGAAATCCACCTTGTCCACAATCTTCAGGGTCTGGCTCTTGGGCTGGAAGCCCTGGAAGGCCACGGAGAAATGCTCGGCCTTCACTTCCGCCACACCCTTCAGGGCAGCCAGAAAGTCCAGATGCCAGAACGCGCGGCGGAATTCACCGTCGGTTACGGCGCGCAGGCCAACGCGCTTCTCGTCTGCCACCAGTTCGCGGATGCTTTCATCCTCCACCTGATGGAGCTGGTTCTGGTCAATTTTGCCCTCGGAAAACTGCTTCCGGGCGGTTACAATGGCAGGCTTCCGGAGAAAGCTGCCGACAATATCATAGGAATAAGGGGGTCTGGTGTTCATGTTTATAACCTCGTTTCTACCCGATTGGTTCGGTGGAATTTTCTAAGCTTATTATAAATCCTATCTGTAATGTAGTAAAATACGGATTTCTGATTTCTGAGTATAGCATAAAACTATATCCAACTGGATTATCTCCCGGGTTTATGGTATATTAGGGCTATAAACAACGGAGAGGAGCCTTTTTATGACGCTGGCACAGCTGAAATATGTGGTCACCACCGCCCAAACCGGCACCATCAGCGAGGCGGCAAAGCAGCATTTTATCTCCCAGCCCAGTCTCACTGCGTCCATTCGGGAGCTGGAGCAGGAATTGGGGATTACGATCTTTGTCCGTTCCAATAAAGGCGTGACCCTGACCCCAGAGGGCGAGGTGTTCCTGGGCTATGCCCGGCAGGTCATCGAGCAGATGGCACTGATTGAGGAAACCTATCAGGGGAAGCAAGGAATTCGGCATCAGTTCTGCGTGTCGGCTCAGCACTATTCCTTTGTGGTGGAGGCATTTGTGGAGCTATTGCAGCAGTACGGCGGCGAGGAATACGACTTCCGCATCCGGGAAACGGAGACGTATCAGATCATCGAGGACGTGGCCCGGCTCCGCAGTGAAGTGGGCGTGCTGTATCTCAACGAGTTCAACGAAACGGTCATCCGCAAGGAGCTGCGGGAAAATGAGCTGCAATTCCACCATCTGTTTACTGCCAAGCCCCATGTGTTCGTCAGTGCGCGTAGTCCTCTGGCGCAAAAGCAGTCCATTTCTCTGGAGGATTTGGAGCCCTATCCCCGACTTTCCTATGAGCAGGGGCAGCACAACTCCTTCTATTTCTCTGAGGAGATTTTATCCACCCGCAGCAGCAAAAAGGACATTCAGGTCTGCGACCGGGCCACGCTGTTTAACCTGCTCATTGGTCTGGGCGGCTACACCATTTGCAGCGGTGTGATCAACGAAACCCTCAACGGCAAAGACATTGTGGCGGTGCCGCTGGCGGTGGAGGACTACATGGAAATCGGCTACATCACCCACAAGAAAATTGTGCCCGGACATTTTGGGCAGAAGTATATTCAGCTGCTTCAGGATCATGTGCGGGATTGGACGGAAGCAGCCTCGGCCCTTTGAACCAAATGAATATGGAACGTCCCTCTGCCAACTAGTGCGGCAGGGGGACGTTTTCGTGGTGCTGATAATTAGGATGCTGCGCAACCCGCTTTTGCTGCATCTGTAAGCATTTCAAACGCAGCGCGGAGACCCTTTTGACGGGTATCCGAAAACTCATTTTCCAGTCCCAGCTCCTGCAGCAGCTCCAGATTTGCATTTGCGGCCTCCTGCACAGGAAGATCACAGAGCAAATCCTGCAAGAGCAAAAGCACACCTTTAATAATAAACGTATCGCTGTCTGCGTCAAAGAAAAAGTGCCCGTCTTTGGTGCAGCAGTGAATCCAAACCTGACTTTGACATCCCCGCACCAGATGGTCGGGGGTTCTTTTTTCCTCCGGGTAGGGAGGCAAATAGCTGCCCAGCTCCATTAAATAGGAATATCGCTCAAAGCCGTCCTCCAGCTCGGAAAACTCCTCCTTTAGACTGCCAAGACGCTGCTCTAATTCAGCCATGCCCTCGCCTCCTCACGTCAGGCCGCTGCCTGGTCAAAAGTCCCGTTATCCGCTGCATGGCGGAGAAGAAGCGCTCCAAATCTTCCTCTGTGTTATAAAACGCCGGAGAAACCCGGACGGTACCGTTGACCCCAAGCGCGGCAAGATACGGCTGCGCGCAGTGGGTTCCGGAGCGCACGGCAACGCCCAGCTCACTGAGCAGCCGGGCCGCATCATAGCAGCTGCATCCATCCAAGCAGAAGCTCAGGCTGCCTGCCATTTCGCCTGCGCCCAGCAAATGCACCTGCGGCAAAACCGATAGCTTCTGTCGTATTTGCTCCAATAGCTGAGATTCCCGCTGGGAGATTGCCTCGATTCCGTTGGCTTCCAGATACCGCACCGCAGCCCCAAGCCCGATGTTCCCGGCAATGTTTGGGGTGCCTGCTTCCAGCCGATAGGGAAGCTCGTCATAGGAGGAAGCTGTTTCTCCCACCAAATCCACCATACCGCCGCCAAAGGTTTCCGGCTCCAGCTGCTCCAGCGCGGAGCGCTTGCCATAAAGAACGCCTGTTCCGGTGGGCCCCATCATTTTGTGCCCGGAGAAGCAGAGAAAATCGCAGTCCAACGCCTGCACATCCATTTTTACATGGCGCATGGCCTGAGATGCATCCACCAGTATCATTGCGCCCGTTTGATGCGCCATTTGAATGATGTCCTTGATCGGGTTTACACAGCCGGTCACATTGGAAACCCAGGTGACTGCCACCAGCTTGGTTCGCGGGGTGAGCATCTGAGAGAATGCTTCCAAATTCAGCCTGCCGTCGGGAAGAATCGGCGCGACACGGAAAGCTGCCCCGGTTCTCCGGCATGCCTCCTGCCAGGGAAGAAAGTTGGAATGATGCTCCATCTGGGTGGTCAAAATCTCATCTTCCGGAGTCAGTCCGGAAAAGCTCAGGCTTCTTGCCACCAGATTGATGGCAGCCGTACAGCCGCTGGTGAAGATAATCTCGTCCGTGCTTGCGGCCCCCAGAAAACGCCGAACGTCCTCTCTTGCATTCTCCATTCGGCGGGTCGATTCCTCACTGAGATAGTGAATGCCGCGGTGTACGTTGGCCTCATAGCGGTGATATTGCAGCTCCATTTCCCGCAGAACCGGTTCCGGCAGCTGCGTTGTGGCACCGTTATCCAGATAGCAAAGGGGATAGGCTCCGATTCTCTGTTCCAGAATCGGAACGTCCCTGCGGCATTCCTCCCATGTCATAGCGCATCCTCCTAAGGTCAAGCTAAGGTCAAATTGGGCTGCCGCAGATGCAGCAGCCCAATGCGTTGTTGGTTATTCGATCCGGGACTGCCAGGCCGGGGTGTTTTGCATGGTTTTGTAGACCATTTTGGAGATGTCCTCCAAAGTTTTTACCCTGGCTGTCTCCAACGCAGGAAACTGCAAACCAAGCTCCCGCTCCATGGTCATAAACAGCAGCACCTTCTTCGCCATGGCAGAGGTGGCGCCGTCACAGCTTTTCGCGGTGTCGAATTCGGCCACCAGGCTCGGATCAATTTTCATGCTGTGGGAAAGGCTTTTCTCCACCAGAGCGTCAAAGCTGGCGTCCTCCGGGATCTCCTCCTCGTCCAGCAGGAACTTCGCCAAAATAAACTGCCGGAGTTCCTGCTTTAGGAGGGGATATGTCAGCGGAGATGTACCGCAAATGGCATCCATATGCGTTTTTGCAGCCTTTCTGGCCCGCAGCAGCCGACGGCGAATTTCGCTGCGGTTTTCCATATTATTCGGCCACCAGAGGCTCGATGCCCAGAGACAGGGCCAGATCCTTCAGCTCCTGTACATAGTCGCCGTAAACCATAGTGCAGTGGTTGCCTGCCATGCACTGCTTGGTCCAGGTGTCCATCTGATCCTTCACCCGGAAGTAAACCAGTTGGCTGCAGTTATAGCCCTCGTAGCCGCCGCCCATGACGATCTCACCGGAGCCGATAAACAGCTTGCTGCCGTCGGGAGAGAAGCGGCACATGGTGATCTTCTGGCCCTTATCTGCGGTGAAGTCATAGCGGATGGTAACGCCGAAGCCCTGATCATAGGCGAAGTTGCGGATGGCATAGGGCGCGTTTTCGTCGGGATTGCGCAGGCGGCGATGGGCAACGGAATGCTGCATCATGTAGAGATTTTCGGGATTCTCGGCTTCCAGAATGGAAATCTGCTCAGGGGTAGTACCGAACCGGGCGGTGGTAAGATGACCGTTCTCCACGGGCACCGGGCAGGTGTTGCCCATGTAGGGCCGCTTGCCGGAAACCGCGATCAGCGCCTGCTGGGACAGAACCGCATCGGTATCGTATTCGCAGGCGGAGGGGATGCCTTCCTCCATGTTCAGGGAGTGAGTCAGGCACAGGGTAAACTGCCCCTGATTCAGGCGGCGGGTGGAGCAGGCGTCAGGACATGGCATGGTGAAGCCGTTGCAGTCCTTGAGATCCATGTTCTTCCGGACGGTTACAAAGGCAATGGCGGAGGGGAGCATCTTTTCCCGGGTCATGGCGTTTTCCTTGGCACCGGCGCACAGATCGTCTACCACCGCATTGGCCTTCTTGAGATCTTCCTCGGTGAGATCCGGGGTCTTGCGGCCGGGGGTGGTGGGATTGCCCTCGGGAGTGGCGGGGGTCATCTGATCGAACATCTCATGGATGTTGATAAACCGGAAGCGAACACCCAGACGATTGGTGATATGCTCATAGCTGTTGAACGCATCCACAGAGCTGTAGGAGGTGGTGGAGCCAAAGCGGGTGACGCAGAGAATCCGAGTGGAGCGAATGACCTTCCGGGCGCGCAGAATCTTCAGGCGATATTTGAGATCGTCCCACTTATAGCAGGCGAATACTTCATAGCTGCCGGGCTTGCTGGTGATACCGGCTACGGCGATGGTGCCGGAGAAACCGGCCAGCGGAGAGACGGTAATGGGCTTACCAAACCGCTCGGCACATTCCAGTACACGGTCATCACAGGCAATACCGGTCTGCGCAACGATAATATCACAGGCGGCAACGGCGGGGGCAATGGCGTCCCACTGCGCTTCGGGATTTTCCCAGTCGTCGGTACGGCTGAGGGTAACGGGGTCCATCATCTCACAGCCTTCCGGCAGATGATCCTTGAGAAGATTCAGGAACTGCTCCTGCTTCTGGGCGTTGGCCAGGCGGTCATAGCCGGGCTGGAGGGCGTCGCCTTTGCCGAAGCGGCAGGGGCCTTCATAGTAATAAAGATGCTCGACCGAGATCAGCAGAGGAAGAACATTGAGTTTCACGTCGCTGGCTTTCTTAATCATAACAATTCTCCTTTTCCGTTGTCAGTTGGTTTCGGCCCGGTCATCCTGCTGCCGGACTCATTGACTGAGGCCATTATAGCGAAAAGCAAGCCGCCGTGTCATTGTGGGGCCCCGAAAACCTTTTTGGATTGGTTTATGGATTCTGTAAAACCAGATCTCAACGATTTGGGGGAGAATTTGTGCAATATTCTACCAAGTCATTCTATCTTGTAAATGGGAAATTAGAGAATATCCTATGAAAAACGATATTTCGTTGTAGCATGCTACAGGAAAATCCCCAATTCTCCATAGCCCTTTTTTCCTATGTTTTTGGTTGGAAAGCAAAATTCGGAGGATTTCTGTCATAAATTCTAATTTTATTTTAGATTTTTCGACAAAGAATCTGCCCCTGCTTCTGTGATATAGTCGTATCGACCAAAGGATGAGGCGTATCGCAGCATCCAATTTTATCGGAAAAGGAGAAAAGAAATGGAGACTTTGACCACCAGCATTATCATTATTCTATATTTGGTACTGCTCTTTGGCGTATCGGCATGGGCGCAGAAGCGCCAGAAGAAAATGGAGGCCCAGGGCGGCACCGGCAGCTTCCTGATGGCCAGCAAAAGTCTGCCCACGGTACTGGTTGCCTTTATGATGGCGGGCGCCGGTATCGGTTCCATCAATACCACCGGTATTGCCGAGCAGGTTCAGACCGCAGGCCTTTCCGGCGCCTGCGCAGGCTTTGCAGGTGCGGTGGCGCTAATTGTTCTGGGCGTATTCGGCGGCAAGCGGATGCGTGCGCTGCCCTATAACACCATGCCCTCCATGGCAAAGGCCTATTGCGGCGAGACTACCCGCTGGCTGTTGAGCTTGGGTGGACTGGTGATCGCCATGGCAATTACCGCGCTCCAGTTTGTTGGCGGCGGCGCAATGCTGTCGAGTATGTTCCCGGATTACATCACCTATAATATGGGCGTTGTGATTACCGCACTGGTGTTCTTTGTGATTGCGGCCCTGGGCGGCATGATGGGCGCAAGCCTTTCCAACGTAGTCAATATGATCGTGATGTATATTGGCCTGGCGCTATGTCTCATTGCCGCGCTGGTGAATTTGGGCGGCTGGGATTCCCTGATTACCAAGGTGAATGCCATTCCGGAGCCCACCACCAGCGGCGCGCCCTGGCTCTCTGTGACCGGCGGCCTGGGCCTTGCAACCTTTATCAGCTATTTCGCATCGGAAATCCCCAACCGCTTTACCACCCAGTCCAACACCCAGCAGATTTTTGCGGCAAAGGACGGAAAAGCGGCGCGGAACGGTCTGGTGATCGGCGCACTGATGATGGTACCCATTACGATTATCTCCACGCTGATTGGCCTGATTGCCCGGGTACAGTTCCCGGATCTGGCAGTCAAAACCCAGGCTATGAGCATGGTGGTGCTGTCCGTCAACCCTGTATTCTCCGGTCTTGGCATGGCGGCCCTGTGGGCGGTCAATGTTTCCACCGGCGTGGCACTGCTGATGACCTGCACCCAGTTGATCTCTTACGATATGCTCCACGTCTTCAACAAGAACCGTGAAATGACCGAGAAGCGGCAGGCCATGCAGTCCAGACTGGTACTGGTTGCCGTGATGATTATCACGTTGGTAATGGCGTTCCTTATGCGCGGCATCGTTTCCACCATTATGACGATGATCTGCATTACCCCGGCCTTTGCATTCATCTTCGTTCCGATCCTCTACTGTCCCAAAACGCTGCGCAAGAGCACCGGCACGGCCCTGCTGATTGTCAGCTATGTGTTCTTCCTGCTGTGGCTGCTGATCCCGCCGCTGAAGGCGCTGTTCCCCAACCCGGTTTATCCCGAATGGGGCCTGGCGGTTGTAACGTTTATCCTCTGCATGGTTTTTGATAAACGCAGGGTGGAGATTCCGGACGGCGATCTGGAGGCCATTGCAAACCGGTAATTTTCAAATTGTCTACAAAAATCAATCCTTACCCCCATAAAGCTGCCCCGGAAACGACAAGCATCGTTTCCGGGGCAAGCTCTTTTTTAGGAATATTCCGACTCGGAGGGATCTGGCATACCGTACAGCTCCAGCAGCAGGAAGGACATTTCCAGCCCCACGCGGGTGCCGTGGTCGTCAAGACTCAAATCCATCAGCTGCTCAATGCGGCTGATGCGGTAAATCACATTGTTCCGGTGCATGTGCAGCACCTGACCGGTTTCCGTGGCCTTCCGCTCATACCAGAGATAGGTGCGGAGTAGTTGCAGGTTGTTGGTGTTGTGCTGCTGGTCGTAGGCATAGAGCGTCTGGAGGCCCTTGTAATAAACGCTGTCCCGCCAGTTTTCTTCATTGCAGGGGCTTTCTCCTAAAAGTCCGTGGAGTACCCGGGATTGGAAGGTACATAGTGGGGATGCCTCCGGAAGCTCCATGAGACTGTGGAGAAATTCCGTACCCCGCAGCGTGCCGCTGTATTTCAGGGCCAGCGACGCCTGCTCATAGGCCCGCTGGAGATGCTCCAGCCCGGTAAAATCGTCGCTGAGACCGCATCGGGCCTGATGGCGGGAGAGAAAATGGATCAGATGCTCCTCCGGAATCCCGATGCCGCCGTTTTGACGAAGATGCATCAGGGCCAGCACAGACTGCTCATAGACCAGCACCTGACTGCCCGGAACCAGGTCGGCCAGCTCCCGGCCTATACGCCCCAGCGCCGTTTCCATACCGTCTCCCACGGATAGCCGCATCAGGCGGAACTGCCCCGTGGTTCGCAGGCCCAAATACTGCGCGCGCTCCATGATGTCCATGGGGCTGGTCAGGGCGCCGGTCAGCAGATCCTGAAAGAACGTGTCATAGTTGTGGCTCAGGGCGTTTTTGTCCTTCCAGTTCCGCTCTGCGTAGATGGCCAAAATATCGGCCAGGATGGTGAACAGCTCCAATAGACCGTCGGACAGAGGATGATGGTCGCAAACCATTACCACATGGGTAAAATAGGTGTTCCGGAAGCGGAAAACCTTGTTGACCAAAATATATTGGCTCATGGTTTTGCTGTCGTTAATCAGCAGGGATTGGGCATTGTTCCAGACCTCGAACCGATGATTCTGCCGGAACAGCTGCAAGGTGGATTCCGGGTGATAGCCAAACTCCGCCAGGGCCAGGCTCATGGGATCGTCGGTTTCGATGTGGGTGGTGCGGGCCAATAGCGTAAAGGCGGAATCCGAAATATTGATGGTGTTGCCGATGATCGGTTCGCTGAGCTCCAAAATGGTTTGCAGTCCGGCTTCGTGAATCAGGGCATCCTGCATTTTACGGTACCACTCGCTGACCCGGTCAAAAATCTCCTGCACGGTGTTGAGCAGCAGCTCGGTTTCCATGTTCTCGTTGACGATAATCATTCCTTGCAGGTGCTCGTCGGTTTCCTGCCCGTCGGTGATACGGTCCCGAATGCAGAGATAGAAACGATCCGGCACGGCAGAGGAGGCGCGGAGGGCATCGGAAAGGCGGCAGACGTGCAGCAGATCCTTCCGCATGACGCGGTAATCCCGGGGCAGCAGTGCACCCCGGCAGAATATTTTTTCCGCCGGATCATCAATATGGACCTCCAGCGGCAGGGAACGAAGCTGATCGAGGATGATGTTCAGGGATAGATTCATAGATAATCCGCCGCCAATCTTATGTAATGATTGCTAAACAAAATTGAAACATATACTATTATACAGGATTCATTTTGAAATGCAAGTGTGATCAAAACGAGATGTAAGAGGACTTTTTGTTACGCAGAAACCTGCATCACCCATCCCACATAAACTAGTGCTTCTCCCGATAATCCCGTGGGCTTGTCCCCACATATGCCTTAAACACACGGGAAAAGTGGCTGGGCGAGGAAAAGCCCAGATAGGAACCGATGGCGGTGAGAGATTTATCCGAATAGCGGAGGAGGCGCTTTGCTTCCTCCGTTTTTTCTTTCAAGATAAAATCCGCGATATTCTCCCCGGTGTCCTCCTTGAACTTTTTCGACAGGTAAGGGCGGCTCATATACAGGGAGCTGGCAATGTCCTCGGTTTTGATGGCATCGGAGAGATGGTGCTGGACATAATTTGCCACATCCATGGCCAGCTTGGAGGGGGCCTTTCCCCGGCGCAGCCGTTCCACACGTTCCGTGTAATCCAGCAGCATCCGATATTGCAGGTTTGTGATCCGATCCGGGGCAGACAGCAGTTCACATTGCTGAATATAAGAATCGCTAAGCGTGAACGCATCATCCACCTGCATACCGCCCTGAATTGCAGCCCGGGCAGCCAGCGTAACGGTGATAATAAAGAGGTTCTTCCGCTGGCGCAGCGGTTCCCCCGCCACGATGCCGCCGCGAATGGCCGGAGCTGCCGCAAACCACTCCCGCAGTGCGGTGGTATCGCCCTTGCGCACCATCCGAAGCAGGAGCTGTTCCACATCGTAGGTATTGTGTTCCGTCAGCGGCTGTACCTTCTGATCCGCGACAGAGAGCTTCTTTTGCGCATGACTCCGCGCCTGCCGGATGGCAAGCTCGGTCTGCTCCTGCTCATAAATGCTGATGTCCTTTAATTGCAGCTTTTCCTCATTCAAAACATAGTTGATGGTACACAGCATTTGCAAAACGCTTTCCATGGGCATCCGGATAATGTTCCGCATCCCGGAAATCATCGCTTCCGCTTCCTCGCCGGATAGATCCAGGCGAAATGCAAGCTCCCGCAATTCCTGATCCGTTTCCGCAAGCTGTCTGGTGGGTCCGACCACGATTTTTGTGCCGCCGCTGTTGACCACGCCGTAATAGTGGAACTCCGGCGTCACGCAATAGCCCACATGGTTGGTGATTGCAAAAATATCCTTCTGGCAGAGTGTCATCGGGTCCTTCGGCAGATAGACCACAGAATGATAAAACGTCTGTACTTCATCCTCAAAAATACGGATCGGAATTCCTGCCAGATTGCCAATGGTGGTACATAAATATTCTAAGTCGATGTTCTCCACACGGCTCCCTCCAATCGAATACAATTATATTATTTTCGTTACAACGATGCAAGTTTTGGAGGAGCGCTTGTGATATACTGGTAGCGTAAAATGCCACGAAATCTAAATTTTTTGGCAAGCGGAAAAGCAGGAGGAATCGGCAATGGCAAGGCAAAAGCTCGTAGAACGAAAACTATTTCAAACCAGAGTGCATACGGAAGATGTAAAGCCCGCAGAAAAGTGGCTGGGGTATCTGCTGGGCCCGGCAGGTGCGCTGCTGCTGAACGCAGTGCTGGCAACCTATCTGAACGTCTATTACACGGATGTTCTGAAGCTCACCGGTCTCTGGGGCGGCGCGTTTCTGGTGGTATTCCCCATCGTCTCCAAGATCATTGATGCCGTAACCAATGTGGTCATGGGCTATATCATTGACCGCACTCACACGAAAGAGGGCAAGGCTCGTCCCTGGCTGCTGCTGTCTGCTCCGCTGTTGGCTATTACCGGCATTCTGCTGTTTACCGTGCCCAGCGGATCGCAGACGGTTCAGGCTATCTGGGTCATGGTCAGCTACAA
>CAVJLG010000013.1:0-6363 GCA_963650135.1 Barnesiella intestinihominis | reverse complement strand
TTTTTACAAAATGGATTTCCGGCAATGCGTATCCTAGCATTTGTGCGGTGTTGCCTTAACTTTTCAATTTAAGAGGTAATTCCTATGTACAGCATTCAAATTGACCCAGCTTTATACGAAACCTACCCGGAAATCCGCCTGGGCTGCCTGACCTTCGACGCCCAGGTCCGCCCCTCTGACCCCGAATTTTGGGCTTACCTAAACAATACCGTTCTTCCGGTAATCCGTCAAAATATTGAAGGCAAGGAGTGGAGCCAGATTCCCGGCATTCGCGGCAGCCGTGCCGCTTATAAGGCGTTCGGGCGAAATCCGGGGCGCTATCGGGTATCCTCCGAGGCGCTGCTCCGCCGGGTGCGCCGAGGCGACGAGCTCTACCACATCAACTCCGTGGTGGATGTCAACAATCTGATCTCCGTGGAAAGCGGACTGTCCGTTGGCTCCTATAACCTGGATGACATCAACGGCCCCATTGTCCTCCGAAAGGCCGCTGCCGGTGAGGGCTATCAGGGCATCGGAAAGGACTTTCTTGATCTGGAAAACCTGCTGGTGCTTTCGGATCAGGCGGGCATTTTCGGCTCCTCCATGTCCGATTCCACCCGCGCTATGGTCACCGAGGCTACAACCAGAGTGCTGGTGGTAATCTACTGCTTTGAAAATGCCATTGATCTTGACGCGCTGCTAAATCGGGCCAAGGAAGCCTTTACAACATACGCCGGGGCGCAGCATATCGACTGTTGGAGCCTATAACAAAAACATAAAGCAGGTACGCTGCCACAATGCAATCGGCAGCGTACCTGTTTTTATATTCCCTGTCTAATTTTTAGCTTTTTCGGCAGCGGAGGCAGCGCAATATTCTTTTCCATGACGATCAGGCGGCCAAAGCGCCCTGGGTTCTTCCCCACCTCTTGAAAGCCGAACTTATGGTAAAATCCCAGGGCCTTTTCATTGGTGGGCGCAACAGACAATTGCAGGCGGCTGCGTCCCAGCTTCCGGTAAAAGCTCACCGCGTGACCTACCAGCTGAATGCCCAGGCCCTTATGGCGATAGGCCTCCCGGAGATAAAGGAACGGAATATAGCCCACGCCCTTGCGGCTGTCTCGATCCGGGCTCAGCTGAATCATGCCCACCGGGGACCGATCCAGATAGCCCACCACCATAGCATAGGGGTCCTTTCCCATGGTGCGCTGCGCATCCATCCAAAAGCCCGGGCCATCGAAGCCCTTGAGGGAGCCATAGACCACCTCCCAGGCGTCCTGGCGATAGCGGATATACTGCTCCACCTCATTTCCCATGGGGGCAATATGCAGGTCGGCCAGTCCGCTTTCCGGCTTCCAGCGAACGCGGGTCAAATGCGCCTGCTCCAGGTGGCTGCTGTCGTTTTGGAATACCACCCGAATTTGGTCGCCGTCCCATTCCAGCAGCGTCACCGCCGTATTGTCGCTGCGCCCGGCCTGATCCCGGTTTTCATAGCCATATACCAGGCCGCAGAGGGTCGCCGTGATTAAATAGCCATGGGCGCAGACTGCAACGTTTTTTCCGGGGTTCTTTTCCACAATCTCCCGCAGGGCTGCAATGCTTCGCTCCCCCACCTGACGGAACGTCTCGGCCCCGTCCAAGCGCCAACGATCCGGGTGATGGGTAAAATCGTCCATTTCCTTGGGCGTTTCCCGCCAGGCCGTACCGAAGGGGATCTCCTCCCAGGGGCCTACGTTGACCTCCCGGAACCGCGTGTCCGTATGAAGCGGTAGTTTCTTGGGCAAACACAGCGCCGACGCGGTATACATGGCCCGATAGAGGTCACTGGAATACACTGCATCCAGCGGAATGTCCAAGAAGCGCTTTCCCACCGCCTCCACCTGCTGATAGCCCAGCTCCGTCAGGCAGGAATTATACTGCCCCTGCATCCGGCGATAGAGGTTTCCCTCCGCCTCGCCGTGGCGCACCAGATAAATCCGCGTCACCGTTACGCCCCCCAGGTCTGAACCGTACCGGTAAGAGCGGCGATTTCCGCAACGCCGTGAGCTTCTGCCCACTGTTCCATGCCCTGGAGCACCTGCATGGGCGCTCTGGGATCGGTGAAGCAGGCCGTGCCCACTGCCACCGCCGAAGCCCCGGCCATCATCAGCTCCACAGCGTCCTCGCCCCGGCTGACGCCGCCCATGCCCAGCAGCGGAATCTTCACGGCATTTTTCACCTGCCACAGGCAGCGAACTGCCACCGGCAGCACCGCAGGGCCGGACAGTCCGCCGGTATTGTTCTTGAGAATCGGGCGGCGGGTGTTCAGGTCAATGCGCATGCCCAGCAGCGTATTGATCAGGGACAGAGCATCCGCCCCCGCATCCTCCGCCGCCTTGGCAATGTCTACAACGGAGGTGACATTGGGGCTGAGCTTTACCATTACCGGCACCGTGGCATGCTCCTTCACCGCACGGGTAGCCGCTGCCGCAGAATCCGGCTGGGTGCCAAAGGCCAGGCCGCCGCACTTTACGTTAGGGCAGGAGATATTCACTTCGATCAGGTCCACCCCGGCGGCGGAAACCTTTTCGCTGAGCTCGGCATATTCCTCCAGGGTGTTTCCGGAGATGTTGGCAATGATCTTGGTTCCCTGCTGCCGGAGCCAGGGCATTTCCTTCTCGCAGAAAGCATCCACACCGGGGTTTTGCAGGCCAACACTGTTGAGAATGCCGGAGGGAGTCTCTGCAATTCGGGGGCTGGGATTGCCGTCCCGGCGCTTTACCGTCAGGCCCTTGACGCAGATACCACCCAGGTTTTCAAGGGGAAAATACTCCGCAAACTCCCGGCCAAAGCCGAAGGTTCCGGACGCCACTACCACGGGATTTTTCAGCTCTACCCCCGCCAGGTTTACGCGCATATCAGTCATTCCAAATCACATCCTCTCCTGCAAACACCGGGCCGTCCTTGCACACATGGCCCATGACTTCCTCTCCGTTCTTCCGGATTTTCACTGCGCACACCAGGCATGCCCCAATGCCGCAGCCCATCCGCTCTTCCATGGATACATAGCAGGTCACGCCCGCCTGCTTCGCCGCCTCATAGGTGGTTTTCAGCATGATTTTCGGACCGCAGGCCATCACGGCGGCATAGTGCTTCTTCGCCAGCATTTCCGCAACGCCCTGGGCTACAAAGCCCTGCTTTCCCAGGCTGCCGTCGTCGGTCATCACCAGGGTTTCACCGCAAATCTCCTGAAAGCGGTCCAGCAGCAGCGCCTTGTCCTTGGACCGGAAGCCCAGCACCGCATCCGCCTGATGATTCCGCTTTGCCGTGAGATACATGGGCGGAACGCCAATGCCGCCGCCCACCACCAGAATCGGCCCATCTACTTTCGGGAAGCCGTTGCCCAGGGGGCCAAGAATGTCCAGCACGTCCCCGGGCTTCCGCTGCGAAAGCCAGCGGGTGCCGTTGCCCTTCACCTCATAGACCATTGTGATCTCATCCCCCTCCACGTCATGGATGGAGATGGGGCGGCGCAGGGTCTTCTCCCCGCAGCGCACATGGAGAAACTGTCCGGGCTTTGCCAGATGACACAGCGCCCGGCTATGCACAGTCAGCACATAAAAATCCCCCAGCGGCGCTGACACCGTAACGGGACACAGAAATACTTCCTTCATACCAAATATCCTCTCTTTCCGCAAAATGCCGGAGCAGGTTCCCGCCTGCACCGGCATTGATGGATGTTATAGAATCGTAACGTAGCGGCAGATATCATCCCGCATGCGCTCGGCCTCGGCCCGGGCTGCGGCCTGATAGTTCCGGCCCGTGGTATCCTCGGTCTTTTTCCAGGCGCACATAATTCCCCGGGAAGAATTGACAATGGCGCCATGGCCAAAGCGGTCAAAGGCATACTGCACATCCTTGGCTCTTCCGCCCTGGGCTCCATAGCCGGGCACCAGGAAGAAGATGTTGGGGTACTTTTCTCTGAGGTTCTTCAGATCCTCGGGATGGGTGGCTCCTACCACTGCGCCGATGGCCGACCAGCCGCTTTTTCCAACCAGCTGCTCTTTATCCGTCAGCCGCACAGCCAGATCCGCCATGGCGGTATGCACCAGCCGTCCGCCTGCAATCAGGTCCTGGAGTTCCATAGAGCTGGGGTTTGAGGTTTTCACCAGCAGGAAAATAGACTTATCGTTCTTCCGGCACAGCTCGGTAAAGGGGCGAATGCCGTCGGTGCCCAGATAGCCGTTGACGGTGATGCAGTCGCAGTCAAAGGGAGAAATGGTCGTCTCTCCATCGATGGAAATGCCTCCGAGATAGGCCTCGGCATAGGCCTCACAGGTGGAGCCGATGTCGCCGCGCTTGGCGTCCATAATCACATAGAGGCCCTTTTCCCTGGCATAGGCCACCACGTCCTCCAGGGCCGCAATGCCTTCGCTGCCCAGCACCTCAAAATAGGCGCTCTGGGGCTTCACCGCCGGAACCACCTCATACAGCGCATCGATCAGCCCCCGGCAAAACAGCCGATAGGCCTCTGCTGCGCCCTTCAGCGTTTTTCCGTATTTGGCAAAGGCCTCGTCCTTCAAATACTGCGGGATATAGTCCAGCTTCGGGTCTAATCCTGCCACGGTGGGGTTTTTCTTACTGCGAATTTTCTCCTGTAACACGTCCATGGACATCGGTAACACTCCCCCTGATGCTCTTGATTTCTTTCCTGTTAAGTGTACCATATCAGGGGGTGGTTGTAAAGTTGGAGGCCATGCAAAATTTCTTTTTTCGTTTTTTCCACAAGGCTATTGACATGGCACCTGGTGCGTATGATAGGCTAAGCCCAGGAAAGGAGGGATTTCCCATGAAAGCCAAGGAAATCGCCGCGAAAACCGGCCTAAAGGAGCGCACCATTCGCTTTTATGAGGAGCACGATTTGATTCATCCCGCCATGGAGCTTCGAAACGGGCGATACTATCGGGAATACACCCAGGAGGATGCAGACCGGCTTGGGCTCATTGCCACCCTGCGCCGCAGCCAGTTTACTCTGGAGGAAATCCGCAGGCTGCTGGACAATTCGGACGCTACGCCCCAGATCTTCCGGGACTATGCCGCGCGCATGGAGGAGGCTTCCCAAACAGCCCAGCGGCTGCGGGATGCCGCCGCCTCCATTCATCCGGAGGGCCTGACCCCAAAAGCCCTCGCCCAGGCATTGGAGCAGCAGGTCCGCAATCTCTCCCTGCCCCCTGCGGATTTGGAGCCCCATTTCGGAAAGAGTGATCCGGAAAGCGCGCAGGAAAAGCAGCAGGCCATCGACGCTTACCATACGCGCCAATCCAAAAAGCGTCCCGCTCCGCAGACCGTTCTCATCGCCGTGCTCGGTGCGCTATGCGTGCTTTTGGCGCTGGGCTGGAGCAGCTGGGCCTATCTTCACCGTCCGGTTACCGCCCAGCCGGATGCATCCGGCACCACGGAAGGCTACATTTATTACCGTACCTATGAAAACGGCAGCTGCCTGATTTGTCGCTATGAGGAAGCCACCGGCAAATCGGAAACCGTCTATGAAAGTACCGAAACCACCCTGGCCTTTGCGGTTACCCCTGAAAAGCTCTACATCAGTGACGGCCAAGGCATCTACTCCAGCAACGCCGACGGCAGTGGGAAATACCTGCTTGCCGACGGTCTGAGTGCAGTATCCGGCTGCATGCAGGTATATGACGGCATGCTCTACGGCATTGAGCCCCTGGTCAGCATCAAAAACCGAAGCAGCGGAACTTTGGCGCGGGTTTCCCTGACCGGCAGCAAGGTGGAATCCCTGGACATCGGCGTATCCGGTACTTCTGAAATCAAAGACGGGGTACTCTATGCAGGCTTCGGCGGAACATTGACTGCCACCGACCTTTCTACCCTGGAAACCACGGAATATGACATTGCTGCTGATGATTCCGCCCCGGAAGCCGTCCTATGGTGGGATGGCACCGCCTATGCGCTGAACTGGTGGAACAACGGCGAAAGCAGGTGGGGCAGCACGCCGGTGCTTCGGTGTTATACGCCAAAGCCCGCTGGAAGCTTTACGGCCTCTGAGCCCATTGCTCTGCCGGAATTCACCATTCATAGAGACTTCTATGTCCATAACGGCCTGCTCTATTACTACACGGTGCAGCAAAATCAGCCGGATTCCGTGCAGCTCTGGCAGCTGAATCCGGAAAACGGAGAAAGTACGCTTCTGGCGGAGGACGGACTGTCGGATTATCCATCTCTTAGCTTTGGGCAGCACGGGATTCTGGTGGGAACCAGCGCTGAAGCTCCGCTGTATTTATCCGACCCCGAATAAAATAAGCGGTGCAGCTCGTTCTGAGCTGCACCGCTACAGTTTGTCAAAGAACTCCGGTTTTCAACTCAAGAAAACCGGAGTTCTTGCTG
>CAVJLG010000012.1:0-17025 GCA_963650135.1 Barnesiella intestinihominis | reverse complement strand
TGTCTTTATTATACAGAAAGCTCCCGCACTTGGCGAGAGCTTTTTTGACACGCTGAAATACCCCGCAGGTATGGAACCTGCGGGGTATTTGTATGGATTAGAGAATTTCGGGGCCGTCCATAACGGGCTCGTTTTTCTTCCCCTTGTGTCTCTCACGGCGACTGAGCAAAATGCCAATCACCAGGAAAATGAGGCCAGCTGCTTCTGTGATGGCGGTGGTGAGGATTGCAGTCGTCCATTCGCTGCCGGTGCTGTCCTCGAACGCAGCGGCATCTTGGCCCTTATAGATGATCTCCAACGGAATGGCGGTGACTTCAATGCCTTCGCTTGAAAGGCTGTCCTGGAATTCGTCATAAAACTGGCGCAGGGTGTCGTCTTCAAATTCCTGAGTGATTCCGCAGACGTTGACGGAAATATCACCCATCAGCTGCGTTTCGTCGGTGGCAAAATCCCAAAGCTCCTGATAGATATCATCGCTGGTGGATACGGCCAAGGAGATCAGGTAGGGCTCATCGTTGGCACCGCCGAACAGAACTTCTCCAAGGGAGCGGCCTTTTTCAGATGGGTGTCAATGTTTTTCAGCGGAATCGGCATAATAACGATGCCCAGCAGCAGGAAAAAGGAGGCCAGTGCGGAACCGGTGCCGGTAGATTGTTTTTTTTTCTCATATAAGTCCTCTTTTCTCTCTCTAAAACGGTCAGTCCTTCTTCCCGGTAATCAGCTCTGCGGCCATGGGCAGCGTTTCAATCCAGTCGCAGACCACATGCCAATCCGGCAGCCGATGATTCCGACGCTGGGCATAGATGTTCTTGAGGCAGCGATAGTTGGTGGTCATACCAGCCATCAGCTCAAAGCCGGAGGGAAGATTGTAGAGCAGCTCCAAATAGGCTTCCTTTTTGCGCTGAGGGTCCTGGGCAGCGTCGATGCTGTTATAAACTTCTTGAAGCCGCTGGGCCTCGGCAATTTCCACAGGGCTGGTATACTGGTTGCAGCAGTCGGCGATTTGGAAGCGAGCCACCCGATGCATGGTGGACATGGAGGAGATGAAGTTCAGGAAGGTGTATCGCTCTGCTTCCACCCATGCCTTGTTGGTGATAGTCAGGTCAAAATTCACCACAATGCCGGTGAGGAACTGGTCGTGACCGCCCTCAGACAGGGAAGCGAGCTTAATGGCGCGCTTAATGTGCGGATTGGTATAGTCTCCGGCTTCCCGGCACTGACGAATGGCGGCAACGGCTTCCTGAAACTCCTGAGGGGAGGGGGCGGTGTCCAGCATGGAATAGCCACTGCGGAAGATAGAGCTGTCAAGACCAAAAAGCTCGACATTTTCGATGGTGGTCATGATATATCCTTCTTTCTTTCGAGTATTTTCGCCTCCCATCATAGCATATCGGCGCACGAAATACAAGGCGTTCCGGTGACTGAGCTTCCAAGGACTTGCATTCTATCAGGGAACAGGGTATAATGAATCGAAACGAATTTTAATGATAGAGGTTGAAAATGGAGCATATCACGTTTGAAAATCTAGGAATCAGTCAAGAGATTCTTCAGGCCCTGGAGAAAAAGGGCTATGGATACCCCACGGAAATCCAGGAGCAGGCCATTCCGCCCCTGATGGAGTGGAAGGATGTTATCGCAAAGGCACCCACCGGCACCGGAAAGACGTTTGCATTCGGAATCCCGGTGATCGAGCATATTGACCCGGCCCAGGAGACGGTGCAGGCGGCAATTCTGGCCCCCACCCGGGAGCTGGCCATTCAGATTGGTGAAGAGCTGAGAAGTCTGCTGGAGTTTAAGAAGGGCGTTCGTGTGGCGGTGCTCTATGGCGGCCAGCGGCTGGATGCCCAGGCAAAGCAGCTGGCAAAAAAGCCGCAGATCGTGGTGGCAACCCCCGGCCGTCTGATGGACCACTATAAACGCAAGAACATCCGCTTTGACAGCATCAAAACCGTGGTGCTGGACGAGGCGGACCGGATGCTGGACATGGGCTTCTTCAAGGACGTCACCGGCATCATTGAAAAAATGAAAAACCGCACCAATATGGGCCTGTTTTCCGCAACCATCTCCCAGGAGGTGATGACCGTCAGCTGGATGTATCAGCGGGACGAGGTGGAGATCACCGTGCAGCCCAAGGAAGAAAGCCGCCCGGATATCGACCAGTATGCCATTTCCTGCAACGGCATTGAAAAGCTGATGACCACGCTCCAGCTGCTGGACACCCAGGGCTTTGAGCGGGTGATTATCTTCTGCAATACCAAGCATATGTGTCAGCGTCTGTGCGACGATATGCAGGGCAGAAGCTATACCGTGGACTGTCTCCACGGGGATATTCGTCAGAGCCAACGGGAAAAGGTTATGCAGAAATTTCGGGACGGCAAGCTCAACGTGCTGGTGGCAACGGACGTGGCGTCCCGGGGCATTGATGTAGACGACGTAGACTGCGTCATCAACTATGATATCCCCGAGGAAAACGAATACTATATCCACCGGATTGGCCGGACCGGACGCGCCAGAAGAAAGGGAAAGGCCTATACGCTGGTGGGCTCGCTGCTGGAGAAGACCAAGCTGGATGAGATCGCAAAATACTCCCACTTTGACGTGAAATCCGTCAAGCTTGCAAATGACGGTACGCTGGTGGAAGTGGAAGTGAAGAAGCCTCAGATCAAGCTCAAGTATCAATGAAGTGCTATACACAGGCAGAGACGTGCCTCCTTCTTCTCTATGCGCTGCCCGGTGAAACAACGCTGCGGGAAAGCCTGTTCCGCAAGCTGTACCGGGCGCTGGAGGCCTTGGGCCCCGCCCAGCGAACAGACGATGCAGAGCTGGACATGGAGGAGCTTCGCCGGTTGGGCTGCGGAGAAGCCGAGGCAGCCGAAATCCTCCGCAGACTGGAGCAGGGGGAGCTTTTGCGCCGGTATCTCGCAAGGCTGGAGGATCAGGGCATCGGCGTAACCACCCGAATCAGCGCGGACTATCCTACCCGCCTGCGGGAGGTTTTGGGAGATCGTGCGCCACTGGTCCTGTTTTATGCAGGGAATCCGGCGCTGTTTCAGGAAAACTGTATTGCACTGGTGGGCTCTCGGCGGCTTCGTACGGCTGGGAAGAACTTTGCCCGTGCGGCAGGCCGGGCCATTGGCGGCCAGGGCTATTGCTACTGCTCTGGCGGGGCAGCCGGTGCGGATACCGAGGGCCTAATGGGCGCGGTATTCGCCGGAGGCAGCGCGGTGGTATTTTTGGCGGACAGTCTGGCGGCACGCTGCAAGGATCGGCACTATCAGAAGCTGTTATTGGACCAGCGGCTTGTTCTGGTGTCGGAGCAGGGACCGGACATGGAGTTCTCCACGCCCCGGGCGCTGAGCCGCAATCGCCTGATTCATGCCATGGGGCAAAAGGTTTTGGTGGCCCAGTCGGATTACGGTTCCGGCGGCACCTGGAATGGCACCATGGAGAATTTAAAGGCCCAGTGGAGCCCCGTATGGATGTTTGACGGAGAGCCCAATGATCCGGGCACCCGAGGACTCCTTGAGCGGGGGGCTATGCCGGTGTCGCTGTCACAGCTGCAAGACCTTTCGGGGCTTGGACAGGATCAGACCAGTCTGTTTTAGCGTTCCTTCGAACCGTAAAATTTGATTGATCGTCCAAGGGAGATTTTTCACCCTTGGATGATCTTTTTTTACATAGAAATCTTACAAATTATGACAGATGCTCGAGGTGAAAAGCCGAATGCGCTACCCGTTGGGAGCGCTGGAATTTGCCCGTTCTTCGCCTCCGAAATAAGCGGAAAAACCGACGATTCTCCTGTGGTTTTCCTATTTGCGGATTATGGAAACCGCAGCCCACCATAGGGTGCCGCAGAGTCCGTAAATGTCGAAAAACCACAACATATGGTGTTTGTAAGTAAACTGACACTAAATGTTGTAATTTTGTTCTTGCAATCTTTCGGTCATGTGATATAATATGGCTACTGTAAAAATGATATAGATCGACGGCACTCGCCGCCTTTTTGTCATCGAAGTGTTTATTCCCGGCACTTCGATGAACTTGTGTCAGGCGGATGGTCGTGCCATAGAACCCCAGCGGGATAGGAGCGGAGGAATCACATGCAAGTTGTAAAAAGAGACGGATCGATTGTTGCTTTTGACCGGAGCAAAATTGTGTCTGCGATTCAGAAGGCAAACAACTCCGTAGACGAGGAAGACCGAATCAGCCAGGATATGATCGAGAGAATCACCCGTTCCATTGAGCAGCGGCACCGGAGCCGTCTGTTGGTGGAGGATATTCAGGATATGGTAGAGAAGCAGCTGATGGAGCAGGACAAGTATGTCCTGGCGAAGAACTACATCATCTATCGCTACAACCGCGCCCTGATTCGCAAGCAGAATACCACCGACGAAAGCATCCTCAGCCTGCTGCACAACACCAATAAAGAGCTGGCCGAGGAAAACAGCAATAAGAACACCGTCATCGCCTCCACCCAGCGGGACTATATCGCAGGCGAGGTATCCCGGGACCTGACCCGCCGAATTCTGCTGCCGGAGAAGATCTCCAAGGCACACGACGAGGGCGTGCTGCATTTCCATGATGCCGACTATTTTGTGCAGCCCATTTTCAACTGCTGCCTTATCAATATCGGCGATATGCTGGACAACGGCACCATGATGAATGGCAAGCTCATCGAGTCTCCTAAAAGCTTTCAGGTGGCCTGCAACGTCATGACCCAGATCATTGCCAACGTGGCCTCCAACCAGTACGGCGGCCAGAGCGTTGACGTCAGCCATTTGGGCAAGTATCTCCGCCGGAGCTATCATAAGTTCAAGAAGCGCATCACCGATGAATGTCAGGGAGAAAACGTCTCCGAGGAGCTGATCGAAAAGCTCACCCGGGAGCGGCTCCAGGAAGAGCTGAAGTCCGGTGTGCAGACCATTCAGTATCAGATCAACACCCTGATGACCACCAACGGTCAGTCGCCCTTTGTGACCCTGTTCCTGTATCTCAAGGAGGGGGACCCCTACATCAAGGAAAATGCCATGATCGTAGAGGAAATTCTGCGGCAGCGGCTGGAGGGCATCAAGAATGCATCCGGCGTGTATGTGACCCCGGCATTCCCCAAGCTGGTGTATGTGCTGGATGAGAATAACTGCCTGCGCGGCGGCGAATATGACTACATTACCCGTCTGGCGGTGAAGTGCTCGGCCAAGCGGATGTACCCCGACTATATTTCCGCCAAGAAAATGCGGGAGAATTATGAGGGCAACGTGTTTGCACCCATGGGCTGCCGTTCGTTCTTGGCGCCTTGGAAGGATGAAAACGGCGAATATAAGTTTGAGGGCCGGTTCAATCAGGGCGTAGTTTCCATCAACCTACCTCAGATCGGCATCCTGTGCAAGGGCGACGAAGAGAAGTTCTGGAAGATGCTGGACGAACGGCTGGAGATTTGCTATGAGGCCCTGATGTGCCGGCACAATGCCCTCAAGGGCGTACTCAGCGACGTAAGCCCGGTACATTGGCAGTATGGCGCCATTGCCCGTCTGAAAAAGGGCGAAACCATCGACAAGTTCCTCTATGGCGGCTATTCCTCCATTTCTCTGGGCTATATCGGCCTGTATGAGCTGACCATTCTCGTGAAGGGCGTCAGTCAGACCGATCCCGTGGGCGAGGAGTTCGCCGTTCGGGTGATGAAGCACCTCCGCGAGACTTGCGACCGTTGGAAGGCAGAGACGAACATCGGCTTTGCGCTGTATGGTACCCCCGCTGAAAGCCTGTGCTATCGGTTTGCGCGAATCGATAAAGAGCGGTTTGGCACCATCCCCAATGTGACGGATAAGGGCTACTATACCAACTCCTATCATGTGGATGTGCGGGAGGAGATCGACGCATTCTCGAAGTTCGATTTTGAAAGCCAGTTCCAGGCCATTTCCTCCGGCGGCGCCATCAGCTATGTGGAGATTCCCAATATGCGCCACAACCTTACCGCGCTGGCCGAGGTGGTGCAGTACATCTATGATAACATCCAGTACGCCGAATTCAACACCAAGAGCGATTACTGCCAGGTGTGCGGCTTCGACGGCGAGATTATCATCAACGACGATTATCAGTGGCAGTGCCCCAACTGCGGCAACACCGACCAGACGAGAATGAACGTCACCCGTCGTACCTGCGGCTATCTGGGCGAAAACTATTGGAATGAGGGAAAAACCAAGGAAATCAAAGCAAGGGTGATGCATCTGTGAATTATTCGCTGATTAAGTGGCGGGATATTGCCGACGGCCCGGGCATTCGGGTAAGCCTGTTTGTATCAGGCTGCCGTCACCACTGCAAGGGCTGCTTTAACGCTGAAACCTGGCGCTTTGATGCCGGGAAGCCCTATACTCCGGAGGTGCAGGCGTCTATTCTTGTGGGCATGGAAAAACCGTATATTCTGGGGCTGACCCTGCTGGGAGGCGAACCCTTTGAGCCGGAGAATCAGCCGGAGGTGTTGGCGCTGTGCAAGGCCGTACGGGAGCGATTCCCCGAGAAGACCATCTGGTGCTACTCCGGCTACACCCTGGAGACGGATATGCTGGCGGGGACGCTGGGGCCGAAGGACATCACCATGGAGCTGCTGGGTCAGCTGGATGTGCTGGTGGACGGGGAATTTCACTTAGAAGAGAAGGACCCGTCCCTACGATTCCGCGGCTCGGCCAATCAGCGGCTGATCGATATGAAGAAGACATTGGAAACCGGAACGACCGTCCTGTGGGATGGCAGAAAGGAGCCGTAATATGAAAGTTCAGAAGCTGCGTCCAGGGGCGAAGATTCCCACCTACGGCTCTCCGGAAGCAGCCGGAGCGGACCTCTATGCCTGCCTGGATGCCCCTGTGACCATTTTGCCCGGACAGACCGTGAAAATCCCCACGGGCATTGCCATGGAGATTCCCAAGGGCTATGCGGGGCTGATCTTTGCCCGGAGCAGTCTGGGGGTCAAGCGCGGACTGGCACCGGCCAATAAGGTCGGCGTGGTGGATTCCGACTATCGGGGAGAGTTCTTGATTTTCCTCTACAATCAGTCTGGTGAACCGCAGACCGTTGCGCCGGAAGAGCGTGTGGCGCAGCTGCTGATTGTCCCTGTCCGGCAGGAAACCTTTGAGGAAGTGGATTCCCTGGAGGAGACGGAACGGGGGCAGGGGGGCTTTGGTTCCACCGGGAGGTTCTGAGATGAACCGGACAAAGAAGTATTTTATTGTATTGACGTTTGCGTCGGACATTTTTATGCTGCTGGGGTGGCAGCTGCTTTTGATGGGCAGCACACTTTCGCCGATGCCCTTTGGCGCGTTTCCCAGCATTGTGTTTGCAGCCATGATGACCTCCGCTCCGGCTGCAGTGATTTTTGGATTGATCTGTGCGGCATTGTATGCCATGGTGTTTGTATCCCTGGTATTTGCAAGAAAGGGCAAGCGCTGGGCGATGATTGCCGGAACGCTGTGCTATTGTCTGGATATGGCGGCGTCGCTGGTGTTTACGGCGTTTTCCTGGTGGTTTTTGATTGGAATTGCCGTGGATATTCTGCTGATTGCCGGGCTTTGGTGTATGGCACTGTCGAAAAAGTAAGTAAAACGCAGGGATGGAAGCGCTCCATGCCTGCGTTTTTGCATGGAATTCATGGAATTTCGATGAAAATTGCGAAAAGCCATGTACTTTCTCAAAAATACTGATATAATAAGTCTTTGCAAATCACTTCTACAGGAGCGTCGTTCTATGACCATTTCCAGAAAATCCACCCGAATCGGTGGGATTCTTTGTTTTCTTTTGATGTTTTTTGCGGTAACCAGGGGGCAGGACTTTCTGGCCCAGGAGCAGCGGGGCGAGGCCATGCTGTTTTCTTCACTGGGGGCGGCATTCCTGGTGTTCCCCGGGGTTGCGGTCAAGTGGGAGAAGGGGTGGCTACGCTGCCTGCTGATGCTGGTGCTGATGGCCGCAGCGCCCTTTGTGATGCTGGTGGCAGTGGAACGGCTCAACGGCAACTTTTTAAGCGATTTCTTGACCCCCAGCGAGGATATATGGGAGAACTATGTGGTCTATCTCCTGCTGTATGTGGCAGTATTTGGTCTCAGCGGCAGCGTCAGAATCTCGGTAATGACGGTGAGCCCGGTGCTGCTGCTGTTTGGCATTGCCAATATGTATGTCAAGGAATTCAAGGGCAGCCCCTTGGTGCCCATGGATTTTTCCAGCATCAAAACCGCCGGAAATGTGGCGGCGGGCTATACCTATGAGATCGGCTATGAGATTGCCCTGGCGGTGTGCCTGACGGCAATGCTTATGGCGCTGGCCTGTCGGCTGTCCATGCCGAAAAAGGGCAAGCCGGGCCGAATTGCGCTGCGGCTGCTGAGCCTTTTGGTGGTGGGCGGCTTTGCCTATACCTTCTACTTTACCGATACGGTGGCCGATTTTGGCCTGAAGCCGGACTTTTTCAATCAGACCCGGGGCTATAAAAACCACGGCGCAGTGCTGGAGTTTACCCTAAACACCAAGTATTTAAAGCTCATGGTGCCCTCCGGCTATGATGCGGCGAAAATCGAGGGGATCGTGGAGGACAGCATCGAAGAAAACGGTACCCCCAGCATTCTGAAAACCGCGCTGATTCGTCAGGGCATGGACCCGGAGGAAGCCGAGGAAAAGACAGATGTCCCCACGGCGGTAGATCAAGGGAAAACGCCCAATGTGATTGTCATTATGAACGAGAGCTTCTCCGATTTGTCGGTGGTGGGGGATATCGAGACGAATGTGCCCTATATGCCCTATATCGACAGCATCAAAGACGAGACGATCCAGGGCAACGCCTATGTTTCCACCATCGGTACCGGCACTTCGAATACGGAGTATGAGTTTCTGACCGGCAATACCATGGCGTTCTTACCGGCGGGCAGCAACGCCTATCAGCTGTATGTTCAGGAGCAGCAGCCCAGCCTTGTTTCTACGCTGATGTCTCAGGGCTTTTCCGCCAATGCCTTCCACCCGTACTTTGAGTCCAGCTGGAACCGGCCGCAGGTCTACGAGGACATGGGCTTTGAGGACTTTATCAGTGTGGAGGACATGTTTGGTCAGGAGCTGGTGGACAAATATGTAAACTCCGGCTACAGCTACAATCTATATAAACGGCTGCTTCGGCAGAAATACCCGGGCCAGCAGATCCTTCTGCGGCGGTTTGTATCGGACGCCTATGACTTCCAGCAGATTGAGCAGATGTATGAAGAGAAGGACCCGGATCAGCCCATGTTCCTGTTCAACGTTACCATGCAGAACCACTCCAGCTATAACCAGAAGTATGATAACTTTGACCAGGAGGTCTATCTTACCTCCACCAAGGGGGATTACCCCAAGACCGACCAGTATCTGTCTCTGATAAAAAAGACGGACGAGGCCTTTGAAGACCTGCTGAACTACTTCAAAAATGTAGACGAGCCCACGATTATCTTGATGTTCGGCGACCACCAGCCCTTTATTGAGGACAGCTTCTACTCTGAGGTTATGGGCCAGAGCATCAGCGAGATGGACGGGGAGACACAGCAGAAGCGCTATATTACCCGGTTTATCCTCTGGGCCAATTACGATATTCCCACCGGATGGGTGGACGAGATCAGTATGAACTATCTCAGCACCCTGCTGCTTCAGGTTTCCGGCCTCCAGACGACCCGGTATAACGACTATCTGGCGGGCCTCTATACCAAGCTGCCTGTTATTACTGCCATGGGCTGCCGGGACGCTCAGGGGGACTTCTTCCAGGCAGACGAGCAGAATCCGCTGGAGTCGGAGATTGCCGATTACCGGAAGGTGGCCTATAATAATTTGGCAGATTTGAAGGCAAAGGCCAAGAGCGTGTTCTACATTCAGGAATAATCGAATTACAAAATAGATGAAACAGACCGGATACAGGTTTCTACTTGTGTGCCGGTCTGTTTTCTTGTGTGATAAATTTACAATTTAGATGGAAGAATTGCCGGGAAACTGCGTCTTAGAGAATAGAAGGACGAAAGGAGGGAACAGCCATGGAAGACCGTGAGATTATCCAGTTGTATCAGCAGCGGGACGAGCGTGCAATTTCTGCGTCCCGGAGCAAATACGGCGCGTTTCTCTATGGCATTGCCATGAACATTCTGCGGCAGAATCAGGACGCGGAGGAGTGCGAAGCCGACACCTATCACAACGCATGGCGGCATATTCCGCCGGACACCCCGTGGGCGCTGCGGGCGTATTTGGGCAAAATCACCCGGCGGCTTTCCATCTCCCGCTATCGGAAGAACCATGCGGATAAACGAAACGCGGAGCTGGAGGTGCTGCTGGAGGAACTGGATCAGTGCATCCCGGATTCCTCCACCCCGGAACAGGAATTGGAGGCGAAAGAGCTGGGGGAGATCATCAGCGTATGGCTGGGACGGCTGTCGGAGCAGCAGAAAAAGCTGTTTGTGCGGCGGTATTGGTTCGGCGACAGTCTGGAGCAGCTTTCGAAAGAGTTTGCGCTTCCAAAGCGCCTGATTTCCCAACGGCTAAGCCGAATGCGCAGTAAGCTAAAGGAATATTTGGAGCAGCAGGGGGTGAGCCTATGAAGAATCGGGAGAAGTCGGAGCGATTGCTGGAGGGCATCGGGGAGATTCGTGAGTCCGATATCGAAGATGCGGTGGTGATCCGAAAAAGCGGAACTACGATTTTCGCCCAGGTGATGGTGGCGGTGCTGATGTTGGTACTCTTTTCACCTCTGGCATTTTTGATACTTACCATGCGGGGCAGCGGTTCCGGCAACGCCAACGGCGGCAGTGATGGCACCGGAAATGTCTATGACCTATACGATGCCCCCGTCATGGCCCTGGAGGCACAGGGGGATAGCAGTGGCATAACGGTAACGCGGGAAGTGATCTTCGATTTTTCGCCCTACCAAACAAGGGAGGTTGCGGCGGAGGATGGGACGCTGTACAATTCTTATGAGCGGATGGCCTATGTGTCGGACAACTATGTGCTGACCAATGCTTCGGACAGCCCGATCACCCTGGACTTGGCATACCCCGTGCTGGCCTGGGCAAATGAGCTTTCCGGTGGAGCGCTGACACTTTTGGCGGACGGCGAGGTTCTGGAGCCTACCTATGGAAGCAGCTTGGTCGCAGTGGAAGGCGGCAGTTGGACTGCGGTAGAAGGTCTGCTGACGGATGAAGCCGACAAAACTCTGGCCATGCGCCAAGAAGGTTTGGGCGAGGATACGGGAGAATATCTCTATTATGCTAAATTCCAGGTGACCGTTCCGGCAAATGGGGCACTGTCACTGTCGGCACAGATGGAGAAGGGCGGAAGCTGGATGCTGGACGGAGATTCCGATGAAGGCTATCGGGGCTATGAGATTCTGCCTACGCTGGGCAGCAATTTGAACTTCCGGTCAGTCCGGGTTACGCTCAAAAATTACGAGTATATTGAAATTACGGATCAGAACTGCGGCTTGGAGCTTGCACGGGATGTGGCATCTGCGGAGCTGAATCCCGAGGAACCGGAATACTATATCAATGTGACGAAGAAATAGAATGTGCGGCACAGTTCAGCGGAAATGGAACTGTGCCGCATTTTCTTTGACAAATTGCAGGGCAGAGACTATAATATGGGGCGTAAATCACATAGGAGCGTTCGAACATGAATAAGACCAATAAAACCAACGCCATGCGCCTGATGGATGCGGCAAAAATCCCCTATCGGGCCGTGGAATATGAATATGACGAAAGCGATTTGGGTGGCGAGCATGTAGCCGCAGTGACCGGCATGAATCCGGATCAGGTGTTTAAAACCCTGGTGGCCCGAGGCGAAAAGAAGGGCATTTTGGTGTTCTGCATTCCTGTCAGCTGCACCCTGGACCTTAAAAAGGCGGCCCATGCGGCAGGCGACAAAAAGGTGGAGATGATCCACATGAAGGAGCTGCTGGGCCTTACCGGCTATATCCGCGGCGGATGCAGTCCTGTGGGCATGAAAAAGAAGTATCCTACGTTTATGGACGAAACTGCGGAGCTCTATGACGAGATTGCAATTTCCGGCGGCGCCCGGGGGCTGCAAATGGTGCTTAGTCCCATGGCCCTGATGGAGTATGCCGATATTACCTCCGTGGATTTGGTGGAATATTGATTCTTTTTGCAAAGTGTGATAGGATAGAGTCAAAATCAAGGAGGTAACCACGATGGATTACGAATACAAGACCCGGGGCGTATGTTCCCGTAAGATCACATTTTCCGTGGAAGACGGCAAGGTATGTAAGGTGGCCTTCGACGGCGGCTGCAATGGCAACGGCAAGGGTGTTGCGGCACTGGTAGAGGGCATGGACGTGGACGAGGCGATTCGCCGGATGGAAGGCATCAAGTGCGGCATGAAGAACACTTCCTGCCCCGATCAGCTGGCACAGGCCCTGCGTCAGACCAAGAACGCATAAAGAAAAGGCGTACTGCAAGAAGCTTGTGCAGTACGCCTTTTTCGGTTTTATGGTTCCGGCGGCATGGGGTGGGTTCGAACAATGTCCATGAAGCACTGCATGGGGCCAGTGATGAACTTGTCCTTATGCCAGGTCAGCGCCATACGCCGGGTGAAATCAATGCCGGTGATTTTGAGCTCGGCCACTTCACCGCGCTGTAAGAATGGATATGCCAGCTGATAGGGAAGAATGGCCACGCCCTCCCGGTGCTTTGCGGCCTCCAGCAGAACCAGCGAACTGGCCGACTCCCACTGGGGCGACAAATCCAGCCCCAATGCCTGCATTTCGGACTGAAACTGATCCCGCACACCGGCGCCCTTCTCCCGCAGCAGCAGCGGCGCCTGGGCAAGCTGCTGGGCGGTGATAGAGCCATAGCGCTGGAGGGGATCGTCTACAGCGGTTACGGCTACCAGGCGATCCTGGGCGACGATTTTCTGCTTGAGGTCCGGCTCCTCTTGAAATTCCTCCATGATGGCGAGGTCAATGGTGGCGGAACGGAGGCGGCGCTTGAGCTCGCTGCCCTTCCATACCTGAATGTGAACCTGGGTGGAGGGCAGGCATTTTCGAAATTCCGCCAGCCATGGATGCACCAGCATTCCGGCGGTGAAAAATAGCCCCAGCTCCAGAGATTGGGGCAGGGAACCGGCCTGCATGGAGGCCTCCATGTCGTCAAACATTCCGAGTATTTTCTCTGCGTATAAAAACAGCTTCTTTCCTGCTTCGGTGGGATAGAGCTTTCGGTACAGCCGCTCGAACAGAGGTACGCCGTAATGCTCTTCCAGCTCCCGAATGGCCTGGCTGACAGAGGGCTGGGTCATATAGAGCTTTTGGGCTGCGGCGGTCATGCTGCCGGTGATGTAGACGTTCAAAAAGATTTTTAGGTGCCGGGTGGTCATGACTTGTCCTCCAATCCCGCATCGGCAAAGCCCTGGCGGAACACTTTCTTATGATAGTTGTAAAATCGGAGCTGGGTATCGTTCACGGTAAACTCGGTATAGGAGTAGAGAAACCGGTGCTTCTGCCGGAACAATTGAATCCGGTCATAGGGAAGTTCCAGCAAAACATCGCCCACACTTCCGTCGGTTTTAGCAGAAAACAGCGTCAGATAGGAAGTCTGAAATGCGATACCCATGAGATTTTGAAAGCTTTCGCCGGATAATGTGCCCACTGCGGTGGCATAAGAAAACAGCATCCGGTCGTCTAAATAGCCCTGGGTGTGCAGCTGACAGGTTACCTCGGATAAGCGCATACCAATCATCTCCTTAATGATTTCATTATAGCATAAAAGCGATTGAATGACAATTGGAAACGCTTTTTGGCGGTAATGTAGAAAATACCGGCGGAATGACATAGAATTCCGCTATAGTTTATAAAAAGTAGAAAAGCATGTTGACAAAGTAGGTATTGAGAAGTATAATACCCACAACGATTCCGAAAGAAAGGGGAAAGCAGCTATGACCGTTGGCAGCAGAAACATGATGAACATGTTTGCAATGTGCATGGGCTCCATGTGCATGTGCCGCTGCGCCAATTTTCATAAAGTGCTTTCTCGCTAAGATCATACCGGCATAGCCGGAGCAGGTAATTTGTGCGGGGAGCAGCGGCTTCCCGCATTTTTTCTGACTGGAGGAATCAACCATGAAATATATCTTAACCCCGGTGCGATGCGCCGAATGGAACGGACGAATGTGTGCTTGAGCACTTCGCATATAAGAACATATTCAAATCATAAAGGAGTCTTTTATCATGAAAAAACAGAAGATCGTATCTTTGCTGCTGGCAGTGTCCTGCGTACTGGGCCTGACCGCATGTGGCAGCAAAGACAGCAGCAGTGCAGCTGCATCCACCGCAGCATCCACCCAGGAGACTGCCACCGAGGCAAAGACCACCGGCACCCTCCAGATCGCTATCCCCAACGACACCACCAACGAAGCACGCGCTCTGCTGCTGCTCCAGGACCTGGGCTACATTAAGCTCAAGGACGGCGCTGGCATCACCGCTACCAAGGCAGACGTGGCTGAGAACCCCCTGGGCATTGAGTTTGTAGAGGCTGAGGCTGCTCAGCTGCCCAACGTGCTCCAGGATGTGGACTATGCCGTAATCAACTCCAACTATGCCATTGCAGCAAACATGGATCCCATGACCCAGGCTCTGAAGATGGAAGGCTCCTCCTCCGCATATGCCAACATTGTTGCAGTGAAGGAAGGCAATGAGGAAACCGACAAGACCAAGGCTCTGGTGGCAGCACTGGAGAGTCAGAAGGTTGCTGACTACATCACCGAGACTTATAAGGGCAGCGTAGTGAGCACCGTTGACAACCCCGGCGACGGCTTTGACAGCACCGTGGACTATGATGCGCTGAAGGGCCAGACCATTTCCGTTGCTGCTTCTCCCGCACCTCATGCTGAGATCCTGAAGATCGCGCAGGAGATCCTGGCTGAGAAGGAAATCACCCTGGACATTCAGGAGTATCAGGATTATGTGATCCCCAACAACGTGGTTGAGCAGGGCGAGTGCGATGCAAACTACTTCCAGCATCAGCCCTACCTGGACGACTTCAATAACGAGAACGGCACCCACCTTGTTTCCGTGGCTGCCATCCATGTAGAGCCCATGGGCCTGTACGGCGGCAAGCAGACGACCCTGGATGCTCTGGAGCAGTAAACGAATCAAAAACGCCGGCAAACAAAGCCGGCGTTTTTGTGCTGACAAGGAGGCTAAGAAATGATCGAGATAAAACATCTTTCCAAGTCCTTTGAGACATCAGCGGGCACTGTGGAGGCACTGAAGGACATCAATCTGACCATTGAGGATGGCGACATTTACGGCATCATCGGTATGAGCGGCGCCGGCAAAAGTACATTGGTGCGCTGCATCAATATGCTGGAGCGGCCCACCGAGGGCTCGGTTGTCATCGATGGAAAGGAAATGGGCGCGCTGAACGCCCATGAGCTGCGGGAAGCACGGCGGGATATCACGATGATTTTCCAGGGCTTTAATCTGCTGATGCAGCGGAACTGTCTCCGGAATATCTGCTTCCCGCTGGAGCTGTCCGGCATGAAGAAGTCCGAGGCCAAGAAAAAGGCCATGGAGCTGCTGGAGCTGGTTGGTCTGCCGGATAAGGCGAAGAACTATCCGGCGCAGCTGTCCGGCGGTCAGCAGCAGCGAATTGCCATTGCCCGGGCGCTGGCGACCAATCCTAAGGTGCTGCTGTGCGACGAGGCCACCTCGGCACTGGACCCCAGCACCACCCATTCCATTCTTCAGCTGATCCGGGATATCAACAAAAAGCTGGGCATCACCTGCATTATCATCACCCATCAGATGAGCGTGGTAGAGGAAATCTGCAACCATGTGGCCATTCTCGACGGCGGTCAGGTGGCAGAGGAGGGCGCAGTGGGGACTGTGTTCTCCAGCCCCAAGTCCCAGGCGGCACGGCGGCTGGTATTCCCCCAGGGCGAGGACAATCTGGTGTCCAACCCCGGCACCGAGGCGAGAATCCGCGTGATTTTCAACGGCGCAAAGGCTGCCGGTACCCCGCTGATTGCCACCATGGCCAGCGAAAAGCACATTTTGGTGAACATTCTCTCTGCCAGCACACGCGCTATCGAGGACCGGGCTTATGGCAGTATGCTGTTGGGCGTGCCCGGCGGCCCGGATGTGGTAAAGGAAACCATCGAATATCTCACCGGGGTTCCCGATGTGATTGTGGAGGAGGTTTAACGTATGTTTGACAATCTGTTTTCTGCGGATTCCGTGCAGCTGGCATGGGAGGTCATTCAGGCTGAAATCCCCTTTGCCATCTGGGAAACCTTTTATGTCACGGTTGTATCCACGGCGCTGGCTGTGGTGATTGGCCTGCCGCTGGGCGTATTGCTGGTGGTGGGGGATAAGAACGGCGTGTTGCCACTGCCCCGCTGGCTGATGCAAATCCTCAACGTGATTATCAACCTGCTGCGTTCGATTCCGTTCCTGATTTTGATGATTATGGTGTTCCCGCTGTCCCGGCTGATTGTGGGTACCACCGTTGGTACGGTGGCAACCATCGTGCCCCTGGTGGTGGCGGCGTTCCCGTTTGTGGCCCGGCTTGCAGAGACGAGCCTGCGGGAGGTCAGCCCCAATATCATTGAGGCGGCGCAGAGTATGGGCGCATCTCCCTTCCAGATCATTGTGAAGGTGATGATCCCCGAGAGCGTTCCTTCGCTGATTTCCAATCTCACCACGGCCATTACCACTATTTTGGGTTACTCGGCCATGAGTGGTATCATCGGCGGCGGCGGACTGGGTAAGATCGCCATCAACTATGGCTATTATCGGTATAAATATCTGGTGATGCTGGTGGCCGTTATCCTGCTGATTATTCTGGTTCAGATTTTCCAGACAGTGGGTACCCTGCTGACGGTAAAGCTGGACCGCCGACTCAAGCGGTAACATAAGATAAAGGACGAGGTTTTCACCTCGTCCTTTTTCAGTTTCAGCCATGAGCAAAACTGAAGAAACGCAGTAATTACAATGGTTCCCGGTCATGGCTGAAACCGAAAATCACTCAGATGATA
>CAVJLG010000011.1:0-62615 GCA_963650135.1 Barnesiella intestinihominis | reverse complement strand
TGTCTTTATTATACAGAAAGCTCCCGCACTTGGCGAGAGCTTTTTTGACACGCTGAAGCGGTGCAGCTCGTTCTGAGCTGCACCGCTATTTTACTGTCTTTAATATCCCTGAAAGCCCTTTCCGATGATCTCGCTGGAGTTGGTAATCATCAAAAACGCCCCAGGCTCCGTTACCTTGACAAAGTTTCGAAGCAGCACCGCCTGCCGCCGCTTGGTCACTGTCAGGATCACGGTCTTGTCCTTGTGGAGATAGGTTCCCTCCGCCCGATAGACCGTGGCGCTACGGTTGAGGTCCTCGTGGATAAACTTTACAATAGGCTCCGGATTCTCCGAAATAATCGTAAAGAACTTGCACAGGTTGAAGTTCTCAATGACACCATCGATGACCAGAGTCTTCGCCAGCAGGCCCGCCACGGAAAACAGCCCCGTCTCCGGCCCATATACAAAGAACGAGGACACCGCCACCAAAGCGTCGGTAATCATCAGCGCCACGCCGATGTCCACACTGGCAAAACGCTTGATAATCATCGCAATGATATCCGTACCGCCGCTGGAGGCATCCATATTAAACAGAATCGCCGCACTAAACGCCGGCAAAAGAATCGCAAAAATCAGCTCCAGCACCGGCTGGGAGGTCAGGGGTGCAGTCATGGGATAAAACCGCTCCATGAGCCACATGCCCAGGGTGCTGAGCAGAGTCACATACACCGTCCGAATGCCGAAGCCCCGGCCCAATACCGCAAAGCCCAGCACCAGCAGCGCAATGTTAATCACATTGGTCAGCATGGTGGCCGACACCGGCATCACCGCCGTGAGCACCACCGCAATACCCGTAACACCGCCAAAGGAAAAATGATTGGGGAATTTAAATATGTATACGCCGATTACCAACAGCACTGTGGCAAAGGTCATCAGCAAATAGTCCCTTATGCCCTTTATCACCTTTTGCTTCATACGTCCCGCTCCTTGTTACTGTTCCAATGATTTGCAGCCCTATTGTACCCGACAAATGCGGAATGTCAAGCAAAACCGCAAAAATCCCCCCAATTCCGCCAAACTGCCGGACCAAACGGCCCGGCAGCACAGGAAGCTATTTCATTGTCTTTGGTAGGGCATTCGTCAGCAGCCGCAGTTGTTGTCGCACCCGCAGCCACAGCCGTTGCCGCCGCAGCCGATTCCGTTGCCGTTGCCGCAGCCGCAGCAGCAGAACAGGAGAATCAGGATGATGATCCACCAGCAGTTACCAAACCCATTGTTGTTGCCACACATAAAAGGTACCTCCCAACAGATATTTGCGCCGCTGTCTGCCGCGCTGATTCATCCTATTCCGTGGGAGCATTTTGGTGACTGTTTGGGCCGCTATTCCCGCTCTTCTTTCTTCTGGTTCAGCCGATAGCTCAGGGTAAGCAGACTGCTGGCAAAGCTGACGTCCTCCACCAGTACATCCGGTACCTCCAGCTTGCAGCCGGTGAAGTTCCAAATGGCCTGAATGCCGATTTCACCCAGCAGCTTTGCCGCACCGGGCGCCACATCCCTTGGCACCGTCAGCACCGCCATGCAGGGCTTCTCCGTTTCCACAAACCGCCGAAGCGACGCCGCATCCAGCACCCGAACCGGCCCCACCTGGGTGGCAATCTTCTCGGGATCCCGGTCAAAGGCCGCCACCATATAAAAGCCGCAGGCCTCAAAATCAAAGTTTTTCAGCAGCGCCTGGCCCATATTGCCGCAGCCCACCAGCACCGCCGTATTCCGGCTGTTCAGGCCCAGGATCTCGCGGATTTCATACCGGAGCTTTTTCACGTTGTAGCCATAGCCCTGCTGTCCGAATTCACCGAAGCAGGAAAAATCCTGGCGAATCTGCGACGCGGTAAAGCCAAGCCGCCGGGATAGGGTTGCCGACGAAACCCGGATACAGTTGGAGAGATACAGCTCTTCCACGCAGCTGTAATATTGGGGAAGCCGCCCGATTACGGGTCTGGATATCTTCTCTTTTTTCATACTGGCTTCCCCCCTTTTCTTTGGGCAACACCACACAAATGTGCCATCCATTTATGCGGTATTGCCCTTGGTTTATCTGATTATTTTACAGTCCTTTTGGGCAATTGTCAATCTGCAAACAGCTCGTCCAGGGTACCGAAGGAATAGCCCATCTCCTCCCATTTGGTGAGGATCTTATCCAGGATCGCCGCATTGGTGGAGGAGGTATTATGGAGCAGCACCACCGCCCCGTTGTGAATCCGCTCGGTGAGCTTTTCCATGGCGTATTCCTCTGTGGGCTGCTCATCCTGCTTCCAGTCCACATAGGCCAGGGACCAGAACACGGTTTTGTACCCCAGCTCCTGGGCCATTTTGAGGTTTTCCTCGCTGTAAACACCCTGAGGCGGGCGATAGTAATTGGGCATCTCCGCCCCGGTGCAGTCCCGATATGCGTCCTTCACCTGCTGGAGCTGCTGGGAAAATGCCGCCTTGTCCGAAATGGCCGACATATCCGGATGGCTCCAGGTATGATTGCCCACAATATGCCCCTCCTCCGCCATGCGCTTCACCAGCTCCGGGGCCGAGGTAATGTAATTTCCCACCACGAAGAACGCCGCCGGAGCATTGTGCCGCTTTAGCACATCCAATATGGTGCCCGTGTTGCCATTTTCATATCCGCAGTCAAAGGTCAGATAGATGGTCCTCTGGCCGGTATCGCCAATGTACTTCGCGTCATAGGGCTTTAGCTGGTCGGCGGTGGCATCGGCCCTGGGCGGCTGGCCCGGCGTTTGGAAGCTCAGGCCCCAGGAGCCGGTTTCAATGGCCGCCGCACGACTCTGCCGCGCCGCCAGATACATTGTTCCCGGAATCAATACTGCCAGCAGCATTACCACCCCGGACAGCAGTTTTTTCAGTTCAATGGTCGCATACATGTTCATCCCCTCCGGCAAAGCATATGCGGCCTGTCCCCGGCAAATGCAAACGGGAGCTGCACTTCTTTGCAGCTCCCCAAATTTACCGGTTAAACGCCTCAGTATCGAAGGTAATCACCGTATGATATTCCATTCCGGGCTCCTGAATGTTCTGCTCCAGCGTCTTCTGGATTTCCGTTTCTTTGCCCCGGAGCGAATCAGGCAGCACCACGTCGAAAATCAGGTTCGTCCGCTTCTCTCCGGCCACCATCCGGAAATCGTGGATGGTGAGCCCCGGCTGAATCTTTTGCAGCTCCTCCTCCACTCTTTGGCGCATACGCTGGAGGGCTGCGTCGTCGGTAACCACCGGGTCATAGTGAATGGTCAGATGAATCCGGTGCTTCTCCAGCATCATCCGCTCGGCCTGGTCGATCATTTCGTGAATCTCCAGCACGTCCTCCCGGCGGTCCACCTCTACATGGATGCTGGCAAAGGTCTGCCCGGGGCCGTAATCATGGACCATCAGGTCATGCACCCCAAGAATTCTCGGGTCAAAGTTCTGAATTTCATGCTTCACCAGGTGCACCAGCTCCGGATCGGCAGGCGCGCCCAGCAGCGGACTGATGGTATCCTTGGCAATGCCCACCCCGCTCCACAGGATAAACGCCGCCACCAATAGTCCCACATAGCCGTCCAGCTCCAGCCCCGTTAGCCGGGCTATGATTGCCGCCAACAGTACAGCACCGGTGGTAATCACATCATTGCGGCTGTCGGCTGCGGTGGCCATTAAGGAGGTGCTCTTGATTTTCTTGCCCAGGCTGCGGTTGAATACCGCCATCCAGAGCTTTACCCCGATGCTCAATACCAATACCGCCACCAGTGCCCAGGAAAAGTTCACCGGCTCGGGATGCAGAATCTTATGAAACGACTCCTTGGCCAGCTCCACCCCGATCACCAGAATCATCGCCGCCACGACTAAGCCGGAGAGATATTCGATTCTGGCATGTCCGTAGGGATGCTCGGCATCCTCGGGCTTGCTGGCCAATCGGAATGCCACCAGGGTGACAATATTCGAGGATGCATCCGACAGGTTGTTCACCGCATCGGCGCGAATGGAAACGCTGCCGCTAACGGTGCCGATCACAAGCTTTCCGAAAAACAGCACCAGATTGCACAGGATTCCCACAATGCCCGCCACCGCGCCATATCGGCTGCGTACCGTCGGGTCTTCGGTTTGGTCGGCGTTTTTGATGAACAGCCGTACCAGCAGTTTGGTCATACCTTCATTCCCCCTCGGCTCCATTCTACTCCAATTGGACGCTATATGCAACCTTGACTTTTCCCCGAAATCTGATACCATAAAATTATGAGGAAGGAGAGAATTTCATGATAACACTTCCTGAAGACCATTCCATGCCCCTGTATCAGGCGTTATATCTCCAGCTTCGGCAGCAGCTCCAAAGCGGCGCCCTGCCCTATGGGAAAAAGCTCCCCTCCAAGCGGAAGCTTTCGGAGCAGCTGGGCATTTCAGTGAATACCGTAGACAGTGCCTATTGCCAGCTGGAGGCCGAGGGCTTTATCCAGTCCAGCCCGCGCCGGGGATTTTTTGTATTGGACGCCGGCATGCTGCCCCAGGCAAAGGGTCCCGCTCCGGTGCAGCCCACTGCCCCCGTCGCAGATCGTCCCCAGTGGAAGGTGGATTTCTCCCCTTCGGGTATGGCCCGGCAGCAGTTTCCCTTTGGGGTGTGGCGGAAGCTGATGAAAAACTGTTTTAATGAATATGACGACACGCTGCTGCTAAGAACCGTCCCCCAGGGCGATCCGGGTTTGCGGCAGGCCGTGACGGATTATCTCTACCGTGCCCGTGGTGTTGCATGTAGCCCGGACCAGATTGTCATTGGCGCAGGCACGGACAATCTATTGTTGATTCTGGGCTATATTCTCCCCAACAGCTTTATGCTGGCTGTGGAAAACCCACTGTATAATCACGCCCATGGGCTGTTCTCCCGATTGGGGCATCCGGTCACCGCAGTCCCCGTGGACCCGGACGGCATTCGCCTTGCCGCCCTGCCCAGCCGGGACCAGGTTGTGGTCTATACCACCCCCTCCCATCAGTATCCCCTGGGCTATGCCATGCCCATCGGTCAGCGGACGGCATTGCTTCGCTGGAGCAGCATTGGGCGGCAGCGATATATTATAGAGGACGACTACGACTCGGAGTTCCGCTATCAGTCCCGCCCGATTCCCTCCCTCCAGAGCATCGACACCCAGGGCCGGGTGATTTATATGGGCACCTTCTCCCGGAGCGTGGCCCCCGCCCTGCGCATCAGCTATATGGTGCTGCCTGAGCCCCTGCTCCAGCGCTATCAGGAAGACTACCAAGGCTTTTCCTCCACCGTATCGGGGTTTGAGCAGGCGGTACTGCGGCAGTTTATGCTGGAGGGCCACTTCGAAACCCACGTCAACCGGATGCGCATTTATTACCGCAGCCGCCGCCAATGTCTGGTGGATGCACTAGCGCCCCTTGCCCCCTGGCTGGAAATTCTAGGTCAACCGGCGGGCCACCACTTAACCCTCCAGCTTCAAAACGGCATGGAGGAATCGGAGCTGGTTGCCTCCGCCAAAGCCCTGGGCGTTCGGGTCTATCCCATCTCCCCCTATTTTCTGGGCGAGGTACCGGAGGCCCACCACTCTACGGTTCTGCTGGGCTTCGGCGGCCTGACAGATGATGAAATTCAGCTGGGCGCAGAGCTGCTGATTCGCGCCTGGACCCCACACGAGAAAGGAGCGGACGATGAATCCTGATCTTGTCCCCATTATCACCTTTGTAGGGAAATCCGGCACCGGAAAAACCACACTGCTAGAGCAGCTGATTCCCATGCTCAAGGCTCAGGGACTTCGGCTGGCAGTGCTCAAGCATGACGCCCATCATTTTGAAATGGACAAGCCCGGTAAGGACACCTATCGCTTTACCGCCGCAGGCGCTGATGTGGTCACCATCTCCAACGCCGAAAAATTCGCTATGATCGAGCAGCCGCCGGAGGAGCTCTCGCTCCGGGATATCATTTCGCGCCTCCCCCAGGTGGATCTGGTGCTCACCGAGGGCTATAAAAAGAGCCGCTACCCCAAAATTGAGATTCACCGGGCCGCGCTCCATCGCCCGCTGCTGGCAGAGCCCAACGAGCTGTTGGCCATTTTAACCGACGAGCCGGTGGATTCTCCCGCCCCGCAATTGGACCTTTCAGACCTTACCGGCTGCGTTCAGGTCATTTTGCAGTACTGTAAAGATTTTTCCGGACAATAACAAAACGGGAATCGGATGCTGTTACATTCCGATTCCCGTTGTTACGTTTTTTTAGGTTAGAAGGCCGCCATCATGGTGCCGCTGCCCATATAGCGCACTGCCGTCTGGTCTGCGGGGATAATCACCAGCTCCCGGAAGCCGCAGAGGCTTTTGAGCTTCTTTCCCAGCTCCTTGGCCCGCTCCGGGCAGCCGGAATAGGTAATGACACACCGCTCCGGCTTTTGATGCCGCTGGGTAAACCGCTTTGCCGCCAGAGAACAAATATCCTCCGTGCTGCCGCCATGGCTACGGCCGCGGACATGGAGCCGCCCATCCTGACCGCCCTCCATTAAGAGCGTTCGGCCAAGCCGCGCCCGGATTCTGGCCCCGCGACGGCTCACCGCCTGCTTTTCCCGGAGCACGTCGCCCCGGTCCAGCACGCCCACGGTGCTGAGGCTTTCAATATATTCCTGCGTCTCCAGCAGGGCCTGTTCCGGCTGCTTTCCGGCCAACAGCAGGTCGTGGAGCCGACGGGCCACTGCCAGCTCTCCGGCAAAGGCCGTGCGGGTATCGATCACAAACACATTCCGCTCCGGATGCTTTTCCCGCATGGCGTCACGGGCTCGGCAGGCTTCCTCATATGCGCCGGAAAACGCAGGCGACATGGTAATCACATAGATATCCCCCGACACCCGGGCCATTGCACCGGCAAAATCATGCGCTTTTACCTTTAAAAAATTGGGGCTGAGCAGTTCTGCCGCGGTAAATGTAACCCCTTCGTCGCACAAAATTGTATATGCCATAAGGATCATCCTCTCATATCATTTTGTTTATTACATTATAGCATTCTCTCAAAGATTTTCAACCCCCAGTTTGCGGTAATTGATTGGTGCATTTTATGATATTTAATTTTTTCGTAATATTTATGTAATATGCAACTTTTGTTCTTATTTTCCAATGCTTTATTTATAGAAAATAACGAAAAACCAGCAAAATGTACCGTTTTTCCAGAAAAGCGTTATGAAACCGTAAAAATAAACTATTGTAATTTTACGCGAGCTATGTTATCATCCAGATAGCGGATTTTATCTGCACCATCACGGTTTTCTGGCAACTTAACAGGCCGTGAAATTTACGATCGAAGGAGATCACACACTATGAAACTGAAAAAACTGTCTGCACTGCTCCTGTCCGGATGCATGCTGCTGTCTCTGGCTGCTTGCGGCGACAGCTCCAGCAGCTCCGCAGCACCTGCCGACAACGGTTCTGCCGCTGCCGCAACCTCCACTGCCGCAGCTGAGGGCACCGGCGATGCAGCTGCCACCGATGGCGAGGTTTCCGTATTCTACTACACCTACGCCGACACCTACATCTCCAGCGTGCGTACCGCTCTGGACACTCAGCTGACCGAGGCCGGTGTAAACTTCACCGACTACGACGGCAACGGCAACCAGACCACCCAGACTGAGGCCATTCAGACCGCTATCTCCAAGGGCACCTCCATGCTGATCGTCAACCTGGTTGACTCCGGCTCCGAGGATGCTGCTACCAACATCATCAACATGGCAAAGGAAAAGGACATCCCCGTGATCTTCTTTAACCGTGCCGTTTCCACCGCTGAAGACGGCGGCGAGTCCGTTATCGCCAGCTACGACAAGTGCGCATTCATCGGCACCGACTACGAGATGGCCGGCCACATGCAGGGCCAGATGATCGGCGACTATCTGGTTGCTAACTTCGACAAGCTGGATCTCAACGGCGACGGCAAGATCTCCTATGTTATGTTCAAGGGCGACGAGGCCAACGCTGAGGCAATCGCTCGTACCCAGTACGGTGTTGAGGATGCCGACAAGGTTCTCACCGACGCTGGCAAGCCCGCTCTGGAGTTCTATGATTCCGCAAACGCCAACAAGTATCTGGTTGACCAGAACGGCACTTGGTCCTCCCAGGCTGCTACCGAGTACATGCAGACCATCCTGTCTCAGTACTCCGAGGCCAACAACAACATGGTAGAGCTGGTTATCGCCAACAACGACGACATGGCTCTGGGCGCTATCTCCGCTCTGCAGAACGCAGGCTACAACAAGGAAGGCGCTACCTATATCCCCGTATTCGGCGTTGACGCTACCGACGCTGCCAAGGAGAAGATCTCCGACGGCTCCATGACCGGCACCATTAAGCAGGATGCCGACGGCATGGCTACCACCATCGCCACTGTTGCCCAGAACTTCCAGGGCGGCAAGGACAAGTTCGACACCGTTGACACCGCTAACGTAGTCGGCACCTGGCGTGTAAACATCCCCTACGCTACCTACACCGGCGAATAATCTCAGATGTATGAGCGGCAGCCGCGCCATTCCGGCGCGGCTGTCTTCGGGTATGCCGCACAGTTTACGGCATTGGGCGCAGATTGTGCGGCATCACCCCTATAATCAAGGAGGGACCCTTATTGGACAACAACGCAACCGCCTCCGCCGGCGTTAAGCCCCAGGAGCCGCAGGTCCTTCTCCGGATGGAGAACATCTGCAAGACCTTCCCCGGCGTTAAGGCACTGGATCACGTATCCCTGACGGTCCGAGCCGGAACCGTCCATGCCCTCATGGGCGAGAACGGCGCAGGAAAGTCCACTCTGATGAAATGCCTGTTTGGCGTCTACAGCAAAGATGAAGGGCATATTTACCTGGAAGGTCAGGAAATCAACTTTAAGAGCTCCAAAGAAGCCCTGGATCACGGTGTTGCCATGGTACACCAGGAACTGAACCAGGCGCTCAAGCGCAATGTTATGGACAACATCTGGCTGGGCCGTTATCCGAAAATCGGCCCCATTGTGTCAGAGAAGAAAATGTACCAGGACACCGAGGAAATTTTCAAAGACCTGGACATTCACGTAAACCCCAAAGCCATTATGAACACCATGCCCGTCTCTCAGCGGCAAATGGTAGAAATTGCAAAGGCAGTTTCCTTCCATTCCAAAGTCATCGTGTTCGATGAGCCCACCTCCTCCCTAACAGAAACCGAGGTGGAGCATCTGTTCCGCATCATCAATATGCTGCGGGATCGCGGATGCGGCATCATCTATATTTCTCACAAAATGGACGAGATTCTGAGAATCTCTGACGATATTACGGTCATGCGTGACGGCACCTGGGTCACCACAGAGCCCGCAAAAAACATGACCATGGACAAAATCATCAAGCTGATGGTTGGTCGTGAGCTGACCAATCGTTTCCCGCCCAAGGACAATGTAGTTTCCCACGATGTCTCCCTTTCCGTTGAGGATCTCTGCGGTCTCCACAATTCTCTGGAGCACATCTCCTTCCAGGCCCATAAGGGCGAAATTCTTGGCATTGCCGGACTGGACGGCTCTGGCCGTACCGAAACCCTGGAGACCATTTTTGGCATTGCCACAAAAAAAAGCGGTACCCTGAAGCTCCACGGAAAAGAAATCCACATCAAAACGCCCCGGGAAGCTGTTTCCAACGGATTCGCCATGCTCACGGAAGAGCGCCGCGGCACCGGTATCTTCGGTATTCTGAGCATTCAGGATAACACTACCATTTCCAGTTTGAAGAAATACCGTAGGTTCGGTTTACTTAGCACAAGTAAGATGAAGGAGTGCACCAGCTGGTCTATCTCCGCCATGCGCATCAAAACCCCCAGCCAGTCCACAAAGATCCGCACGCTATCTGGTGGCAACCAGCAGAAGGTCATTCTCGGACGCTGGCTACTCACCGACCCGGAGATTCTTTTATTGGACGAGCCTACCCGCGGCATTGACGTCGGTGCAAAATACGAGATCTATCAGCTGATTATTGACCTGGCAAAGCAGGGCAAAACAGTCATTATGGTTTCCTCGGAAATGCCAGAGCTGCTGGGCGTATGTGACCGAATTCTGGTCATGTCCGGCTGCAAACTGGCCGGCGAGGTTAACGCAAAAACTGCCACCCAGGAAGATATCATGACCCTGGCGGCAAAATACGTATAAGGAGGAACCAGCCGTGGCTGAAAAACAAGTAACCAACAAAAATACGCTGAGCACTCGGTGGGCCCATTTCCAAACTCTTTCCAAGCAGGATAAGCGTCGTACCGTCATTGATGTACTGTTTAACAACGCCATGTACATTATCATTATCCTGGCTATCATCTTCATCGCCATCCGGGTTCCCCAGTTTGTATCCCTTTCTTCCATTGTAAATATCATCTCCCTGACGGCGGCAAAGCTGCCCATTGCACTGGGTATCGCAGGCTGTATCGTCCTCACCGGCACTGATATTTCCGCAGGCCGTGCGGTTGGCCTTTCCGCTTGTATCTCCGCCTCCCTGCTGACCACTGCCAACAAGATTTTCCCGGGTCTGGCGGTTCAGCCCCTGCCCCTGGTCTTCCTTTTGGTCATTGCAGTGGGCGCAACCATTGGCCTGGTCAACGGTTTCTCTGTGGCTAAGTTTAAGCTGCATCCTTTTATTGTGACCCTGTCCACTCAGCTGATTGTTTATGGCACCATTCTACTGTACCTGAAGATGGGTGAAAACAACGGCCAGACTCTGTCCGGCCTGTCCGAGGGCTATCGGAACCTGATTGCAGGCCCCCTGTTCACCATTCAAAATGTCGCTGTGCCCCGTTATGTACTCTACGCCGTGATTCTTACCGCCCTGATGTGGGTCATCTGGAATAAGACTTCTTTCGGTAAGAACATGTTCGCAGTGGGCTCTAATGAAGATGCTGCCAATGTCTCCGGTGTTAACGTCACCGCCACCATCATTTTGGTGTTCGTGCTGGCCGGTATTATGTATGCCATCACCGGCTTCTTCGACGGTGCGCGTATCGCCTCTGTCAACGCCAACACCGGCCTGAACTATGAGTGCGATGCCATTGCGGCCTGTGTCATCGGTGGTGTCTCCTTCGTCGGTGGCATCGGTAAGATATCCGGCATTGTAGTCGGCGTACTCCTGCTCCAGATCATCTTCACCGGTCTGAACTTCCTGTCTGTGGATCAGAACGCCCTGTATATCATTAAGGGCCTGGTTATTCTGGTTGCCTGCGCCATTGATATGCGCAAGTACCTGGTTCGGAAGTGAGCAATGGAATCCAAAGAGCCCCTTCGCCCCGGGGATTTTCCGGAACAGAAAAAGCTCCGCGGGCTATACAAGCATGTAAAGATCTCGGTTCGTACCCTGGATATCATCATTGTGGCTGGCATTCTCGCCATTGTGCTGTGTGTGTTCATCGCCACTCGGCACAGCGGCTATACGGTCACCTTCAACTCCTCCGGCGGCACCGATGTTGCCTCCCAGAGCCTTACCTATGGCGACCTGATTGAAGAGCCTGACCCGCCCACCCGCGAAGGCTATACCTTCGAAGGCTGGTATGAAGACGATGCCCTGAATACCCCCTGGGATTTCGACACGCAGATCGCGGGGGATACGGAGCTTTACGCCAAATGGATTCCCAATTCCTAACCCATCCGGTGCGCTGCAATTTTCGTTGCAGCGCACCTTTTTTCTCAGGAGGAAGTATAATGAAGCGGATTTTAGTCAGTGCCTGTTTGCTAGGCGCAGCATGTAAATATAGTGGCGGCGACAATTACTGTCCCCAGGTCGCCGCACTGGTAAAGGATTATCAGCTGGTGCCCGTCTGTCCCGAGCAGTTGGGCGGCCTGCCAACACCCCGCACCCCTGCCGAGCGTCAGGGTGATCGTGTCATGACCAAGGATGGCCGGGATGTAACAACCGCCTATCTCCGCGGGGCCCGGGAAGCGCTGAAGCTGGCGAAGCTGTTTGGCTGTGACACTGCCATTCTCAAGGCCAGGAGCCCCTCCTGCGGTGCGCAGGGCATTTACGACGGTACTTTTACCGGCGCCGTCATCCCCGGCTCAGGCGTCACCGCAGAGCTGCTGCGGGGTGCTGGGCTTCGGGTCCTCACCGAAGAGGAATTGGACCGGCTTTGATTTTACCCATAGAAAAGCCCCGGGAAACGGACATTGCAGCCGCTTCCCGGGGTTCACTCTATTCTATTTAGGGCTCCTCCACAAATTTCTCCCGGATCTTCTGCATGGTTTCCTCCGCCACCCCAATGGTCCGGAGATACTCCACTACGCCGCCATACCGTGCGGTAAGATCATCGATCAGCGTCAGCATCGCCGTGGCCGGGGTCTGGAAAAAGCTCTCGTCCATGGGCGGGCGCTTTTTGTCCGGGCCGTCCATGGCAGGGCCAAGATGCATGTTGCCGCTGCGAATCTTCTCATACACCGGCTCCAGGAAAATCTGGCTCACGGAATAGTCCGCCGCAATATCCGCCCGCGCAACCCCTGCAATGGACAACAGATAGCAGGTCATCAAGCCCGTGCGATCCTTGCCTGTGGTGCAGTGGTACAGCAGCGCACCGGGGCACTGGGCCGCGATGTTCAGCACGTCTACGGCCCACTGGCGGCTGTCCTCCGCCATGGAAATATACTGCTCGCCCCAGCTGAGCTGCTTGGGCATGGGCGGCTTCTTCCCGCCAATAATCGCCGCTTCATTAAACAGCGGTCTGGGATAGTAGGGCATCACCTGGCGAAGGTCGCTGGGCCGCGCCTCCATCTCACCGGTGCTGCGGAAGTCCATCGACGCCGCTACACCGTAATCCTTCAAATAGCGGATATCCTCCTGGCACAGCCCCACCGGCGCTTCACTGCGCACGAATACGCCAAATCGGGTCACCTTCCCGTCCTGGGTGGGCATTCCACCCAGATCCCGGGCGTTGTAGAGGTCCCGCATCATCAATCTTCTTGTTGGCATGGTACATTCATCCTTTCTTTTACTCCACAGACTTCAGAGACTGAACCATGTCAATCTTTTTCATTCTGAAATACATCAGGAAGTTCACCGCCAGTGCAAAAATCACCGACAGCAGCACCGATAACAGATAATCCTTCCCCTGCGCCTGTCTGCCGAACATTACAAAGTCCAGCTCAATGGTTCGAACAAGATATGTGCATAGATATTTTCCAAACACCTGGCCCAGGGCAATGCCCAATATGGTCAGGATGATGTTCTCCCGGTAGATATACATGGCGACCTCATGGTCATAGAAGCCCAGGACCTTAATGGTTGCCAGCTCCCGGATGCGCTCGGTGATATTGATATTGGTGAGGTTATAGAGCACCACCAATGCCAGCGCCGCCGCAGAGAGAATGATAATCGTCACCGCCGCGTTCACCGCCTGCATGTTCTTCTCAAAGTTCCGGGCTGCTGCGCCGATATTGGATACTGCTGTAACGGCGTCGTTTTCCATCAGCCGTCCGGACATTGCCTCCATGGCATCGTCAGACGCATCCACCGCCGTCAGCAGCAGCTCATTGTTTTCCGGGGTTTCTCCAAACAACTGCTGATATTCTGCCGCCGTCATATAGACATAGTGCCGGACATAGTGCTCTACAATACCGGTCACTGTAGCCTGTGCTTTTTTCCCACACTCCAGGGTAATAGTATCGCCTACGGAGAGATCCAGCAGCTCCGCCAGCTTCTCGCTGATGACCACGCCGTCATCCGAAAGCGTCACCGGTGCGCCGCTGTCCAGCTCCCGGAAGATCACCTGCTGATACAGTGCCTGGGGATCGCCAGTCACCATAACATAGCCGTCCTGGCTGCCCTGATCGTTGGAGGCCGTCATGGCGCGGGTATAGATTTCTGTCATAGAGGCCGTATTCTCGTCGCTTTTCACCTGGGCAATGGCCCCCTGCACATTCTCGTTTTCCGTATCCAGGGACACCTGCAAATCATAGCGGTAGATATCCCCGTACTGGATATCGATGATGCTGAAAATGCTGGTGCGCAGGCCCAAGCCCGCAATCATCAGCGCCGTACAACCTGCAATGCCAATCACCGTCATGAAGAAGCGCTTTTTATATCGGAACAGATTCCGGCAGGACACCTTGACCGAGAACCGGAAATGCTTCCACAAAAACGGGATATGCTCCAGCAGAATCCGCTTGCCCGCCTTGGGTGCTTTGGGCCGCATCAAGGCCGCGGGGGTTTCTCGTGCGGTTGCCAGCATGGCCCATAGGGTTGCCCCCACCGTGCAGGCCACACCGGCCCCGATGGCCCCCAGACTCAGCGGCCAATACAGCTCCAGATGCAGCTTCGGCAAGGTATACATAATATTATACGAGGTGAAAATCACCCAGGGAATCAGCGTTGCGCCAATGGCTGTGCCGACGATACCGCCGCCCACCGCAGCAATGGCGCCATAGAGAATGAACTTCATGGCAATGGTTCCGGTGCCATAGCCCATGGCTTTAATGGAGCCGATTTCCGTCCGCTCCTCCTCCACCATACGGGTCATGGTGGTCAGGCACACCAGCGCCGCCACCAGGAAGAAGATCACCGGGAACATATTGGCCAGCTTGTCCATGCGCTGGGCATTCTGCTCGTAGCTTACAAAGCCATAGTTGCTGCCCCGGTCCAGTACATAGACCTCCGCAGCCTGGATGTCCTGGATTTTCGCCTGGGCATCGTCGATCTCCTGCTGGCCGTCGGCAATTTTCTGGTCTGCCTCGGTCTGGGCGTCCTCCAGCTCCTTTTGGCTGTCCGCATATTCCTGCTCGCCGTCCTCCAGCTTTTTCCGGTTGTCGGCAAGCTGCTGGGCCGCACCGGCGATCTGGTTTTCATATTCACTCTGGGCCTGGGTATAGTCTTCCTCGCCCTGGGTCAGCTTGGTCCGGCTGGCATAATAGGTGCTCCAGCCGCTGTCAATCTGATTCTGGGCCGCATCCAGCTGAGACTGAGCCGCGGCTGCCTGGGCATCGTACTGCTGTTGGGCTGCATCCAGCTGGGCCTGTCCCTGCTCCAGTGCCGTAACTCCGGCGGCAATCTGCGTTTGAGCCTCTTGCAGCTTTTGGGTCATGGCGTCATAGACTTCCTGATGGAATTGCAGCGTGGAAGGATCAATGGGAATTCCGGCCGCTTCTGCCGCGTCCACCTGCTCCTGCTGCTGTTTCAGCGCTTCGCCATAGGCATTTACCTGCTGCTCCAGCTCCGCCGCCTGGGTTTTTGCCGATTCCAGCGCCTGGGACTGCTGCTCCAATTGGGCTTTGCCGTCAGATAGCTGCTGCTTTGCCTGAGCAAGCTGGCTCTGGGCCGACTGCCGCTGACTGTCCAGCTCCGACTGTGCTGTATTGAACTGGCTCTTGGCGCTTTCCAGCTGGCTCCAGCCGTCGTCCAGCTCGGCCCGGGCATCGGATAATTGCTGCTGCCCATCTGCCACGGCCTGGTCATATTCTTTCTGGGCGTCGGATAGCTGCTGCCAGCCGTCGTCCAATTCCGTTCTGGCATCGGATAGCTGCTGCCGTCCGTCTTCGATCTTTTGATTTGCCTCGTCCTGGGCCTGGGAGAGCTGGGATTGTGCATCATCCACCTGACTCTGCGCATCCGCCACCAGGCTTTCATAGCGAATTTCGCCCCGCTGCTCTGCCACATCCGTCAGCCGGTCCCCCAACTCGTCGATGTAATCCTCATACTCCGTAGAATATGCATCCATGGCCTTTGCGCCGACTGCCGTAACGTTGCACAGGGTGTAGTAATCCAGTTGAAAGCTATCCTCAGGCAGCAGTACATATTCGTCCACGCTGCCGTCCCCCAGGGTGCTGGTGCCCCGCTCAATGGAGATATACAGCGGGCTCTGCACCACGCCGGTGATGGTAAAGGTGTTGTCCTTGAGCGCATCGGCATACTGATCTCCGGGGGTAATGGTCACCTGATCCCCCACGGAGATATCAAAATACGTCAGGAGTTTCTCCTCCACGGCGCACTCGTTGGACGCTTCCGGCAGCCTGCCCGAAACCAGTACCGGGGCATTGATTCCCGCCGGCGAAAGGCTGATGGTCTTCACCACCCGGTCGCTTTCCTTTAGGTACAAAATCGCATCCAGGGCCCAGCCGCCCTCCGCCGTCTCCACCCCTTGGGTTTGGGCGAAGGCCGCAATATCGTCGTCGGTGAGGCCCAGGGTAGACATGATTTGGATGTCCATAAAGTTCTGCCCGTCGAAATATTCGTCGGAGGTTTTCCGCATATCCGGCGCAGCAGACCGCAGCCCCACCAGGAACATGCAGCCCAGCGCCACCATCACAAAGATGGATAAAAACCGTGTGGCCGAACCGCGGATCTCCCGAAACAGCTCTTTTCTGAGACTTCGGTTCACTACCACTCAATCCTTTCTATGGGCTCGGGATGCTCGTTCTGATACATCCGGCTCACCTTGCCGCTGCGAATCTGGATCACCCGGTCCCCCATGGGCATCAGCGCGGAGTTATGGGTGATGATGATCACCGTCATCCCATCCTTGCGGCAGGTGTCCTGAAGCAGCTTCAGCACCTCTTTGCCGGTGTTGTAGTCCAGCGCGCCGGTGGGCTCGTCGCACAGCAGGAGCTTTGGCCGCTTTGCCAGGGCCCGGGCAATGGCAACCCGCTGCTGTTCGCCGCCGGAAAGCTGTGCCGGGAAGTTGCTCATGCGGTCCTGCAAACCCACCCGGGTCAAAGCCTCTGCCGCATCCATGGGGTTCGGGCAGATTTCGCTGGCCAGCTCTACATTCTCCAGTGCCGTCAGATTGCCCACCAGATTATAAAACTGGAACACAAAGCCGATATCATACCGGCGGTATCGGGTAAGCTTTTTCCCCTTTAACCCCGCAATCTCCTGTCCGTCCACCAGAATGGAGCCGGAGGTTGGGGTATCCATGCCCCCCAGCAGGTTCAGCACCGTGGTTTTGCCCGCACCGCTGGGGCCGACGATAATGCACAGCTCACCCTTTTCCACCTGGAGATCCACGCCGTCCAGAGCATGAATGCCGCCGTTTCCCCCGGGATAGACCCGGGTTACATCCTTTAGTTCAATATATGCCATCGAGTTTTCACCATCCGTCGTCGCATTTTATCTCATATTGCATAAATTATAGTATAAATCCGGATAAAAGTACAGCGGACAACCGTGAATTTTATGTGTACATCCACCGCCGGAATTCATTGCCTTTTGCCGAAAAAAAGCATATAATAAGTCTGCTGAATTTCAAGGAAGGAGCTGCTTGCCATGCGTCCATACATCCGCCTGATCCGCCCCAAGCACTGGACTAAGAATCTGCTGGTTCTGCTTCCCCTCCTGTGCAGCGGCCAGTTTTTTCATAAGGACCGGCTGATTCCCGGTATTTTGGCATTTTTCGCTTTTTCTCTGCTGGCCTCCTCCATCTACATCATCAATGACATTAGGGACCGGGAAAATGATCGTAAAAATCCCAGCAAGTGCAGCCGTCCCATTGCTTCCGGAGCCGTATCCGTGCCCAGCGCGCTGATTCTGTTTGCGGGAATGCTGGTGCTGGCGCTGATCTGCGGGATTTTTGCAAATCGGACGCGGGTGTTCTGCTGGGTCATCTTCCTGCTGTACTTTTTCCTGAACCTGATTTATAGCTTTGGCGGAAAAAATGTGCCGCTGCTGGATATTGCCATTCTCACCTCCGGCTTTTTACTGCGGGTGATCTATGGCGGCATGGTCACGGGCATTCCTCTGAGCCACTGGCTCTGCCTGACCGTTACCGCTGCCTCCTTCTATCTAAGTCTGGGCAAGCGCCGGGGCGAGCTGCTGAAAAACCCCGAAAATCCCCGCCCGGTGCTTCGCTACTACAGCCGGGACTTTCTGGAGAAAAACATGTATATGTCCGTGGCCCTGGCCATTGTGTTCTATGCTCTCTGGACCGTGGACGCCAGCAACGTCAGCCGCTTTGGCTCCACCGCGCTGGTGTGGACCGTGCCCCTGGTGATTCTGATTTTCATGCGCTACAGCCTGATTATCGAGGATAAAACCGACGGCGACCCGGTGGAGGTCATTCTCCGGGACGCCCCGCTCCTGCTGTTGGGCGGACTGCTGGGCCTGATTGTGCTGGGGCTGATTTATATTCCATAACGCAAACCTTCACCGCCACTGCTGCATTTTGCGGCAGTGGCATTTCTATTCCTTCCGGCTATATCCCATAACCAACGGGTATCAAACACTTTCTCCGCCCTATGGTATAATAGTTTTGTTTCGAACAATTCCGCAGGAACAGGAGGAAATCATATGACCAATCCCTATGCGCTGCTGCTCTCCCCCTTTCGGATCGGCAACGTTACCCTGAAAAACCGTATCATGGGTTCCAAGTGCGCCCTCCAGAGCTTTACCCTGGAGCAGGCCCGGGAATTCTATGCCGATATGGCGAAAAACGGCGCAGCCACCGTCACCGTTGCCATGGGCGACCATCCCGAGCGCAACCTCAACATGCCCGACAAGGACGGCAGAATGCCCCATATGGACGGCACCGGCAATGATATGCGGGACCCCGCCGTGGTAGAGGGCTATCGCAAAATCGCCCAGGCCGTTCACGAATACGGTACCCTCGCCTCGGCCTCGCTGATGGACATTGAGCCCACCGACGTGAACATCTCCGACACCCCCAACTGGGACGAAATTCCCAAAAACGGCGACTATAACTCCGCCGTGTTCCGCAATAAGCCCGGCATCTCCGTAGAGCGGATTCAGACGCTGATTGATGAGTTTGCCTTCCGTGCCAAAGAGGCCAAGGACATGGGCTATGACATGTGTACGTTCTACATGTCCTATCGCTCCTCCATTCTGGCATGTTCCATGTCGCCTCTGCTGAACCAGCGGACGGACAAGTACGGCGGCAAGACCATGGCAGAGCGCGCCACCCTGGCAAAAGAGGTTTTCTCCAAGGTCAAGGAGGTCTGCGGAAAGGACTTCCTGATTGAGGCGCAGATTTCCGCCGAGGAAGAGGCCCCCGGCTATACCTTCGAGGATTTTCTGGACTTCTGTCAGGCCCTGGAGGGCTATGTGGATATCATCCAGATCCGCGGCGTAGACGGCTCGGCCACCCATGTCAACGGTCTGAACTACCAGAAGGGCCACCCCCACTCCATCGACTATGCCGCCGCGTTTAAGGCCCGAGGCATCAAAATCGCCTGTGCTCCCGTGGGCGGCTATGGCGACCCGGAGATGATGGAGCAGTTCCTGAAAGAAGGCAAGACTGATCTGTTCGCCATGGCCCGGCAATTCCTGGCAGACGATCACTACTACGAAAAGCTCCAGGCCGGTGCGCCTGCCCAGGAAATCGTCCCCTGCATTCTCTGCAACGGCTGTCACGGGCACCACACCTGCTCCGTCAATCCTCGCCTGGGCCGGAAGCGGAACCTGTTTGCCCCGGAAACCACGCCCAAAAAGGTAGCCGTGATCGGCGGCGGCCCGGGCGGCTTAATGGCAGCGCTCACCGCGGCCCGCCGCGGCCATCAGGTAACGCTGTTTGAAAAAGCCCCGGTACTGGGCGGCCAGCTGGTAGCCGCCAGCGCACCGGATTATAAGTGGCCCATTGGAGAATATCTTTCCTACCTGCTGCGAGAGCTGGACAAGGAAAAGGTCACAATCCACACCGGCACAGAAGCAGCACCGGAGCTGCTCAAGGCTCAGGGCTATGACGCGATTCTCTGCGCCCCGGGTTCTGAGCCCGTTTATCCTCCCGTCCCCGGCGCCGAAACCGCGCAGCTGGCAGAAACGGTATTCGGTCACGAAAGCGAGCTGGGCCATCGGGTGGTGGTCATCGGCGGCGCAGATACCGGACGGGATGCGAGCCTGTATTTGGCCCGGGCCGGTCATCAAGTGACCATGGTTACCCGCGGTCAGATTCAGCTGGCCGACGATATGCACACCGAGCGGCTCCAGCGGGAATCCTTTGAAAACGAGTCCAATTTCTCCTATGTGGATTTCGCAGCCACCCAGGAGATTCATCCGGGTAAGGTTTCTTTGAAGGTGCAGACCAACGGCGTCCATGGCTTCATCCCGCTGATGACGCCCCAGAACGACGAAGACGCCTATTATCACGATCAGCACGCTGGCGGTCCGGGCGGTCCCGGTGGACCTGGTGGTCCCGGTGGACCTGGTGGCCCCGGTGGTTCTGGCGGTCCGGGTGGCCCTGGCGGCCCCGGTGGTCCTGGGTTCCCCTTCGGAAATCCCGGCCCCGCGCCCGACCCCATCTATGAAAACCGCGTATTGGAATGCGATGATGTGGTGGTATCCGGCGGACGGAAGCCCCGGACGGACGTTGCCGAAGCCTTCCGTGGGATTGCCCCGGTGGTCACGGTGATCGGCGATGCGCAGACCGTCTCCAATATCAAGCGCGCCACCTATTCCGGCTATAAGGCCGCGATGGAACTCTAATCGACAAAAAGAACTGCTGTGGGAACAAAGCGTCCTACAGCAGTTCTCTTTTTGATCTTACTTTGTTTTCTCCAGCCATTCCAGGGCCATTTCCAGGGCACGCTCCGTAGCCTCGGCCTGTACCTGCGCCCGATTGCCCGGGAACACATGGTGCTCGCAAACGGCCACTCCGTCTGCATACAGCCCCAGGAACACCGTTCCCACCGGCTGCACCCCATCGCCCTCGGGACCAGCCAGCCCCGTTGCCGAAAGGGCCAGGTCGGTACCCAGCTGTTGGGCCGCCCCCCGGGCCATGGCCTTTGCCACCGGTTCCGAGACAGCGGTATACTGCTCCAGCATCTCCTCTGGCACACCCAAAAGCTGATGCTTCACCCGGTCACAATAGCTGACAATGCCTCCCGGAAACACATGGGAGCTGCCGGGTACCGCCGTAATGGCTGCGGCAATTCGTCCGCCGGTGCAGGATTCTGCGGCGGTAATGGTGAGGTTTCGGTTCCGAAGCGCCTGCACCAGCTTCTCTTCGTTACCGTTCAACCCGAATATACACCGGCTCGGTGCCCTCCACGGCGGCCTTCACCAGACCGTCCACATCCATCCGGGTTTCCACCTTTTCGATCTCCGCCAGCTGGGGCCGGGTCTTGGGATGCTTGGGGGTGAACACCGTGCAGCAGTCCTCATAGGGCAGAATGGAGGTCTCCATGGTTTCGATCTTCCGGGCAATGGCAATGATCTCTTCCTTGTCCATGCCGATCACCGGACGGAATACCGGCAGCTTGCACACGGCGTTGGTCACCATCATGGCCTGCATGGTCTGAGACGCCACCTGGCCCAGGCTTTCACCGGTGGTCAGGCTCATGCAGCCCAGCTTCTCCGCCAGGGCCTCCGAAATCCGCATCATCATCCGGCGCATAATCAGGGTGAAATACTCCTCGGGGCAATTATCCCGGATTTCCTCCTGAATCTTCGTAAAGGGCACCACATGCACGGTAATCCGTCCGCAGTACCGGGTCATAATCCGGGCCAGATCCAGCACCTTTTCCTTGGCCCGCTCGGAGGTATAGGGATAGCTGAAGAAATGGACGCACTCCAGCTCCACGCCCCGCTTTGCCATCATATAACCGGCAACGGGGCTGTCAATGCCGCCAGACAGCAGCAGTGCCGTCTTGCCGCCTACGCCCACCGGCAGACCGCCTGCACCGGGCTCTGCGGGACCATGGACAAAGGCGCGCTCTTCCCGGACTTCCACATAGACGGTGTAGTCGGGATTGTGTACATCCACGGCAACCTCAGGATAGGCCTCCGCCAGCCGTCCGCCGATTTCCTGGGAAATCTGGATGGAGTTCAGCGGGAAGCGCTTATCCGCCCGCTTGGATTCCACCTTAAAGGACTTGGCGCAGGCGATGTCGTCCCCCAGATAGTCCTGGCAGGCGGCGAAAATCGCATCCAAATCCTTCTCACAGCCCCGGCTCCGACACCGGGAAATGATGCCGAATACCCGGCCGCAGGCTTCCCATGCCCCATCCAGGTCGCAGTCCTCATTTTCCGGCTCCACATATACCGTAGACTGGAGCAGCCGAATCTTAAACTTGCCGTAGGGCTTCAGTCTCCGGCTTAAATTGCTGTGGAGCTTGCCCTCAAAGCTCGCCCGGTTGAGCCCCTTCAGGACGATCTCGCCCATTTTCAGGAGAAACATTTCATTCATGTGTATTTCCTCGTTTTCTTCTTAAAGTATATCAGGGGAATTATACACGATTTTCGCTGTATTTGCAATCATTCCAGCGCAGCATTCGGCTGATTGAGCTCCCGGTAGGTGCGGATAATCATCACCAGTGCAAATACGACCGTCAGAATATCCGCCAGCGGGAAGGAATACAGCAGACCGTCCAGCCCAAAGAACCGGGGCAGAATCATGGGCAGGGATACACCAAAAATCACCTCGCGGGTCAGAGAGATCATCGTAGAAACAAACGCCTTGCCCATGGCCTGGAGATAGATAAACGTGCCCTTGTTCATCATAGACAGGAAGATGAGGCACAGATAAATCCGGAAGCTCCGCACCGCAAAGTCCGTATAGTAGCTGCTTTCGTTGGCTGCGCCGAAAATACCGATGAGCTGCCGGGGGAAAATCTCCACAATGCCCAGGGCCACCAGTCCAATGCCCAGCTCCCACAGCAGCAGATAAGTAAACAGCTTTTTCGCCCGGTCCTTCCGCCCTGCGCCGATGTTATAGCCCACCACGGGAATGCAGCCCGCCGCCATACCGATGGCAATGGAAATTGCAATCTGATAGAACTTCATGACGATGCCCATTACCGCCAGTGGAATCTGGGAATACTCCGGCTGCCCGAAAATGGGGTCCAGCGCGCCGTATTTCGTGCACATATTCTGGAACGCAGCCATGGAGAGCACCAGCGCCACCTGAGAAAGGAAGCTGGTGATGCCCATGGCCAGATACCGACGCATCAGTCCCCCAAACAGGCCAAAGCTCTTTTTGCTAAGGCGTACCGCCTTCATGTGGAACAGGTACCAGATGCTCAGCCCTGCCGTCAAGATCTGGCCCAATACCGTTGCCACTGCGGCGCCCATCATGCCCATGTGCAGGGGATAGATAAAAATCGGGTCCAGCACCAGATTGGTCGCCGCGCCTGCCAATGTCGCCGCCATGGCAAACTTCGGGCTGCCGTCGGAGCGGATAATGGGGTTCATGGCCTGACCGAACATATAGAACGGAATGCCCAGGGAAATCCAGAAGAAATATTCCTTGGCGCAGGCATAGGTTTCTTCATTGACCTTGCCGCCGAACAGCGTGAGAATGGGCTCCATGAAAACGAGATACACCGCAGTCACAACCAGGCTGCAAAGCACACAGAGCAGGATCGCGCTGCCGATACTCTTATGGGCGTCCTCATCCCGTCCGCCGCCCAGGCTCAGGCTCACAAAGGCACAGCAGCCGTCGCCAATGAGCACCGCAATCGCCAGTGCAATCACCGTCATGGGGAATACTACCGTGTTGGCGGCATTGCCAAAGGAGCCAAGATATGTGGCATTGGCGATGAAAATCTGATCCACCACGTTGTACAGCGCCGCCACCAGCAGCGAAATCACGCAGGGCAGCGAATACCGTGCCATGAGCTTTCCCACCGGCTCCGTTTCCAGAAATACGTTTGACTTTTCTTCCATCTGAAATAACCTCCTAAAACACAGAAAAAGCGTGCCGTCCTCCGCTGGATTTACGTCCGGAAAGACTATACGCTTTGCTCTGCCATATGAAAAAAGACGAGGGGCCGCAACTGGATTTACGCAGTTACTGCCACTCGTCTTGCTTATTGTATCGAATTTTCCCCGGGTTGTCAAAGGGGAATTTCAGCTTCGTCCCGATGTCGCCCAGCCCATTGCCCTGCCGAGCAGCTTTTTCACCGGATTCTGCCGAGGTGCAACGGTTCCGGTCAGCGGGATGAGATGATTCAGGTAATATTCCTGCGCGCATACCGGCTCCCCTTCCTGCTCGACCGGGAGATAGCTTCCGTCCGGTTGAAGCCGCCGTGCCTTGGTATTGTCATGCAGCAGCAGGGAAAGATAATCCTGCAGAAAACCCTTGATTTCCCCACTGAGCACCGGGCAGGCCACTTCCACCCGGCGCATCTGATTCCGGGTCATCATATCCGCCGAGGAAATGTAGATTTTGCTTTCCTCGCCGGTGCCAAAGCAGTATACCCGGCTGTGCTCCAAAAATCTCCCCACTACGGAGGTCACGCGAATGTTGTCCGTCTTTCCCGGCACCCCCGGCAGCAGGCAGCATATGCCCCGGACAATCAAATCCACCTGCACCCCCGCCTGGGACGCCTCTTCCAGCTGGTCGATGAGGCTTCGCTCCGTGACGGAATTCACTTTAACGATGATTCTGCCCTGGGAGCCTTTCCGTATTTCCTCCCGGATACACGCCGTAATGCCCTCTCTCATGGACACCGGGGCCACCAGCAGCGTTTCATACCGGCCCCACAGATTTCCGATCAATAGGTTCTGGAAAAACGACACCGCATCCCGGGCAATGTCGCCATTTGCCGTCATCATGGAAAAATCCGTATACTGCTTTGCAGTTTTCTCGTTGTAATTTCCCGTCCCGATCTGGGTGATGTAGCTGATCCCGCTGCGCTCCTGCCGGGTAATCAGGCACAGCTTGGAGTGGCACTTAAAGCCGTCGAGGCCATAGACCACCCGGCAGCCCGCCTCCTCCAGGGTTTTGGCCCAGGCGATGTTGTTCTGCTCGTCAAATCTGGCCCGCAGCTCCACCACCGCCGTCACCTGTTTTCCTTGATGGGTCGCTTCACACAGGTGCTGGACAACGGCGGAATTTCTGGCCAGCCGGTAAATCGTAATCTGGATGGACACCACCTTGGGGTCCCTGGCCGACTGCTCCAGCAGATTTAGAAACGGCTCCATGGAATGATAGGGGTAAAACAGCAGCACATCCCGCTGCCGAATCTGCTGATACATAGGCACATCCTTCCGGAGATACGCCGGATACACCGGGGTATACGGCGTATCATATAGGGTTTGATCCGCAAAGTCCAGATCATAGGCATAGCCCATTACCAGCGGGCACCGGCAAACATAGGTCTGCTGTTCCGTGAGCTTCATCCGCTCTTGGAGGGCATGGAGCAGCTCCGGCGCATCCCCCTGAGCTTCCAGCCGCACGGGGCTCAGCCACTCCCGCAGCCGAAGGAGCTTTGTCATATGGCTGCGGAAATCCGGGCCGTCGTCGTCAAATTTTTCCTCGTCGTAGCTGATGTCGGCATTTCGGGTCACGGAGACAATGGTCTGTTCCTCGATCACATAGATGTGGAATATCTTTTTGAGATGGTATTCAAGGATTGTCTCCGTCCGCACATAGGCCCCCGGCTGATCCGGCAGCATGAGGATCGGCGGCACACTCTCCGGCACCGGCGCAATGCCCAGCAGCGTCTTCGTTTTCCGCCGCAGCAGTGCCACCCCGTAAAGCGCCTTATTCTTGAGGTGTGGGAACGGATGATTGTGGTCGATGATCTGCGGCGAGAGCAGCGGACGGATATGATCCCGATAATACCGGCGGACATAATCCCGACTGCTGCCCGTCAGCTCGGCATAGGGGATGTCCACAATCCCCTTCTGCTTCAGCTCGTCCATCAGCCGAAAATAGATGGAATCCCGCATCCGGATCAGCGGTCTTACCGCGTCATAGATCATGGTCAGCTGCTGCCGGGGCGTTTTCCCGGATTTGTTCTCGGTTTCTTCCGGGGTCAGCAGGTCCAGATCCATCAGACTGCCCACCCGGACCATAAAGAATTCGTCTAAATTGCTGGTGAAAATGGACAGGAACCGCAGCCGCTCCATCAGAGGCACTCTGGAATCCGCCGCCTCCTCCATGACCCGCCGGTTAAAGCTCAGCCAGCTGAGTTCTCGATTTTGTGTGTAGCTGAAATCGTATCGTTTTTTAACTTCTGGCATAAATAGCCCTCCCGCACCCCATAGGGGCTGATTCTGATTTCCCGGCAACCCAGGCTGCTGCACAGCGTTTCCATTAGGAGCATTCCCGGAATAATGGTATGGATTCGATCCGGGCATGCCCGCAAGATCATATCCCTTGCCCGGCGGCCTTTCCCCTGTACCAGCTCTGCCAGCTCCCGCAGCTGCTCCATGGTGATCGTACGCTCCATGGCATCCAGGCCGTAGCGCAGCCGCCCCAGTTTCAGTACGGCCCGGGCGGTACCGCCAACGCCGCACAGCCGTGGGAACGGCGCGCCGGTCAGCTTGACCTCCTCCAGCTTTTCCTGAATCTCCAGCTGGATCTGCTCCTGCTCGGACTTTTTCGGCATAATCCCCGACACATTGCGGCGGAACAGATTCAGGGAGCCGATCTCTAGGCTTTGCGCCTGCAAGATCATGCCCCGGTCAAACTGCACAATCTCCGTGCTTCCGCCGCCGATGTCAAACAGCACGCCTTTCTCCAGTCCGCCGGCAGCCAATGCGCCCAGATAGCCCAGCCGCGCTTCTTCGGTGCCAGAGAGCACGTCGATCCGCAGTCCCGTCCGGGCCTCCAGATAATCCACTGCCTCCAACGTATTGTTGATATTCCGCAGAGATGCCGTAGCAAACACATACACCCGCTGGGTATCCACTACCTGCAGCAGATGCTGAAAGTTTTGCAGCGCCTCGCACGCCCGCTCCAGTCCAGCCTGGGTCATGGTCCCCTTTTCTACATAACCGGCCAGGCCCGCCATTTCCTTCTCCGAGAACAGCAGATGGAACCTGCTGCCTCCCTGCACCTCATAGACGGAAATCCGTATGGTGTTGGACCCCAGGTCAATGACGGCATATTTCTTCACACTGCTTTCCATGTATTCCACCCCATATTTGGATTGTTCTGTTATCGTACCACGCCCCTGTAAAATCATCCCCGGCATTGATGTAAGATTCATGTAAAGCAAAAAGCAGCCGCTTTCCAACATCGAAAGCGGCTGCTTGAAGGCTAAGGAACATCTGAATAAACAGCCTTCATTCGGCGCAGAGCGAGAAAGTAGCCGATTTTCACTTGGTTCAAACAATTCTGTCAGGAAATAGCCCAGTAAACCTTTGCATTTCTGCTCCATTTCCTGAAAAAGGGCAGACTGCCCCTATATCAGGTTGTGGAAAGTTTTCGCCCAGCGATGGCAAGGGCGTATAAATTGGCACAGGCAAACAAAGCGTACAGACGATTCTCGTTTTTCATCAGTCCGCGATACACCGTTTTCTTATAGCCAAACTGACACTTGATGATTCGAAATGCGTGCTCCACCTTACAGCGCACCGAGGACTTTCGGCCCTCAATATACCGTTCCCAGTCAACTGCATTGTCAGATACATGAGGCAGTTTTCCGGGACGACGGTTAATGCGGTAGTCTATGCTGGATAAATGCGCATCGCTGGTTATTTCGGGACGCTTCTGGATTCCGAGATACCCGGAATCCCCATACACCACTTCATCATCTTCTCGAATCAACGCGGCTGCCTGTGTGATATCGTGGGCATTTGCCGCCGTGACCGTAATGGTATGCACAAGCCCGCTGCCTGTATCCACACCGATGTGGCATTTCATGCCGAATTTCCACTCATTGCCCTTTTTCGTCTGATGCATTTCAGGGTCGCGCTTTTTCTCCGCGTTTTTCGTAGAGCTGGGGGCGTTGATGATCGTCGCATCCACGATGGTGCCGCCTTTCATCATGTGGCCGGTTTGCACCATTACCCGGTTGATCGCATCAAAAAACAGCTTGTTCAGGCCGCTCTTTTCCAAAAGATGACGGAACTTGCACAGCGTTGTTTCATCCGGCACCGCTTCTGTCATGAAGTCAATGCCTGTGAATTTCCGCATGGCATAGCTGTCGTAGATGGCATCTTCAGTCGCCGGGTCAGACAGGTTGAACCAGATTTGAAGCAGATACATCCGCAGCATTTTTTCAATGCCCATGGGCGGACGGCCGCGCTTTCCCTTGGGATAGTAGGGCTCGATCACGCCTACCCACTCGTCCCATGGAATGATCTCGTCCATGATTTCCAGAAATTTTTCCCGCTTGGTTTTCTTCTTGCGGCAACTGTATTCGATGTCTGTAAATGTTTCCTGCTTCATTTTCTTGCACCACCGTTGCTTTGATGGGGTTATTATACCATATCCGGAACCTCTATGGTAGTGCGGATTTAATCAGAGGTTCCTAAGTATTTAATTTCGGCCCAGCTGATAGGTCCGGTATTGGATTGCCTCGGCCAAATGCTCCGGGGCGATGTCCTCGCTGCCCGCCAAATCCGCAATGGTCCGGGCCACCCGCAGGATTCGGTCATAGCTCCGGGCAGTAAGGTTCATGGATTCAAAGGCCATTTTCATCAGTCCCGTGCAGGTATCGTCCAGCTGGCAATACCGCTGCACCTGGGCAGGCGGCATGGCGGCGTTGCAGGAAATCTCCGTCTTTTGGAACCGCTCCCGCTGAACCGCCCGGGCTGCATCCACCCGCTTCTTGATCTCCGCCGAGGATTCACCCGGCGCCTTGGAGGCCAGGGATTCGAATTCCACCGCCGGAACCTCTACGATCATATCAATTCGGTCCAGCAGCGGCCCTGACAGCCGGGACAGATACTGCTCCACAGATTTCTGGGTGCAGCTGCATCGGCCGGAGGGATGCCCATACCAGCCGCATTTGCAGGGGTTCATGGCGCACACCAGCATAAACCGGCTGGGATAGGAGCAGGAGCCGCTGACCCGGGAAATGGTCACCTTTCCGTCCTCTAGGGGCTGCCGCATAATCTCCAGCGCGTCCTTTGAGAATTCCGGCAGCTCGTCCAAAAACAAAATACCGTTGTGGGCCAGGCTGATTTCTCCGGGCTTGGGATTGGAGCCACCCCCTGCCAGTCCCGCCGGAGATACGGTATGATGGGGCGAACGGAAGGGCCGGGTCGTCACCAGAGGATTCTCCCGGGTAAGCAGGCCCATCACCGAATAGATTTGGCTGACCTCCAGGGATTCTTCCCGGGTCATGTCCGGCAGAATGGAGGGCAGCCGTTTGGCCAGCATGCTTTTTCCTGCGCCGGGCGGGCCCACCATCAGGATATTATGGGACCCCGCCGCCGCAATTTCCAATGCGCGCTTGACATTCTCCTGGCCCTTGACGTCCGCAAAATCCGGATAGGCCGTCCGGTTTTCCCGGGGCATCCAGGGATTCACCGGTTCCATGGAACGGATGCCGGTGATGTGGTCGCACAGCTGCCCCACGTTTTTGGGCGCATAGACGGTGATATCCCCCGCCAGGGTTGCCTCCGGGCCGTTCTCCTCCGGCACCACAATGGTGTCAATGCCCGCTTTTTTCGCCGAGAGCACCATGGGCAGCACGCCGGACACCGGACGCAGCTCGCCACTCATGCTCAGCTCGCCCAAGAACGCCCAATTCTCCCCCGGCAAACGCAGCTGCCCAGCCGTAGCCAGGATGCCCAGCAGAATGGGAAGGTCATAGATTGTGCCGGATTTTTTCGTGCCCGCAGGGGCCAGATTGATGGTGATTCTTGTAGTTGGAAATTTAAACCCGGTGCTGGTAATGGCGGCCCGGACCCGCTCACGGGACTCTTTTACCGCCGCATCCGGCAGCCCGACAATATCAAATCCTGGAAGTCCTGATGCAATACAGCACTCCACCTCCACCAAATATCCGGAAATTTCTGCCAATCCCATTGAATTTAAGTGAAATACCATGCGCCCTTCTCCTTCCCGATTTTGCACGATTTTCCCATCGAAAACGCCCGTTTTTCCTGTAGTTCCAACTGTTACGGACGTTTCGTATGTCACAGGAGATTTTTCCATTTCCTCCTTTATTTTATCGCATTCCTTGTGAAATTTCAAACAAATATTTTATGCAACATCACACGGCGCCCCCACACTTTAGCACGTTTCCTTGTGACATTCTGCAAACTTTTTATAAATATCTTGCAGGCGATTTACATTGTCCCCGGTTTTATGGTACAATAGATTCGCTGCGAGTGAGAGCATCGTGACACATACTCTCACGGCGGGCGATAAAATTCTTTTTTCACGCCCAAACAATTCAAGGAGGAATTACTTTGGCTAGAAAGCTGAAAACCATGGACGGCAACAATGCCGCCGCACATGTGGCATACGCCTTTACCGACGTTGCCGCCATCTATCCCATCACCCCCTCCTCTGTTATGGCAGAGCATATTGACGAGTGGGCTGCCGCTGGCCGGAAAAACCTGTTTGGCCAGACGGTAAAAGTCGCCGAGATGCAGTCTGAGGGCGGCGCTGCTGGCGCTGTTCACGGAAGCCTCATGTCCGGCGCACTGACTACAACCTTTACCGCATCTCAGGGTCTGCTCCTGATGATTCCCAACATGTATAAAATTGCCGCAGAGAATCTTCCCTGCGTCATGCACGTTTCCGCCCGCGCCCTGGCAACCCACGCGCTGTCCATCTTCGGCGACCACAGCGACGTTATGGCCTGCCGCGGCACCGGCTTTGCCATGCTGGCGTCCTCCAACCCCCAGGAGGTTATGGATCTTGCCGCCGTGGCACATCTGTCCGCCATCGAGGGCTCCGCTTCCTTCCTGCATTTCTTCGACGGCTTCCGCACCTCTCATGAGATTCAGAAGATCGGCGTTTGGGATTATGCCGACCTGGACGATATGCTGGATAAGGAAAAGGTTCAGGCCTTCCGCAAGGGCGCGCTGAACCCCAACCATCCCCACATCAAGGGCTCCGCTCAGAACCCCGACATCTTCTTCCAGACCCGCGAGGCCTGCAACACCCACTACAACGAGCTTCCCGGCGTTGTAGTCAAATACATGAACAAGGTCAACGAGAAGCTGGGCACCAACTATCAGCCCTTCAACTACTATGGCGCACCTGACGCCGAGTATGTGGTCATCTCCATGGGCTCCTCCTGCGACGCTCTGATGGAGGTCTGCGATTACCTCAACTCCACCGGCAAGAAGGTCGGCATGGTCAACGTACACCTGTACCGTCCCTTCTGTCCGAATTATCTCATCGACGTACTGCCCGAAACCGTAAAGGGCATCGCCGTGCTGGACCGCTGCAAAGAGCCCGGCGCACTGGGTGAGCCGCTGTATCTCGATGTCGTTACCGCACTGGCCGGCACCAAGTTCGGCTCCGTTCCCGTCATCGGCGGACGTTATGGCCTAGGCTCCAAGGACGTGGGCACCGGCTGCCTGATTTCCGCATACCTCAACCTGATGGCCGACAAGCCTCAGGCTCCCTTCACCCTGGGCATCAACGACGATGTAACCCATCTGAGCCTGCCCATCACCGACAACACCGATTGCCAGGCCAAGGGCAACACCGCATGTAAGTTCTGGGGCCTCGGCTCCGACGGCACCGTTGGCGCCAACAAGAACTCCATCAAGATCATCGGCGACAACACCGACCTCAATGCCCAGGCTTATTTCCAGTACGACTCCAAGAAGTCCGGCGGCGTCACCATTTCCCATCTGCGGTTCGGCCCCGAGCCCATCCGCTCCAGCTACTATGTCACCGCTTCCGACTTCGTTGCCTGCCACAACGCTTCTTATCTCGAGAAGTATCCCATGGCTCAGGATTGTAAGCCCGGCGGTACCTTCCTGATTAACTGCTCCTACAATGTAGAAGAGCTGGGCAAGGTGCTCCCTGTGGAGGCCAAGCAGTATATCGCCAAGAACCATGTAAACGTCTACACCATCGATGCAGTGAAGATCGGCAAAGAGCTGGGTCTGGGCACCAAGTACAACATGGTACTGATGTCTGCCTTCTTCAAGCTGGCCAACATCATCCCCATTGACGACGCCGTCCGCTACATGAAGGAAGCCTGCCAGACCTCTTATGGCAAGCTGGGCGACGAAGTTGTCAATAAGAACAAGAATGCTGTAGACGCAGGCCTCACCGGCATCGTCAAGCTGGACATTCCCGCTGATTGGGCCACCACCACCGAGGGCGGCGTTGAGGCAATGCCCGCCGCTTCCGGCAACCAGGTGCTCGACACCTTCGTAAAGGACGTGCTGGTTCCCGCCAACGCCATGCGCGGCGACGAGATCCCCGTATCCAAGCTGATGCCCCAGGCCGACGGCTCCCTGCCCTCCGGCACCGCTGCCTTTGAAAAGCGCGGCATTGCAGTGGAGGTTCCCGTATGGCTGCCTGAGAACTGCATCCAGTGTAACCGCTGCTCCTATGTGTGCCCCCATGCGGTCATCCGTCCCTTCGTGATGAACGATGAGGAGCTGAAGAACGCTCCCGAAGGCACCAAGGCTACCAAGATGCTGGGCAAGGGTACCGAGGGCATGCACTTCTCCATCGCCATCTCCCCCATGGACTGCACGGGCTGCGGCTCCTGCATCAATGTCTGCCCCGCAAAGAACAAGGCTCTGGTTTCCAAGCCTCTGGCCGACGCCATGGGCGACGAGCCTGTGTTCGAATACGCCACCAAGACCGTCACCGAGAAGGCCGTTCCCTTCAAGGCCAGCACCGTCAAGGGCTCTCAGTTCAAGACGCCTCTGTTCGAGTTCTCCGGCGCTTGCGCAGGCTGCGGCGAGACGCCCTATGTCAAGCTCATCACCCAGCTGTTCGGCGACCGCATGGTCATTGCCAACGCCACCGGCTGCTCCTCCATTTGGGGCGCCAGCGCACCGTCCATCCCCTACACCGTCAACAAGTGTGGCAAGGGTCCCGCTTGGGCCAACTCCCTGTTTGAGGACAACGCTGAGTTTGGCTACGGCATGATGCTGGGCGCACAGCAGCGCCGGGCAAAGCTCCAGGGTCTGGTTGCAGATCTGGTCAAGGAAGAGATTCCTGCCGAGCTGAAAACCGCCGCTGAAAACTGGCTGGCTGCCAGCAACCAGGGCGAAGGCTCCCGCGAGCCCTCCGCCGCCTTTGAGGCAGAGATTCAGAAGTATCAGGCCCAGGTTCCCGCATTGGGCGAGATTGCCGATATGACCGACATGCTGGTGAAGCCCTCTCAGTGGATCTTCGGCGGCGACGGTTGGGCATACGACATCGGCTACGGCGGCCTGGATCATGTACTGGCCCAGAATCAGAACGTCAACATCTTCGTTCTGGACACCGAGGTTTACTCCAACACCGGCGGACAGGCTTCTAAGGCAACCCCCATCGGCGCTGTGGCAGAATTCGCCGCAGCCGGTAAGGCCGTCAAGAAGAAGGATCTGGCCCAGATCGCTATGACCTACGGCTATGTATATGTGGCACAGATTGCCATGGGCGCTGACTATCAGCAGACCCTGAACGCCATCATGGAGGCCGAGGCTTACGACGGTCCTTCCCTGATTATCGCCTATGCGCCCTGCATCAACCACCACGCAAAGGCTGGTATGGGCAAGTCCATGCAGACCATGGAGCGCGCTGTCAAGGCCGGTTACTGGCATCTGTTCCGCTTCAATCCTGAGAAGGAGAAGCCCTTCACCCTGGATTCCAAGGAGCCCACGGACAAGTATAACGACTATATCATGTCCGAGAGCCGCTACAGTTCCCTGGCAAAGAGCTTCCCCGACCGTGCAAAAGAGCTGTTTGCCGAGGCAGAAGAGTTCGCTGCGGAGAAGTACCAGGATCTCACCAAGCGTCAGGCCAATCAGTAATATGTTTCATCACTCCGGAGGGCTTTTGCTCTCCGGAGTTTTTCTATTCCGCTGACAAAACAACACAAATCCTGCATTTTCGTCTGTGCATTGGGGATTCTCCCGACGTTTTTTCGGAATTTTGCGCATTTCCCATAAATTCACCGGATTTTTTGCACCCTCCCGCAAAATTCTTGCAAATTCTTCCCCCACCCCCTTGACATTCCACAACGGATGTAATAGAATAAGGGAGGTCAAAACGTACGATACGTTTTATGACAAATGGTACCATCGGTGTGTCACCCGATGTTTCCGTTTTTACTTTGCCTCCAGTCTCGTCTGTCTGTTCAGGTCACCTCCCTGAGTCGTAGCCAGACAGTCGGTTGTGGGGGTAGTTCAGGACGACGAATTATTTTGCTCCGCGCAAAATGATTCGTCTTTTTCCTGCTCTGCACTTGAATTTTTCGGATATTTTGATATACTTATTAGAAAAGAAATCGAATACTGTTCCCAGGTATTCCACATTTTAGGTGATACAACATGAGCTCAACCAACGATTTGATATTGAACGCAAAACTCTCTCTGGACAGCGACGTCCCGCTGTATAACCAGCTGGTGGCCATCATTAAGCGCCACATCTCCGCAGGGATTCTGGTTCCTGGAGATCTTCTGCCCTCCGAATCCGAACTCTGCAAGGCGCTTTCCATCTCCCGCTCCACCGTTCGCCAGGCCATTGGCGCGCTGGAGTCCGAGGGCCTGGTAGTTCGCCGTCAGGGCAAGGGCACTTTCGTCGCCGAGCCAAAGGTCCACCGCAAAACCGAGCGCGTCTACTCCTTCACCGCAGAAATGACTGCCATGGGGCTGACCCCTTCTTCGGACCTCATCGAGTTTACCGTCATCACGCCCACCCCCGATATCGTAAAAATGCTGGAGCTTCGCAGCAGCGATACCAAGGTCTATAAGTTCACCCGTATCCGTAAGGTCAACGGCGAGCCGCTGATGCTGGAAACCTCGTTCTATCCCCAGTACATCTATCCCAACCTCACCCCCGAGCTGCTGACCACCCACTCCTTCTACTCCCTGCTCTATGATGTGGGCGTAATTCCCTACACCGCAGTGGATTCCTACGAGGCGGTAAAGTTCAGCAAGTCCGACGCCGAGCTGCTCCATTGCCGTGCAGGCAGTGCAGGCTTCTTTGTCCAGCGCCAGACCCGCACCGAGAGCGGTGAATGCTACGAGTTCACCCAGACCTATATGCGGGGTGATCGCGCATCTCTCGACATTGTGCTTCACAAAGACGGCGTTACCTTCTCCCGCAGTGTAGACAAGACCCACACCGGCTGATTTCGTTTTCCATGGCCCCCGGTTCTCCCGGGGGCTTTTTTCGGGCCAGAGTGCGCTGAAATTTTTCCTTGTGTAATACTATTCGATGTATTATAATGTGGTAAGGTATAAACTGATTTTACTGGGCTTTTACGCCCCTTTATTTAGGAGGAACCAACTTTGCTTCATCATTCCACTCAGGAAATGGCTTCTTATTTACAGCCCGGCAAGCATGTGCACCTGATCGGCATCGGTGGCGTGTCCATGTGCGCCCTGGGCATGGTGCTCCACGGCATGGGCATCCAGGTTACCGGCTCCGATATGCATCAGAGCAAGGCCATCGATCATCTGGAAGAGACGGGCATCCCCGTTGCCATTGGTCACAAGGCCGAGAACATCGATGGGGCCGACTGCATCATCCGCACCGCCGCAGTCCACGACGAAAACCCCGAAATCGTTGCTGCCGCCGCCAAGAGTATTCCGGTGTTTGAGCGCGCGCAGTCCTGGGGCTACATTATGACCGCCTATAAAAACGCCGTCTGCTTCTCCGGCACCCACGGCAAAACCACCGCTACCTCTATGATGACCCATATTGCCATGGAGGCCGGCATTGACCCCACGGTTATGATTGGCGGCTACCTGAACCTGCTGGACGCGGGCCATCGGGTGGGCCATGGCGACACCATCATCATGGAGTCCTGCGAATACTGCAACTCCTTCCTGAACTTCACCCCCACCATCGCCGTCATTCTGGATATCGACGCCGACCATCTGGACTTCTTCAAGGACCTGGAGGACATCAAGCACTCCTTCCGTCAGTTTGCAGAGCTGACCCCCGAGGATCGCGGCATTGTCATTGCCAACGGCATGGACAAGAACACCATGGATGCGCTCCAGGGCATTAACCGCCGCCTCATCACCTTTGGCCTGACCCCGGATATGGACGTTTATCCCCTGCACTTTGATCGGGGCCATTCCAGCTTCGACGTGATGTGCAAGGGCAGCTTCTATACCCATGTAGACCTGCGGGTTCTGGGCAAGCACAACTGCATGGACGCCCTTGCCGCCATTGCCGCCGCCTGGGCCCTGGGCATCGAGCCCGAAGCCGTGACCCGTGGCCTGGTTTCCTTCACCGGCGCTGCCCGGCGCATGGAGTTCAAGGGCGTTTACAACGGTGCGGATATCTATGACGACTATGCCCACCATCCCGGCGAGCTCAAGGCAACCCTGGACGCCGTTCCTGAGCGGGGCTACAGCCGGACCATCGTGGTCTTCCAGCCCCATACCTATTCCCGCACCAAGGCGCTGTTCCCGGAGTTTGTGGAGCAGCTGCGCCGTCCGGATCTCACCATTCTGGCGGAGATTTATGCGGCCCGGGAAACCAACACGGTTGGCATTTCCTCGAAGGATCTGGCCGATCAGATTCCCGGCGCAGAATACTACAAGACCTTTGATGAAATCACCCAGCGGCTGCGGGAAATCGCCGCCCCCGGTGACCTCATCCTCACCATCGGCGCAGGTGATATCTACCTGGTCGGTGAAGCCCTGGCAGGAGAGCAAGCCTAACCGAACAAAGGAAGCGCCGCAATTCACTGCGGCGCTTTTCTAAATGCCTTAACAGTTTCTTAAAGGGTCGGCATCTTTGTTTTTAATCTCAGTTTTGATACACTATTGACGGAAGGTGTGAGAGATATGTATAAAATACTCATCTGCGACGATGAGACTGATATTCGCAATGCCCTGAACATCTATCTCAGTGCCCAGGGCTACGAATCAGTCCTCTGTGCCAACGGGCAGGAGGCGCTGGACGCTGTGGAGAAGGGCGATATCGGTCTGGTTCTATTGGATATCATGATGCCCGTGATGGACGGGATCACCGTGCTGTCCAAGCTCCGGAAAACCAGCAATGTGCCGGTGATTCTTCTGACCGCCAAGGGAGAGGATACCGACAAGGTGCTGGGCCTGGACGTGGGCGCAGATGACTATATCACCAAGCCCTTTAATCCCATGGAGGTATTGGCCCGGGTCAAGTCCCAGCTGCGCCGCTATCTCCAGCTGGGCGCGGCAGTGGTTCCAACAACGGAGCTTCACTGCGGCCCTGTTTCCATGGATGACCGTTCCAAAACCGTTACGGTAGACGGAGATCCCATCAGCCTGACCCCCACGGAGTATGAAATTCTCAAGCTGTTTCTTACCCATCCCGGTCAGGTGTTCTCCATGGCGGAAATCTACCGTCAGGTCTGGAAGGAAGCACCCCTGGGGGCCGAGGGCACGGTGGCCGTGCATATCCGACACCTGCGAGAAAAAATCGAGATAGACCCAGCCAACCCCCGCTGCCTCAAGGTGGTATGGGGTCAGGGCTATAAGTTTGTCTCCACCTGATCGGAGTGATTTTCGGATGCCTCAATTTATGAAGAAAACCGGAAGCAAGGTCCTGGGCGCGATTTTGTGCATTTTACTGCTGGCGGCAGGACTGTTCTTCGGCATTCTTACCCTGGTGGTAGCCGGGTACGGAGGCTTTACCAGCCGTTCCGCGCTGTATAGCAATCTGGTGGCGGATCGCCTATACCGGGACACCGATGTAATCATGAACGGCTACTTTGACCCCAGCGACCCGTCCCATCCCTGGGTATCCTACTACAGCGGCAGTATTTTCACCGGCAGCAATTCCAATATGCTCTGGACCATCACCGAAGACGGCAGCGACACCCCCGTGCTCTCCACCTATAACGGCGAAGAGAGTATGATGGACCGCAGCAGCGACTTTGGCTATACCACCACGGAATCGTCCCCCCGGGATGTTTACACCCTCGACACCCAGCTGTTTTACTGTGACGGCATTCTCTACACCTACAGCGAAGGCGACGATAAGTTTTATCCCGTCAAATCCGGCTCCACACAAAAGATTTCCGGCATTGAGACTTATCCCGACACCATGCTCTCCCTGGGCTTTACCTATAACGGCAGCCATTATGCCTACGAAGACGACGAAGACGAGCCGGGCTTTTACTGGACGGACGATGATACCCTGACCTATACCAATGTAGAAACCACCTACACCATCACCTGCTACCTGCTGAAGGATATGCCCTACAACGACCAGTATCGGAAGCTCTATCTCCTCAGCAACAATCTGTATGCCCACCGCTTTACCCTCTGCGGCATCACCGCCGGGCTGCTGATTCCTGCGCTGGTTCTGCTGGTGCTGCTGTGCTGTACCGTTGGCCGGGTGAATGGAAAGGACGAAGCGGTGCTCAACCCCATCCACAAGATTCCCGGAGAGCTGGCGCTGATTCCCGTGATCCTGTTCCCGGCGCTGGGCCTGAGCATCCTGGACGGCAACTTATCCTATTATCAGTCCGCGCTGATTGGCCTGGGCTTTGGCGCCGTCATCAGTGCCCCGTTCCTGGTCTATTTCTTTGTGACGCTGTGCGCCCGGGCGAAAACCCACACGCTGCTGCACAATACCCTGTGCGCCCAGCTATGGAAGCTGATTCGCAAAGCGGGAAAATCCGCCACCACCGTCGGAACCACCGTATTCCTGCACCTGCCGCTGATTTGGAAGGTGATGGGCCTCTATCTGGTTCTGTGCATCGCCGAGCTTATTGCACTGTGGCTGTTCTTCTGGGGCAACGGCCTATTCTACTTCCTCTGGATTGTGGAAAAGCTGCTGGTGGGCGGCGTCATCGCCTATGTATGCATGAGCTTCCTTCGGCTGAAATCCGGCGCTGAGCGCATTTCCGCCGGGAACTACAACACCAAAGTATCCACCGATCATCTGGTGCTGGATTTCAAATCCACCGCAGAAACCCTGAACCATATTCAGGACGGCATCAATACCGCTGTGGAGAACAGGATGCGCTCTGAGCGGCTGAAAACCGAGCTCATCACCAATGTCTCCCACGATCTAAAAACCCCGCTGACGTCCATTGTCAGCTATGTAGACCTGCTCAAGCAGGAGCCTGCGGGTTCCCCTGCCGCCGCGGAATACCTCCAGGTGCTGGACCGGCAATCCGCACGGCTGAAAAAGCTCATCGAAGACCTGGTGGAGGCCAGCAAGGCGTCTACGGGCAATATCACCGTCCACGCCGAGCCACTGGACTTTTCCATGCTGCTGGGCCAGGCACTGGGCGAATACAGCGAGCGTCTGGAAAAAGCAGGCCTGACCCCCGTGGCAAAGCTGCCGGAAACCCCGGTGATGATCTCTGCCGACGGTCGGCTGCTGTGGCGGATTCTGGACAATCTCCTGGGCAATGCCGTGAAATACGCCATGCCCGGCACCCGATTGTACGTCACGCTCACCGCCGACACCCATGCCATTGTCACCTTCCGGAATATCTCCCGGGAGCCGCTGGACGTTAGCCCCGAGGAGCTCATGGAGCGCTTTGTACGGGGCGATTCCTCCCGGCATACCGAGGGCAGCGGGCTTGGTCTTTCCATCGCACAGAGCCTTGCAGAGTCCATGGGCGGCGAATTTCTGTTGTCCGTAGACGGCGACCTGTTTAAGGCAGCGGTGATCTTCCCCACGCTGCCCGCTCCCAAGATGCCGATTGACTCCGAAGAAGCCGCTGAATAATGCAACAATCCCGGTGCATCCCACAAAATGAGATGCACCGGGATTTCTTTGTCTTTTCGGTTAAAGTCCTGCGTAATCGATATACCGTACCAGGAACGCTACCACCTGCTCGCGGGTGGCCGTTGCCTGGGGCATGATCTTTCCCTGATCGCCCTTGAGAATGCCGTTTTCCACCGCCCATGCAACGGCGTTCCTTGCATAACCGGAAATCTGGTCCGGATCGCTAAAGCCGGAGAGATTCCCGGATGTTCCCGGCTGACCGCAGAGCCGATAGAGCATGGTAAGCAGATCCTGCCGGCTAACGGCGGATTCCGGTGCAAACTGTGTGCTGCTAACACCCTTCACAACGCCGTTTTGCTGGGCCCAGGCAATGGCGTCACGGTAATAATCCGATTTCAGATCCGTAAAGCTGCTGGGACTGCTGACCGCCGGACTTCCACTGAGGCGATAGAGCATGGTTGCCACCTGCCCTCTGGTCGCAGTTCCGGCAGGCTCAAACTTCGTCGCGCTCATTCCCTTAATCAGGCCATACTCATAGGCCCGGAGGATGGGCACATAGCTCCACCGGCTCACCGCCACATCCGTAAAGGGCATGGGGGAAATGCCGCTGTCATACCAGTAGTCCAAATCCACATTCTGTGTTGGAACGCCATTCACATAACCGCTGGAGGTACACTGCCAGAACTCATAGTCATCCGCATAGTCGGACTGAGTGGAATAATGGGCCAGCCAAATGGCGCCGCCCAGCTGGTCCGCATTCAGCTGCTTTTCCAGCATTCCTTTATTGGCATAAATCGCGCCCCGGTAGCCTGCCGCCGAAACCTCAGATAAGAACGCGTTACAGATATCCGTGGCCTGCTTTTTCGACAGATTGGCCTGATACAGCCGCCCGGTGAGCCGCCCAGTGGAGGGATCATTGGCATATTCAAAGTCCATCACCACCGGCAGCGTGACCGCATAACCGCGAATCCGGTTCAGTACATATCTGGCCTCTTCCCTGGCCTCCTCCACGGTAATGGCCTGGGAGTAGATATAAACGCCCACCTGAATGCCGCTGTCGATGGCACCCTTCAAATTCTCATAGGCGCGGGAATCCTCACTCAAATTGCCGGTGCCCCAGCCGCGATAGCCCACCCGGATAAATGCAAACTCGATCCCGCTCGCTTTTACGGTGTTCCAGTCGATTTTCCCCTGGAACTGGGCCACGTCGATTCCCTTGCGGAGTGTTTCACCCTTTTTCAGTGCCCGAGGCGTAAACCAAGAGTGATCCACCCCTTGGGCCTCCAGCTGTGTGTTATCCATTTCGCCCCGATGCTCTTCTGACCAAAACTGCGGGTCCTCGGCACGCTCCGTGCCCTGAGCCACATCCGTTTGCAGCGTCTCTTCCGGGGAATATGTATTCAAATCCGTGGCCATTGCCGCCGGGATCATACAGCTCTGTGCCAGCAGCACCCCCGCCAGCAGCAGGCCGATTCTTTTTAAAGGCTTCATTGATGCACTCCCTTCGCTCTGATGGTTACAAATTGTAACACTTCCATTGTACCATAGTTTTTTACAATTGGCAACCGGCTAAACCACAAAAATGGGCGCTTTCGCGCCCATTTTCGGATTATTTTTCTGGAATTTTAGCTGGTTTCACCCAGATAGATGCCCACGCGGTTCTGAATCAGCGCCGCCACATCTGCCGCAGACTTATCGCCGGAGAAGAACGCAGCCGCTTCTTCATTGATGATGTTGATAATATCGGTGTCGTAATTACTGCCCACCGAAGCGCCGTCCACCATGGACTTAAAGTCGTCCACCTGCTCCTGGGTCAGCGGCTCCAGGGTGTACTCGGTGTCGCCAATGTAGGTAGACTGGTCATAGTAGACCTTCTCGCCGTTTTCATCGGTGTAGAAGTCCTTTTCCATGGACTCCGCCAGCGCCTGATCGAAGGCAGACTTGGTTACAGGGAAGGACCACTGATCCGTCTGGAAGTCGTCCGTCAGCAGGGTCTTGATGAAGTCCCATGCCACATCCTGATATTTCGACTTTGCAGAAATTCCAAATCCGCTGCTGGTGCTCACCTGCACGCCGCTGCCCTCGCTGGTGGGATAGCCGATGTTCACCATGCCAAAGTCCTTGTTATTATAAAGGCCATAGAACTCCTTCATGGAATAGCTGTCGCCGGTAATGTAGCAGCTGGTCATCAGCAGGTCGCCGGACTGGAGCATCTGATAGCCGTCCTGATAATCTACGGAGATCTCGTTGCTGTCGCCATACAGCTCGTCGTCTGTGGGCAGCTTGGCCGAAGCGGTCAGCAGCTGGATAAAGTCATCGCTGTCGAAGGAGCAGGTGGACTTACCATAATCCACAAACTGGTCCATGTTCTGATACACCATCTGCTGGAGGAACTCCGTCTGAGAGGTATACTGCATCACGGAAACGGTATCGTCCAGGCCCTCAATGACCTGGGCCATATCGGCCATGGTCCAGGAGGTCCGATCTCCCACCAGCTTTACGCTGGCAATCATCGTCTGTACGTTGAAGAAATAGGGCATGCCATAGAGCTTGCCGTCGTAGGTAAAGGCCTTAAGTGCGCCTGCCACCAGATCGTCCTGGGAGATGCTGTCGTCCTTTTCCATCAGCGCGCTGAGGTCTGCCAGCGCACCCTTGGCGATGTACTTATCCTGATGACCGTTGCTCAGAGAAATGATATCCGGGCAGTTGCCGGAAACCACATCCCGGTCCAGCTGCTGGGTGCCCAGGGTGTAGTCATCATCGGTGTTATACTGGCTATAGTCCACCAGGGTAATGCGGTATTCATTGCTCTTGCGGTTAAAGTCAATAACTGCATCCTGAATGGTGCTGCCCAGGCCGTCTGCGCCCAGGGTCAGAATCGTGCGCTCGGGGATCTCCGAAGCGGGAATCTTGGTCAGAACGCCCAGTTCATAGGTATCGTTGCCGCCTTTCATGCTGTAGCGATTGCAGAGCACCAGGATCTGATCGTCGTCCACAGCCGCTATACCGGTCAGGTTGCTGCCATTGATATCAGAATCCAGCCAAGAGAGCATCTTTGTGGCCACACCGGTGCCCAGGTCCACGCTATAGAGATAGCTGCCGTCGGAAGCCATCAGGGTATTGCCTGCGCCGGAATAGAAGCCCATATTGCTGCTGGCGTTGCCGTCGCCGGTGATCTCGATGGGAGTGCCCAGCTTGCCGTCTTCCACCTTGCACAGGACGGTGCCGCCTCCGCCGGACTCGAAATACTGCACCACTACCGTGCCGTCGCCGGTGCTGTTCATGCCCATGATCCACTGGTCCTGCATCTCAATGTGGTCCTTCTCAGAGCCGTCGGCGCCAAAGCAGTAAATCTTGCTGTCGCCGGCAATATAGAGGTTGCCCTCGCCGTCCTGGGCAACATACTGGGGATAGAACCAGTCCTGATCTGCGGTAACCACGTCTGTGATATTAATCTCCAGCAGCTGATTGCCGCTCATATCGTACTTGTAGGCAAAATAGGTTTCCTGGTTGTCGCTGACCGCATAGCCGTCGTCGATTGCAGGCTCCTCAACTGTGCTTGCTTCCGCCTCCGCCGTATCGTCAGCGGGCGCTTCCTCGGCGGGCGCTGCGTCACCGGCTTCTTCCGCCGGAGCTTCTTCCGCAGGCGCCTCTTCGGTCACTGCTTCGCCTTCTGCGGCGGCCTCCACCGGCGCTTCCTCCGTGGCGGCCTCTTCTGCGGGTGCCTCCTCGGCGGCTGCGTCCATTGTGGCAACGCCGTCAGCGTCGTCCATCACAATGCCCGTGTCATCGGAATCGGAATAGGCGGTGAAGTCATAGCGGTCCACCACGGTCCAATAGCTGTTTCCGTCGGGGCTTACCGCCACCGCCTGGAGGTTTTCGCTGGTGGTATCCGTGGCTTGCATGGACACCATGGGAATCTCCGTCACATCGCCGGTGGCAGGGTCGGCGCAATAAAAGTGTGATCCGGATTCGCCCGTATCGTCGTTATAATAATCACCTGCAAAATACAGCTTGCCCTGGGCCGTGGATATATTGCCGCTGTTGATCCAGTTCACATCCACATCCAGGGTATGGTAATCAGAGCGATAGCCATAGCCCAATTCCTGCGCCAGGGTCTGATTGGTGGTCTTGCCGTCCTTGGACTCGCCCTTGTCGCCGCAGGCTGCCATGGATAGGCACATGGCACCGGCCAGAAGAATCGCCGCGCCTCGTTTCAAATACTTGTTCATAGAGCACTTGTTTCCTTTCCGGGGCCGCAGCCCCTGAGAGATTGGGTCGTTATCATTTTCTCCGGCGACGCTTGCCGGAGCTATAGTCCAGCGCATGGTGCCGAAGCTTGATTTCTTGTTTTTTCCGCTTCTTACGAATGGATTTTGGTTCTTCCCCGCGAAGCTTTGCCTCATAGTTTCTGGTATTTCGGCGGTCAATGGCGTTTTCAATGGCAATGGGGATGCTGTAAAGTCCCCAAGTGCGCTTTCGGTTCAGCAGGAACAGCCAAATCAGGACGCTGATTCCCACAACGGCCAGCAAAATCGCCTCGGGGATCAGCCGCAGCGCCAGATGATTCTCCGCCAGCTTTGCCGCATTCTCATAATAGGGATAGCCAATGGCCCGATCGGAAATGCCCCGGGTGGAGAGACTGCGCAGTACATTCCAGCGGCTCTCCAGGGAGAATCGCCCGGCATTATCGGTATAAACCGTATCCTCCGGCACAATTTCCTTGATGACCGACTGTAGGGTAGACACCGCAAAGTTCTTTACCGGCTGGGGCAGGACCATTTCCAGGCAGGTGTAGCTGACGTTGCTGTCTGCGCTGTTGCCCAGAGCAGAATCCGCTGCCGCATCGTCATCAATCACAGGGTTTCCGCCGGTTACACCGGGAGAATCCGCATAGACCCACGCCCGCCGGGTATCACCTGCGGCCTGCTCCGTATACTTTCCCTCGGGGTAGTCCACTACTGCCGCCACCTGATAGCGCTGACCGTTCCACTCTAAAAACTGTCCCACCACATCGTCAGAATAGAATAGATCCCAAGCGGTCTGCCGGTCCAGCACAATCCGGTCATGCATCACGTCGTCCTCAGACATGTACCAGCCCTTCCGCAGCACCATGGGATGGATACGGAAATAGTCTCCGGCGATCAGCGTCAGCTCCACATTGCTGCTGGCAATTCCATTTTGTAGGGTGACCTGCTGCATTTTAGAGGCCGCGTAAAGCCAGGGATAGTCCTCCGAGGGAACGCCCGCAGCGCTGAGCGCATTCTCCACCGCCAGACGGATGGTGGGAATTCCCGAATCGGGAATGGCATTGTCCTCCGGCAGATATACCGACGCCTGGGCATAGGGCTTATCCTCCGTCTCCCATCGGGCATAAGCGGTCTGGTCCGTCAGCGCACTGACCACCTTCTGATCGCCCCGGCACAATCCATGCCATACCCCAAGGCAGATGAGCACCAGCAGGCCCCAAAGCAGCCATTTCCATCGACGCAGCAGCCAGCGGAGCACTTGTTTTACCCGCAACTGCCTCACCTCACTCTGCGATCCGCACCTGGGTTCCAACATCCAGGGGCACCGTTGCCGTGGTAATCACGAAGTCATCGGCGGTCAACTCTCCGGATACGGCGCTGTTGTTATCGTCCGAGGCCACAATGGTTACGGTCTTTTTCCGCACGGAATAACGGTTGCCCAGCGGACTGGACTTCACCTGCACGGTATAGACGAAGCTGCCGCTGGCGTCCGTATGAACGGCAGCGCTGGGAATCACCAGGTCATAGCTGGAATTCTTATCGCCCACAGAAAAGCTGAGACTCTGTCCCACGCTGACGTCATCGCCGGTTACCGCAAAGGTCAGCGTCCGGCTGTTGGCGGGATCGCTTTTATCCGAGGTAATGGAGGTCAGGGTCATGGTAATGCCGCTGTTCCAGAGGTTTGTAATCTCCGCCTGGAGCCCCTCCTTCAGGGTTTTGGCCTGATCCTTGGTCACGTTTGCTTTCAGGGTATAGCCCTTATCCGTCAGCTCCACCACCACCAGCGGCGTATCTGCTGCAGTGGTATCTCCGGCTGCCACATTGACCTCGGTTACCACACCGGCATAGCGGCTTTTGATGCTGGCCGCCGAGGTCTTTTCCTCCAGGGCCTTGACCTTTTCCTCCGCCTCCTGAACCTCTGCCGCCTTGGCATCCAGGTCCAGCTTTGCCACAGAATCGTTATAGGCATTGGCGTCTTCGGTATCCTTGGCCGCAGCCTGTAGATTTGCCAAATTGTCCTTGGCGCTTTGCAGGGCAGACTGGGCAGCGGAAACCGAGGCAGCGTCCTGATTGCTTGCCTGGAATGCAGCAGTGGCATCCTGGGCGCTGGTATAGGCCGCCTCCGCCTGGCTGGCCGCATAGGTGGAATTGAGCAGGTTCTTTTTTGCCTCGGACAGCTGCTGGGTCAGGGACGACAGCTGCGGTGCAATCTGCTCGTTGTAAATCCGTTGAACCTCGGCTTCTGCTGCTTGTCTTTCACCCGCATGATCTTCATCATCAGGAATTCCATCTAGCCGATTTTTTGCACTGAGGTACTCTGAATTTGCGTTTTCCACACTCTCTTCACTTGTCTGGCTACTTAAATTCTCCACCAGACTTGCATAGTATTCCTTGTTCTGATTCTTCGTTGCCAGCGTTGCCTTTGCCGAAGCCTCCTGATCCTGATACCACTTCAGGTCGCTCTCATATTTCTGCGCCGTGGCAAGATCCGACTCCGCCTTGCTCACCGCCGTCTGAGCCTGGGACAGGCTGGCCGCCTGGGCCGCTGCCCCCTCTTCATTCTTCGGGAGCTGGAGCTTTTCATATTCCAGCTTGAGGCTGGCAAGATTGGCGCGGGCATCCTGGAGCTCCTGGCTTTCCGTTGCATCCAGGGTCAACAGGGTATCCCCCGCCGCAATGGTGTCGCCTTTTTTCACGTTCACCGTTGCCACGGTTCTGGTCTCCTGCACCGTCACGTTATAGCTCTGGGCCGATTCCACCGTGCCGGTTCCACGGATTTTCGTGGTCAGGGTGGTGGACTGAGGATACTGCGCCGCCACCTCCGGCAGGGAATAGTTCATGATTGTATTGGAAAAGAAGGTCAATACCAGCAGCACCGCCAGAAAAATGATGATCGCATTTTTCACCCAGTCCCGCTTGCCGCGCTTTTTTCTGCGCTGTCCTTCCGTTGACAGTTCGTTTGTCATGGCTTCCACCTCTCTTATTATCCCTTAATGCCGCCGGAGTAGGTAATGCCCTCCTCCAGATATTCTTCGCCCCACAGGAACATCAGCAGGGTCGGCACCATATAAATCACAGCCACCGCAAAGGCAACGCCCACCTCGCCGCTGTTGATTTCACTGAGGAATACGCTCAGCGGATACTTTTCCTGATCGGTAAACAGGATCAGGGGCTGCTCTACCATATTCCAGTAGTCGATAAACACCAGCATTGCCACACTCACCAGTGCGTTTTTGCACATGGGCAGGCACACTCTGGAGAAAATCTGCCATTCCCCCGCGCCGTCCAGCTGCGCCGCTTCAATATACGACTTGGGAATCCGGCGCATATTCTTTGTCAGCAGAAATACGCTGAACGGAGCGAAAATACCCGGCAGAATAATCGCCCAGTTGGTGTCCAGCAGTCCCAGCCACTTGGATACCAGATAGTTGGGCACCAGCGTTACCTGATAGGGCATGAGCATCAGAATAGTATAGCCGAAAAACACCATTTCCCGGACCTTTCCCCGATATCGGGAAAAGCCATAGGACGCCAAAGACGCCAGCGCCACCTGAAATATCACAATGGGCACCGTTAAAATTACGGAGTTCCAGAATTTCAGCAGATAGGATGGACTGTTGAACAGTACCGTCCAATACTGCTTGAACGACACCATATCCGGGATGAATTTCAGGTTCACCTGCTTGGAAATATAATTGGTCACCGCCTGATTGCTGCTGCCGCTTTGGTCCCCGGCGCTGGCATTGCCAAACACCGCGCCATAGTTGGCAGTAATTTCGTCCTGGGTCATAAAGGAGTTGGTAATGGTCAGGACAATGGGCGTCAAAAACAGCAGCGCCATGCTCAGTGCAATCACCGTCAGTAGAATCCGGACTGCCCGCTTTCTCCGCTGGTAATAGCCCTGCTTATGGGACTTAGGATGCTTGGGAACTCGTCTCATTCCGACTCCACATCCTTTCCCAGCTTATTGTCCACCAGGAACAGCAGACCGATGACCAATACCATCACCGCCGCCATCACCAGTGCCGCAGAGGACAGCTTTTGATAGTCCATGCTCTCAAAGGTGTTATTCATAAAGTGCTGCAATAAGTATAGCCCGTCATAGGGGTACTTTCCGGTGAGGAGATACACCTCCCGGAAGATTTTCATGGAGTTAATCAGGCTGAGGATCGTCACAAACAGAATTGTTGGGAAGATGTACCGAAGCTTAATCTGGAAAAAGATCCGCGCAGAGCTTGCCCCCTCCAGCATGGCCATCTCCTGAATATCCACCGGCACATTAGAAAGCGCCGCCAGAAACAGGATCATGTCATAGCCGATGTTCTTCCACAAAAACAGCAGAATCACCACATAGCGGTTGAACTCCGACTTCATCCAGTCAATTTTATCCACCCCGAAATGGGCCAGAAAATCGTTCAGCGCACCGTTGTTGCTAAAAATGACCTGCCAAATGAGCACGATGGACGCCACCGGCACCATCATCGGGGAAAGCATAAACGTCCGAATCTGGCTCCGCAGGGGGATTTTCTGGCTGAGCATACAGGCCAGCAGCAGCGATCCGATCACCGCCGATGGCACTGCAATCAGCGAGAAAATCGCCGTATTCTTCGCCGCCAGCCGGAAGGACTGGTTTTGGAACAGATTCCGGAAGTTATCAAAGCCCACGAACTCATGAAGCACCGGATTGTTCACAAAAGCGTAGTAAATCACCACAAAAAAGGGAAGCACAAAGAAAATCAACACGCCCAGCAGACTGGGGGATACAAAGGCCAGGCTGACCAGTCGCTCGCGCCGCTTTTCCCGACGCTCTGCCGGCGTTAAATGGGCATTTCGCTCCTTCCGCCGGGTTTTCTGGCGTTTTTTCATGATCCTCCCCCCTTTCGCGTTCACTATGTATAGACGTGGTTTTTCCCCGCAAGGTTTCGTCTTTGGAAAATATTTTCGATTCTTCGTCTTTTATTTTCTCCGAATGCTGTGTCCATACTGTGTCCAACTGTACTAATCACGTTAGTACAATTATAGCATAGCCCCGGTTCCGGCACAAGTGGCGCACCATTAAGTTTTCCTTAATCTCTTCGGAACAAACGGAAAACACCGCAGCTCCGGGCAAATATGCCACAAAACCGCGGTGCTTTCTTATTTTCGCTTATTTCTTCTTTTTCTTAGACACCACAATATATGCTGCCGCAATCACCACCACAATGATTACAATCACTGCAACCACAATGGGCGTATTGCTCTTCTCAGCAGGTGCTTCTTCCTCTGCGGGAGCCATTTCCTCGGCGGGTGCTTCCTCTGCCGTCTCAGGCTCAGCCGTTGCGGGAGCTTCGGACTCTACGGTGCTCTCCACTGCGGAGATTTGAATCTCCAGGGCGCTTTCCTCGGGCTCCTCAGCAGTTGCCTCGTCCTCTGCGCCCCAGGCAGCTTCGGTGTAAACGGTGCCGTCCGGTGCGGTGGGGGTGTAATCCAGGTTGACATAATCGTCAGCCTTCTGGGTATCAAAGGTATACTCGCCGTCTGCCACGGTGCCGATGCCGGGCACATGCTCAAAGGCGGTGAGATCATCGGTGCCATAGGTTCCGGTAACAGTGATGGTATAGTCACTGTCGCCCTCTACATAGGCCGTGCCGTCTGCGGAAACGATGGAAACGGTTTTGCCCTGATCGTCCAGGATTTCGTCGCCTGCGGTATAAAGATCACGAACCTGGCTGTCGCCGGTAACGGTCCAAACTGCGGTGCCGTCCATATAAACGTCGCAGCCCCGGTCGCCGTTGTCCTCCCGGCACAGGAATGCACCGGTCATCTGGGTATCCTGGGTCAGGAAGCAGCCAAGATAGCTCCAGGTATCATAGATGATGTTGCCGTCGATGTCCTGGTCGATGGTATAGAGCACGCACTCCGAGCCGTTGGCACCGGCAGTACCCCAGCCGCGCTGGTTGGTGTTGCAGGCGCACAGCAGGAAGGTATCCATGCCCTCGGGATAGATCATCTCCACGTCGCACAGGCTGATGTAGCAATAGGTGTTGGTGGTATAGAACATCTTGGCGTTGCCGTTTTCGCTCTGGTTGTTGGCCTTCAGCACGCCGCCCACCATGGTGCAATAGGTGGTGCCTTCCTCAGAGTCGCCGGACATGGACTGATAGACCATGACGTTGCAGTTCTCATCGTCGTCGGAAGCCGTGTAGTTGCCCTCCAGGTAGGAGTTGTACATACGGAAGGGGTTCCGGCCCTCAAAGCAGATGGCCTGGGCATTGTTTGCCTGCATGGTGGCATTGGACACAGTGATATCCGCCACACAGTAGACAGCCGGAGAACCGGTGCCCTTGGAGCCATTGGAAATATAGGTACCGCCGTCGATCTCCATCAGGCCGGAGCCGCGGTCTGAACGAATGGCCGCAGAGGAACCACCCTCGGTGGTAACGGTGCAGTTCTTGGCATACAGGGTGCCGCCGCCTGCCACCATAATGCCGCCGGAACCGCCCTCACCGGTGGTGGTAACGGTAGCGTCTTCCAGGGTGATGGTGGATGAGCCATAAGCAAACACGCCGTTGGCGCCGCTGGCAGAGGTTTCTACCTTGCCGCCGTTGATGGTCAGCGCGGCGGGAGTCGTCTCGTCCTCAGAATAGACCAGAACGCCGGAGTTGACGCCGTAAAAGCTGCCGTCGTCACCGGTCATATCTCCGGCGGTTTTCGTGACAGTGGAATCCTTCAAGGTTGCCGTAACGCCCGGGCCAACCCGCAGCGCAACCTCGGTTTCACCCGTGGAATCCGGGAACACCTGACCGGTATAGTCGCCGGACTCCAGATCCGTCACCGCATCGCCGGTATAAAAGGTCATGGAACCGCCGCCGGGAGGGGGTGCCGGCACATCTCCGCCGCCTCCAAATCCGCCGGGAGGCATATCCGCCGCCCAAACTGCCGAAGAGAGCAATACCGTCATAGACAGGGCCATGGTCATTGCCCGTAAGCTTCTCTTTTTCATAGAAAAATCCTTCCTTCCCTTGGTTTGATACTATCATACCGCGGAAAGGAAGGATTGTCATTTTGAAATTACGGATTCAAACAAAGAGACCCGGCAGGGTTCATTTGGTTGCAATTACCGGTCCAGGTAGAACACCCGCATGGCCTTGGTGGTTTCATAGCAGTCCAGCTTGCTGACCACCTCAATGGGTGCATGCATACTCAGCACGGGCACGCCGGTATCCAGGGTCAGGATGTTCCGGTCCGCCATATACTGTGCAACGGTTCCGCCGCCGCCAGCGTCCACCTTGCCCAGCTCGCCCATCTGCCAGATGACGCCGCCCTCGTCGCAGAGCCGACGAATCTTTGCCACGAACTCCGCCGGAGCATCGGAAGAACCGGACTTGCCCCGTGCACCGGTATACTTCATAAAGCAAACGCCGCCGTTAATCCGGGAGTTGTTGCGCTTGTCGCAGGTTTCGGCATAGGTGGGATCGTATGCATTGGTTACGTCGGCGGACAGGCACTCGGAATGTTCAAAGCAATCCATGAGGCTGACGTTCTGCCCACGGCACAGGCACTCCATGAAATACTCAAAGGCCTGGGACTGCATACCGGTAATGCCCATGGAGCCGATTTCCTCTTTATCGGCCAGGCAGCAAACGGCGGTATACTCGGGGATTTCCTCCAGACGCAGCATGGCGTCCAGGGCTGCAAAGGAGCAGCTGCGGTCGTCGTGACCATAGGCAGCGATCATGCTCCGGTCAAAACCCAGCGCCCGCGCCTTGGCGGCAGGGGTCAGGGTCAGCTCTGCGGAGAGGAAGTCCTCCTCGGTGATGCCATACGTCTCATGGAGATAATAGAGCACAGCCAGCTTCACGCTGTCGGCCCCGTCATCCTCGGGCATGGGCATGGAGCCCACCAGCAGGTTCAGGTTCTCGCCGGTTACGCCGGTGGCCAGCGGCTTCTTCATCTGGTCCTCGGACAGGTGCACCAGCAGGTCGGTGACGATAAAGATCGGATCGTCGTCCTTTTCACCGATGCAGATTTCCACCACGGTGCCGTCCTTCTTCACCACAACGCCATGGATGGCCATGGGCACGGTGGTCCACTGGTACTTCTTAATACCGCCATAGTAATGGGTCTTGAAGAAGGCCAGCTCAGAATCCTCATACAGAGGATTGGGCTTCAGGTCCAGGCGGGGGTTATCGATGTGGGCAGCAGTGATGCGGGTGCCCTCTGCCAGGGGCTTCTTGCCGATGACCGCCAGGTTGAGGGCCTTAGCATGGTTCACGCTGTAAACCTTGGTGCCGGGGGTCATTGCCATGCCCGGGGTATAGGGCTTAAACCCGGCAGCCTCTGCCTGACGAACCGCCTCACGAACTGACTCACGCTCGGTCTTAGCTGCGTCCAGGAATGCCATATAGCGCTTGCAATAGGCTTCCATCTCGGTCTTGTCCTGGTCAGAGATTCTTGCATGACCATTCTTGGGGGCATAGGTCAGCTGCTCCCGCAATGCCTGATACTTGTTCTCACTCATGTTTATCTTCCTTTCTGCTGCTCCAGAAGCCGGGTAAACAAGTCCCGGCAATTCTGGGCAAATGCCTCCTGCGATCCGTCGCCGTTTCTCAGGGTATGGTCGCAGTGCGCTTCAAAATATTCATTGGGCTGCTGGGCCGAAATCCGGAGCCGGGCGTACTCCTCGGATATCTGATCCCGCACCATCAGCCGCTTCACCCGGATTTCCACCGGTGCAGTCACCGCAACGGTCACATCGCACCGGTCCGGCAAATCCCCTTCCAGGAGGTTGATCGCGTCAATGGCGGCCATGGGCAGTCCCTGCTGCCGGGCTAAATCCAGCTGCCGATCCGTCTCCGCCAGAATATATTTCCCGGTGATGGCATTGAGATCCGCCAGCGCCTGCTTGTCCGCAAAGACTATGCTGCCCAGCGCCTTTCGATCCAATTCCCCGTTTTGAATCACCCCGGGGAATCGTTTCTCCAGCGCCGCCAGAAGGGCCTTGTCGGTTTTCAGCAGCCCATGATAGACCGCATCCAAATCCAGCACACAGCCGCCCAGCTCACGAATCACGTTCAATGCCGTGGTTTTTCCGCTGCCGGTGGGGCCGGTGATACCAATTACCATCATGGCGCTTTGTCTCCTTCTACAATGTGAAATCCTGCCGCTTTTTTCAGCCGATTTGCCACCGCATAGGTCACGCCGCCGCCGCTGGGGCAACGGGCATAGATGGTGGGAATGTCCTTGCTGTCCAAATCCCGCAATGCGGCAAACAGCCCGTGGGCCAGGGTTTCCGGATTCTTTTCGCTGCCATAGGCCATGGCAACGCCCTCCGGATACAGCCCCAGTTCCTCTTGAAAACACAGCACCCGATCCTTAGTTTCAAGGTGCCGAAGGATATAATGGGCCGCCTCTTCCCCGGTGCCGGCAACAATAATCACGTCGCCGGAGGGGGTATAGTGGGTGTATTTCATACCCGGCGCACGAACCACCGTGTCCCCGGAGATTTCGCCCACCACGGCCTTATCAATGTCCAATTCGCCCAACAGCTCCCGTAGCTGCTCCGGGGTAATGCCGCCGGGACGCAGCAGCCGGGGCCGCTGGCCGGTGACATCTACAATGGTGGATTCTACACCAACCCGACAGGGCCCGCCGTCTACGATGGCTTCGATCTTCCCCGCCATGTCATGATATACATGCTGGGCCGTGGTAGGGCTGGGCTTGCCGGAGATATTGGCAGAGGGCGCGGCAATGGGCACTCCCGCCCTGCGAATAATGGCCCGGGTCATTTCATTGTCCGGGCAGCGCACGCCTACGGTGGAAAGCCCCGCCGTGGTCCGCTTCGGCACCAAATCCTTTGCAGGCAAAATCAGCGTCAGCGGGCCGGGCCAGAAGGTTCTCATCAGCATCCAGGCCTGCTCGGGCACATCATGACAAAAGTCCTCTACCTGGTCCATCCCCGCCACATGGAGAATCAGCGGATTATCCTGGGGGCGGCCCTTTGCCTCAAATATTTTCAGCACCGCATCGGCGTCCAACCCGTTGGCGCCCAATCCATAGACCGTCTCCGTGGGGATGCCCAGCAGTCCGCCGGTTCGGATGATCTCCGCCGCCGTGTCCAGGGTTTCGGGGGCCTTGGGATCTAGTATTTTTGTGTTCACAGCGTATCGCTCTCCTGACTATGCTGTAGCTTTTCCGCCTGATCGGCGGTAATCAGGGCGTCGATGATCTCGTCCAGATTGCCGTCGAGAATCTCCCCCAGCTTATAAAGGGTCAGGCCGATGCGATGGTCCGTCACCCGGGACTGCGGGAAGTTATAGGTGCGGATTTTCTCGTTCCGCATGCCCATGCCCACCTGGCTGCGCTTTTCTGCGGAGATTTCCGCCGCCTGGGCCTCCTGCTGTGCCTGATACAGCCGGGAATAGAGGATGCGCATGGCCTTTTCCCGGTTTTGCACCTGGCTGCGCTCCTGCTGACATTCCACCACCGTATTGGTGGGCAGATGAATCAGCCGCACCGCCGAAGAGGTCTTATTGATGTGCTGACCGCCAGCACCGGAGGACCGGAATACCTCCATCTTAATGTCCGCGGGGTTTAGCTCCACGCTGACCTCGTCCACCTCCGGCATCATGGCAACGGTGGCGGTAGAGGTGTGCACCCGTCCGCCGGATTCCGTTTCCGGTACCCGCTGCACCCGATGAACGCCGGTTTCGAATTTCAGCCGGGAATAGGCTCCCTGGCCGGTAATCATGCAGACCAGTTCCTTCACGCCGCCCAGTTCCGTTTCATTGAGGGTGGTAATTTCAATGTTCCAGCCCTTTTTCTCGGCGTACATGGCGTACATCCGGTAGAGGGAATGGGCAAACAGCGCGCTTTCCTCGCCGCCCACTCCTGCGCGGATCTCCAAAATGACGTTTTTATCGTCGTTGGGGTCCTTGGGCAGCAGCAAAATCTTGAGCTCCTGCTCCAGCTGGGGCAGCTGCGCCTTGCTCTCCGCCAATTCCTCCTGGCAGAGCTCCTTCATCTCCGGTTCCAGGGGCGTGGCCAGCATTTCCAGCATATCCTCTACGTTCTTCTTTGCTGCATTGTATTTCCGATAGGCCGTGACCACCGGCTCCAGGGACCGCTGCTCTTTTAAAAGAGAGGCCGCCTTCTTGGGATCATCATAAAAATCCGGACGCCCGGACATATTCTCAAGCTCTAAATATCGGCTTTCCACCAGCCGCAGTTTTTCCAGCATAGTATCGCTCCCACAGTGAATTGCACTCTGATTGTATCACAGCCCTTGAGAAGTTGCAACGCTTTGATACAGCCGAAACAGTACCTGTGCCCGATCCTGAAGGTCCTCGGCTGCTTCTGCACGCTGCGCCCCCTCCCGGCTGATGCGCCATAGATGGGGCGTCATGGTCAGCAGCTGCATAATTTCCTGATGCTCGGTCAAATGGAAATCAAATTCCAGCGTCTCCTCCTGCACCAGTTGAAAGCCCGGGTACTCCTTGCTTTTCTTCTCCTGCTTTTCGGTGATTTCCGGGTAAATCAATTCCTTCAGCGCCATTAAATGCTCCCGTCCGGCAGTCACCTCCAGAAAATATCCCCCAGGCGCCAGCACCCGACGGAATTCCTCCGGCACCGTCAGAGCAAACATGCTCATAACCCCGTCCAGGCTGCCGTCCATCATCGGAAGATGGGCCGCCGACGCAGTGATCCACATGGCGCTCTTACACCGTCCCGCCGCATATCGCACCGCATCCTTGGAAATATCCACCCCCAGGAACGTTCCTCCCGGCAAATGTGGCATCAGTTGGGACAGGTAATAGCCCTCCCCGCAGCCCGCATCCAAAACCTTGGGTGCTTCCGGCAGCTTTTCGCCAAACATCCGCTGCACCGTCTGGGCGATGTGGGCATAATATCCCCGATCCAAAAACGCCCGCCGGGCTGCCACCATGTCCCGAGTGTCGCCGGGGTGCTTGGAATGCTTTTGAGTCACCGGCAGCAAATTGACATAGCCCTGCCGTGCAATGTCGAAGCTATGGCGATTTTGGCACACCAGCGTTTTTTCCTGCCGCTCCAAGCCGCTTCCGCAAACCGGGCATCGAAGTATTGTTTTCTCCATCAGCATTCCCTCATCAATCGAATAAAGAATTTCATTGCATTTTCTGTATTTTCAATGCGAATCCGCTCGTTATTGCCGTGTACCGTGGACTTCTCCTCTCCGGTGACATACTTGCCGGAGAAGCGATACACATGGTCGCAGATGCTCCGCCAGTGCCGAGAATCGGTGCAGGCCACCATCAAATAGGGGCTCACCACCGCCTGGGGCCAGGTGGCCTCAATGGCAGCCTTCAGCGTTTCAAATTCTGCGCCCAGCTCGGAATCCGGGCTGGGATCGGTGCCGGGGCGCATGCGGATTTCCACCTGCGGGTCCCGGATTTTCTGATTGAGCCGCTGCACCACGCTCTCTTGGGTATCGCCCCATAACAGCCGCAGGTTTGCAAACATGGTTGCCTCCGCCGGAATCACATTTCCCGCCTGAGAACCCTGGCATTGGGTCAGTGCAAAGGTGGTGCAGGCCGCCGCTTCGATCATGCCGCCCTGCTTCCGGAGCCAGCGGATATACAGCGGGCGCAGCAGGTGCCGGTTGGCCAGCAGCAGCCGGGTTTGAAAGCCGCAGTATCGCCCCATGGTGTCAGTCAATGCCTCCAGAGCCGGACCCAAGCGCATGGGGAAAGGATGCCGCCCAATCCGGCTCATGGCGCGGCACAGTCGGTGCAGCGGATTGTTGGGATAGGGCACCGAAGCATGGCCACCCTGGCTTTTTGCCGCAAAGTCCAGATTGGCAACGCCCTTCTCCCCCACGCCCACCATGGCGCAGGGCACTGTGGTGCCCGGATAAAAGCCGTCCATAATATCGCCGCCCTCATCCAACACAAAGGCCGGCGTAATGCCCCGCTCCACAAACAAGTCCCGAATGGCAGGCGCAGAGGGGCCCATGATTTCTTCCTCCCCGGACAGGGCAAGATAAATATCGTACCGGGGCACAAAGCCCTCGCTTATCAGCTGTTCCGCCGCCTCCAGCATGCAGCACAGCTGATTTTTCATGTCCAGCGTTCCCCGCCCCCAGAGCACGCCATTCTCCAGCACGCCGTCAAAGGGCGGCTTTTCCCAGGCATCCGCCTGTGCCGGTACCACATCATAATGGGACAGCATCACCGCAGGCTTCCCCGGCTCCCGCCCGGGAATGCGAATCAATATGCCGGTGGTATCCACTCGCTCCACTGTGGCAACGCGCCATAGGTTGGGATAAAACTCCGGCAGCAGACTTCGGAACTTCTCAAATTCCGCCTCATCCCGCAGCTCCGGCGTGGAAATCGTGCGGCAGCGAATCATGGCCTGAAGATGGGCCACCGCCTTGTCCCGATCCACCATCGGCTCCACATCCGGCTTCTGCTCCCGCTTGGGCGGCTGAAACCGAACCGCACGCACAATGCAAATCATCGCCAAAACCGCCAAAATTCCCAGGAATCCCAGCAAAATCGCAAGTCCCATCTTTGTTTTCCCCTTTCACGCCGATGCCAAATCGTCTCTTCGCTATTTTACATCATTTTCTCCCATGGGTCAAACCGGGAAAACCACAAGAAAACGCCTTGCGACCTGGGCGCAGTTGTGATATGATGTAGAAAAATCAGTTGGAGGCTGCAAACGTGGCAAAATTAAAGGATTTTATCGATCAGGTATCTTTTGACGAGGTTTGGGCGCTGCTGGGCCAGGACCGGGAGAATATGGAGCAGTATAAAGAGGCATGTCAGTCCATCTATTCCGAGCTCCAGGCGGCAACCCCCGCAGAAAACACCGACCATATGACCATTCGCTTTGTGATGGAAGAGGCCCCGGAATGGACCTTCTTCTTTGACGACGACACAACATCCGAAGAAGACGGCGCTCAGGAGGACGAAGCCGAAGACGAGGGCCCCACTCTCCAGGTCTATGGCTTCATTCCCGGCGACGACGAGGGCTATGCCGTTGGACTCAAATCCCCCGAGATTCTGCTGGGCCTGGACATCGATCCGGAAACCGTCCGGAATTATACGCCCCAGGAGATTGTGGCAAACTGCCTGGAGGAAATGATCTATTCCTCCACCGTTGCGTCCAGTGCCTACGGCACCGAAAAGGACATGGCAGGCGGCGGGCTGCTGGCATCCCAGAACTGCATGCAGGAGGACATCCAGAACATCGATCTGGAAAAGCTCCGGCAGGAACTGGGCGCGATTCCCAAGCCCACCGAGGACTATAAGACGAAATACGGATTTCTTTTTTAAAGTAACACCGCACAAGTGCAAAAGGACTGCTGCACCAATCATGCAGCAGTCCTTTTTATCTTTATAGGTATCCTCTTTCCGTCAGAAAATCATGATACCGTCTGCGCTGGCTGGGGATCATGTCACGGGCCACGAACGCAGGAAATTCCTCCGGCGAAATCCAGCGGTAGTCCACGGTTTCTCCAGGCTGGAGGGTAATTTTCGGTTTTTCGCCCGCAATCTCCGCCCGATACATATAAAAGATGGAGTGCGCCGGATCGCTGACCTCCCGACCTAAAAGCGTAAGGGTTTGCACCGCAATCCCCGTCTCCTCACAGAGCTCCCGTTTGGCGCAGCTTAGAGCGTCCTCCCCTTTCAGGGCCGAGCCGCCCGCCGTGGTTTCCCATGCGCCGGGATGGTTGGGCTTTCTCGGGTCCCGCTGCATGGCAAGGATGCTGCCGTCCTGATGCTCCACGATAATCTCGCACACCAGGTGGTAAAGCCCCTCCGGTACCGGCTCACCCCGTACCAGGTCTATCCCAGCCAGGGTGCCGTCCTTTCGATATCCGTCCCATAGTTCCATGGTTATTTCCCCAGTTTCCGCTGAATCAGCTTGATAAGCTCCATAACCGGGATAATGCAGAACGCAAGGCCCAGTGCCACGGCATATTCCATCAGGGAAATATGCTGGAATTGGAACGCATCCCGCAGCCCGGGCACATAGATCACCGCCGTGGTCAATACCAGCGACAATGCCATTGCACCCCAAAGCCATTTGTTGTGGCCCTTCAGGGTGAACACGGACTTCCGCCGGGAGCGCATATTAAAGGAATGGAAAATCTCCACCATGGACAGGGTTAAAAACGCCATGGTCATGCCGTCCAGGCTGTCGGTGATCTCCCACACCCCTGCCTCGATGCGGTGCCCCACAAAGTAAGACAGCAGCGTCAGGCCGGTAATGATGATGCCCTGAATCGCAATATCCAGTCCCATGCCGCCCGCAAAAATACCGTCCTTGGCATTCCGGGGCTTCCGCTTCATGATGTCCGATTCTCCCGGTTCCATGCCCAGTGCCAAGGCCGGGAAGCAGTCGGTAATCAGGTTGATCCACAAAAGGTGCACCGGTTTTAGGATCGTAAAGCCCATCAGGGTTGCGAAAAAGATGGACAGTACCTCGGACATGTTAGAAGCCAGCAGGAAGCCAATGGCCTTGCGGATGTTGTCGTAAATCCGGCGGCCCTCCGCAACGGCTTCCACGATGGTAGCAAAATTGTCGTCGGCCAGCACCATATCCGCCACATTTTTGGTCACGTCTGTGCCGGTAATGCCCATGCCAACGCCAATGTCTGCGGATTTAATGGAGGGCGCATCGTTCACGCCGTCGCCGGTCATGGCCGTGATGCAGCCGTTTTTCTTCCAGGCGTTCACGATTCTCACTTTATGCTCCGGCTGCACCCGGGCGTAAACGGAATATTCGCCAATGTGCTGCCCCAGTTCCTCATCGCTGAGCTCATTCAGCTGTGCGCCGGTAATGGCCTTCTGCCCCGGCTCCAGAATGCCCAGCTGACCCGCAATGGCAACCGCAGTATCCCGATGGTCGCCGGTAATCATAATCGGGCGAATCCCGGCTTCCCGGCACTCCTGAATGGCCGCCTTCACCTCCGGACGAATGGGGTCGATCATGCCGGACAGGCCCAGATAGCAGAGCTTCCGCTCCAGTTGTTCCGGCTCATAGGATTCCGGTGCTGTCTCCCAAATGCGCTGGGTCCCGCATAGGACACGCAGCGCCTGATCTGCCATGGCCTTATTGGCCGCCAGAATTTCCTGCCGTTTTTCCTCGGTTATGGGCAGAATTCTCTCCCCATCCCACCAGCTTTCACAGCGGCGGAGCACCTCGTCCGGCGCGCCCTTGGTGAACTGGATCACAGTTCCGTCCGCCATCCGGTGTACCGTAGACATCATCTTTCGCCCGGAGTCAAAGGGCGCTTCTCCGATTCTGGGATACTCCGGCTCCACCTGAGTTTTGGGCAGGCCCAGTTTGGCGCCGTCGTTGACCAGCGCACATTCCGTGGGCTCGCCCTGGGCCTGGCCGTCGCTGGCCAAGACCGCATCCGAGCACAGCTCCATCGCCAGCGCCAAACGGGAAACATCTGCACCGTGGTGGTCTACTACGGTCATTTTATTCTGGGTCAGGGTACCGGTTTTGTCCGAGCAGATAATCTGCGTACAGCCCAGAGTTTCCACCGCCGTAAGCTTCCGGATAATGGCCTTGTTGGCAGACATTTTGGTAACGCCAATGGACAGCACAATGGTCACCACCGCCGCCAGTCCCTCGGGAATTGCCGCGACAGCCAGGCTCACCGCCACCATAAACGTATCCAGCAGCCCCACCCCGGTAATATTGGGATAAGCCCGGATGATATCCAGCAGGAAAATCACCGCGCAAATCCCCAGCACCAGGAACGAGAGGATTTTACTCAGCTGGCTCAGCTTAATTTGCAGCGGAGTCTGCTCCTCCTTGGCTGTGGTCAGAGCATCGGCAATCTTGCCCATTTCGGTGTTCATGCCCGTATCGGTGACCACCATGCGGCCCCGGCCATATGCCACGGTGGAGCCCATATAGGCCATATTCTTCCGGTCACCCAGGGGAATGTCCTTCTCCGCGCCCAGCTCCAGTGCATTTGCATGCTTGCTGACGGGAACGGACTCGCCGGTGAGGGCCGCCTCTTCCACCTTCATGCTGGCGCTGTCGAGAATGCGTCCGTCTGCAGGCACGGCATCCCCCGCTTCCAGAATCACAACATCGCCGGGCACCAATTCCTGGCTGGGCAGGGTCACAATTTCCCCGTCCCGGAGTACCTTAGAGGTGGCCGCCGCAATCTCTTGCAGGGCTGCAATGGCCTTCTCCGCCTTACTCTCCTGGGCCACGCCCAAAATGGCGTTGATCAGCACCACAACCATAATAATAATGACATCCGCAAAGGAATCCCCGGAATAGGCCGCCGTAATTCCGGAAATCACCGCCGCCACAATCAGAATGATAATCATGGGGTCCGCCAATTCCTTCAAAAAACGATAGAGCAGTGATTCCTTTTTCCCCTCCGCCAGACGATTGGGGCCGGTTTCCTCCAGGCGGCGCTTGGCCTCTTGCCCTGTGAGTCCCCGAGAATCGCTGCGAAGCTGCTGTAGCACTTCCTCCTGTGAGATCAGATAGGGTTTCATGGTTGCCTCCTTATTGATTCTAAAACGCTTGCTTCCTATATTCTGCCCGCAGCATGCCAAATATTAGCCGCCGAAGAACAGATGCTCAATGAGAATTTTCAGGCCAATGGCAATGAGCACCACGCCGCCGCAGAACTCTGCCTTGGACTGAAAGCGGTTGCCGAACACATTGCCGATCTTTACGCCCACAGCGGAACATACGAAGGTGGTTGCGCCAATCAGCAGAACCGCCGGGACAATGGTAACGTCCAGGAATGCAAAGGTTACGCCTACCGCCAGGGCATCAATACTGGTGGCCACCGCCAAGGTCAGCATGGTTTTAAACCCGAAGGAGGCGTCTGGACATTCTTCCTCTTTGCTGAAGGATTCCTTAATCATGTTGGCGCCGATGACTGCCAGCAGCACAAAGGCAATCCAGTGGTCGATGTTGGTAATCAGCGACTGGAACCGGATGCCCAGCAGCCATCCCAGCAGCGGCATCATCGCCTGAAATCCGCCAAAGTACACGCCGCAGATCAGACAGTGCTTTGCCTGAAGCTTTGGCACCGACAGGCCCTTACAGATGGACACCGCAAAGGCATCCATGCTGAGCCCCAGCGCCAGAATGAACAGTTCGATGATACTCATATGTATTCCTCCCAAGCATAAAAAAAGGACCTACCTGCCCTGCGGCAGATAAGTCTGGTCATTTCGTACGGAGCCAGAGCGCCATGCACTCAGGATGTTGACCCCATAACGCCTCGATGAGACGCTGACTACTCCCTTAACTTGGGGCTACTATACCATGATTTCGGAGGTCTGTCAAGGGAAATCCGGCGATTTTTGCGTCCATTTGGATCATGGCAACACCGCACAAATGCGTCTGCGGCTTCTGACGGATCTTTCCCGTCAGAAATTCGTTTGTAAAACCTTGAAATACACAAAGTATTCCTGCGGTTTTACACCTTTTTCTGACGAAAAATCTCTCGTCAGACTCTCTTGCCGATTTGTGCGGTATTGCCTTAAAAATTGCCCGAACCGAAGTCCGGGCAATTGCATGCTTTTTACTTTCCGGGAGGGGGCATACCGGGACCGCCGGGACCACCGGGTCCGCCGGGAGGGGGCATACCGGGTCCACCAGGTCCGCCGGGAGGAGGTCCGCCTGCGGGCATGGGCGGCGCTTCTACCGGACGGGACTCTGTGGAGAATTCCACCACAACGCCCTCCATGCCGCCTGTGAAGGTCATTTTGCCCTCCACATTGCCGTTTTCCTCTACCTTGCCAACGTAATTCCGAATCAGACCGCCCTGCTCGATTTTGAACGCAAAGGAGCCGTCTGCCTGTACCTCCGCTTTCTCCAGAAACGGGACCGTTGCCCACTGACCGGGGGCAATATCCACTCGCGCCGTCTGGGCGTCGAAGTCGATGGTGGTTTCCCGCTCTGCGCCGGGGGTATGCTCATATACCATAAATG
>CAVJLG010000010.1:0-5986 GCA_963650135.1 Barnesiella intestinihominis | reverse complement strand
AAGGATGCGCAGCTTACGACGACGAAGCCCGACGACACATTTGTGCGGTGTTGCCCTAAAAACAGGTGAATTACATGACAGAATATCAGGTGGAGTCCTACGACGTTGCAGTCATCGGCGCGGGCCACGCAGGCATTGAAGCCGCCCTTGCCGCCGCACGCTTGGGACTGAAAACCGTTATCTTTACCATCAATTTGGACGCAGTGGGCAACATGCCCTGCAACCCCGCCATCGGCGGCACCGGCAAGGGCCACTTGGTCCGGGAAATTGATGCCCTGGGCGGCGAAATGGGCAAGGCGGCAGACCGTGCCTGCATCCAGTTTCGGGTGCTCAATCGCGGCAAGGGTCCTGCGGTCCATTCCCTTCGTGCCCAGGCGGACCGCCGCAAATATCAGGAGCTCATGAAGCACACCCTGGAGCAGCAGGAAAATCTCGACCTCAAGCAGGCGATGATTACCGAAATTCGGCTGAATGAATCCGGCGCTGTCGGCGCTGTGGTCACCCAGCTGGGGGCCGTTTACCCCACTCGTGCCGTGGCCATTTGCACCGGAACCTATCTCTCCAGCCGCGTGATTACCGGCGAATGCTATTACGCCTCCGGCCCCGACGGCATGCACGCCGCCATTGGCCTCAGCGATAGCCTGCGGGAGTTGGGGCTTTCTCTCCGGCGCTTTAAAACCGGTACCCCGCCCCGGGTCAATCGCCGCAGCATCGATTTTTCCAAAATGGAAGTGCAGCCCGGCGACGATGTTCCTGTGCCCTTTAGCTTCACCACCAAGGACATTCCGAAAAATCGCGCCGTCTGCCACCTTACCTACACCAATGCGGAAACGCACCGGATTATCCGGGACAATCTTCACCGCAGCCCCCTGTTCTCCGGTATCATTGAGGGCATCGGCCCCCGGTATTGCCCGTCTATTGAGGATAAAATCGTCCGTTTTCCGGATAAGCCCCGGCATCAGCTGTTCATTGAGCCTTGCGGAATGAGCACCGACGAGATGTATATTCAGGGCTTCTCCTCTTCCCTGCCGGAGGATGTGCAGATTCGGATGATGCACACCATCCCCGGTCTGGAGCATGCGGAGATGATGCGCCCTGCTTACGCCATCGAATACGACTGCGTAGACCCCACCGAGCTGCTGCCCACCCTGGAGTGCAAAAAAATCCCCGGGTTATATGGTGCTGGTCAGTTCAACGGCTCCTCCGGTTACGAAGAAGCCGCTGCCCAGGGCTTGGTAGCAGGGATCAACGCCGCCCTGAAGCTCAAGGGCGAAGCCCCCATGGTACTTCGCCGCAGTGACGCCTATATCGGCACGCTGATCGACGACTTAGTGACCAAGGGCACAAACGAGCCCTACCGCATGATGACCTCCCGCACCGAATACCGGCTGATGCTGCGCCAGGACAACGCCGACCAGCGGCTTTCCGGCATCGGTCATCGGGTGGGCCTGATCTCTGACGAACGCTATGCCGCCGTCCAGGAGAAATATCGTCTGGTGGAGGCCGAGGCACAGCGGCTCGAGCGCTGCGGCGTAGCCGAATCCCCGGAGCTCAATGAATTTCTCGTCTCTCAGGGAACCGCCGCGGTGAAAGGCTCTGCCCGCATGGGGGATTTGGTACGCCGCCCCCAGCTGAGCTATGCTTCCCTTGCCCCCTTTGACCCCCAGCGGCCCCAGCTTTCTCCCGAAATTCAGGAGGAAGTGGAGATTCAGGTGAAATACGCCGGATATATCAAGCGGCAGCTCAAGCAGGTAGAGCAGTTCCAGAAGGAGGAATCCCATCTGCTACCGGAGGATACCGACTATAACGCCATCAACGGCCTGCGTCTGGAGGCCCGACAAAAGCTCAGCAAAATCCGCCCCCTGAACATCGGTCAGGCGTCCCGTATCTCCGGGGTCAGCCCGGCGGATATTGCCGTTTTGATGGTCTATCTGGAGCTCCGGAAAAAGGAGCAGTAACACAACAAACACGCAGGAGGAATTCCTTTGTTTTACGACACCCACGCCCACTATGACGACGAAGCCTTTGACCAGGACCGGGATATTCTGCTGCCGGAGCTCCACCGTCAGGGCATTACCTTAATCAACGATATTGGCTGTGACATTCCGTCCTCTAAAAAGGCCATTTCCATTGCAGAGCAGTATCCCTTTGTCTATGCGGTGGTTGGCGCATGGCCCGGAAACACCAGCGATATGACCGAGGCGGATTTGGAAACCTACGGCCAGCTGGCCCAGCATCCCAAGGTAGTTGCCATCGGCGAAATTGGCCTGGACTATCACTATGACGATGTGCCCCGGGACATTCAGCAGCACTGGTTTGACCGCCAGATGGATTTGGCAGACCGCTTGGGCAAGCCCGTGGTGATTCACGAGCGGGAAGCCCACGGTGACGGCATGGAAATCGTCCGAAAATGGTCGGATAAGGTTCCCGGCGTATTCCACTGCTTTTCCGGCAGCGCAGAAATGGCCCAGGAGCTGGTGCGGCTGGGCTGGTATGTGAGCTTCACCGGCGTGGTCACCTTTAAAAACGCCCGCCGCGCACTGGAGGCCATTGCCGCCGTGCCCATGGACCGGATCATGATCGAAACCGACTGCCCCTATCTGGCCCCCGTCCCCTATCGCGGCAAGCGGAACCACTCCGGTTATGTGCCGAAGGTGGCAGAAAAAATTGCAGAAATCAAGGGCCTGTCCACCGAGGAAGTGGCAGCCATCACCATGGAAAACGGGAAGCGCTTTTTCCGCATTCCCACAGAAAAAGGAGAATAACCATGACAAAACTCGAACTCGCAAAGATGATCGACCACACTCTGTTAAAGCCCAACGCCACCGCCCAGCAGATTAAAGCACTCTGCGACGAGGCAAAGGAATACCACTTCTGCTCCGTTTGCGTGAACTCCGGACGGGCCGCACTGGCAAAGGAATGCCTTGCCGGTTCTGACGTAAAGCTCTGCGTGGTGGTTGGCTTCCCCCTGGGCTGCACCGTGGTAAAGGCAGCCGAGGCCGGCGCCATGACCGCTCTGGGTGCTGACGAAATCGACATGGTGCTGGATGTCGGCGCCGCCAAAGACGGCAACTGGGAGGCTGTAGAGGCCGATATCCGTACCGTTCGTGCCGCCTGCCCCGGAAAGGTATTGAAGGTCATTCTGGAAACCTGCCTGCTCACCGAGGATGAAATCGTCCGGGCCTGCCAGGCTTCCAAAAATGCCGGTGCCGACTTTGTGAAGACCTCCACCGGCTTCTCCACCGGCGGTGCCACGGCAAAGGACGTTGCCCTGATGAAGAAATCCGCAGGCGGCCTGAAGGTTAAGGCCAGCGGCGGCATCCACAGCTACGAAGAGGCCATGGAGATGATTGAGGCCGGTGCCGACCGCATTGGCGCCAGCGCTGGCATTGCCATCGTCAACGGACTGGAGGGTTAATATGGATTCCATCAAAGCCATTGTTCTCGCCGCCGGAAAGGGCACCCGCCTTCACTCTGCGGAGCATAATCAGCCCAAGGCATTGAGAGAAGCCGCCGGAAAGCCCCTGCTCTATTATGTGCTCGCCGCTCTGGACTTTCTCCCCAAGGAAAACACCGTCATCGTGGACGGATACATGCGGGAGCAGGTGGAGGCTCGGTTCCCCGACTATCCCTTTGCCGTGCAGGACCCCCAGCTGGGCACCGGCCATGCGGTGCAGTGTGCCCGGGACTATCTCCGGGACTTTGATGGCACGGTGCTGGTCTGCTGCGGCGATATGCCCCTGCTGAAAAAAGAAACCTATCAGGCACTTCTCGCCGAGCACCAGAAGAGTGGCCGCCCCTGCACCTTCCTCACCGGCACCACAGATCTGGACCTGCCCTTTGGCCGGATTCTTCGGGATGAAAACGGCGAATTTGTGCGGGTCGTCGAGGATAAGGACTGCACCACCGAGGAGAAAGCCATCCGGGAGCTCAACGCTGGCGTCTATGCCTTTGACTGCCAGGAGCTGCTTGCCTGCCTGGAGCTGCTGAAAAACGACAACGCCCAGGGCGAATATTACCTTACCGACGTGCCGGAGCTCATGCGGCAGCGTGGCGGAAAAATCGGCCTGTGCTGTGTGGAGCTGGGCCCCCAGATCATCGGCGTCAACACCCCCGAGCAGTTGGAAATGGTAGAGCATTATCTAACCGTGCAAGCATAAACCAATCGGCGGAACCCGCGAATTTGTGCCGGTTCCGCCGTTTTTTCGCGCAAATCAGATTTTCCGACATTTTTCCTTGTGCTTTTGGGGAATGCGTATTATAATGTTCTATACATGTCAGCCGACGGTCTAGATGCTGCGGCTGAGTCTACTTAGGAATAATGAACAACACCCAAACATGGAGGCGGAAGCATGGAACTGTTAGAAAAACGGATTATGCAGGATGGCGAGGTCTATCCCGGAAATATTCTGAAGGTAAGCAGCTTTCTGAACCATCAAATGGACATTGAGCTGCTGAGCCAGATGGGTCAGGAATGGGCACGGCTGTTTGCCGGAGAAGGCATCAACAAGATCCTCACCATTGAAGCATCGGGCATTGGCATTGCCTGTATCGCCGCCCAGAGCTTCCACTGTCCTGTGGTATTTGCCAAGAAGTCCAAGTCCCTGAACCTGGGCAAGGACGTATTCACTGCCAAGGTAGAGTCCTTTACCCACAAGACCATCAGCGACGTGGTGGTAGACCGCCGGTATCTGGGCCCCAATGACCGGGTTCTCATTATCGACGATTTTCTGGCCAATGGCAAGGCGCTCGAGGGCCTGATGGACATTCTGGACCAGGCAGGGGCACACCTGGTGGGCGTGGGCATCGCCATTGAAAAGGGCTTCCAGGGGGCCGGTGATCGGTTCCGTCAGAAGGGCATTCATTTGGAGTCCCTGGCAATTGTAGACAGCATGAACGGCGAAACCGGTGAAATCGAATTCCGCCACATCTAATCCAAGACAATGCAAAAACCGCTGTGATCTGAACTGCTCAGACCACAGCGGTTTCTATTTTTATTTACTTGTTACTTTTTCCGAAATACCAGCAGCTTACTTGCCACATAGTTGATGATGACCACCAGCACATTGACCAGCAGCTTCATCAGCATTCCCGGCCAGCCCAGCATTTCCACGGTAATATGCATCAGCACCAGCTCCAGCACCCCAGAGCCCAGACGGCAGCCAAAAAAGCTCCCAGCCTCCGGCAGCAGCACCTTCATGGACCAGTCATGACTGCCAAACACAAAGGGCTTATTGGTCAAGAATGCCGTCAGCACCGAAAGCACCCAGGCAATCACGGTGGAAAGATCGCTGCTTAATCCCAAAGCATGGTAGCAGAGATAATATACCACCAAATTGATCACAGTGGTCACTACGCCGAAGAACAGATAGCTGAGGATGCTCCAATATTTTTTCACAAGGCAGATTATTTTTTCCATAACGTCTCCTTTGATTATCCCACCATCAGCTTCCGCTTTTTCCACAGTCCGCTGAGGTAGTAGAAATCGCCGATGATTACGCTCACGAAGCCTGCCAGTGCATTGCCCCAGAAGTAGCCCCAAACACCCATGCCGCAGGGCCCTGCCAGCAGTACGCAAAGGCCAATCCGAACAATTACGCCGTCCAGCAGCGCCGTAATCAGGCTCAAGCTGCCGTTTCCAATGCCGTTAATCAGTGCAATGCCCGCCGTCATGGTGGCAAAGCCGAAGAACATCACCACCAGAGTAATCATATAATGCCCGGCATTGGCAATTACATCCCCGTCCTGGGTGAACAGCCGGAAAATCCCCTCCGGGAACACCAGACATACCACTGTTACCACCGCAAAGAACACCAAGCAATAGAGATTTCCAAACCAGAACACCTGGCGCACCCGATCATGCTTCCCTGCCCCCAGGTTCTGCCCGAACATGGTGGCGCTGGCGGTAGAAATGGAGTTGGTGATGATAAATAGAGATGAGCAAAACACACATTGAACATCGAGGTCAAAGCGATTCAATAAAGGA
>CAVJLG010000009.1:53046-97891 GCA_963650135.1 Barnesiella intestinihominis | reverse complement strand
TCCCCTCCCCCAGCCGCAGAAAATTCAGCGCCATGGAGACATATTGCTGGACCTTAAACAGCTCGCTCTTGAGCTCCCCATTCCCCTCCCCTGCCTGCAAAATCAGGTCCATGGCGGAGATGGGTGTTTTGATCTGGTGGGCCCATAGCGTGAAATAGTCCAGCGTATCGTTATAGCGTTCGGTGGCAGCGGCTTTGGCAGCCTCTTTGTCGGAAAACAACTGCCGCAGCAGGTCCTGATAGTCCGCCTCTATGGAGGAAACCGGCTGGGGCAGATGATCCAGGGAGTCCCGAATGTCCAGCTCTTTTAGTAGCTTATGGTGGCGAGCATAGGGAAAATAGCCCAGAATCAGCATGGTAAGCCCTAATATGCAGCCAAGCCCCAGAGCATAGAGCACCGCCATTACCGGCAGCGAGGAAAGCAGCAGCACCGCAAAGCAAATGAGATAGAGCAGCAGCGCAAAAACCAGCGGCATTCGATATTGCCGGAGATAGGATCGCAGCATCTTTGGCTCCTTTCCGGGCTAGGGAATCAGATACCCCATGCCTTTTTTCGTTACAATAAAGTCCGGCAGTCCCGCAGCGGCAAGCTTTTTGCGCAGCCGACCAATGTTGACGGTGAGGGTGTTTTCGTCCACATAGCTGTCGGTTTCCCAGAGCTTTTCCATCAGGGTATCCCGGGAGACTACGGTGCCGGTCCGGGCCATCAGCGCCTCTAAAATCCGATATTCGTTTTTGGTGAGCTCGATGCGCTGGCCCTGAAAGCTGAGACTGGCGTCCCCGGTGTTGAGCACCGCGCCATGGGCCTGAGGCTGGGCGGGGGTGCCGGAGAAATCATAGCTTCGCCGCAGCAGCGCTTGAATTTTTGCCATTAAAATGCTCAGATCAAAGGGCTTTGCGATGAAATCATCCCCACCCATGTTGATGGCCATGATGATGTTCAGGTTTTCCGAGGCAGAGGAGATGAAAATCACGGGAATCTGCGAGGTTTTCCGAATCTCCTGGCACCAGTGGTAGCCGTCGAAAAACGGGAGCGAAATGTCCAGCAGCATCAGCTCCGGCCCGAATGCTTCAAATTCCGGCATAATATCCCGCAAATTCTCGGCAATATGAACCTCATGCCCCCATCCGGCGATGAATTTCGACATGGCGCCGGCAATGACCGGGTCGTCTTCTACGATCATAATACGGTGGGACATGGTTTAGCCCTCCAATGCTTCGTCAATGGCCTGGCGAATATTTTTCACCCGCACAACGGTCATGCCCTCCGGCGGCAGCACCTTAGCGCTGCCCTGATGGGGAATCAGCACCCGGGTAAAGCCCAATCGGCTCAGCTCGCCCAGACGAAGGCTGAGATTGTTCACCGCACGGATTTCGCCGGTAAGGCCCACCTCGCCAATGGCAGCCACGTTATTGGCAATGGCCTTGTCCCGATAGCTGGAGGCCAGAGCCAAAATCAGCGGGAGATCCGCCGCAGGCTCCGACAGGCTCAGGCCGCCGATGACGTTGATATATCCGTCACAGGCCGAAAGCCGCATGCCCCCGCGCTTATCCAATACCGCCATTAACAGCGTTGCACGGTTAAAATCAAAGCCGTCGGTGGTTCGGCGGGGCACATTAAAGCTGGAGGTCACCACCAGGGCCTGAATCTCTGCAAGAATCGGGCGGGTCCCCTCCATGGCGCAGGCCACGCAGGTGCCGGGGGCGTTGAGTGGCCGCCCGGACAGCAGCATTTCTGAGGGGTTCTCCACCTCCTGTAGGCCGCTCTCGTGCATATCAAAGACGCCCAGCTCATTGGTGGAGCCAAAGCGGTTCTTGGCGGCGCTGAGCAGCCGATAGGAGGTGTTCCGATCACCTTCAAAGTAGAGCACACAGTCCACCATATGTTCTAGCACCTTCGGCCCGGCAATGGCGCCCTCTTTATTGATATGGCCCACCACAAATACCGTAATGCCCTGGGCCTTGGCGAGATGCATCAGCGTCATGGTGCATTCCTTCACCTGGGTGATGCTGCCGGGGGCGGAGGTGCCCTCTTGGGTATAGAGGGTCTGGATGGAGTCGATCACCAATACATCGGGGCTCAGCTCGTCAACGGTTTCCAGAATGTCCTCCATGGAGGTTTCCGACAATACATAGAGCCCATCCCCGGAGACGCCCAACCGGACTGCCCGCATTTTCAGCTGGGTTTCCGATTCCTCTCCGGAGACATAGAGCACCTTGAGGCTTTTCGACACATAGTCGCACAGCTGGAGCAGCAGCGTGGACTTTCCGATGCCCGGTGCGCCGCCCACCAATACCAGCGAGCCACGCACTGCGCCGCCGCCCAATACCCGATCCAGCTCGCTCATACCCGTGAGGAAGCGAACCTCATCGGTGGTATCCAGCTCTTTCAGCGGGCGGGCGCTATGCCGCGTGCCATTGGTGGCTGCCGCCCGGGAAACACCCTTGGGCTTCGGCGCAGCCTTGTGCTCTACAATGGTGTTCCACTGGCCGCAGGCGGGGCATCTCCCCTGCCACTTCATGGTTTCATTGCCGCAGGAGGTGCAGTAAAATACAGTTTTCTCTTTCATAATACGTCCTCAGTGATACACCGGAGGTCTGCTCCGGCGTTTGATTTGCGGCGGTGACTGCAATGGTAACCGCCAGCCTGGTTTGATAGTCCGGGTCCTTGAGGGATTGCAGCTCCTGCGGATTGGTGAGGAAGCCGCACTCAATGAGAAGTCCGGGGGCATTGATATGGTTCATCAAGTAAACATCCGGCGAGATGGTCTTCGCCATGCGGGCATTGCCGGGGTCTACCGCTTTTTTCAGGGCAAGCTGCATGGTTTCAGCGAATTCCTTTGTCTCCCCGGTGGGGGTATAGAACACCTGGGCCCCGTGGTATTGCGTCTGGGAATAGGTGTTGCAGTGAATGCTGATGAGCAGGGCCCCGGGCTGACTGTTGACAAGCTCCACCCGGCGGCGAATATCCGAGACTTTCTTTTGGGAGATGGATTTGGCATCGGAAGAAGAAAGATCGGTATCACTGCTGCGAAGCATCCTGGTTTCTTCGCCCAGCAGGCCCAAAACGGCGTCGGTTCGCTGGGCAATGGCGAGATTTAGGTCGCACTCCCGGGTGCCGTCCGGGCCGGATGCGCCGCCGTCAGCCCCGCCATGACCGGCGTCCAGGACAATGACCCGCGGAATGGCTGCCTCCCCCGCCACCGCTGCCTGGGCCCGAAGACCGTGCAGGGCAAAGGCAGTGAGCAATGTCAGCGACAGCATATACATACAGGACAGAAATCGACCTTGCTTCATAAAAACACCCCCATAAAATCTATGAGGGTGTTTCCCGGATATGCCTTACCGCAGGCGCTTATCCTTATCCCGGGACTTGTAGATGAGCTTATAGAAGATACCTTTGTTGTTGTAGCCGTTTTTGTAGGCCAGGTAGCCGATGATGGGCTGGAACAGCATGGGGATGATGTAGAAAATTGCATAGCCCCAGACGGAGGTATTCACCACCATCTTCATAGCCCCTACAAAGGTGGCAAAGGGCGCATAGAACACCAGCCACAGCACGGAGAACAGATCCGACCAGGTGGCGGAGCCCAGGGAGAGCACGCACATCAGCAGCACGCAGGCCAGGCCGGGAATCTGCGCCAGCAGACCGGTTTTCAGGCCGCGCTTGGGATTGTATTCGATGTAGCCGTATTTGACTACGTTGTAGTCGCGCATGGCCAGCTTATAGATGTCGGTATAGTCAAAATAGACCCACAAAATCAGCAGAAGAATGGAAAACGTCCAGTTGACCCAAAGGGGCACCGTAAAGGAGCTGGTGAGAATGGCGAAAATCATATACAGCGCCACGGTTTTAATGCCCACATACCAATGCTTGCGAACAAAGGAAAAATCGGTACTGGTCATTACATTGGGGTCGGCGGAGCGGGCGGAAAATTCGGGCTTTTTTTTCTCGTTTGAAGCCATAGAAGCAGGATTCCTTTCTGAAAATGGGCGGGAAAATCCCGCAAACCGAAATAGTCCCTTCATTATAGCACAGATATTCCCCGGTGAAAAGCCATAATCCGAACAGTTTTTCCCGGAATCGCATAGACTGCCCATGAGATCAGGTAAAGGAGGTAACTGTAAATTGGACACAAACAAACAGCAGACCCCATGCAATCCCCAGACTACCGGCATTCTGCCCCAGTGCGGCATGCTGGCGGTTCCCTACGTTCCGGTGCAGCGGAATACCGACGGCAGCTATCAGGCCGATAAGGCCCTGGCAAGAGGTACCCTGTTCCCCGGGCTGGACCTTCCCTATCGGGGCATGGTCAACGAGGCCGCCGAAACGCCCACACCCTTACAGGAGCTGATGGCCCTGGGCTTTGCGGTGCAGGAGCTGGGGCTGTATCTTGACACCCATGGCGAGGACCAAGAGGCACAGCAGCTATTTATGAAGTACAATAAGCTCTATGGCGAGGGCGTTGCAGAGTATGAGCGGCGCTATGGCCCCCTCCAGCTCACCGCCAGCGACGGCAGCGACTGGGCCACGGACCCCTGGCCCTGGGACGACCAGAGCGCACAGCAGGCGCATATGGCGCGCATGGAAACCGCAGCAATGGAAAAGAAGGAGGTGTAGCCCATGTTTGTCTATGAAAAGCGGCTTCAATATCCCATCAATATTCGGAAGCCTAACCCCAAGCTGGCAAGTATTATTATCACGCAGTATGGAGGTCCAGACGGCGAACTCGGCGCATCCCTTCGCTATTTGTCCCAGCGCTATAGTATGCCCGATGCAAAATTAAAAGCACTTTTGACAGACATCGGAACGGAAGAGCTCGGCCACTTAGAGATGATCGGCACCTTGGTCCATCAGCTTACCCGGAATCTCAAGGACAGCCAGCTGGAAGACAGCGCATTTTCGCCCTATTTCGTGGATCACGGTGTTGGGGTATATCCCACTGCGGCCTCCGGTTCCCCGTGGAATGCGGCCAGTATGGCGTCCAAGGGCGATCCCGTGGCGGACCTGACGGAGAACATGGCGGCGGAACAGAAGGCCCGGGCGACCTATGACAACATTCTCCTGCTGTCTGACGACCCGGACGTAAACGACGTAATTAAATTCCTGCGGGCCCGAGAGGTGGTTCATTTCCAGCGGTTTGGCGAGGCCATGGAGGTGCTCAAGGACCAGTTGGATCGGCGGAATATCTATGCGTTCAATCCGGCCTTGAATCTCGAGAAATAAGCGAAAAACCTGCGGCGGAGCATGATACTCTGCCGCAGGAAGTTTCTATATTAGGACGAATAGCCGCTCTCCGCGTCCGGAACTTGGGCGTAATCGTCCGGGTCAAAGCCATGCGCAATCAGGCACCGGAGAATCGCCATGACATCATCGGAATCCACCGTATCAAAAGCGACAATCTGGCAATATACCCCATTGGGCAGGGTAAATATCAGGCGGCTGGCCCGGGTTTCGGTTGTACCGTCGCCATACACTCGAACGGAACGCCCATGGGAATCGATGAGCTCGGTTTTGGTCAGGTCACTGGGCGTAAAGAGAATCATGCCGTCGGTGTTTTCGGGGTCCTTGGGCTTTTCGCTCCAAATGGTCAGGGCGAGCTGCTGATATTCCTTGGGATCGTCCGATTCGTAATACCATCGGGCGGTGTAGGACCACAGGCTGCCGTCGGTTTGATACTGCCCCAGGCTGTAGCAGCCCGTAAAGTGGTCAAGCTCCGGCAGCGTACCGCTTTTGATAAGGGACTCCATGGGAATATCCGCGGCATATTCATAGGGGGCAACGTGATAGCATATGGTCTGGGTTTGACCGGAGATTTCGGAATTGTTCCGCAGCAACACGGACAGAGAAACATAGTCCGGGTTATGAATCCACTGCTCCTTGGGAATGGGATCGCCCTTGCTGAGCAGCAGCTTGACGAGGTTTTGCTCCCAATCATCATTCAAATCGGTCCGGTACCATTGATCGTCCAGATAGACATAGGCTTTGCTGTCGCCGGAGGTAAGCGCCAGGTCATGGGTGATATCGCCCAGCGTAAAAGAAAAATCATAGCAGCCGGTGCGGTCAGGCTCGTCGCAGGGCTCGCCGTGAAGCTGAGAAAGGGCGGTTTCCACCTGAGAAAAACCGCGATCGCCTGTATGGATCACATACCAGGTTTCGTCAAAATCCCGATAAATCACCGATTCCAGCTGTTCGGTATCCGCAATCAGCGGCTCGCCCTCCGGCACAACCGGGGCAGCAGTAACCGGCGCATGGGCGCAGCTGGTAAACAGTGCCAAGCAAAGGGTTATGGCGATCATCGACGCTTTCATGGGGGTCACTCCTTCTTTTTTGTCCGCTCACTTATATAGACGCAGAAAACAGGGAAAACGTTCCGCCTTTTACCAAAAATATATCAATCGGCTGTGTCCGGCGTGTGTCTTGGGGCAAAAAATCCCCTGGAACAGCGGCAGCCATTCCGGGGGACGAGCTTGTTTACTTGGAAATAGAAACCGCAAATACCACCGTAAGCGTCGGAGCGCCGGGGGCGGAAACGGTCAAGGTCCCCTGCCCTTCCCGGCCCAGGGACTTTACATAGGTGCCGCCCATGCCGCCCTTGAGGGAGATCACGCTGGGACCGATCAGCGCAATGTCACCGGAGACGGACAGCTGCACCGGCTCCTGATAGAACGGCAAAAGATTTCCGCAGTCGCTTCTGGCTTCGATGCGGAGGGCTGCCACATCATAGGTGCTGCCCTCCACCAGTTGGGTGTGAGAGGGATTGAGCTGGAGCTGTACCTGCTGTGTGGGCTGGCGGGTGACCACGGCGACCACATGGCCATCCTTGATGCCCTCAAACCGATAGCTGGTGGCGCTTTGCCCCCAATTGCCGATATAGCGACCATAATATCCCATGATCTCCTCCTGGGTGATGCCATAGCAGGTTTCACATTGGGCCTGGAGCGCGAGAATCTCCTGGGGCAGCGACGCAATGCCATAACGGTTGGCGGCCAGGAGAATCTCCTTCACCGCACAGGCCGCATCCTGGGGCAACCCAGCGTCCTCCACCAGCTGATTGCCCACGAAATCATCGATGAGAATCGGTCCATGGGGCATATTGCCGTAAGGCGAACCGGAAAATTCCGCAATAAACCGACCGTTTTTATAGAGCCGCACGGAATCCGCATTGGTGATGGCATAGATGTCACCGATCACACCGGCGGGATGCTCGCCAATGTCCATGGACGAGGACAGCTCCAGCACCGGATGATCCTCCTGCTGTGCGGCATAGAGATAGCCCGCCAGCTTGCGGTTCCGGAACATATCCATCACCCCGTGATAGCAGATCCGATCGCCGCTGCCGAAGTCCTTATGGGTGTTATAGTCGAACATGCACCAGCCAAAGCCGCCTGCGATATCTTCCTGACCGTAATAGGCGTCCACCACCGCGGCATGGCGCAGGGTATGCTCCAGCCGATGGGCCTCGCAGTCAAAGGGCTTGGTGGGGAACATATGGCCGTTATACTCCGAGATCAGATAGCCCTTTTCCATATCCGGGGTGACCTGAGCTTTGGGCAGGCAGCCGGTTCCATCGCCGGCATAGGAGAAGTCGTTGAAGGCATAAACATCCTCCAAAAGGCTGCTGTGCTGGAGGTAGCGAACGCCGCTGGTGGGCCGGGTGGCGTCCAGCTCATGGGCGATGCGGTTGGTTTCCCGGTACAAATTGTCGTTGTCCTGGGATTCGTTGATGCGCACGCCCCAGAGGAAAATGGAGGGGTGATTTCGGTACTGGGCAACCATTTCACGGGTGTTTTCCATGGCCTGGGCCTGCCATTCCTTATTGCCGATGTGCTGCCAGCCGGGAATTTCGGTAAATACCAGCAGGCCCAGCTCGTCGCACCGGTCCAGAAAATGATGGGACTGGGGATAGTGCGAAGTCCGCACGGCGTTGCAGCCCAGTTCATTTTTCAGCAGGTCGGCGTCGTATTTCTGCATGGACTCCGGCATGGCATAGCCCACATAGGGATAGCTCTGATGCCGGTCCAGCCCCCGCAGCTTGGTCTTCTCCCCGTTGATATACAGGCCGTCTGCCCGGAAATCCACCTGGCGGAAGCCCATTCGGTCTTCCCGCACATCCACCAAGGTGTCGCCAATTAAGAGCTCTGTCCGCAGCAAATAGAGGTTGGGATGCGCCGGGGACCAAAGGGCAACGTTGTGGAGCAGATACCGGCTCCGATCCTGGGGCAGCTGGGCCACCAGAGAGCCGTCCAGCCGATGCAGGCTCTGGCGGGTATGGCAGGGCTGACGATTGCATGCCGGAGAGACATAGATTTCGCAGTCCATGCGCACGCCGTCGTCTGTGAGCTGGATTTTCGGGAATACGTCCCGGATGTGGCACGGGTCCTGTACCTCCAGATAGACCTCGCGGTACAGTCCGCCATAGGTCATATAGTCGATCACATTGCCGAAAGGCGGAATGTTCAAATTTTCCCGGCTGTCCAGGCGCACGGTCAGCAGATTGTCCTCCTGGGTGAGTTTACCGGTCAGGTCCACGGTAAAGGCCGTGTAGCCGCAGCCATGCTCCCTAAGTAGCTCGCCATTGAGATAGACCTGAGCCTGATGGGCGGCACCCAAGAAGGTAAGCCGGAGGCTTTTCCCCTCCCACTCCGGGGTGTAGGGAATCATCCGCTGATAGCAGGAGACGGTTTGATAGCATTTGTCGTCAAAGTAGTTGTATGGGGTTTCACAGACCGTATGGGGCAGCCGAACCTCGGTGCCCTGGTTGCCGGTCATGGGCAGATGGCGCATTTCATCGCTGTATTCCGGAGAAAACATCCAGGAATCGTTCCAGTCAATTCGCATCGTAAATCTCCCTTCGTCAGTTATTGATATGGTGATGGGCCGGTGGGCTGTTATAGTTCAGGGGCAGGAAGGTATAGCCATTGTTCAGGCCCCACTGAATGATTTTTTCTACCGCCGCAACGCTGAACTCCTTGATATCGTGCTGGAGCACAACGGAGACGTTATGGCTTTTTATGCCATTGATGACATTCTCCACAACCTTGTCGGTGCTGGTCGTCTCCCCTGCGTCGCCGCTGGAAACGTTCCAGTCGAAGTATTGATAGCCGCGGTTCTGCACCTCTTGGCTCAGAGTAGTCATCAGTCCCGGGGTGATATCCGATACGGTGTTGGAGCTGCCGCCGGGGAAACGGATGATATTGGTAGACTGCCCGGTTTGGGCCACAATCACATCCTGCATGGACTGGAGGTCCTTAAAGTAAGCGTCCTCGCTGGCATATATTTTATCATAGTCGTGGCAATAGGTATGAATGCCAATGGCGTGCCCGGCAGCGTATTCCTGATAGATCATGTTCTGGTATTTGGAGTTGGAATTGGTGACGAAAAACGTCGCCTTGACATTATATTTCGCCAGCACATCCAGCAGCTCCTGGGTATAGGGGCCGGGGCCGTCGTCAAAGGTCAGATAGACCACTTTATCGCCGGGTTTCTCAGGGGGCTGCTTCACATGGACCAGCCGCTGGGCGGTACCGGTGTTTCCGGCGGAGTCGGTGACGCTGTAGGTGATGGTATAGTCGCCGGGCGTGCCCGGGTCCACAGCGCCGTCGGTGGTGACAGCGGCGGTCACGTCGCCGTCGCCTGCATCCTGGGCGGTATAGCCGGGGTCGGTGAAGGAATCGCCGGACTGAATGGTCATTTCGGCGTTGCCGCTGAGGGTGATTTCCGGCGGCGTGGTATCGACATATTCCAGCGCGCGCTGTACCGTGGCGGTGTTGCCGTGGGCGTCGGTGGCGGTGTAGTCAATCACCCCGTCCCCTTGTGTGACTACCACCCGGCCGGTGATATCGCCGTCGCAGTCGTCAATGGCCGTATAGCCCGGTTCCTGTACCTCGGTGCCCTTTTCCACGATAAGGGGATTGTCGCCTGCCAGGGTAATAACGGGGGCAGTGCGGTCATCATAAACGATAGTCCGCTGGGCGGTGGCAGTATTGCCGGAGGAATCGGTGACGGAGTAGTAAACCACGCCGTTTTCCTCATAGGACTGCACCTGATCGGTGAGATCGCCGTCGTAATTGTCCGTGGCGGTGTAGCCCTCCTCTTCATAGGAGTGGCCCGGGAGCGTATAGGCGTCGGGATCGGTGGTCAGCGTAAGATCCGGCGGGGTATCGTCTACCACTTCGACGGTGCGGTCCGCTGTACCCTGAAATCCCAGCATCTCAGCGGAATAGTGAATGCTATAGGTGGTCAGGGTATCGGTGGGAATGGTGGTGCGGTCCGCCTCCACCGGAACGGAGATTTTGATAAAATGCAGCCCCGTCAGCCATGCCTCGGCCCCGGGCTCGGTATAGGTTTCCCCGTATGCAACCTGCATATCCGAATCGCCGTCCAGGGAAACGGTGATTTTCCAGCCCCCAAAGAGATAGATGCCAACAACCAGCAGGCACAGCGCCAGGATCACAATGCTGACGATCATCAAGGGCTTTTTGCGTTTCATAGAAATAACCTTCTTCCTTCCGTGAAATGATTTCCGTGTTCTTATTCTATTACAGATGACAAAAAACTGCAAGAAGTTGCGTAACGCCTTAAAAAAAGAATAAAAAAGCCGTACCAAAGTCTAAAACTCCGGTACGGCCAGGCAAAATCAGTTGTTGATGGTGTGATGGGCATTCGGGCTGTCGAGACGAAGCGGCAGGAAGGTATAGCCGTTGTCCAGGCCCCACTGGATGATCTGCTCCACAGCTGCAACGCTGAAATCCTTGATGTCGTGCTGCAATACCACAGAGACGCTGTAGACGCTGATTCCACCGATGACATTGTTTACGATATCATCGGTGCTGGTGGTATCGCCTGCGTCACCGCTGGTGATGTTCCAGTCGAAGTATTCATAGCCACGGTCGTGGAGGTCCTGGGCCAGCTCGGTCATAATGCCGGGATTGAAGTCCGATACGGTGTTGGAGCTGCCGCCGGGGAACCGGACCAGGTGCGTCTCTTCACCGGTCTGGGCCACAATAATATCCTGCATGGCCTGGAGATCCTCAAAATAGGCGTCCACGCTGGCATAGATTTTGTCGTAGTCGTGGCTATAGCTGTGAATGCCGATGGAATGGCCAGCGGCGTATTCCTTTGCAATCATATCCTGGTTATCGGGATTTTCATTGGTGACAAAGAATGTTGCCTTGACGTTATACTTGTCCAGCACATCCAAAAGCTCCTGGGTGTAGGGGCCGGGGCCGTCGTCAAAGGTCAGATAGACCACCTTGTCGTCGGGAATCTCCGGCGCTTCTTCCACATGCACTACCCGCTGGATGGTGGCGGTGTTGCCGTTGGCGTCGGTGGCCCGATAGCGGATGGTATAGTCGCCCGGGGTATCCTGGGGCACAATGCCCTCGGTGGTGATGGAAGAAGATATATCGTTCCCCAGCGCGTCTTGGGCCGTACAGCCGGGGTCCACAAAGCGGAGGCTGGTGTCTGTGGTAATCTCTGCATCGCCCAGCAGCGTAAGGATCGGTGCGGCAGCTTCATCATTTGCACTGCTGTCAAGATTCGAGGCGGTCAATTCAGATGCTTCGGCATTGGCAGCCAAAGCGTCCGGCTGTGTCTGGGGCACGTCCGTACGACGCAGGGTGCCCAGCTTATATGCACCAACGGTCAGAAGCAGGCACAGTGCCAGCAGTGCTGCACCGGCAGACAGGAGTGGGTTGTCACGTTTCATATAGATACCTTCCTACTTTCCTGGATGATGTCCTATAATAATTAAGATGCTGCCAGCGCAAAGAACGTTGCAGAATTTGAAAATTTTTTTTGAAAAAAGTGCGGCTGCCTAAAAAACCGAAACCCAAAATGGAGGCAGGACTTCGGTTTTCAATTGATTACGAGGGATGAGCGCTCAAAGCAGTGGCGATGTTGATGGCATGGTCAGAGCAGCGCTCCAAATCCGTTGCCATATCGGTGAATACAACGCCGCCCATGGGGTTGCAGGTGGCATTCATCAGGCGCTTGACATGGTTGCCGATGATGGTTTCCTGGGTGACATCTACCAGGTCCTCCAAGTCCTCTGCCTCCTGGAGCCGGTCATAGTCTTCGTCGGCAAAGATAGAAAGACAGAGATCCACGGATTGCAGCGACAGCTGGGCCAGGTGCTTGAGCTCATTCATGGCATCCTCCGAAAGGGTTGCCTTGCCGCTGTGCACCTGAGCTTCATATTCCACAATGTTCTCCGCATGGTCAGACAGACGCTCAATGTCTGCAACCACCAGGGTCATATGATAGACCCGGTTTAAATCTCTGGGGGTCATTTCCAGGGTGCGGAGCTCCACCAGCTTGGAGATAATGGAGCGGTCCAGATAGTTGACGGTATCCTCAGTTTCCTCTACCACCTCGGCCAGGGAGTCGTCCTGCTCAAAGAAGCATTTTACCGCGGTTTTCAGGTTCCGGCTGGCGATCTCACCCATGCGGATGATTTCGCGGTGGGCCTGGGAAACGGCAACCGCAGAGGGAATTGCACCGGTCTGGGTCATATAGAGGAGCTTCCGCTCTTCCCCCGGCCGGGATTCCTCCGGCTTCAGAGGCAGAAGCTTTTGGGTGAGCTTTACAATATAATCCGAGAAGGGCAGCATCACCAGTACGGCGAAAATGGCGAAGATGGTGTGGGTATTTGCAATCTGCCGCGCCACATTGCCGGGCGACAGGCTCTTGATGATGGTGAGAATCTGCGGGAAGATAAACAGCAGAATCATGAGGATTGCGGCGCGAATCAGATTAAACAGCAAATTCAGCAGCGCAGTCCGCTTGCCGTTGCGGCTCATGGTAAGAGAAGCCAGAATATTGGGGGTAACGGAGCCAATGGCAGCGCCGATGACCAGGTAGACCGAGGTTTCGTAGCTGATGATTCCCTGCACGGCAAAAGCCTGGAAAATAACCGTGGTCGAGGACGAGCTTTGCAGCAGCGCCGTAAACAGGATGCCGAACAGCACCGTTAAGAACGGGTTTTCCAGCGCGGAGATCATATTGATAAAGGCTTCGGTTTCTGCCAAGGGGGCAATGGCGGTCTTCATCAGGGCGATGCCTTCAAACAGCATGCCAAAGCCCATGATGATGGAGCCCACATACTTTACCATGTCCTTTTTCATGAACAGATAGAGCACAGCGCCCACAAACAGAATCATCGGCGCATAGGCGCTGAGATTAAAGGCTGTGATCTGGGCGGTGATGGTGGTACCGATGTTGGCGCCCATGATGACACCAATGGCCTGGGTCAGCGACATCAGCCCGGAGTTTACAAAGCCAATGACCATAACGTCGGTTGCCGAGGAGCTTTGAATCAGCATGGTAATGGCAATGCCCACCACCACGGAGATCACCTTGTTCTTGGTGGCGTGCTCCAGAATCACCCGAAGGTTTTCACCGCAGGCATTTTTCAGGCCCGTGGACATAATGGTCATTCCGTATAGGAACAGTCCCACGCCGCCCAACAGGGAAAATAACTCAAACAGAGACATAACCAGAATCCTTCCTTTTCTCCTACTCGCCTAACCGGTAGCCTACATTTCGAACCGTATGGATGCGGCTGCCGGCCTCCCCCAGCTTTTGCCGGAGGGTTTTGATGTGCATGTCCAGGGTACGGCTGGAGCCGCCATAGTCATAGCCCCAAATCCGGTCCATAATCTGCTCCCGGGTCAGCACACGGCCTGCATTCTGAATCAGCAAATTCAGAAGCTCATATTCTTTATACGTCAGTTCGCAGGGAACGCCCCCAACGGTAACGGAGCGGCTGGAGGTGTCCAGCACGATCTCGCCGTCGGTATAGCGGTCCGTCTCCCGGGCAATGTTGCGGGTTCTGGCGCGTACACGGCTGACCAGCTCCATCACACCGAACGGTTTTGCGATATAGTCGTCTGCGCCCAAGTCCAGCCCGCGCACAGTATCGAGTTCGGTGGAGCGGGCGGTGACCAAAATCACCGGCAGGCGCATGGTATCGGCCTGACTGCGAAGCCGCTTGAGAATCGACAAGCCGTCTTCTCCGGGCAGCATCACATCCAATAAAACAAGGTCGGGCTTTTCCCGGTGCAGGGCATCAAAAAAAGACGATCCTTCTGCAAACTCCACGGTTTCAAAGCCGGAGGACTTTAGGGCATAGCTCTCCAGCTCACGGATTTCGGGATCGTCCTCCACAATATAGATTTTCATTCGCATCCCCTCAAGCTATATCATACCAGATACCGCCGAAAACCGAAAGAGGAAAAGTAAACTTTGTGTAATGTTTCTAAACGACGTGCAAAATATCCGGCGAAACCGTAGAAATCACCAGATTCCCGCATTCTGTCCGGGAAAAGATGCAATATTTACAGAAATCCGCCCCAGAAACAACGGTGCTGGGACGGATCAATCTTATTTTGGACGCAGACCGCCAAAGGGAAAACGGCGGGGCGGCATCGGGGTGGGCATATCCACCACGGAATGGGTGCCGGGAGGCGTGTCCATGGGAACGCCGGGATCGTATTCGACAATTTTATAGCCGCAGGCGTTAATCATCACCGATTCGTTGTAGGGATAAATGGCGCGGCGATCCATGGGGTTCTCCCCCAGGTGGCGATGCCCGTAAAAGTGGATGGCGGGCTTATATACGTCGTCGATATAGCGGAAGGATTGGAAGCCCTCATGGAACAGGTCGGGCCCGTCGCCCAGACCCAGAGCAGGCGCATGGGTGACGAATAGATCAATGCCCTTGTTCCGGCGAATCTGAGGCTCCAGCTTTTTCACCTTGCGCCACATCTGCTCGTCGGAATACTCATAGAGACAGGGATGGGGACTCTTACATCCGCCCAGACCCATCAGACGGACGCCCTTATATTCAATGACTCTGCCATCGATATTGACGCAGCCCTCCGGCGGCTCTTTTTCGTATTTCTTGTCGTGGTTGCCGGGCACATAGAACAGCGGGCACGGAATCATGGTGACAAGGAACGACAAATAGCGAGCGGACAAATCGCCGCAGGAAATCATCATTTTGACGTCACGGAACCGCTCCGGGTCAAAATGATCCCAGATAAACTTGCTTTCAATATCAGAGACAACCAGAATCTTCATGGGCTTCCTCCAAAGGTTCGACAGGTTACTGCTTTAATATAACAGATTGTCCCACAAAAAGCAAGAAAATCACCGGAAAAACAGCCTGTTCGGAGCAAAAACACCGGGAGGATTTGCAGGACGGCAAAAACTGTGGTACACTAGCTCCAAAGACTGCGGGAGGAATCGAAATGGCGAAAATTGAGGGCTCCAAACAGCGGCTGCTGGTGCTGGGCGAGATTTTGCAGCAGGAGACGGATGAGGACCATCGGCTGACGGCGGCAGAGCTGGAACAAATGCTGGAAAAGCGGGGCATTCCCGCAGAGCGAAAGAGTATTTATCGGGATCTTTCGGTGCTGGCGGATCAGGGGATGGATATCATCCGCAGTCATCGGGGCTATTACCTGGGCAGCCGGACGTTTCAGCTGGCGGAGCTAAAGCTGCTGGCCGATGCGGTGCAGTGCTCCCGGTGCATCACGGAGAAGAAATCCTATGAACTCATTGGCAAGCTTGGAACCCTGACCAGCCGCCACCAGGCCGGGCAGCTTCGGCGGCAGCTTCATCTGGTGGGCAGAAGCAAGGCGGAAAACGAGAGCATTTACTATAATGTAGACGCGCTCTATCAGGCCATTCGCCAAAACAGTGAAATTACATTCCGATACCTGGATTATCAGGTGGACGGCAGCCGAAAAGAGCGGGAAAAGCGCTACCGCGCCTCTCCCTATGCCCTGTGCTGGGACAGCGAGAATTATTATCTGGTGGCCCATACGGAAAGCCGGGGCAAAACCCACTATCGGGTGGATCGAATGGCAAGCATCCAGCTCACCGGCACGCCCCGGCGCTGTCCGGAAGCCTATCAAGAGCTGGATATGGCGGCCTATTCCCGGCAGGTGTTTGGAATGTTCGGCGGAACGGCTGCCTCGGTGCGGCTTTCGTTTCCTATGGAGCTCATCAACAACGCCGTGGACAAATTCGGCAGCGATGCCATGATGGTGCCCCAGGCGGATGGAAGCTTTACCCTGACGGCGGAGGTGGCGGTGTCCCCCACGTTTTACGCCTGGGTGTTCAGCTTTTCCGGCAGAGTGAAGGTATTGGCCCCGGAAGCGGTGCGGCAGGAATATCTGGATATGTGCCGCAGGGTATTGGAAGAAGCATAAAAATGACCTGCATGGCGGAATCAAATTGGTTCCATGCCATGCAGGCTTTTTTATTATTCTACCGCTTCCAGGTTGGAATAGCCCATCAGGAAGGTATCTACCTCCCGGGCCACTTCCCTGCCCTCGCGGATGCCCCATACCACAAGGCTCTGGCCCCGGCGCATATCACCGGCGGTAAACACCTTGGGCACGGAGGTCTTATGGGTGCCGTTTTCCGTGGCAACGCAGGTTCTGGGGGTCTGGGTGACGCCGAATGCATCGGCCACATAGCTCTGGCAGCCCAGGAAGCCTGCGGCAATGAGTACCATGTCCACATCCACGGGATAGGTGTCCAGCTTGGTCATCTTGCCGCCAGCCCAGCTGAGGTTCACTGCGGTAACGCCGGTGAGGTTGCCCTGGTCGTCCTTGAGAAATTCCTCCACGGTGGTGTTATAGATTCTGGGGTCCTCGCCCTGGAGATAGATGGCCTCCTCCTGACCGTAGTCGGTTTTCAGGACGTTGGGCCACTGGGGCCAGGGATTGGAGGGCAAGCGCTCGACGGGAGGCTTGCCCATCATCTCGAACTGGATCACATGCTTGCAGCCCTGACGAATGGCGGTACCCACGCAGTCGTTGCCGGTATCGCCGCCGCCGACCACCAGGACGTTTTTCCCCTTGGCGTTGATATAGTTTCCGTCGCTGTGGGCGGAATCCAGCAGGCTCTTGGTGTTGGCCCGGAGATAGTCCACGGCGAAGTAGATACCCTTGGCGTCCCGGCCCGGCGCGGTCAAATCTCTGGGATTGGAGGCGCCGCAGCAGAGAATCACCGCATCGTACTGGTCAAGGATCTCCTGCGCATCGGTGTTTTCGCCCACATTGGCATTGTAGACGAACTGCACGCCCTCTTCCTCCATCAGGTGAATCCGGCGCAGCACCACGGACTTGTCCAGCTTCATGTTGGGAATGCCGTACATGAGCAGGCCGCCAGCCCGGTCAAAGCGCTCATAGACGGTGACGGAATGTCCGCGGCGGTTGAGCTGATCCGCTGCCGCCAGTCCCGAGGGGCCGGAACCGATGATGGCAATCTTCTTGCCGGTGCGGACCTTGGGGATTCGAGGCTTGACCAGTCCACGGTTAAAGGCGTTTTCAATGATGGCCAGCTCGTTATTATGGCAGGTCACCGGATCACCGTTTAGGTTGCAGGAGCAAGCCTTTTCGCAGGGAGACGGGCAAACTCTGCCGGTGAATTCCGGGAAGTTGTTGGTAATGCGCAGACGGTAATAAGCCTGCTCCCAGTTGCCCTCATAGATGAGATCGTTCCATTCGGGAATCAGGTTGTGCAGCGGGCAGCCGGACACCGCATTGCCGAACATCATGCCCGCCTGACAGAAGGGCACGCCGCAGTCCATGCACCGGGCGGCCTGCTTCTGCTGCTCTTCCCGGGACAGCAGGGGCTTAAACTCGTTCCAGTTGCCAATGCGCTCCTCCGGGGGGATCACATGGCAATCCTGACGCTGATATTCCATAAATCCAGTGGGTTTTCCCATTTGTAATCCCTCCTTAGGCGTTCTTGGTAGCGGCATAGAAGGCTTCAATCTGGGCCTCTTCGCTGTTGAAGCCCTTTTCCTCCATGCGCACGATCATATTCTGCATCATCTTATAGTCGTTGGGAATGACCTTCTTAAACTTGGACAGGTATTCGGAGAAATGGGCCAATACTTTTTTGCCCTTTTCGCTGCCGGTGGCCTCCACATGCTCGGTAATCATGGCTTTGAGCTCCATAACGTCGGCCTTGCTGGTGACGGACTCCAGGGCGACGATCTCCTTATTGGCACGGAGATACAGGTCGGAGTTTTCGTCCAGCACATAGGCAATGCCGCCGGACATACCTGCTGCAAAGTTCTTGCCGGTGCCGCCCAGCACCACCACTCTGCCGCCGGTCATATATTCGCAGCCATGGTCGCCTACGCCCTCTACCACGGCATATACGCCGGAGTTTCGAACCGCGAACCGCTCGCCTGCCACACCGGCAATAAACGCCTTGCCGGAGGTAGCGCCATACAGTGCAACGTTGCCTACGATAATGTTTTCATCCGCCTGGAATACGCTGTTCTTCGGGGGATAGAGAATCAGCTTGCCGCCGGAGAGGCCCTTGCCGAAGTAGTCGTTGCTGTCGCCCTCCAGCGTCAGGGTCAGGCCCTTGGGCACGAACGCGCCGAAGCTCTGTCCGCCGCCGCCGGTGCAGTGGACGATGAACGTATCCTCCGGCAGCGTTTCGCCAAAGCTCTTGGTGATTTCACTGCCCAGAATGGTGCCCAGAGAACGGTCGGTGCTGGAAACTTTCAGGGAGACTTCCTTCTTTGCACCGGTTTTCAGGTTCCGCTTGAATTCCTTCAGCAGCACCTGCATATCCAGGGTGTTTTCCAGCTTGAAGTCATAGTGGTCGGCGGGATTATAGGTGTTCCCCTCCCGCTCGTTGACATAGGGGTTGTCGAGAATGGAATGGAGATCCAGCAGCCCGGCCCGGGTGCCCTTGAGGTCGTCCCGAACCTTGAGGAAATCGCTGCGGCCTACCAGTTCGGCAACGGTGCGGATGCCCAGCTTTGCCATGATTTCACGAAGCTCCTGGGCCACGAAATGCATGAAGTTCACGATATATTCGGGCTTGCCGATGAATCGCTTCCGCAGCTCGGGATTCTGGGTGGCAATGCCCATGGGACAGGTGTCCTTGTTGCAGACCCGCATCATAATGCAGCCCATGCAGACAAGCGCCGTGGTGCCGAATCCGAACTCGTCCGCGCCCAGCATGCAGGCAATGGCAACGTCCCGTCCGGTCATGATTTTGCCGTCGGCCTCCACAATCACGCGGCTACGGAGCCCGTTCATAATCAGCGTCTGATGGGTTTCCGCTACGCCCAGTTCCCAGGGAAGACCTGCGTTCTGTACGGAGGTCTTGGGGGCTGCGCCGGTGCCGCCGTCGAAACCGGAAATCAGAATCAGCTGTGCGCCTGCCTTGGCAACGCCAGCGGCGACGGTGCCAACGCCTGCTTCGGATACCAGCTTCACGGAAATCCGAGCGTCCCGGTTGGCGTTCTTGAGGTCATAAATCAGCTGCGCCAAATCCTCGATGGAATAGATGTCGTGATGGGGCGGCGGAGAAATCAGCGATACGCCGGGGGTGGAATAGCGGGTTTTTGCCACCCAGGGATAGACCTTTTTGCCGGGCAGATTGCCTCCCTCGCCGGGCTTTGCGCCCTGGGCCATTTTAATCTGAATCTCCTGAGCGGAAACCAGGTATTTGGAGTCTACGCCGAACCGGGCGGATGCTACCTGCTTTACGGCGGAGTTCCGGTTGAGCCCATCGGAGCCCACGGTATAGCGGGATTCCAGCTCACCGCCTTCACCGGTGTTGGACTTTGCGCCGATGGAGTTCATCGCAATGGCCATGCACTCGTGGGCTTCCTGAGAAAGGGAGCCGAAGCTCATGGCACCGGTCTGGAAGCGCTTTACGATGCTCTCCACGCTCTCTACCTCGTCGATGGGAATCTCAGCGCCCTCGGGGAACTTGATTTCCATAGCGCCCCGAAGGTTGACGATGTTGCCCGGGTCGTTGATGAGCTTGGCATATTCCTTATACTTCTCATAGTCGCCGGTCATGGCAGAACGCTGGAGCAGATGGATCACCATGGGGCTGTAGAGGTGCCGCTCCTTTCCTGCCCGATACTTATGAATGCCAACGGATTCCACGGATTCATCGGTGTAGAGCTCCAGAGGGTCGAAGGCCTTGTCGTGGAGGGCGTGCACATCCGCCTGAATCTCCTTGAGGCCAACGCCGCCTACCCGGCTGACGGTGCCGGTAAAGTAGTGGTCGATAACGTCCTGATTGATGCCAATGGCCTCAAAAATCTGGCTGCCCTGATAGGACTGAATGGTGGAAACGCCCATTTTCGAGGCGATTTTCACGATGCCGGAGAGAATGGCCTTGGTGTAGTCCTTTTCGGCGGCATAGTAATCCTTGTCCAGCAGGCTGTCCTGAATCATGCCCTGAATGCTCTCCAGTGCCAGATAGGGGTTAATGGCAGAAGCGCCATAGCCCAGAAGGGTTGCAAAATGATGGACCTCGCGGGGCTCGGCAGTTTCGAGAATCAGGCCCAGCGCCGTCCGCTTTTTGGTCCGGACGCAATGCTTTGCCACCGCAGAAACTGCCAGCAGCGAGGGAATTGCCACATGGTTTTCATCCACGCCCCGGTCAGAGAGAATGATAATATTGTAGCCCTCCCGATAGGCGCGGTCCACGGAGTTGCAGATCTGCTCCAGTGCCTTCTCGAAGCTGGTATTCTTATAGCAGAGAATCGAAACCGTGTGTACCTTGAAGCCGGGCTTCTTCATGTTGCGGATTTTCAGCATATCCAGGCTGGTGAGAATGGGATTGTTGATCCGCAGAACGTGGCAGTTCTCTTCCTTCTCCTCCAACAGGTTGCCGTCGGTGCCCACATAGACATTGGTGGCGGTGACGATCTCTTCCCGGATGGAGTCGATGGGCGGATTGGTGACCTGGGCGAAATGCTGCTTGAAGTAGTTGAACAGCGGCTGATGCTTATCGGAAAGACAGGCCAGCGGTGCGTCGATGCCCATGGCGGTGGGCTGCTCGGAGCCGGTGAGGGCCATGGGGGCGATGGACAGCTTGAGATCCTCATAGGTATAGCCGAAGGCCTTCATCATTCTGGCACGCTCCAGGGGCGTATACTTGGGCACAGAATGGTTGGGAATGGGCAGATCGGCCAGGTACACCAGCTGATTGTCCAGCCACTGACCATAGGTGGCAGCGTTGGCATAATGATCCTTTAATTCATCATCCTCTACCACGCAGCCCTTTACGGTGTCTACCAGCAGCATTTTGCCGGGGGTCAGCCGGGCCTTTTTGACGATTTTTTCGTTGGGAATATCCAGTACACCCACTTCGGAGGCGAGAATCAGCCGTCCATCGTCGGTGATATAGTACCGGGAGGGGCGCAGACCGTTTCGATCCAGCACCGCGCCCATCTGATCGCCGTCGGAGAACAGAATGGAGGCGGGGCCGTCCCAGGGCTCCATCATGGTGGCGTAATACTGGTAAAAATCCTTTCGCTTCTGGCTCATGCCGCGGTTGTTGACCCAGGGCTCGGGGATGGTAATCATCACGGCCTTGGGCAGCTCCATGCCGCTCATCACCAGAAATTCCAGGGTGTTGTCCAGCATGGCGGAGTCGGAGCCGGAGGCGTTAATCACCGGGAAGACCTTGCCCAGATCGTCCTCGGAGAATACGCCGGTTTCCATGGTTTCTTCCCGGGCCAGCATCCGGTCTGCATTGCCCTGAATGGTGTTGATTTCGCCGTTGTGGACGATAAAGCGGTTGGGATGGGCCCGCTGCCAGGAGGGGTTGGTATTGGTGGAGAACCGGGAGTGTACCATGGCAATGGCGGACTTCACCCGGGTATCCTGGAGGTCCAGATAAAACTGCCGCAGCTGCTTGACCAGGAACATGCCCTTATAGACAATGGTGCGGCTGGACATGGAACATACATAGGTGTCCTCGTGGCTCTGCTCAAACTCCCGGCGGATCACATAGAGCTTCCGGTCAAAATCCAGGCCCTTTTCACATCCGGCGGGACGGGCAAAGAACGCCTGCATAATACAGGGCATGCAGTCCAGGGCCTTTTTGCCCAGCACATCGGGATTGGTGGGAACCTGACGCCAGGCAAGCAGCGAAACGCCTTTTTTGACGCAGATTGTCTCCAGCATTTTCTTTGCCTGATTCCGGGGCAGCTCGTCCTGGGGCAGAAAGAACATACCAACGCCGTAGTCCCGTTCGCCGCCCAGCTCAACGCCTTGTTCTGCCATAATCTCGTGGAAAAAGGCATGGGGAACCTGAAGCATGATGCCAACGCCGTCGCCTGTTTCACCGGCGGCGTCCTTGCCGGCACGATGCTCCAGGCGCTCTACAATGGCAAGGGCATTGTCTACCGTGGCATAGTCCTTGGTACCGTCGATGTTGACGATGGCGCCAATGCCGCAGTTATCATGCTCAAAGGAGGGATCATAAAGGGGTGGAGTTGGTTTCCGTTGCTCTAACATAGATAACACCTCTTTGCGGTAGTGAAAACGAAGCATGCAAAATGAATGACAGATTGGCGGCATGCATCGTGTTCTCTTGCGATTTAATGTGATGTAATGCACATTATATAGTCACATCTTGCATATGTCAACAGGAAAATGCACGAAAATCACGATAAACGAGCATAAAATGATGGCTAATTATTCATAAATTTCATCTTTGAAAATTTGAGATGAAAGAAAATGAAAGTAGACATTCAAATTGGAACATTTTTCGCAGCACGATTTGTAAAAATATATCGAAAGCATGCGAAAATGAATCGCTCTTTGCATTTTAGTAAAAATGCTGGGTCGAGGCGTTTTGCAGCATGACAGCAGAAAAATTCCCGAATCACTGCATGCAGCAATCCGGGAAATCATTCGTTTTATTTCATCAGTGCAATGATTCGCTCCACGGCAGCTTTGGTATCCTCCGCATCACCGAATGCCGTGACGCGGATATACCCTTCGCCGCTGGGACCAAAGCCCGCACCGGGGGTGGTGACCACACCTGCCTCGGTGAGCAGCCGGTCAAAGAAGCTCCAGGAATCCGCAGGGGTCTTGAACCAGACATAGGGGGAGTTGACGCCACCGTAAACCTCCAGGCCTGCTGCGGTCAGTCCCTCCCGAATCACCCGGGCATTTTCCTGATAGAACGCAATGGTGTCCTTCACCTGCTGCTGCCCCTGGGGCGAATAGACCGCCTCGGCGCCCCGCTGCACCACATAGGGAACGCCGTTGAATTTTGTGGTATGGCGGCGGTTCCACATGGCATTGAGGCTCTGACTCTGACGAATCAGGTTCTTGGGCACCACCGTATAGGCGCAGCGGTTGCCGGTAAAGCCTGCGGTTTTGGAGAAGCTGTGGAACTCGATGGCGCAGGTTTTTGCGCCGGGGATCTCATAGATGCTGTGGGGGATATTCTCCTCGGTGATGAATGCCTCATAGGCGGCGTCGAATAGAATCACCGCATCATTTTCGTTGGCATAATCCACCCAGACCTTCAGCTGCTCCCGGTTCAGGGCGGTTCCCGTGGGATTGTTGGGAGAGCAGAGATAGATCAGGTCCACCGGCGTTTCCGGCAGCTGGGGCACAAAGCCGTTTTCCGCCGTGGTGGGCATATAATAGATGTTCGACCACATTTCCCGGTCGGCAAGATACTCCCCTGCCCGTCCGGCCATGGCGTTGGTGTCTACATACACCGGGTAAACCGGGTCGCAGACAGCAACAATATTGTGGCTGGAGAAAATATCGCCGATGTTGCCGCAGTCGCTTTTTGCGCCGTCGGATACAAAGATTTCATCCATGGAGAGGTCCACGCCCCGGGCGAGAAAATCGTGCTCCAGAATGGCTTGACGGAGGAAATCATAGCCCTGCTCCGGTCCATAGCCCCGGAATGTCTCTTTCTTTCCCATTTCGTCTACTGCCTTGTGCATGGCCTCGATGACCGCGGGACAAAGGGGCTGGGTCACGTCGCCGATGCCCAGCTTGATGAGCTTTTGATCGGGATGCGCTGCGGTATGGGCGCTGACACGGCGGGCAATTTCTGCAAACAGATAGCTGCCCGGGAGCTTTTGATAGTTTTCGTTGATATTTGCCATGAATGGGCTCCTTTCTCAAAGGGGATAATCGCCGTCGAATACAAAGTCTGCCGGGCCGGTCATAAATACATGATCCGTCTCCTGGTCCCACACAATGTCCAGATCGCCGCCCAGCAGCTTTAGCGTTGCCATCCGCTCCGTGCGACCGGTGAGCACCGAGGCAACCAGGCTGGCACATGCGCCGGTTCCGCAGGCAAGGGTTTCCCCTGCCCCGCGCTCCCAAACCCGCATTTTAATGGTATGGCGGTCTACCACCTCCAGGAACTCCGTATTGGTGCGCTCCGGAAATGCGGGGTGGCACTCAAAGGCGGGGCCAATGTCGGGTAAATCCAGCGTGTCGGTATGCTCCACATAGACAATGGCGTGGGGATTGCCCATGGAGACGGCGGTGACCAGCCACTGCTTGCCGTCTACTGTCAGGGGCTGCTCAATAAAACGCTCACCGCTGCCATCGACGGGAATGTCCTTGGGGGTGAGAATCGGCGCGCCCATATCCACCGTGACGGTTGCTACGGTGCCGTTGTCCCACAGATGCAGCCGAAGGGTTTTAATTCCAGCAAGGGTTTCTACGGTGACGGTGGTTTGGTCGGTAAGGCCCTTGTCATGGACGTATTTTCCCACGCAGCGGACGCCGTTGCCGCACATCTGCGCCCGGGAACCATCCGAGTTGTACATTACCATCTGAAAATCGGCCACGTCTGAGGGACAAATCAGAATGAGTCCGTCGGAGCCCACGCCAAAATGCCGGTCAGAAATCCGTTTGGCCAGAGCTGCGGGATCGGGAATCTGCTCCTGAAAACAGTTGACATAGACATAATCATTGCCGATGCCATGCATCTTTGTAAATTTCATAAATACCTCCTGCCTGCTTTGACGCTTTGAATTGCCAAGCAAAGGGTTTTCTGCATTATATCATTTGAGGGAGGATTATGCAATGGGGTACCTTGAAATCTCAGGAAAAAGCTGATAAAATGATAGGGAAATCAAATGTAGTTTGGAGTTTTTACAAATGGATATGAACATTCGAACCGTAACCCCGGATGACCTGGACGCGGTATGCCGGGTAGAAAATCGCTGCTTCCCCGCGGCAGAGGCGGCCACCAGAGAAGCCTTTCGGACAAGAATTGCCCTGTTTCCGGAGCGCTTCCTGGTAGCCGAGGCCCCTACGGCGGGCATTGTTGGGCTGATTAACGGCTGCTGCACGGATACGCCGGTGTTGGGGGACGAACTGTATGAGCCGGATTGCCCCCACAGCCTCCAAAATCCCTGGCAGACGGTGTTCGGGCTGGCGGTGGACCCGGATTATCAGCATCAGGGCATCGCCACACGGCTCATGGAAGCCCTGGTAGCCCGGGCCAAGGCAGGCGGACAATTGGGCGTAATTCTCACCTGCAAAAAGGAGAAAATCGGATTTTACGAGGCCATGGGCTATGTATGCCAGGGAGAAAGCGCATCGGAGCACGGCGGCGCGGTGTGGTATGATATGCGGCTGACATTTTAATATAGCATACAAAAAGAGGATGTGCCGATCACAGCACATCCTCTTTACTTTATTCGTTTACGGCCTTTTCCGCATCCCGGACGAAGCCCTTGAAGTTCTGTTGGAACTTCTGAGAGAGCTCACTGGTATAGCCGGAGACGAAGGGATGGCCCTGGGCCTTGATGGCGTCCAGCAGCTTCTGGCAATCCCCTTGGTTCTGGAAGCATACCTGGATCATATGCTGCTCCATATCATACAGTGCCACTACCCAGCGGTACTTGCTGATGACCAGCGGCTCGGGCATGGGATAGCCCCAAATGAGATCGGAAACCTTTACGGCATGGGTGGTAGCGCCCTTCTGATAGAAGAGATATTCCCCCACCCGCACGCGTTCCAGGGACGCTGCACCGGAAAACAGCGCCTCGGCCTCTTCCGGGGTATGATCCGCCAGAACGGTAGCCATGGCTTTTTTCTGATAGTGGCCGGTGAGTGCGGGAATCAGGAAAACCAGCATCAGAATCAGGAACAGCAGCCCTGACCCGCCCAAAACCAGCGTAACGGTTTTGGAGAACATGCCCACACGGTCCAGATCAATTTGCAGCGGCAGAATCAGCGCACTGGTATCGCCGCCTTCCTCATAGCCGGGCAGTTCGTATTTTTGGATGCATTCCGTCATATAGCCGGTCATATCGTCGTCCAGGGCGGTAATGGTGCCCTGAAGGCCGTCCAGTGGGGTGAGGGTTTCCAGATCCCCCAGGTAGTATTCATGGCTCTGGTCCATGGCCTTGTCCAGAATATCGCTGTGGTGCTCTTTCTGATCCATCACGGCAATATAAGTAGCGTCGCCGACGGGCAGCAGATAATATGTCTTCAGCGTTTCCGTGCCGCTGTCGGATTTTGCAGTCAGATTGGCAAAGGCCACAATCACATCGCTGGCGTCGAAGGAAACATAGCTCCCCTTCTCCAGGGAATCCGAAAGATATGTGGGCCCTGTCACCATGGAAACCAGGCCTTTTCCGGACAGGGCAAATAAAATGACCGCCAGCACGCCGCAAATGATAATACGGGGCAGCAGGTGGCGGATGCTCTCGTTCCGCAGTGCGTTCTTCATAGGGTATCACTCCGCTCCAATAGAATGGAATCTATTATACCAGATAATTGAGAACATACAAGAAACACCCCAAATTTTCGTTGAGAATGACGATTATCTTTTCGAAATCGAAGAAATGTCCAAGGATACCATTGACAATCCCGGAAAAATCGGAGAAACTATAGGCACGAAAGGAAGTGCAGCTATGAATGGCTATGTACTGGCGGTAGACCAGGGCACCACCTCGTCTCGCGCCATCATTTTTGATAAATCCGGCGATATTGTCACCAAGGCGCAGTATCCCCTGACTCAGCACTATCCCAAGCCCGGTTGGGTGGAGCACGACCCCATGGAGATCCTCTCCACCGAGCTTTTGGCCATTGCCGAAGCCTTTGAGCGCAGCGGCCTCAGTCCCACGGATATTGCGGCTATCGGCATTACCAACCAGCGGGAAACCACGATTTTGTGGGATAAAACCACCGGAAAGCCCGTATCCAACGCCATTGTCTGGCAGTGCCGCCGAACCGCCTCCATCTGTGACCGGCTTACGGCGGACGGGGCGGCCAATCTGGTGCTCAGCCGGACGGGTCTGCTCATTGACCCCTATTTCTCCGGCACCAAAATCCGCTGGCTATTGGATCAGGATCCCACCCTTCAAAAACGGGCGGAAAACGGCGAAATTCTGTTCGGCAACGTGGATTCCTGGCTGATTTGGAATCTCACCGGCGGAAAAGCCCATGTGACCGACTATTCCAACGCCTCCCGCACCATGCTGTTTGACATCGACAAGCTCTGCTGGGATGAAGAGCTCTGCAAGCTTTTGAATATCCCAATGTGCATGCTGCCCAAGCCCGTGCCCTCTTCTATGGTATACGGCACCGTAGACCGGCATCTCAAGGGCCTGGAAATGCTGGAGGGCACGCCTATTTCCGGCTCCGCAGGCGATCAGGCGGCGGCGCTGTTCGGTCAGGGCTGCTTCCAACCGGGGCAGGCGAAGAATACCTATGGCACCGGCTGCTTTACCCTGCTGAACACCGGCAGCGAGAGCGTCCGCTCCAGCCGGGGCCTGCTCACTTCCGTGGCCTGGAGCCTGAACGGCAAGACCACTTACGCCGTGGAGGGCAGTGCATTCAATGCCGGTTCGGCCATTCAGTGGCTCCGGGATGAGTGCCATATCATTGCCGCGGCCCATGAGTGCGATTTGCAGGCAGAGAGCCTCAGCAGCAACGACGGCGTGTATTTCGTTCCCGCCTTTACGGGTCTGGGCGCGCCCTATTGGGATGTAGACGCTCGGGGTAGCTTCTTTGGCCTGACCCGGGGCACCGGAAAGGCCCATATGTGCCGGGCGGTACTCGAATCCATTGCCTATGAGGTGGGCGATTTGGTGGACACCATGGCCATGGAGTCCCGCACGCCCATGGCGGAGCTTCGGGTAGACGGCGGCGCATCGGTCAGCGACTTTATGATGCAGTTCCAGTCGGATTTGCTGGAAATCCCGGTGATTCGCCCGCAAATGGTAGAAACAACGGCTGCCGGTGCGGCCTATCTCGCTGGCCTGGCCACCGGCGTATGGAGCGGCACCGAGGAGCTTTCCTCCCTCCAGAAAACGGACCGGATTTTTACCCCCAATATGGCCCCGGAAACCCGGATGGAGCTTCGCAGCCTGTGGCGGACTGCCATTGAGCTGTCTATGGCATGGGGCCACGCAGCCACCCGAAAGGAGAACCTAAAATGATTTCGGAAAAGATGAAACAGCTTGCCAGCAACAACTCGGTAATTCGTGCCATGTTTGAGGAAGGCCAGAATATGGCCCGGGAGTTTGGACCGGAGAACGTCTATGACTTCTCCTTGGGCAACCCCTCGGTACCGGCTCCTGGAGCGGTGAAGGACGCCATTCGGGAGATCCTGGACCAGGAGGATTCCCTGATGGTCCACGGCTACATGTCCAATGTGGGCTATGCCGACGTCCGTCAGGCGGTGGCGGAGAGCCTCAATCGCCGGTTTGGCACGGATTTTCATGAGAACAACATCATTATGACCGTTGGCGCCGCTGGTGGTCTGAACGTCATCCTCAAGACCCTTCTAAATCCCGGCGACGAGGTATTGACCTTTGCCCCGTATTTCACCGAGTACGGCAACTATGTGGCAAATTACGACGGCAAGCTGGTGGTGGTATCCCCCAACACCGTGGATTTCCAGCCCAATCTCCGGGAGTTTGCAGAGAAAATCACGCCTAAGACCAAGGCTGTGATTGTCAACAACCCCAACAACCCCACCGGCGTGGTCTATTCTGCGGAAACCTGCCGGGAAATGAGCCGGATTCTAAGGGAAAAGCAGCATGAATTCGGCACGGAGATCTATCTGATTTCCGACGAACCCTATCGGGAGCTGGCCTATGACGGCGTAGAGGTGCCCTATCTCACGGAGTATTATGCCAACACCGTGGTCTGCTACAGCTGGTCCAAGTCCCTGTCCCTTCCCGGCGAGCGAATCGGCTATCTGGTGATTCCAAATGAGCTCAGCGACTATGAGCTGGTGTACGCTGCGGCGGGAATTGCCACTCGTGTATCCGGCTTTGTGAATGCGCCGTCGCTCATGCAGCGTGCCGTGGCCCGTTGTCTGGACGCCCAGACGGACATTGAAGCTTATAATCGGAACCGGGAAGCGCTGTATCAGGGCCTGAAAGCCTGCGGGTTTGACTGCATTAAGCCCCAGGGCGCATTCTATCTGTTCGTGAAAACGCCCACCGAGGACGAAAAAGAGTTCGTCCAGCGGGCCAAGAGGTATCATATTCTGGTGGTGCCCGGCTCCAGCTTTGCCTGCCCCGGCTATGTGCGGATTGCCTACTGCGTCAGCTATGAGACGATCATGCATAGTCTCCCCTATTTTAAGGAGCTGGCAGAGGAATACGGGCTCAAGGGAGAATGATTGAAACTGCCGAGGATTCGGCGATTTCATAAAAGGAAGGGAGAATGAATCATGTTTTGTAAAAAATGCGGCACGCAGCTTCCGGATAACGTGATGTATTGCACTGTCTGCGGCGCGCCGGTGGAGGATGCTGCACCGCTGCCTGCCGATCCGGCAACGATGCCTCAGAATCCTTACCCCATGAAGTGGCACAAATTTCTGATCTATTTTCAGTTGTTTGTGGCGGCAATTCTCAATGTATTGAACGGCGTGCAGTATTTTGCCGCGCTGTCCAGCGACCCGGATGGATTCGGTACATGGAGCGCCGTCTATATCTTCTATGGTGTGGTGAGCGTTGTGCTGGCGGTGCTGGCCATCTATGCAAGGTTCCGGCTTGCGAAATTTCGGAAGAACGGTCCGAAAATGTACATCCTGTTCCTGTGCATTACCTGCGTGCTCGGGGTTCTGAATTTGATTTCCGTCATGGGCTCCGAAATCTATGTGGTAAGCTCTGTGGTGAGCAGTCTGTTCACCAATGGCCTGATGCTGGTTTTGACCAACATCTATTATAAGAAGCGTGCAGATTTGTTCGTCAACTGAATTTTGAAAATCGCAGGTCGTTTTGGCCTGCGATTTTTGATGTCATCTATCGTAAAATCCCGTTTATGGTACACCTCCTTCGCTATACTCTCTGTAGAAAATAAGCTTAAGGCAATACCGTACAAATCGGCAAGAGAGTCTGACGAGAGATTTTTTGTCAGAAAAAGGTGTAAAACCGCAGGAATACTTTGTGTATTTCAAGGTTTTACAAACGCATTTCTGGCGGAAAAGATCCGTCAGAATCCGCAGACGCATTTGCGCGGTGTTGCCTTGATGGGAGGAAATGTATCATGAAAGCCACGAACCACGTTTATGTTAGCGACCTGTTTACCGTCCCCATGCCCAAGCACGCAGCATCACCGGAGGAGTTTCGCCGGAAGATGCTGATTCGCCGAGCGGTATGGGCAATCCTTCCCTATGTGCTGGAGGGCTGCCTGTTTTTACTGGCGGCGGGATTGATCGTTGGCGGGCTGCTGGCCCTGTTCTGTGGGCTGGGATAAACAAATGCCGGAACCGTTTTTTTGTGCGGCTCCGGCGTTTGCATTATTCGAATACTTGGGTGCTGAGATAGTCCTCGATGGTTTCCTTCCGGCGAAGGGGCACGGCGGTTTCATCCTCCGTCCAGAGATATTCTCCGCAGCGCAGCCGACCGCCATAGTTATAGCCCATGGAATGCCCGTGAGCTCCCGCGTCGTGGATGATGAGAGTATCTCCCACATTCAGCTCCGGCAGCATCCGCTTCTGGGCGAATTTATCAGTGTTTTCGCAGACGGCACCCACCACATCCCAGGCCGTGCGGTCCTTTGCACCCTCTTTTCCGGAAACAGAGATGTGGTGATAGGCATCGTACAGCATGGGGCGCATCAAATCTGCTGACGAAGCGTCCACTCCGGCGTAGTTCCGGGTGGCATGCTTAATTTGCGTCACTTTCGTTACCAGAACGCCGTGGGGCCCGGTGACATAGCGCCCCAGCTCCGTATACAGCGCAGGATAGTTCCTGTCCGGATAGGCGGTTTCGAATACCTGATGCACGGCATTGCCGAGGGAATGTAGGTCAGGCGTCTGCTCCCCGGGACGGTAGCCAATGCCAATGCCGCCGGAGATATTGAGATACGCCACCGGCAGCAACGAAGAAACCTGATTTGCAAGGCCGCACAGCAGCTTCGCCAGCGCGGGATAATATTCCGGCGCCAGCGTATTTCCGGACAAATAGGCGTGGAGGCCGATGCGCTTTACCCCCAACTCCTTTAAGTGCCGGACGGTATCCGGCAGCTGATCCTCGGGAACGCCGAATTTGATATTGTCGGTTGCTACCTCAGCGATGCCAAACCGGAAGGGCTCCTTGGGGGTAATTCTCAGGCCCACGGTGTCACTGAGCAAGCCCTTTTCCGCAAACCGGTCTGCCAGCTCGGCGCCATCGAGGACCGGCATACATCCAACCTCTTTCGCCGCATCCAAATCCTCCTCCCGGGGGAAGTTGGGCAAGAACAAAATTTCATCGGGCGTAAAGCCGCAGTTCCGGCACAGCATCAGCTCTGCCGCCGAAGAGCACACCACCCCCTGCCCCTGGGCCCGAAGTAGCTTTAAAATGCCTGCGGTGGGGGTTGCCTTTACCGGGAAGAACTGCCGATGACCGGGGTTCCAGGAGAACGCCTCTGCGACCCGGCGGCAAGCGGTTTCGATTCCCGCTTGGTCATAGAGATAAAAGGGCGTAGGCAGCTGTGCAGTAAGGGCTTTTAGCTGCTCCGGCAGAACGAACGTGGGGTCCTTTTCTGCGGGGGCCCCATCCTTGGGCGGAAGATTGGCATAGAGCTTCACAGGATTCTTCAGCACCACCTGGCGGATATACCGAAAGGTTTCCTTTTCGCCCTTTTCCGCCAGCATGGTCAGAATTTCTACCACCTGGGCATGGGTCTGGGGGTACATCATTTTGGAGTCCCGGCTGTGCTCCAGATAGTCGAGAGGATCCTTGTCGGTATAGTTTTTTCCGTGGTAGACCCGGCAGGCGGCAATCCGGTCCAGGCAGAGCTCCACCATATAGCGGGTGGGCATGGGGTGGCCCATCAGCTGCATATCCCGGCCGCCATAGTCAATCCAGTATTCCAGATGATGCTTATTGCGCCCCTTATGGTGGAGCCAGGCGGTGGAATAGCCTAGCTCTTCCCGCTCGGCGGCGTTGGGACTGCGGGTGCCGGTGTAGTATTTGGCCCCCACCCGGAACTCGGTCCAGGAATATTTGCTCATATCATGCATAAGCCCCTGGCGGATGAGCCCAACCCGGAAGCAATATTGCATCACCAGAAGCTTATGATGGGTAATGGTTTTAAAGTGCCCCAGGGCGTGCATGGAGATTCCTCCTAATGTCTTTTCTATTATTATACCCCGGATCAGGGATCGGCGCAACCGGTATCGTTGCACCTGGCGGGATAGATAATTCTGATGCTTCGAAAGCGAAAATTGGTGAAGGTCAACAATTTGGCCCGTCCCGGCAGGCAAACGGACAGGCAGCGGCGGCATATACTCTTGGGAGGTGAATGCTATGATCGCACTGCTGCTGACTGCAAATACGCTGCTGTACACCCTGCGGCTGACCACACCGGTGGGCTCCTTCCCCAAACCGCTCAGCGCCAAGGAGGAGCAATATTATCTTGCCCGCTGGGCAGAGGGTGACATTGAAGCGCGAAACATTCTGGTGGAGCGGAACCTTCGTCTGGTGGCCCATATTCTAAAGAAATACTATGCATCCTCTGCGGATCAGGATGATCTCATTTCTATTGGCACCATCGGCCTCATTAAGGCAATCTCCACCTTTGACGGAACTAGGGGGGCGCGGCTTGCCACCTATGCGGGGCGGTGTATTCAAAACGAGATTCTTATGTATTTCCGCTCCCAGCGAAAAAGCGCAGGGGATATTTCCCTGTCCGACGCCATTGAGACGGGACAGGACGGCTCCAGCCTCAGTGTGATGGATGTGCTGTCCAGCGATGAGGACCTGTTCCAGCAAACCCATTTGCGCAGTGAGACGAAAAAGCTCATGGGGCTGCTGGACCGTACCCTAACCCCCAGAGAAAAGCAGATCATTACCTGGCGCTATGGCCTGTTCGGCACCACGCCCCTTGCCCAGCGGGAGGTGGCGCAGAAGCTGGGAATTTCCCGGAGCTATGTGTCGAGAATCGAGAAAAAAGCCCTGGAAAAGCTGAAAAACGCCATGGAAGAGCCGGAGCATCCGGAGAAAACAGAGCAGCCCACGGAATCCACGCAAAAAGATAATTAGCCAACGAAATAAAGGGGTTGAACCGTCGGCGTGAGAATGGTATACTAGTTCCACAATAGGGCAACGGAGGAAATAATCATGACCACAAAAGAGCGGCTGGCGGCGAAGCTTCCGGGCGAAGATACCGGCATCAGCCTGCACAATACCTTCTGCGATATCTGCGCGCCCGGGCCCCACTGCGGCGTTACCTGCTATGTGAAGGACGGGAAAGTGATCAAGGTGGAGGGCACCGATGCGCACCCCACCAACCACGGGAAGCTCTGTGCCCGGGGCCTTGCTGCCCGGGATTATCTCTATCGGAAGGATCGAATTCAGACCCCGCTGAAGCGCGTGGGGGAAAAGGGCGAGGGAAAATTCCAGCCCATCTCCTGGGATGAAGCCATGGAAGAGATCACCCAGCGGCTTTTGACCATTCGTCAGGAATCCGTGGCCTCCAGCGCTGCGTTTTACTGCGGATATGATAAATGGTATCGCCCGTTTCTCCAGCGGCTGGCCTATAGCTATGGCTCGGTGAACTATGGTAGCGAGTCCTCCTCCTGCTTTACCTCCACCATTATGTCCTGGCAATGTGCCACCGGCGCGGAAATGGTCCAGCCGGATATGAAAAATGCAGGGGTGTTTTTGGGCTTCTGCGCCAATCCCGGCATATCCTCATATTTGATGAATTTGGGGCTCCAGGCCAATCACCGCCGAGGCATGAAGGTCATTATCATCGACCCCAGAATCACCCCGGCCTCTCAAGCGGCGGACCTGCACCTGCGGGTGAAGCCGGGCACAGACGGTGCGCTGGCCCTATGTCTTGGCCGGGAGCTCATCCATAACGACTGGATCGACCGCGACTATATCCGGGAGAATGTCTATGGCTTTGAGGCATATCAAGCATATGTTGAAGCGTTTACTCCGGAGAAAACCGCGGAGATTACCGGCCTTACCCCGGAGGAAATCCGTCTGGCCGCAAAAATGGTGGGCGAAAATCTGCCGCTGGCCATCAATCCATCCAATGCATCTCTGGTACACTTTAAAAACGGCATGCAAAACCATCGTGCGGTGATGGCGCTGTCTGCCATTACCGGCGGCTATGATCGCCCCGGCGGCATGGTGCCCACTTACCTCACTTATGCCCATTCCATGGGCGGCTTTGAAACCATGGAGCCGGAATTCTCCGTGGAAAAGTACCCCAAAGACGGGCCCGTGCCCATCGGCTGCGAGCGGTATCCCCTTTGGCATAAGCTCATTGGCGAAATGCAGGCCTGCGATTTGCCCCGGGCGATTCTCACGGGAAAGCCCTATCCCCTGCGCATGCTGTACGCCCACGGCATGAACTTCCGGATGTTCCCGGGGGCGTCGGAAATGCGGGAGGCTCTTCAAAAGCTGGAGTTTTTCGTGGACGTAGACATTTTTATGACGGATTCTGCCAAATATGCGGACATTGTGCTCCCGGTATGTACGTCCTATGAGCGGGATGAATTTAAGGTGTTCGGCGGCGGCTTTGCCCAGTATACCCAGCCGGTGGTAGCGCCCCTCTATCAGGCCCGGCGGGATGATGAGATCATTCTGGAGCTGGCCCGGCGGCTGGACGTGGACGATGCACTGCTCAAGTCGGACCGGGATACCTGCATCCGCTATATGCTGCGAAATACGCCCATCGATTTGGAGGAACTGAAGCGCCATCCGGAGCTGCCGCAGCAGATTCCCGGCCTGGCGATGGCACCGGTGGGAAAGCATGGGTTCCGCACCCCCTCCGGTAAATTTGAGCTGGATTCCCAGATCATTCGAGAACTCCATGACCCGAATCTCGATTCGCTGCCCACCTATTGTGACTCTGCGGACAATGCCGACCCGGCGGAATTCCCCATGATTCTCTCCACGGGCATCCGGATTCCCGGCGGCCTCCATTCCCGGCTCCATGACTGTCCCAGTGCCCGTTCACTTCGGAAAAATCCCACGGCGGATATCAGCCTGGAGGATGCGGCGCAGTTGGGCATCGCTGCCGGAGATACCATTGTGGTGCAGACGGCCCATGGCGAGGTACGGGTGCTGGCCAATCCCAGCGGCACCATTCCCCAGGGCATGGTAAGCCTGTATCACGGCTATCGGGAGGCGGACGCCAACAGCTTGCTGAGCTATGACCACCGGGACCCCTATTCCGGCTTCCCCAGCTATCGCTGCATTCGCTGTCGGCTCGGGAAGGAGGAACAGGCATGAGACGAATCAAGTTTGACCCGGAAAAATGCACGGGCTGCGCAGCCTGTCAGATGGCCTGCATCGACCAGCGGGACATTCTCTGCGCCTTGGACCAGAAGCCCCTTCGTTATATGGAGCAGCGGGAGAAAAACGGTGCAATTCGTGACTATTCCGTGGGCTGCGTCCACTGCGGGAAGTGCATGAAGGTATGTCCGCAAAAAGCCATTTCCAAAAACGAGATGGGCTATGTGATCCTGGACGAAGCGAAATGCATGGGCTGCGGGGCCTGCCAAAAGTCCTGCCCCTTTGGGGTGATTTCCATCCATCCCGAAACCGGAAAGGCCATGAAGTGCGACGGCTGTTGGGCCAGAATTCAGGCGGGATTGCTGCCTGCCTGCGTCCATACCTGCCCCACCGGCGCATTGACGCTGACGGACTAAAACAAGCAAAATTATGAGAAAACCGCCCGGAACCACAATGGCTTCGGGCGGTTATGTTATACCGTTTGGAGCTTTAAGTACAGGTTTGCGGTGGCCTCGGCATCGCACCAGGCCCGGTGCGCGTCGTTCAGCGCAATGCTGAAATAGTCCGTCAAATACCCAAGCTTGTAGCTGGGCAGTCCCTTGAGCTTTAGCCGGGAGAGCTGGAGGGTATCGTCCACGGGATTTTCAATGGAACGGCCCATGGCGCCCAAATCTCGCTCTAGGAATTTGCAGTCGAATTTCGCGTTATGGCACACCAGGGGCAAATCCCCCAGAAAGCCCAGAAAGATCGGCAGCAGCTCGTGAATCCGGGGATAATCCTCCACCATATCGTTGGTGATGCCGGTGAGGGCTACCACCCGGGGCGGAATGGGCCGTCCGGGATTCACCAGCGTAGAAAATCGCTGCACCACTTCCCCATCCAGCACCTTGACCGCGCCGATCTCGGTGACCTTGTCCTTGGTGCCGGACAGTCCCGTTGTCTCAAAGTCCAGGCAGACAAAGCTTTTGTAGCTGCCGTTGCATACATAGTTCATTGGTATTCCTTTCTTTTCAGCAGATTTTCCAGGGATTTTCCGTTCCGCTTTCATAGCATTGACAGGCCTCGAGACTGCAACGCGCCATCTGCGCAACTGCTTCCTGGGTGTAAAATGCCATGTGGGGCGTTACAATCACGTTGGGCATATCCTTGAGAATGCTCAGGGAGCGATTTTTGATCTGGTCGGACATTTTGTTGAAATGATACAGCCCGGCCTCCCCTTCTACCACATCCAGGGCTGCACCGCCCAAGTGCCCGGATTCCAATGCGTCGATCAATGCCTCGGAATCCACCAGTCCGCCCCGGGCCGTATTGACCAGAATCGCGCCGGGCTTCACAGAGGCAAGTACCTCACGGCTGATGAGGTGGTGGGTTTCCTCGGTCAAGGGAAGATGCAGCGAAATAATGTCGCTTTCCCGGCAGAGGACATCCAGCGGGACCTGCGTTCCCGGCAAGTCGTTTTTCGGACTGCGGTTCCAGTAAAGCATGTTGCAGCCAAAGCCCCGAAGCGATTCCATCACCCGTGCGCCGATTTTTCCGGCCCCGACGATGCCTACGGTACAGCTGCGCATTTGCCGCCCCATGAGTCCGGGCATGGAGAAATCGTGCAGATTAGCCCGCTGCATAATGCGCTTTTCGTTCCGTAGGGCCATGAGCATCAGCATAACCGTGTAATCTGCCACGGCGTCCGGGTCATAGCCGGCATTGCAGACGGTGATGCCCAGCTCCTTCGCGGCCTCCAAATCAATATGGTCGTAGCCAATGGTACGGGTGGAAAGCAATGTAACGCCATTGTGGCGGAGTGCAGTCAGGATATCGGCGGTAACAGGGACCGCCACCACGGAAACGGCGTCATAGCCTCGTGCCAAATCGGCGTTGTTCCGGCTGGGCTGCTCTATCGTGGTTCCCAGCTCTATTTGATATGCTTCCGCCAACGCCCGAAAAATTGCTTCTTCATCATAGGGGCGGCAGCCGTATACAAAAAGGCGCATCGCGCATTCCTCCGGAGTTTTTTGCTATTCTATCACATTTGCGGGCAGAATGACAACTTTTTTCGGAACAAAGAACTTCTGCCGCCCGGATGGACGGCAGAAGGAACATGGAAATGAATTAAAGAACTGCGTTCTTGAGATCCTCTACCCGATCAATCTTCTCCCAGGGCAGGTTCAACTCGGGACGGCCAAAGTGACCGTAGGTGGCGGTAGCGGAGTAGATGGGACGGCGGAGATCCAGATAGCGGATGATCTCCTGGGGCCGCAGATCAAATACCTTGCGCACAGCCTCGCTCAGCTTCTCATCGCTGACGGTACCGGTGCCATAGGTATCTACCAGCACGGAAACGGGCTGCGCCACACCAATGGCATAGGCAAGCTCGATCTGGCACTTCTTTGCAAGATCGGCAGCCACAATGTTCTTGGCGATATGGCGGGCCATGTAGGCGGCGCTGCGGTCTACCTTGGTGGGGTCCTTGCCGGAGAAGCAGCCGCCGCCGTGGGCAGCATAGCCGCCATAGGTGTCAACGATGATCTTACGACCGGTGAGGCCGGAATCGCCCACAGGGCCGCCAACGACGAAGCGACCGGTGGGGTTTACGAAGAACTTGGTGTTCTCGTCCAGCAGCTGAGCAGGCAGGGTGGTTTTGATGACCCTCTCAATGATTTCCTTCCGGAGGGTTTCAATGTCGATGTCGGGAGAATGCTGGGTGGAGACAACCACCGCGTCGATGCGCTCTACGCTGCCGTCCTCGCCGTACTGTACGGAAACCTGGCTCTTGCCGTCGGGCCGCAGCCAGGGAAGCTGACCGGACTTCCGGCACTCGGTGAGCTTATGGGCCAGCTGATGGGCAAAGGAAATGGGCGCGGGCATCAGCTCGGGGGTTTCGTCGCAGGCAAAGCCGAACATCATGCCCTGGTCGCCTGCACCGGTTTCGTTCTCGTCGTCATAGGCGTGGTTGACGCCCTGGGCAATGTCGGGGCTCTGACCGTCGATGGCGGTCATAACAGAGCAGGTGTTGCCGTCGAAGCCGTATTCGGGCTTGTCATAGCCAATGCGGCAGATGACCTCACGGGCAATGGCGGGGATATCCACATAGCAGTCGGTGGTGATTTCGCCCATAACGAACACCATGCCGGTGGTGGTGATGGTTTCACAGGCTACGCGGGCGTTGGGGTCTTTTGCGAGAATGGCGTCCAGCACGCCGTCAGAGATCTGGTCGCATATTTTGTCGGGATGTCCCTCCGTAACGGACTCCGAGGTAAAGATACGTTTTGCCATTTGATTCATCCTTTCTGTGTTGTGGTTGGGTTTTGGATGCATAGAAAAACCCGCCGGATTTCGGCGGGTTATAGTGAGCATAAAAAACCTCATCTTTCGATTTGCACCGCCGGATTTGGCACCTTGCATTTGCAGGTTGCCGGGCTTCATAGGGCCGATCCCTCCACCACTCTTAATAAGGTGTATTTAGTTATTGAAACATGCGAAGCAATATAGCTTCCCATTGCCTAACCAGTATAACAGAAAAATATGCAATGTCAACTGTTTTCGGGCACTTTGTAGAAAGTGGGTAAAATTACGGGTTTTCTTCCCCGGTTTGAGTGATTTTCACGGTGGAACCGTCGGAATGGGCTGTAACGCTTCCATTTCGGGTGAGATACAGCGTACCGGAAACGGCCTTTTTCAGCTTCTTATCCTCCGGCTCTTTTTTCGAGCTGGTGACGATATATGCGGTTTTGTCTGTGCCAAACGCATCGGAAAGCAACGCGGCGGTTTCCGTTTCCCTGCCGTGATGGGGCAGCTTGATAAGGTCAAAGGTACCGGAAAACGCTGAAAGGAGCTCTTGGGTCCGCTCTTCCATGGCGTCGCCGGTAAAGAGCATGCGGGTATGTCCGTATTGCACCGCCACGGCAACGGAGGCGTTGTTGCTTTCGTCCGCTGCATATGTCGCCTGCTCTGGCGGGCAAACGTTCAGCACGAAATTATCCGAAATCGTTACAGTTTCCGGGGCAGAGAGAATATCCTCCGTCAGCCCCGCCTGAGAAAGTGCCGTTTGATAGGCGGCATATTCCTCGGAATCCTTGGGATAGCTGGAGCCGATCACTCGTCGGACGTTCACCCCACCCAACAGCTCCGCCGCGCCGCCCACATGGTCCTTATCGTAGTGGGAGATGACCAGTAAATCCACGGTATCCCGACCATAGTCTGAGAGAATGTCCAAAATAGCTGCGCCATCCCCTGCTTCGCCGGTGTCGATGACCACGGTGTGGTCCCCGGACATTAAGATGGCGCAGTCCGCGGCCCCGAGCTCCGGAAATACCACGGTAAGGCCGTCTGCATCCGCTTTTGTGCAGCCAATTAGAATGACACACAGCAGCGCTGCCAGCAGAGACAGCGCCGCCGGAATGCGTTTACTGAATGTGAACATGGTTGTTGATGTGATCCTGGCAATAGCAATAGTAGCCGTTGCACTTGGAGCAATAACGGAACTCCAGCTCCGGATTCGACACATCGGTGCGCCCGCAGACGGTGCATTTATGGCGATAGGTGGGCGCATCCACCACTTTCTTATACTCCCCATGGTTGCCGCTGCCGGGACGGCGGCCGGTGGCGGAGCGGTACTTATTTGCCCAGTTGGGATTTCCTCCGCCGGAATTCCGCTTAAACTGGAACTTCCGGGAGCCCACATGATCGGCCCCGGGCAGCACATTCCGGCAATCTTTGCCGAAGAAAATGAAGTAATTCAGCAGGGCAAATATGGAGAAGAAATCGCCCCGAATCACGTCGAATACCGTAAAGGCCAGGTAGACCCAGGCAAGATACTTCATCTTAATGGGGATGATATACATGAGAAGCACCTTGTTGTCGGGATACATGGTGGCCAGCGCCAGGAACAGGCTGAGGTTCAGATAGTAGGTGGTAGCGGTTCGGCCCAGAATCAGACCGGCAATGTCCATAATCACCACACCGCAGAGGTAAAACAGGTTGAATTTCAGCGTGCCCCATACGGCCTCTACCATCCGACCAATGCCATAGTAGGCAAACAGCAAAAGAAACAGCCAAATGCCGCTGGAGGTGGGAATGAAGATATAGGTGAACAGCCGCCACACCTGACCATGGAGAATGGCGCTGCGGTTAAAGCACAAAAACCGATAGAGCACATTACTGGGGTCAATGAGGGTAAAGAAATAGACAATCAGGGTGCCCACGCTGATATACAGCATCAGGTTGGGGATTCCCTTGTTGGCGTTATTATATAGGAAACGGTTCCATTTCCGTCTTAATTCATTCACTTGGCATCCTCCTAACATATGTAGGCCTATTCTATTGCATCGGATCGGAAAAGTCCATGAAAATTGTGTAAACTTTCTTGTTCCGTTGTAAATTATATGATATACTTGGACTGATTTTTTGAGGAAAGAGGTCGAATGCCTTGAATATTGTCAGAGATATGTCCCTTCAGGAGCACGGGCGCATGAAAATCAGATGGGTGCAGGATTTTATGCCTGCCCTGGGCGCCATCAAGAAGGAATTTGAGAAAACCAAGCCCTTCGCCGGGAAGACCATTGCCATGTCCATTCATATGGAGGCAAAAACCGCTTACCTTGCCACGGTGCTCAAGGCCGCAGGCGCAGAGGTCTATGCCACCGGCTGCAATCCCCTGTCCACCCAGGATGATGTGGCGGCAGGTCTGGCATCCCTGGGCGTGCATGTGGCGGCATGGCACGGCGCAACCCAGGAGGAGTATCTGGAGCATTTAAGCCAGACCCTCTCCTGCCATCCCGACCTGTTCATTGACGACGGCGGCGACCTGCTGGAGCTGCTGACCTCCACCTGCAAGGACTATGCCGACAAGGTGATGGGCGGCTGCGAGGAAACTACCACCGGCATCCATCGGCTCAAGGCCCGGGCCAAGGCAGGCGCACTCCCCTTCCCCATGATGAACGTCAACGATGCCAAGTGCAAGCATTATTACGACAATAAATACGGCACCGGCCAGAGCGTATGGGATGCCATTATGCACACCACAAACCTTCTGGTGGCAGGCCGTACCGTGGTGGTGGCCGGTTATGGCTACTGTGGCCGGGGCATTGCCATGCGGGCAAAGGGCATGGGGGCAACGGTGATTGTCACTGAGATCGACCCCATTAAGGCACTGGAGGCTACCATGGACGGCTATATGGTCATGACCATGGACGAGGCGGCTCCTCTGGGCGATATCTTCGTTACCGCCACCGGCTGCCGTGACGTGATTACCAAGCGGCACTTTGAGAAGATGAAGAACAATGCGTTCCTGAGCAACGCCGGACATTTTAATGTAGAGGTCAACGAGGTGGAGCTTCGGGAGATGGCAACCAAGGTCTATCTTCGCCGAGATGAGATCATGGGCTATGAGCTGCCCGACGGACGCACCCTGAACCTGCTGGCAGAAGGCCGACTGGTGAATCTGGCCTCCGGCAACGGCCACCCTGCTGAGATTATGGACATGAGTTTCGCCATTCAGTCCATGAGCCTGAAATATCTCATGGAGCACCGGGCGGAAATGCAGAACGATGTCTATGAGGTACCCGATGAGATCGACGATCTGGTTTCCAAAATCAAGCTGGACGCCATGGGCCTGAAGGTGGATACCCTCACCGACGCCCAGGTGAAGTATTTAAACGGCTGGGAAGTCTGATTGGAAGCATAACAATAAGCTCCGGAGCACGGTTTGTGTTCCGGAGCTTTTCTGGTTATAATTCCCGCCTCGAATATCCGGTGGCGGACAATCCATAGGAGACTGCCACAAGAGCCAGGCAGAGGACCAGTGCAACCCCAATGGTGACACTTGGAATATTGGTGAGCTGTTCTTTCAGCAGAAGCGTCAGTGCGCAAAATACGCTCATGGCTACTACATAGGCGGTGCGGCCCCGTTCCACCCCAATCCAGAAGATGAAGGGAAGAAATACGCTGACGCAAATTAGCCCCGCAACGGTTGTAAAGCCGATATTCCGTACCGCATCTGAAACGGAATTCTGAAATACCAGATAAGAAACCGCCTCCAGCAGCGCCACCAGCACCACCATCGCAATGCCGTAGATATATTTTGCACCCACCACGGTTTTCCGGGATACCGGCATTATGGCGCTGTAGCTGCTGAATCCGCCCTGCTCATCATAGCTTTGCAGCGTCACCGTAGATAGTCCGGCAATCACCGAGGGGTACACCAGAAAGAACGCATTGTCTTGATTTTTCGAGGAAGCAATCGCAAAGATCACCACAATCAGCATCAGGACACGCTGATATTTCAGCATTTGATAGATGTCCTTCTGAATCAGTCCCAGCATGTTACCGTTCCTCCTTTACCATACCCACAAAAATCTCTTCCAGCCCGGCAGGACGCAGCGAAAAGCGCCCGGGTACCAAATCCCTGCGCACCAGCGCTTCCACCCCATAGGGCGAATCCTTCTGATGGACAATTGCCTCCGGCAAAAGGGCCTTACAATCCTCCAGACTGCAATGGAGAATGCCGTATTGCTCCAGCAGCCGGTCCTTTTCCTCACAGAGCAGAAGTGTTCCGCGGTGCAGGAATGCGGTATAGTCACAGAGCTTTTCCAGGTCCTCCACAATGTGCGAGGAGATCAGCACGGAATGGGAAGGGTCACGGGTGAAGTCGGAAAACAGCTCCACCACCTCCTCCCGCACCACCGGGTCAAGTCCCGAGGTGGGTTCGTCCAGAATCAGCAGCTTTGGATGATGGGCCAGCGCGGCGGCAATGGATAATTTCATTTTCATGCCCTTGGAAAAGTCGGAAAATGCTTTGTTTTCCGGCAAATCCAGTTCGCGGAGATAGCGCTCATAGCACGCATCATCCCAGCTGCGGTAGATACGGTGGAGCACCTTACCGAACTGACGCGGCGTGAGGCAGGCCGGAACGCCGGGCTCATCCAGCACCACGCCCAGCTGCTCGTTTACGGAAGTGTCCCCCGGCTGACCGCCCAAAACGGAGATTTCACCGGCATCGGAACGGCGCAGACCAAGAATCAGCTTCATCAGCGTGGTTTTACCGGCGCCGTTTTCCCCGATAAGCCCCAGAATGGCCCCCTCCGGCAGGGTAAGACTCACCGGGCCAAAGGTAAATCCGGGCTCTTTTCCGGCGGGATAATTCTTTTGCAGATTGCTTACGGTAATGGCGTTCATGGCTCGTCCTCCCACATGAGATCCAGCATGTCGCGGATGTCCTCCCGGCTGAGCGAAATGGTGGCAGCCAGCCGACGGACCTCCGATAAATGATCTTCTATTTTTTTCAGCTGTTCTTCCCGCAGCAGCGCGGTATTTTTCCTGGCTACGAAGGAGCCCTTTCCGGCGACGGTATAGAGGAAGCCCTCCTGTTCCAGCTCGTCGTAAGCGCGCTTGGTGGTAATGACGCTGATGCGCAGATCCTTGGCAAGTCCCCGGATGGAGGGCAGCGGCTGATCTTCCGTCAGTGCGCCGGAAATAATTTGTTCTTTTAACTGGGTGTAAATCTGTTCATAAATCGGTGCGCCGCTTTTGTTATCAATGAGAATCTGCAATCTGGCACCTCCTTGCATACTGTGCATAAACAGTATATACAGTATGCACACATGTGTCAAGAGGAAATGCAAAAAACTCCCGCAGATTTTCTGCGGGAGTTTCAATCATATGATTTGGGTGATTACTTTAGAACCGCCTTATGGAAGACCTTCTTGCCCTTCTTAATGACCACACCGGCTTCCAGATCTGCCTTGGAAACGGTTGCAGCGGGATCCGTGACCTTCTCGTCGGCAATCAGAACACCGCCCTGCTGTACCAGACGGCGGGCCTCGCCGTTGGACTTTGCCAGGCCGCACTTCACCATCAGGCTCAGAACGCCGATGGAATCCTCGGGCACGTCCTCTGCGGTCAGCTCGGTGGTGGGCATATCAGCGGAAGCGCCGCCGGAAACGAAGATTGCGCGGGCAGCAGTCTGGGCCTTCTCGGCTTCCTCTTCGCCGTGAACCATCTTGGTGAGCTCGTAAGCGAGAATCTCCTTGGCCTGGTTGAGCTGGCTGCCCTCCCACTTGTCCATCTCGTTGATCTGCTCCAGCGGCAGGAACGTCAACATACGGATGCACTTCATAACATCGGCATCGCCAACGTTTCTCCAGTACTGGTAGAAATCGTAGGGAGAAGTCTTGTTGGCGTCCAGCCATACAGCGTTGCCAGCGGTCTTGCCCATCTTCTTGCCCTGGGAATCGGTGAGCAGGGTGATGGTCATGGAGTTGGCCTTAGTGCCGTCACCCAGCTTCCGGCGAATAAGCTCACGTCCGCCCAGCATGTTGCTCCACTGGTCGTCGCCGCCGAACTGCATGTTGCAGCCGTAGT
>CAVJLG010000009.1:0-52388 GCA_963650135.1 Barnesiella intestinihominis | reverse complement strand
CCTCACGGCAAACAGCCTCAGGGAGTCTGACAACTCCGGCGCGATAACGGGCGCAACCGTGGGGGCCTACTGGAATTCAGCCGGAAGCTCCGGAGTGTAATTTCAGCGCACCTGACGGCTCCCTTTCACCAACCGGAAGCTCTCTGAACGTCAATGGAAGCACCTACTGTTCTCCATCATTGCCTTTCTCTTATCTGTTCGGGAGTATAGCATACCCCATCGGGACTTGTCAAGCGAAAAATTTCAAATTTCGCAGGACCCCGAAGCCGATGAGCAAGACGACCATGCCGATTACGATGCGATTCTCCCACGTTGTCAGCTGCCGACTGCCGGTTTTCACATAGCGAAACGTCAGCCGAAGCAGCAGCGCCAATAAGATGGGCAGCAGCATCAGAACCATGGGATTTTCGGAATATGCGCCGCCCAAATCCCCATGCATCAGGCACAGCGCCATATGGGTGATGCCGCAGCCGGGGCATTTAAGACCGGTTGCGGTATAAAACAGGCACGGAATGCCGAATCCGGTATGCGATACCCAAAGCCCATAGAGCGCTCCAAGCAACGGGAGCCCCAGCCATAGGATAAGCACCCGGTAAATGCGCGGTTTACAGTCCTGCCACTTGGTTGAGCTCATTCTGAATCAGCGCCATGGAGACAATGCTAAGCCGGAACAGATCCAGCACCAGATAGAGAATGCCCAGATAGCTGTCCTGAGGCCGTCTGTCATATTCCTGAATTTCACTTACCTTGCGTCCGGCGGTGTAGTACCAATAGAGGCCATAAATGCCGCAGGTGATGATGGTAAACAGGATGACCATGCCGCCGCTGGTGTCGCCGTCATGGCCGCTGGCGGTGTTCAGGTCATTGACCAGGCAATACATCCAATAAATTCCGTAAATGCCGCAGGTGATAATGGAAAGAATAATTGCCATGGGGATGCTGCGGCTGGTGATGGGGGCACGGTAGCCGCCGGAATTGCCGTAACCGTTGGGGCGCGTCGACTGGGGGCCATCGCCAAAGCCCATAGGTTCGCCGCAAACCGGGCAAAAACTGGCGCGATTGTCTACTTCGGTGCCGCATTTTTTACATTTCATAATGAGTACACTCCTTGTTCCTATGTTTCGCTCCCGTGGAGGATCAGGTCTTGCGCCTCCTGGGATTTTTGCTGTAGGGTACCGGTGACAGAGAAAAGCCGCCGGGATACGGTGTCAAGATGCCGCTGCACCTGGGATGCGATGTCCTCCACTTGATTTTTCACCCGGTCAATGCGATTTAAGGCCATGGCGTCGGTGAAAAAGCCGTCGAAGAAGAAATCCGCAAACCGCATGCCGCTGCCGATGCAGATCTTGCAGCGTATTCAGCGCGGCCTGGTATTGCTCCCGGGCCTGTCTGGCTTCCCGGCGCTCCTTTTCCAGCTTTTCCTCCTGACGGTCCAGAATGCCATAGACAAAGCTGGTGATGCCGCCGGATTCCATGCGGTCCACATCTGCCTGCTCATCCCGGACGCTCTGTTCCAGCCCGGGCAGCTTGGACTCCATGGTGCCGATGCGTTGATTTACGGTTTGAAGCTGCTGCTGCAAATCCGCAAGCCGATCCATTTGCTGGCGGAGCGATTCTAATTCTCTTGACATAGACACACAACCTCCTGATTATGTGATGCTGCTTTGTCATTATATCGTATAAACGGTCCGGTGTAAATGAAATGGATGAAATATGAAAGAATATTTTAATTTTCGGCGGATATATTGTCTATGGGACGGGAAAAACGGAAAAAATGAAACACTTCCGGCTATTTTTGCGTCTATACACATAAGAAAGAATTGCAATAACAGGTCGGTTTTTGTATAATAATACCTATCGTTTGGACCCCCATGCGTTCCACGGGAAAGGAGAAGCCTATGTCACCCGAACACGATCAGCCGAATCCCGAAGAATCCCGCGGTTATGTGCCGCAGGTGCATTTAGAGCCTGACCAGCCCGATCAGCCGGAGCAAATTAGCTTGCCCGATTCTGATCGTATCGATACCCCCGAAGAAGCGGAACATACCGAACTGCCGGAGCCGCCGGAAGCAGTTCCCCAGGAGCCAAGTCCGGAAGTGCCAGAAGCACCGGAACCGCCGGAAGCACCGGCGGAACCCGAGGAAGCAGAGCCACCGGAAGAAATCGATGAATCAGAGCAGCCGGAAGAATCTACCGCTCCCCCGCCCGTCCCACCGATCACGGACGAATCGAAGCCGACAGACAATGAATCGCCGAAGCCCAAGAAAAAGAAAAATAAGCTGTTCATTGCGCTGACCAGCCTGTTTGTGGTACTGGCCCTGGCGCTGGTGGGCGGCATCGGCTATGTCTATTTCGTTATCAAACCCTATGAGAGCTATGATAAGATCATGCCCAATGTCTACTGTGCGGGCATCAATCTGGGGGGCATGACCAAGGACGAGGCCAAGGAAGCCATCGAAGAGGCCCTCCGCTCCCCCTCCAACTCCGTTCAGGTGATTTTGCCGGACGGCAGCTATACCTTCCGTCCGAATCAGGAGGGGGTTACGCTCAATGCCGATGCGGTGGCAGACCGGGCCTATCACTATCTGCGTACCGACACCACGGCCTATGGCATGTATCGGGCCTATCGCAGCGCAAAATCCACGGAATATCGTCTCACCGCGGAAACGGAGCTGATCTACAGCCAGGAGGACATTCAGAAGCAGGCAGAGGAGATCTCTCAGGAGACGTATATCGCCCCCACCGATACCACGGCCAGCTATGATGAGGCCACCCACACCGTTACCATGACCCTGGGCACGCCCGGGCGCATTGTGGAGGCCGATACCATCATTGAGGCAGTGGACAACGCCTTTGCCACCCTGGATTTCTCCGATATTACGCTGGACTACGACAAGGTAGAGATCGACACGGCGGCCATTCGGCGGCTGGCGAATCAGTGCGCCCAGGAGGACAGCACCAATCCCGTTGAACCGGTGGTCTATGCCAACGCCGAAAATCATACCATTGATGTAACCATGGGCACCCCGGGCTACAGCTTGGACCCCAATGCCCTTTATCATTCGGCCAAGGAGCTGGTGGATTCCGGGGACTACGGCACCGTAACCATGGAGCTGACCCAGGTGCTGCCCACGGACGTGGATATCACCGCCGCATATCACGAGCTGGCCTGTGATCCCACCGAGCCCTATTATGCCTATGGCGACGTGCAGGAGGGCTATGACGGCTATACCCTGGACTGGGAGATGGCGGTAAACGAGATTATGAACACGGCCTGGAGCGATACCGTCAGCATCCCCATGACCGCCGTCCCGCCCCAGAAAACCGCCGCAGAGATTCGCGCAGTGCTGTTCCGGGATCAGCTTTCCACCTTCTCCTCGCCCCATACGGCCAACAGCGGGCGTACCGCCAACCTCAAGCTGGCATGCAGCGCCATCAACGGCACGGTCATTAACCCCGGCGAAACGTTCTCGTTTAACGGCGTGGTAGGCGAACGAACGGCTGCCAAGGGCTATCAGAAGGCAACGGTTTATGTGGGCAGCGATTCCGTGGAGGAAACCGGCGGCGGCATTTGCCAGGTTGCTTCGACCATTTATGACGCGGCACTGTATGCGGATCTGGAGATCACCCAGCGTGCGCCCCATACGTTCTTTGTTACCTATGTAAACGGCGGATTGGATGCCACGGTCTATTGGGGTTCTCAGGACTTCTGCTTCCGGAATAATACCGAATACCCCATTCGTGTGGATGCATCGGTTTCCGGCGGATACGTCAATATTTCCATCTATGGCACCAAAACAAACGACAACTATGTAAAGCTGGACTATACCCGGCTTGCTACCAATCCCTACAGCACCGTGACGGAATATGATAGCTCCCTCCCCACCGGCACCACCAAGGAGAAGACCTATCCCTATACCGGCTATACCTATGAGGCCTATCAGTACGTCTACAGTGGCGACGGCACTCTGCTGGAGACAAATTATCTGGGGAAAAGCACCTATAAAAAGCGTGACCGGGTGATTGTGGTTGGAACCGGCTAGAAAGGAGCATAATATGACGAAGGAAGAATTGGTTTCCCTGGCAATCGAGGCAAGAGCGCATGCCTATGTCCCCTATTCCGGTTATCGGGTCGGCGCGGCGCTGCTCACTGCCGACGGGCGGGTGTATCAGGGCTGCAACATTGAAAACGCATCCTATACCCCCACGGTTTGCGCAGAGCGGACGGCTTTTTTCAAGGCGATTTATGACGGCGTTCGGGATTTTTCCGCCATTGCAGTGGTGGGCGGCAAGGAAGAGGAGCTCACCGGCTTTTTCCCGCCCTGCGGCGTCTGCCGCCAGGTGATGCGGGAGTTTTGCAGCGACGATTTTATCATTTATCTGGGCGGCGCCAACGGAGAAATCAAGACGCTGACCCTCAGCGACCTGCTGCCCTTTAGCTTCTCCGCCTCGGAGTATATGCAGGAATAACCATGGCTTTTATGACCCGGACTTTACAAGGAGTCCGGGTCATTGTTCATGGATTTTATAAAAATGCGACCTTTTGGCCGAAAAAATCACCGGAAATGAAAATTCGGGTTGATTTTTCCCGCAGATTGTGTAAGAATAGGGTGGCGATAAAAATGTCGCAAATTTTTTTGGAGGTTGAATTACATGAAGAGAATCACTGCGCTTGTTCTCGCTGCAGGCATGATGCTGGCTATGCTGTCTGGCTGCGGCTCCGACGCAAAGAGCTCTGCCGCTTCCGAGGCTGGTTCCACTCCTGCTGAGACTGGCTCCGCTGCCGGCACCGAGACTGCTTCTGGCACCGATAAGATCGCCCTTGTTACCGACGTAGGCAACATCGACGACGAGTCCTTTAACCAGACCTGCTATGAGGCTATGGTTGCCTATGGCAAGGACCACAACATCGAGACTACCTATTACAAGCCCACCGAGGATACCACCGACGCTCGTGTGACTTCCATCACTCAGGCTGTCAACGAGGGCGCTACCGTTATCGTAATGCCCGGCTATCTGTTCGGCGAGGCAATCGGCCAGACTCAGGACCAGTATCCCGACGTAAAGTTCATTGCCGTTGACGTTGGCGAGAGCGATCTGGGCGACACCACCCTGGCAAAGAACACCTACACCATGGTCTTCCACGAGGAGCAGGCCGGTTATCTGGCAGGCTATGCTGCTGTGAGGGAAGGCTACACCAAGCTGGGCTACCTGGGCGGCATGGCTGTTCCCGCTGTTCAGCGTTATGGCTACGGCTACATTCAGGGCGTCAACGATGCTGCTGAAGAGATGGGCGTAGACGTTGAGATCAAGTACACCTATGGCGGCCAGTTCTTCGGCGATGCTACCATCACCGCGAAGATGGAGGGCTGGTACTCCGAGGGCACCGAGGTTGTGTTTGCTTGCGGCGGCGGTATCTACACCTCCGCAGTTGAGGCTGCCAACAAGTACGAGGGCAAGGTCATCGGCGTTGACGTTGACCAGTCCAACATTGATCCCTGCATCATCACCTCCGCTATGAAGGGCCTGTACAATGCCACCTATGAGGCACTGGACACCTACTTTACCGGTAACTGGGATACCATCGGCGGCACCCTGTCTTCCCTGTCCCTCACCGACGGCGACTATGTTGGCCTGCCCACCGATACCTGGAGCATGAAGAACTTCACCGTGGACGATTACAACGCAGTTGTAGAGAAGATCAAGTCCGGCGAGATCAAGATCTCCGATAGCATCGACGCTTATCCCGAGGTCGACTCCCACACTTCCCTGATCGTTGTAGAGTAATCTCATAAAATCGGTTCCCGCTGCTGATTGCATGGCAGCGGGAACTTTTTTGCGCCTTTTTGAAGGGATGGTCTGTGTCTGGCGGATAAAACCAGGATAATTCCAAAGGATTTCCTTGCATTTTGCCGCAAGAATCAATATAATAAGAGTTGCATTATATAAACGAGGGAGATGATGTGCATGAGCGATTATGTCATTGAAATGCTGAACATCACCAAGGAATTCCCGGGAATCAAGGCAAATGATAATATCACTCTGCAGCTGAGGAAAGGAGAGGTGCATGCGCTTCTGGGCGAAAACGGCGCTGGCAAGTCGACCCTGATGAGCGTACTCTTCGGACTTTATCAGCCGGAATCCGGCACCATCAAAAAAGACGGTCAGGTGGTTGAGATTAAAAATCCCAACGACGCCACCGCACTGCATATCGGCATGGTCCATCAGCATTTTAAGCTGGTGGAATGCTTCACTGTACTGGACAATATTATCCTGGGCTGCGAGCCTTGCAGCCATGGGTTTATCAACCGGAAGGAAGCCAGAAAAAAGGTGGTTGAGCTGTCGGAGCGTTACGGGCTGAAGGTAGACCCCGACGCAAAGATTGAGGATATCTCTGTTGGTATGCAGCAGAGAGTCGAAATTCTGAAAATGCTCTACCGCGAAAACGAAATTCTGATTTTTGACGAGCCCACTGCAGTGCTTACCCCACAGGAGATCGACGAGCTCATGGAGATTATGCGGAACTTCACCCGCGAGGGCAAGAGCATCCTGTTTATCACCCATAAGCTGGCGGAGATTATGGCAGTTGCAGATCGCTGCACCGTGCTTCGCAAGGGCAAGTGCACCGGTACCGTTGACATCAAGAATACCAACGCCCAGGAGCTCTCCCGAATGATGGTCGGCCGTGACGTGCAGCTTACCATCTCCAAGCAGAATAGCCATCCCGGCGACGCAATTTTGAAAGTAAACGGGCTGACAGTGCCCTCTAAGCTGCACAAGAATGATGCGGTAAAGCACGCATCTCTGGAGGTGCGTGCTGGTGAGATCGTCTGTCTTGCCGGAATCGAGGGCAACGGCCAGACGGAGTTTGTCTATGCGGTCACCGGCCTGGAAAAGCCCACCGCAGGCACCGTTACCCTGATGGGCCAGGACATCACCTCCGCCCCCATCCGCACCCGCAGCAAAACCGGTATGAGCCATATCCCCGAGGACCGGCATAAGCACGGCCTGGTACTGGACTATACCCTGGAGGAAAACATGGTACTCCAGCGCTATTGGGAGCCGCAGTTCCAGAATCACGGCGTCATTCGCCGGGACGCGGTGCGGAGCTATGCCAACCGCCTTATTAAGGAATACGACGTTCGTTCCGGGCAGGGCCCGGTTACCACGGTGCGCTCCATGTCCGGCGGCAACCAGCAGAAGGCCATTATTGCCCGTGAGCTGGATAAGAATCCGGAGCTGCTGGTGGCAGTACAGCCTACCCGCGGCCTGGACGTTGGCGCCATTGAGAACATTCACCGCCAGCTGGTGGCCCAGCGGGATGCCGGTAAGGCGGTTCTGCTGGTGTCTCTGGAGCTGGACGAGGTTATGAACCTCTCCGACCGAATTCTTGTGATGTATGAGGGCGAGATTGTGGGCGAGTTTAACCCCAAGACCACCGATGTACAGACCCTGGGCCTATATATGTCCGGCGCAAAGCGCGGCCATAAATTTGAGGAGGTGTCCTGATGAAAAAACAAGCAAAATCACCTCTTTTGCAGCGCAGCGGCGTGTCTACGGTGTTCTCTTCCCTGCTGTGTATTGTAATCGGTCTGGCACTGGGCTTCCTGTTCCTGGTGGCGCTGGACCCCAAGGGCGCATGGAGCGGCGGCTTCCTGCGCATCCTAAAGGGCGGCTTTTATATGTGGCCCATTGGCGTTGGCCGTGAGATTGCGCAGATTGCGCCCCTGATTATGACCGGTCTTTCCGTGGGCTTTGCGTTTAAAACGGGCCTGTTTAACATTGGCGCTGCCGGTCAGTATACCGTTGGTGCCTTTGGCGCGCTGTTCTTTGCCATTGTATTGAAGATGCCCTGGTGGGTGTGCCTGCTGGCCTCTGCACTGTTTGGCGCAATTTGGGGCGCAATTCCCGGCATCCTCAAGGCGTATCTCAACGTCAACGAGGTTATCACCGCCATTATGTTCAACTGGATTGGCCTCTATGCGGTGAACACCATCATCTATGGCGGCGGCACCGGCATTATGTACGATGCCACCAAGACCAAGACCTACAGCCTGCGGGCCAATTTCCCGGACGCTGTGATTCCGGATCTGGGTCTGGGCAGCATTTTCAACAACAAGTCCACCACCATCGCAGTGTTCCTGGCCATTCTGGTGGCAATCATCATTTGGTTTATCATCGACAAGACCACCTTTGGCTATGAGCTCAAGGCTTGCGGCCACAATAAGGACGCGGCGCGCTATGCCGGTATCAACGAAAAGCGGAACATCATTCTGTCCATGGTCATTGCAGGTGCGCTGGCCGGCTTCGGCGCGGGCCTTTATTACCTGTCCGGCGTGGGCGAATGGAATCCCCAGGACTCCACTGCCCTGCCCGGCATTGGCTTTGACGGCATTTCCGTTGCCCTCCTGGCGTCCTCCAACCCCATTGGTACGATTTTCTCTGCGGCATTCATCTCTCATATTACCACCGGCGGCGGCTTTATGGACACCAACGTGTTCCCGCCCGAAATTGCAGACGTTATTTCCGGCGTGGTAATCTACCAGTGCGCCTTCTCCCTGCTGTTCAAAAACTGGTTCTCCAAGAAAATGCATCAGCGGAAGGGCGCGGCAAAGGAAGCGGTTCCCGATACCCCGCAGCCGGATGAAATCGCCGGAAAGGAGGATGACGCACAATGATGCTGCTTCTCAAATACACCCTCATGTACATGATGGTGCTGATGCTGGTAGCCCTGGGCGGCATGTTCTCCGAACGGTCCGGCATTATTAACATTGCATTGGAAGGTATCATGGTCATCGGCGGCCTGGTGGGCGTGCTTATGACCCGGATGCTGCCTGCTGATCTGCCCGCTTGGGCCATGGTGACGCTGAGCATTCTCGGCTCTGCCATTTCCGGCGCAATCTATGCGGCGCTGCTGGCGTTTGCTTCCGTCAACCTGAAAGCAGACCAGACCATCGGCGGCACGGCGCTGAACCTGCTGGCAACGGCCCTGGCGCTGGTTGCAGCCAAGCGCTTTAACGGCAGCCAGTCCGGCAAGGTGGACTTTGATAACTCCGCGTTCTCCTTTGAAATCGGCGGTCTGACCCTGAATGTATTCTTCTTCATTGGCATCGTGATTCTGATCGCAGCCTATGTGGTGCTGTATCGCACCCGGTTCGGTCTGCGGCTCTCCGCTTGCGGCGAGCATCCCCAGGCAGCGGATTCCGTGGGTATCAACGTCTATAAAATGCGTTGGTGCGGCGTACTGGTTTCCGGTGTGCTGGGCGGCATTGGCGGCTTTGCCTATATCGTCCCCTCCGTTTCCTCCTGGAACTTTGAGGTAGGTGTTGCAGGTATGGGCTTCCTGGCGCTGGCAGTTATGATCTTCGGCCAGTGGAAGCCAATTCAGATTGCCGGTGCGGCGCTGTTCTTTGCAGTGTTTAAGGCCCTGGCGAACATTGCCGATTCTACGTTCCTCTCTGCGTTCCACTGGAGCAAGGAAGTCTATAATATGATGCCCTTCATTGCATCCATGGTGATTCTGATCTTCACCTCCAAGAAGTCCAGAGCACCCAAGGCAGAGGGCGTCCCCTACGACAAGGGCAGCAGATAAATCTAGAGCGTGTTGCATGATGAGATGCAGCACGCTCTTTTTCTATGGGAATGAAAACACCGGAAGGCAAGATTGAAATTGCCCTCCGGTGTTTTATTTAGTTCAGGCTTAAATAAATATCATCGGATTCCGTTGCCGACTCCATGGATTCCACGGCGGGCAGCTCATCCGAAACCAAAGCGTAATCGCTGGCGCTGATCTTGTATACGATATCGCCCGAGGACAGTGCCACGATTTCCGCATTGGGCAGGAGCTGAAACAGCTCCGTTTCCGTGGTATCCACCAGATAAAGGTCGCCCACATAGCCGTCCTGCTGCATGGCAGACCAGATAATCAGCATGGTATCCGAGGTATCCGCTGTCTCGGGATTTGCGGCCCCGACCATGGGCGCATCGTTCTCGGCGTATTCTTCTACCGGAGAATCCCCCTCTGCGGCTTCTGCGGCCGCTTCTGCCGTGTCTGCATTTTCCGGCACATCCTGCGGTGCAGCGGCAAATGCGGTTCCTTCGTCCTGGGGAGCGGCTTCTGCGGCCTCGGCGGCTGCGGCGGTTTCCATCTCGCTGCTGGCGGCGGTGCTGCCATGGGGTGTGCCAATATATTTTCCCGCGGATACAACCACCAGGGCAATCACGGCGGCTACCAGCGTAAAACGCATGCGCTTTAATACCCCCTTGGGGCTGTGCCGGACCTTTTCCTCTCGGATTTGGGTCATGACGCTGTGGCGCAGACCCTTGGGCGGCTCCACCTCGGCCTCATCAATGGCGTCCTGAATCTCCCGGTAGGAACGGTAAAGACTGCGGCAGCTGGGGCAGTCTGCAAGATGCGCCTGAAGCGCCTGCTCTTCTTCCGGGCTCAGCAGCCCATCGATGCTCAGGTTCATATCTGCAATATAGTCTTCACAGGTCTTCAAGATCGCATTCCCCCCTTCCCTTTTTTGGACGATGAAAAATCAAAAAGGTTCCCATCCAGACTGCGCCGTATTTTCTCTCTGGCACGGGAAATGCGGGACTTCACGGTCCCCGGCTGGAGCTCCAGCGCCTCGCCGATTTCCCGATAGCTCATATCCTCGATGGCGCGCATAGACAGAATCAGCCGATCCTGGTCCGGCAGCTGAGACATGGCTTCCCGAACCGCCTCGTGATCCTGGGCCTTCTCCGCCAAAACTGCGGGGTCAGTCTCATAATCCGCAATTTGCCGCTCCAGAGGCTCGTCCTCCCGGTCCAGGTCAGTCATGGGAATGACGTTTTTGCGTTTTTTCTTTCGTAAATGGTCGATGCAGGTATTGGATGCAATGCGCATGAGCCATGTTTGAAACTTGCTGTCCCCTTGAAACATGGAAATTGCATGCCATGCCTTGATAAATGTGTCCTGGGACAGGTCAAAGGCCTCGTCCCTGTCGCCGCACATGCGCAGGCACAGGTTATAAACCGGCTTTTCATAGGCGATGACCAACTGCTCAAAGGCGCTTTCATCCCCCTGACCTGCCTGGCGAATCAGTTCCAGTTCGTCCAAATCCTCACCTCAAATCCCGTTTGACGCGTTTTACCAGCGTATAAACTTCCTCTTTGCTGGACACCTGGGAGATGTCCTTTTTATAGAAGCTGGCATGGGGAACCCCGTGGAGATACCAGCACAGATGCTTTCTGGCTTCCAGACAAGCAATATGCTCCCCCTTGTCCTCCAATGCAATCTCAAATTGCCGCAGTGCCGTGTCCATTCGCTGCTCCAGGGGCGGACGCTGGGGAATTTCCTTGCCGTCCAATGCTGCACGAATCGTGGAGAATAAATACGGGTCGCCAAATGCTGCACGGCCAATCATCACGCCGTCTGCCCCGGTATACCGGAGAATGTGCAGTGCCGCTTCGGGGGAGTCCACGTCGCCATTGGCATAGACGGGGATGTTCACCGCCTGCTTTACGTCCCGGATGCAGTCCCAATCGGCCCGCCCGGTGTAAAGCTGGACCCGGGTGCGGCCATGAACCGCCACCGCCGCAGCCCCGGCCTGTTCAACCAATTGGCTCAGCTCCACGCAGTTCACATGGCTCTTGTCCCATCCCTTGCGCATTTTGACCGTTACAGGCACCGGCACCGCCTCTACCACGGCCCGAACAATGTCCGCGGCCAGCTCAGGCGTTTTCATCAGCCCGGCACCGTCACCCGCACCGGAAATTTTGGGCATGGGACAGCCCATATTGATATCGATAAAGTCGCAGCTGGACGCTTCCAGCGTGAGCTTCGCGGCTTTTGCCATAAATTCCGGATCGTTGCCGAAAATCTGCACGCCGCAAATGCCGATGGGGGTCTTGCGCAGGAGCTTTGCGGTCTTTTTGTCGCCGTAGCACATGGCGCGGGAGGATACCATTTCGGTGACGGTAACGTCTGCGCCCATTTCAGCGGCAATGGTCCTGTATGCATAATCCGTAACGCCCGCCATGGGCGCCAGAATCAGTTTTGGTGTTGACATTGGGTGATTCCCCTTTCTGCCCGCTATGATATCATACCCGGCGAAAAAATGCTAGGCCAGGATTTTTTGCCCCCGAAGCACCGGAATGACGTCCAGCAGCGTTTCGCCCTGGGCATAAAGCAGTGCCTTGATGTCATCATCCGGCGGCCAGAGATCGGGAATCATCATGGGCAGGCAGCCTGCTTTGTGTGCTGCCAGAATGCCGTGGGGTGAATCCTCCAGCACCAGGCAGTGTTCCGGCGGAAACTGGAGCGTTTCTGCTGCCCGAAGGAAGATTTCCGGGTCGGGCTTTCCCTTCGTTACCATGTCGCCGGTGACCAGTCCGTGGAGCCGGGACAGAACGCCGATTTTTTCAAGCTTCGACCGTGCCCCTTCCCCGCGGCTGGAGGTCGCCACCGCATAGGGAATCTTCTCCTGATCGAGATAATCCAGCAGCGTATACAGCCCGGGTTTGACGGGGATTCCGTGCTCCCGGCAATAGGCCTCGGAGCGATGGCCCACCTCCGTCAGCACCGAGAGATAGTCAAAATCCGCGCCCAGAGTATCCTTTATGTATGCGCGCATTTTGCCGTGATCCATGCCGATGCAGCGGGTGACCACATCGCGGTGTTCCTCCATGCCCTGTTCCCTTAAAATCTGGCACCAGAGGTCAATATACAGTCGCTCGGTATCGGTCATCAGGCCGTCCATATCGAAAATAACGCCGGAAATCATAGGATAACCTCCTTGCCAGGCTTCAAAAAGTACAGTACGGTTTGCTTCACAGGCCGCGCGAAAATCCGGGACAATGCATCCCGATAGGTTTCCAGCTGCCCACGATAGCCTTGGGCCCGGGCCTCGGCGCCGTCCGAGGATACTCGGTCTGTTTTAAAATCGATGACGGTAATGCCGTCCGGTTCCAGAATGGCGGTGTCCACTACGCCCTGGAGCAGCACCTGTTCCCCTTCCAAACCGGGATAGATGGTATCGGCGTCGGTGAGCAGTGAGAATTTAAACTCCCGCAGCAGCTCCTTGGCCGACAGCATCCGCTGCCCCAGGGGACTGGTGAATAGCCCAACGATCTCTTCCGGATCAACCGCTTGGGCCTGGGCTTCCGTGAGAAATTCCTCGTCCACCATCCGGTCCAGCTCGGAAATCACCCCGTCCTGGGTGGTCAGCACGGAAAAATTGGCGTATTGGAGGAATTGATGGGCTGCGGTGCCCTGCTCTGTGGGAGAAAGGCCCTGATGCTCCAAAATGAATTCCGGGCGGCTGAGCTTCGGCATCCTCCGGGGGGCTGCAGCATCCTCCTGGGCCTCCTGATCCTTGGCGCGGCCCTTGAGCTCCGTTGCGGTAACCTTGGAGGGGGTGTGGCCCGCCGCCTGATGGGGATACTGCCACTGCATGGCCCGAACCAGCTGCTCCGGCGCAGGCACCGGGACCGCCGTTTGGGCTGTCTGGGACTGGGATGGGGTATAATGGGCCTCCGGAACCGTTTCAATTGTCTCAAATTCAATTTGCCAGGGAGAATCAGATACTTGTAGCTGGCACTGAGGCCTACCGCAGAGCTGGAACAGCTCCCCTGCCTCCACCCGGGACAGCGCTGCAAGCAGCACCCAATCCCCCAGACAGCGGACATCCCGCACGGCCCAGGGTTCCGCAGGACAGCCGGCACCGGGCAGCAGTCCCTCCAAAACGCCGGAGAGCTTTTCGCCGGTATAGGTCATAAATAGGTAATCCTTTGGCCGGGTCATGGCCACATAGAGAATCCGCATTTCCTCGGCAATCAGCTGCTTCCGCTTTTTCACCTCCAGGGCCTGATAGCATAGGCCGGGATAGCGGATGCGGCGGTCCGGATTGGTGATCTTTGCGCCGATGCCCAAGTCCCCGTCCAGCAGCACCGGGTCACTGAGTTCCCGAAAATTAAACTGACGGGACAAATCGCAGAGGAATACAATGGGATATTCCAGGCCCTTGGATTTATGAATGGTGGTAAGGGTCACGCCGTCCTGACTGCCGGGGTCCCCTTCTGCGCCGGACTGCTCCAGCCGGTCCAGGGTGCGGATCAGCTCATAGAGATAGAGATAGCCGCCGCCCGCAGTTTCCCGGGCAATGTCGTAGATGCGCAGGAGATTACTCCGGCGGCGCTGCCCCTGATCCATGGCGCTGTAGGCGCTCAGCAGGCCCGTATTCTCCAGCAACTCCCATACAAGCCGGTCTGCGGAGGTGGCAGCGGCCTTTTGCCGAAGGGCCTCCAAATCGTTCAGGGTGCGCACACACCAATCCTCGCTGCATTCGGTCATGGCGTCATAGAATCTCGGCTGGGAGCTGGCAGCGCGAATTCTGCCCAGCTGATCGTTGCTGAGCCGATATAGGGGGCTGCACAGCACTGCCAGCAGCGGGATATCCTGATGGGGATTGTCCAGCACCCGCAGGAGATTCAGCAGAACCTGCACCTCCGGGGTTTCAAACAAATCGCCCCCAGCGCCACCGGCCACCGGCACTCCGGCCCGCAGCAGCGCATTCTGATAAATGCTCATGGGCGAACGGGAGCGGAACAAAATGGCGATATCCTTGGGCTGGGCGGCGCGGGTTCCCTCTCCGTCCCGGATGGGAAGGCCGGAATCCAGCAGCGACACAATGCGATGGGCCACCCATGCAGCTTCCTTTTGGTATTTGGTCAGGTCGTCCTGGGCGCTGTCCTCCTGATCTTGCGTACTTTTGGGGGTGGATAGAAGATACAGGCCCACATGGTGCTGCCCGTCCTGGGGATAGTCCGAAAGGCCGGGATACAGCCGCTCATCGGCTCCATAGGTCAGCTCGCCCACCTCCGAGCTCATAATGCAGGAAAAGGTATGGTTCGTCGCCTCCAGAATTTCCGGACGGGAGCGGAAGTTTTTCGACAAAATCAGCTTTCGGGGTTCCCCATCGGCAGCCTGCTCGGCGGGAAGATAGCTTTGGTATTTTTCCAGGAACAGCGCCGGTTCCGCCTGGCGAAAGCCGTAGATGGACTGCTTCACGTCGCCCACCAGGAAGCGGTTTTCATCTTTTCCCCGGACGATGGCGGTATAAATCAGCTCCTGCACCCGGTTGGAGTCCTGATATTCGTCTACCATGATCTCTGCATAGCCCTGGGCAACTTCCTTTGCCACATCGGTGGGGCGACCCTGGGCGTCCACCAAAAGGCGAATGGCAAGGTGCTCCAGGTCAGAGAAGTCCAGCAGGTTTTTCCGGCGCTTCTCCGCGGAAAATCGACGCTCCAGCTCCAGCGCCAGGTCACACAGGGCGCGGAGGGCCGGGGCAAGCGCATTCTGCTCCTGCAAAAGCTCTGCGCCGGGCCGTGAAAACAGCGTAGACAGCTTCTCCAGCTGCTTTTTTAGATCCGCCCGGACGGCTTTGATGGCGCCAAGATGCACCGGGTCCGGATATTTTTGTACCACCAGCCGGGGATAATCCAGCCCCAGCAGCGGCGCAATTTCATCCCATGGGCCGTCCAGCGCATTCAGAATGGCTTCGAGACTGCGCTTTTGATTCTCATAGGCCGGGAGAAACTTTTTCATGAGCTTTTCATCGCCCTGCATCTGCCCGATGGCCCAGGTGTGGCGGTCAATGAGCCAGGTGATGCGCTGGCGGGCATTTTCCAGGAGAATTTTGCCGAAAACGGTATGTCCGGGCTCCTGGGCCTCCGTCAGTTCCAACGGCAGATTCCGAAGCCATTCCTGGGGATTGGGCTGGGCCAGCATTTTTTCAAACAAATCCCGCACCAGCTTTTCCAGGGCGCTGTCGGTCCGGCCTGCCCCCAGGGTATCGGTGAGCAGAGAGAATTCCGGGGTCATATTGGCATAGCACTCTTCCAGCAGGTCCGTGAGAATCCGGCTTAGCATCTCCTCTTTCCGGGCGTCCTCCAGCATGGCGTAGTCCGGCGGCACCTCCAGCTGATAGCCATATTGCCGAATCAGTGCGCCGCAAAAGGCATGCACCGTCGAAATCTGCGCCAAATGCATCAGATTCAGCTGACGGCGCAGGTGACGGTTATCCGGCTCGGCGGCCAGTGCTTTTCCCAGAGCTGCGGAGATCTTGCTTCGGAGCTCTGCGGCAGCGGCGTTGGTAAAGGTGATAATCAGAAACTCGTGGATGTTCTTTCCCTCGCTGCGGATCATCTCTACCACCCGGTCTACCAGCACTTTGGTTTTGCCGGAACCGGCGGCGGCGGATACCAGCAGTGTTCCGCCACGATTTTCCACCACGGCCCGCTGCTGGGGGGTCAGCTCAGCCATTTTGCTCATCTCCTTTGCTGAAAAGTGCCCAAAACTGCTTGGGGGTAACGCTGGGGTGATAGCAGCTCTTGCGGAACTGCGGGTCCTTCTGGCAGACGGAGGCATATTTACACCAGCTGCACGGATCGTGGGACATGCCCCGATAGAAGGGCTTTGCCGGGAAATAGCCACCCAGAATCCGGTCCACTACCTGGGCCATCCGGTCCTGCACATAGTCTCGAAGCGCCACAAACTGATGCCGGGACAGAACATAATCGCTGTCCAGTTTTCCACGCTTGGCGGGCATGTAGTGGGGGGCGTCGCTGTGCTCCATGGCCTCCGGTACGCCGTCCTCCGACAGAATTACGCCGCTGCGCGGGATGGGCGCTGCCTCGGCCTTGGGGTCCTGGGGGCCGGTGGCGCTGCGGAATTCTCGCTTGGCAGGCAGATAGAGCACCCCCGCCGGGATCACGTCCTGGGCAATGCCCGGCAGCCCGGACTGCTCCAGGGCAAAGAGATAGAGCAGCATCTGCATGCCTGCGCCGCCGGTGAGGTCGGTATAGTCAAATTTCTTGGTTCCGGTTTTATAGTCGATGATACGCAGAAAATTCCCCTGAGGCGCGCGCCATAGATCGGCCCGGTCCACAAATCCACTAAGAGTACCGGTGCCCAGCTGCCCCTGAACGGACAGCGCAGGGAGTCCGTCTCGTCCGCCCAGACTGATTTCATAGCCACAGGGCACAAAATCCGTGGTGGTGAGTTCCTGAGAGATCTCCTGCACCAGCAGTGCGGCCTCCCGGCGGTTCCGCTGGAGCAGATAGCTCTGGCGATTGGTCTGCTGAATATGGGAAAGATGGTCGGAGGTATATTCCGCCATTTGGTCTTCTACCAGCTGCATGCTGGCTTCTTCGCTGTAAGCGCCGGGATGCTGCAACAGCTGCGGAACGGACTTTTCCAAGATAAAATGGACAAAGGTGCCGAATTCCGCCGCGTCAAAGGTCGCTTCCTGGCGGATTTTGGCCTTGAGCCCATAGAGCAGGAAGAATTCCAGGGGGCAGGCGGCAAATTGGTCCAGCTTCGAGGCAGTCAGTGCCACCGGATCGCCAAACAGGGCCCGGGCAATCTCTTCGGACACCCAGGTATCCCGGGGCTCGGACCAGGTTTTCCCCTGCTCCAATGCCGCTCTCAGGTTCGGAAGCTGCCGAGCCGCCGCAGAAATGGCCGAACCCAGGGGCACGGTGCCGTCCTCCTCCTGGGCGGATAGGCACACCTGGGCGGCACTTTGGGTCGTATAGCCGGTATCGGCAGGGGCAGCGCCGGGCGCATCGGGGAATAGCTGCAAAATCCGCTCTACCAAGAACGACGGCGTATGCTCTCCGCCGGTGAGATAGGATACATATAAATACCGGGTGGGGCAGGTAAATGCGCCATACAGCTCCAATAGCTGCCGCTGTAAATTTCCCTCGGCGTCCGGGGCCAGGCAGATATCAAACTGCTGCCGCAGGGTCTGCCGCTCCTGCTCGGACAACAGGCTTCCGCCCACGCTTACCGAGGGCATACTGCTCTGATTGGCACCCAAAACATACAGGAGCTTGGGCTGTTTTCCGCGCATAGAGGCCACGGAGCCGAACGTCACTGCATCCAGCACCGCGGGAATGGTGCCCACCTGGTACTGAGAAAGGGCCAGCTTCAGCATCCGGCACAGCTCGCTGCCCCCCAGACGCAGGAAACCGGCCACATCGGCGGTTTGCTGGAGGCAGGTAAGCAGAATAGTATAAATCTGGGCCGTCTCCTGGGCGGCTTCCAGCGCACCTTCTTGGGTTTCCCGGGCAATTTGCTGCTGGAGCTGCTCATAGAGCTGAGTTTCGGTCATAAACGTATAGAGAGCCGTCAGCTGCTCGCGCACGTCCTGGGCGGTTTTCATGCCGTCGGAAAGGCGCTTGAGCGGAAAAATGGCGCTCTGCTGATATTTGGAGAGTTGACGGAGGGCTTCGTTGGTTTGCTCGGTATAGCGGCTGTCGTAGCCGTCGGGATGCATGGTCCAGTCCGAGAAGAACCGGCTACCCCGAATGCCCCATACCACGCAGTAGTTCTCCACCAAATCCACCTGATCCCGGGTCAGACCAGGATAGCCGGTTTTGAGATAGGACAGCACCGTTTCCTGCTCCATCCCCTCGGTGGCGCATTCCATGGCCAAGAGCACAAAGCGTGCCACCGGATGGGCCAATACCTGCCGCTTTTCCGAACGATACAGCGGAATGCCCAGGGCTGCAAACATCGGGGGCAGCATGGCGCTGTAGGCATTTTCGTCACCGCAGCAGATGGCCATATCCCGGAAGCGCATGCCCTCCATGGCCTTTTTTTGCAGCACCGCTGCACAGGCCCGGCATTCCTCCAGCACAGTAGCGGCGGACAGCACCGTCACCGCATCGTTTGGCTCGGAATAGGGTACGGCAATACTCCCCATCAGGTTCCGCTCCAAATATGTAAGCGCAGACGGAATAGGGCGCTGATAGTCCGCACGTTTCACTTCATAGGGCAGTCCCAGCTGCTGGGCCAAATGGACAAGCTTCCCCAAGGTTTCCATGCCGGGGGCAAACAGCGGATCGTCGCTCTGCCCTGCCGGAAGCGCAACGGTCAAGCCTTCGCCGGTACGAAGCAGCGCCTCCAATACCCGCAGCTCCTGGTCGGAAAAATCCGTAAAGCCGTCTACAAAAAAGTGCTTTCCCCGGGCATAGTCGCCGTTTAGCAGCTTCTTTCGCAGCAGAGAAAGCCGGTCACGGGGATCACGGGCGCCCTGGGCAGTGGCAGCCTCATAGGCCCCCAGAATCAGCGCCAGCTCCGACAGCTTTTCCGAGAACAGGCCGGTGGTCCGGTGGGAAGCGTCAGAAAGGATCTCGGTAGTGATGCCGTAGGATTTCAGCTCGTCCACCATACTGACCATGCTGCCTAAGAATTCCGGCTTACCCGCGGCGGCGCCGAATACCTTGAGCTGGGGCCGAATGCTGTCCAGCGCCAGCCGTGCCGTTAAAATGCGGCCGCCCTGGTCGAGAATCGGGCGCGCACCGCCGCCGGAACGGGCAAATACCCGGTCGCACAGCCGGGTAAAGCTCAAAACCTCGGCGGTAAAGCTAATGGCGTCGCCGCAGAGCTCCGATAACAGCCGCTCGGTTTCGTGGCTCAGCTGTTCCGGAACCAGCACAATACGGCTTGCCATACCGGTAGTAGGGCAAGCCTTGACAGCCTCCAGCAGAAGCCGCGTTTTTCCGGATTTTCCTCTGCCGGTAATGACGGTCAGCATGGGACTTCCTCCTTTTGGGGTGTTCTCACGGAAATTTTACTGGCTTTAGTATACCATAATTCGACGTTATTCGGAAGTGGGGATTCCTGCCCCAGTGTCCCGAAAATAGCCCAGAAGATTTTCCAGCAGCTCCAGGCAGCGGAACCGAAAGCGGATTTCGCCGTCCTCCAGCAAAGCCGCATCTTCCCCCGAAAGGCTGCCCATGGCGGGAACCGAAGCCTGCTCCGTGGCGGCGGACATGCACAGCTGCGGATAGACCACGCACCACCAGTTCTTCCCGTCCCCTTCCCCGATGGTCACCCGCAGGGCCTCGTAATAGCCACCGGGCAGCGTAAACGTGTCATAATACCGGGTGCCAAACAATTCTCGTTTTAATGTAACTGTGGCCTGATCCGATGTGCCCTGCTGCCGGAGCGCCGAATTTGCCGTTTGGGTCAGCGCCGGTAGGTTGTCAGAAAGCAAATCCATGGCCTCCCCACGGCTTTCGGCGGATTGCAGCAGTTCCTGGGCATGGGAAAGCACGGCATCTCGCACATGAAGCTTTATGTCCTGATCGGCAGGATCGTCCGATGCTGCCACCACATGGAGCCGAATCATGCTGTCAGAGATGCGCTGCTGCTGCCGCTCCAAGCCGGTGGCCGCAGAGAATACCAGCGCCAGCAGCAACAGCAGGCCCATTTCGATGATACATACAGATTTTCGCATAAAAAACACCGTCCATCTTTGGAATATACCCAAAGCATAGACGGTGTGTTCGGATTTTATACAGGATGGGCCAGAAACGTGTCGTGATACCGGGCTTTTAACCGCCCAAAGCATGCTGCGGCCTGGGTATCGTCGCAGAAGATGCCGAAAACTGTCGGGCCGGAGCCGGTCATCTCTGCGCCCAATGCCCCGGAGGCCAGCATCACGTCCCGGATTTCGCCAATTTCCGGATGGTCCTTGGCCACCACGGGGGCAAAGACATTGGAGAGCCGATGGGCAACCCCTGCAAGGTCCTCCGCTTTCAGTGCCGCAACCATGCCCTGGGTATCCGGACGGGCGATGATGTCGGCATCGTCAATGGCCCGGAACAGCGCCGGGGTGGAAATGGGGAAATCCGGCTTGCAAATCACCAGATGGCACATGGGGAGCTTGGGCAGCACCGTGAGCACCTGCCCCTTTTCCCGGGCAAGAGCCGTACCGCCCAGCAACGTAAAAGGCACATCCGATCCGGTTTCCTCGGCCAGCCGGAACAGTTCTTCCCGGGAGATGGGATGGCCGTAATGCTCCCACAGCAGCCGCAATACCGCCGCGCCGTCAGCGCTGCCCCCGCCCATTCCGGCGCAGGAAGGGGTGTATTTGGTGAGGCGCACGGTCAATCCGCCGCAGTCTATGCCGGTTTTCTCAAAGAACAGCCGGGCGGCCTTGATGCAGAGGTTGGTATCGTCACAGGGAATTTCACCGGTGCTGCACTCCATGCGCCAGAGCTCGCCGGTGCCCAGCTCCAGCTCCAGGGCATCTCCCAGGGAAATTTCCTGCATCACCATCTCCAGGTTGTGATAGCCGTCGGGGCGGCGGCCAAGAACATCTAAGCTGAGGTTCAGCTTGGCGTGGGCAGCAGCCGATAGATGAATCATGCGCGCATCTTCCCTTCCAGATAGTACCGCTTTTCATTGGCCTGACCCATGGAGAAGGTCTTTCTGGGCAGAACGCCGCCCTGGAGCACCCCGGGGAACAGGGATTCCTTTGTCATGCCGGGAACGATCAAGCCCAGGGTATTCGGCGCCTGGGAAAGATTGCGGGTAACATCCTCGCCGTGGATATAGTCCATGGTTGCGCCGGTTTTGGCTGCAAATTCATCCAGAATGGGCTGGAGAATGGCCAGAGCCAGGGGGCTTTCGTCCCGGGAGAAGTGAATGGTCTCCTCGCCGTTTTCCGTAATCATGGTGATGGGATAGCCGTCAGGCACCGACTTGGCCCGGAGGGTATTCATGAGCTCGCCCAGATGCTCGCCCTTCACCACCCGGTGGATGGGCTCAAAGGTAATGGCAGCATCGTGGATATTTTCCAGCTCCACCAGGGCGTAGCGGGCGGAATGATTGATTCGCTCCTCCTCAGTGAGGGTGGGCTTGAGCTCTTCCCAGCAGCCTTTTGCGGCGGCCAGAGAATGGTTGCCGTCGCCAATGGCAAAGCTCATGGCATTGTCCGGGCTCTGGGTGGCCTCGGTGGCGGCGATATAGTGGGAAATGGCACTGTTGACCACGCTGACGCCCATCCCGCCAATGAGATAGCCGCGAATTCGCCCGCCGTTTTCCATCAGGTCAAAGTCATAGAGCTTGTCATCCGCCACATCCTTTGCCGCGGTGAGGATGGTGTCCTCTTTGTCGTCGCAGAGCAGCAGTACATGGGGGAACTCCAGCTTTGCACCCCGAAGCAGCTTCATTCTCGGGGGAATCCGCTCCTGCACAGTGCCTTCGGTGGCACGGATGCGGGCATTTGCACCGGGATGGAAGTCGTATTCCTCCAAATCCACCTGGCCCATCAGGCCCCGACGGACCACGCCGGAGGGCATGGTTCGCTCTACATAGACAAAGCTCCGACGATAGGGCTGAAACAGGCCCTCGCTCAGGTACCGCTCCATATACCGGTGGCCGGATTCGATGCGCTCTTCCCCTACCCCCTGGCGCAACAGTGCCTCGGGGAAAATCATGTGATAGGTGGAGGGGGCGTCGCCTACAAAGTCCCGGACGCGCTCCCAATACTCCGGCTGGGAAGAAAACTGATCGCAGGCAACGCAGGCCCACTTGGTCATGGCGCATTTCTTCGGAATTAGAATATCAGCAGCTTCAAAGCAGTTGTGCATGATTTATTCACTCCTTCAACAAAGATCAAGTTAAAATCAATATGTTTGAAAATGAAAAAGACACAGGCAAATTCCTGTGCCTCATTTCAGGGCAACACCACATCATTCGGCAAGAGCTTTCAGCCAGAGATTTTGCGTCGGAAAAAGGCAGTTTTTCGCAGGCATACTTTGTGTATGTCAAGAAAAAATAACGAATTTCCGGCGGAAAAGATCGGCTGAAAACCGCAGACGCAATGAGGTGGTATTGCCCTTATAAAGTATCATTTTTGCTTTAACGTGTCAAGGAAAAGGCCGATGCGGGTGAGCGCCTCCTGGAGGTCGTGCATGCTGGCAGCGTAGCACATTCTCACGAAGCCCTCGCCGCTCTCGCCGAACGCGTTTCCGGCAATGCAGGCCACCTTCTGCTGCACCAACAGCTGCTCGCAGAATTCCTCGGAGGTCAGGCCTGTGGAGCGGATGCATGGGAACACATAAAACGCGCCCTTGGGCTCAAAGCAGTCAAGGCCCAGGTCCCGAAGCCCCTGCACCAGGAAGCGGCGGCGGCCGTCGTATTCCTCTTTCATGGCCTCGATGTCCTCGTCGCCATTCCGAAGCGCTTCTACCGCCGCATACTGGCTGGTGGTAGGGGCGGACATAATGGCGTACTGATGGATCTTGGTCATCTGGGCAATAATCTCCTTGGGGCCGCAGACATAGCCCAGCCGCCAGCCGGTCATGGAATAGCACTTGCTCATGCCGTTGACCACGATGGTCTGATCGTACATCTCCGGAATGTTCGCCATGGAGACATGCTTCTGCCCGTATGTAAGCTCTGCATAGATTTCGTCGGACAGGACCATAATGCCCCGTTCCTTGAGAATCGGCACCAGCTTTTTAAGGTCCTGAAGCTCCATAATGCCGCCTGTGGGGTTGGAAGGATACGGAAGCACCAACACCTTCGTCTTGTCCGTCACGGCAGAAAGCAGCTGCTCGGGGCTCAGGCGGAACTCATTGTCGGCGGTAAGCTGGATGGGCACCGGAACGCCGGAGGCCAGCGACACCATGGGCCCATAGCATACAAAGCTGGGCTCGGGAATCAGCACCTCGTCTCCGGGGTTGATCAGACAGCGGATGGCGCAGTCGATGCCCTCGCTGCCGCCCACGGTGACAAGAATCTGATCGTCGTAGTCATAGTGCAGGTCAAACCGGCGGCTTAGATAGTTCGAAATCTCCCGGCGCACATCGGTCATACCGGCGTTGGATGTATACTTCGTGAAGCCCTGCTCCAGCGAATAGATGCCGGCGTCGCGGATATGCCAGGGGGTTGGGAAATCCGGCTCGCCAACGCCCAGAGAAATGGCGTCGGTCATATTCTCGAGAATGTCGAAGAACTTCCGAATGCCGGAGGGCTTGATGTTCTGCACCCGCTGGGAGATCACAGAATTGTAGTCGATCATACGAAAATCAGCCTTTCTTTCTGCTCCTCCTTGGGGATGAACACAACGTTGCTCTGCTTATATTTCTTGAGAATAAAGTGGGTGGCGGTGCTGGTAACGCCCTCGATAGTGGAGAGCTTCTGGGAGACGAACAGCGCCACCTCGCGCAGGGTCCGACCGGTGAGAATTACAGTCAGGTCATAGCCGCCGGACATCAGGTAACAGCTTTCCACCTCTTCGTACTGATAGATGCGCTGGGCAATCCGGTCAAAGCCCTTGTCCCGCTGAGGGGTGATCTTTACTTCGATCAGGGCTTCCACGGCCTCCACCGAGGTCTTTTCCCAATTGACCATGGCCTTATAGCCCAGAATTACCCCCTCTTCGGTGAGGCTCTTAATGCGCATGTCGATATCCTCAACGGTGGTGTCGCACATGGCGGCCAGCTGGGTATGGGTCAGGGTGCAGTCGTCTTCCAGCAGCGTCAGCAGCTTTTTGGAACGCGGGTCCATATAAAATCCTCCATTCAAACAGCTTATGGTAAGCGAATATGCTTTACAAGCAGCGCCGGATGTAACAAATTCCGGTGCTGTATTTGATGCATATTATACATGACAATCTCCCGGAAGGGAAGTGATTTTTACAATTCAATTTTCGGCGGACGTGAAAGAGATTCTTCTCACGCTTTCGGACCGATTGAAGGATTTTCTGCAAACTTTCCGGGATTTTTTACGGGTTGGGAATATTTTGACGGAAGATACTTGCAATTTAAAATTTTGCTACTATAATTAAGTTTACTGAACGAGCGATAAAATTGCACGCTCAGTTTGTACAAAATGCTTGAAACCATGCAAGCCCAAATAACCGAGTCCCCACCAGCATGACCCCGAATCCGTTCCGAGCCTGTTCTGTGTGGGGATTTTTGACGATGAAGGGGGGATTTTCTGTGAATCAGGCAGAATTGTTCCAAAAGGTACTGGCAACCGATCAGCAGGCCCAAGCCATCACCCAGGACGCAAAGCGGGCCCAGGACATGCTGGAGGAGGACATTGCCGCGGAAATTCAGGCCATGACCCAAGACTATGAAGCCACAGCCCAACAGGAGCTGGCAGCGCTGGCGGCCATGGAGCAGGAAGCGTGCAGCCGTCAGCTGGAGCTGCTGGATCGCCGCCTCCAGGAAAAGCTCCATCAGGTGGATTCACTCTATGCCGCCAAAAAGGAGGAATGGGTGGACACCATCGTTGCGCGCATTGTGGGAAAGGAGTTTGGATAAATGGCGTCCTACACTGCGGTGGCAGCCAAGGTACGCGCCATGTATGGATGCCGCATGACCCCAGAGGATTACCGGCAGCTCAAAAGCAAACGGTCCATTTCCGAGGCGGCGTCATTTCTCCAGGCCCACCCCGGCTATCGGCGGGAGCTGGCAGGAATGAACGTCAGCGACATCCATCGGGAGCAGCTGGAAAACGCCCTTTGCAGCACCTATCGCAATGAATACCGGCGGATTTTCAGCTTTTTAACCGGCGAAGATCAGGAGCTTATGCGATTTCCCATCTATCGGGCCGAAAAGGAAGCCATTTTAACGGCAATGCGGCGGCTTTCCTCCCGGCATATGCTGGAGCCGGAACACACCTGGGCGCCCATACTGGCTGCCAAAAGCCGCCTGCATCTTACCGAGCTTCAGCAGGCCACGGAATTCCGGCAGATCGCCGATGCCGCTCGGGACACCATCTACGCCTCGGCCCTGAGCCGAAGCATTGCCGCAGATGGGCGGGAGCCGTCCATGACCTTCGTGGATAACATCCTGCTGGTGACCTATTATGCCCACCTCTATAAGGTCCTGGCGCGGAATTATACCGGCGACACTAAGAAGATCATAAAAAAGTCGCTGGACGAGGAAACGGACCTGCTGAATCTGGTGCTGTTTCTGCGGCTACGGCAGCATTTTTCCCAGGAAGACGTGCAGCTTTACAGCTTTCCCCTCCCCTGCTCTTCCAAATTAAAGGCCAGCTATGTTCAGCAGCTTTTGGCAGCGGAGGATTACGATGCGGCGCTGAATCTGGTTTATGCGGGGCCCTATGGTTCGCTGTTCCGGTCTATCACGCCTACGGGCCTTGAGGCCTATCTCTATACCTTGCAGTATCGGTTCCATCTCCGGCAGCTTCGGGCGGCCCAGCCAACGGTGTATACGCCCATTGCCTATTTGGGGCTCAAGGAAATCGAGCTGCGCAATATCATCAGCATCATTGAGTGCATTCGCTATGGGGTGGACCCCGAGCGCTATATTACGCTCATCGGTGTGGAATAAGAGGTGATGAAATGTCTGTTGTTCCTATGAAAATGCTCACGGTGGCAGGGCCCACGGAATCCCTGGACGATGTGATCTGCACCTGCCTTATCAACGAGCAGTTCCACCCGGTGGAGGCATCGGGCATTGCAGGGAAAAACGCGCATCTTGCGCCGATTTCCTGGACAAATCCATGGCAGGAACCCCTTACCATGGTACAAAAGCTGCTGGAGGATATGGATCTTACCTACACCTTCCGGGACTTCCGGGCGGCGGGACTTTCCCTGGAGACGGCGAAAGGGCAGCTGCAAACCTTAACCGAGGCCCAGAGCCATTATGCCGGGACCCAGGCACAGCTGGAAAAGCAGATGGAGGAAAACACCCACGAGGTGCAGGATCTGCAAAAATTCGCCGCGCTGCCCAGTGATCTGACGGATATCTACCATCTGGACTATGTGCGCTTCCGCTTTGGGCGCATGCTCCGTGAGGCCTTTGATTCGCTGAATGTCAAAATGGGCGAAAAGGACGAGATCATCCTCTACCCCACCCAAATGGGCCAGGATTACGTTTATCTGGTCTATGTAACCCCCAAGAGCGTGGCGGCTAAATCCGACCGATTTATGGATTCTTTGGGCTTTGAGCGCATGCGCCTGACGAACCACGTTTCCGGCACCCCCGAAGATTCCGCCAAGATGTTGGAGGCCGATACCCAGCGTTGCCGGCAGCAGCTCCAGGATACCCAGGCGGAATATGCCCGGTGGAAGCAGGAAAACGGCGAGGTCGTTTTGGTACTCTACAGCTATCTCCGGTTTATGTATGCCGCTGGAGAAATCAAAAAATACGCCGCCGCTACCGAGGACGGTACGTTCCTACTCTGCGGCTGGATTCCCGCCAAGGAGCTGGAGGGCATTCGCCAGCGGGCCGGACAGTTCCCGGATGTGATGCTGGCGGAGGATGCGCCTGCGGCAGTAAAAGTCGAAACCCCGCCGGTAAAGCTGAAAAACAACTTCTGGGCCCGACTGTTCCAGCCCTTTACGGAGATGTACGGTCTGCCCGCCTATAACGAATTCGACCCCACGTTTTTAATGGCCATCACCTATTCCATCCTGTTCGGCATTATGTACGGCGATGTGGGACAGGGCCTGGTGCTCATTGCCCTGGGCGTATTCCTCTACAAGGTCAAGGGCCTGTGGCTGGGCGGTATCTTAGGAAGCGTCGGCGTATTTTCTACCATATTCGGCTTTGTGTTCGGCAGCTTCTTTGGTTATGAGCATCTGATTCCGGGGTTCCATGTGCTGGATTCCGGTGCCAACGCCACAAAGCTATTGGTGGTTTCTGCGGCGCTGGGTGCGGTCACGATTGTCGGCATGATGGTCATCAATATCATAAACGGCATTCGGCAGAAGGACATCAAGAAAATCTTCTTTACCAACAACTCCCTGGCGGGCATTATCTTCTATCTGGCAGTGGTGATTGGCGCGGTTGTGATGCTGACCACCGGCGTGAAGGTGTTTACGCCCCTGTATATCATTGTGTTTATCCTGCTGCCCATTCTGGTGATGTTCTGCCAGGAGCCCTTGGGCAAGCTGGCGGAGCACCGAAAGGACTGGAAGCCGGAATCCATCGGCGGATTTATTGCAGAGAACTTCTTTGAGATGTTTGAAGTGATTTTGTCCTATGTAACCAACACCGTATCCTTCCTGCGGGTGGGCGCGTATGCCATTTGCCACGCGGGCATGATGCTGGTGGTATACACCCTGGCAGGCGACCCTGCTTCGCCGGTGGTATTGGTCATTGGCAACATCCTGGTCATGGGCATCGAGGGATTGATGGTCTGCATTCAGGTGCTGCGTCTGGAGTTCTATGAGATGTTCGGGCGCTTTTATCAGTCCGGCAGCCGGGAATTCACCCCCGCTGTGATTGACTATACGAAAAAAATTGAGCTTTGATATGGAGGAAACCACTATGACACTTACAATTATGCTTCTTCTGGCAGCCGCCATTGTGCTGCCCCTTATTTGGATCGCCCGTCGTCACAGCACCGGAAAGACCGTAAAAAAGCCCCTGATTGCCCACTGCTTTAGCTTTTTCGTGCTGGTCGCGGCGGCTACCGTGTTCGGCTTTGCTTGCTCCGGCTCTGCACTGGCAGCGGATGCTGAGACAGCAGCTGCAGCAGCCAGCGGCATGGCGGAGGGCCTCAAATATGTCGGCGCTGCACTGGCGGTTGGACTCAGCGGCATCGGCGGCGGTATTGCAGTATCCTCTGCGGCAGCGGCAGCCCTGGGCGCCATGAGCGAAAACGACAGCATCTTCGGTAAAGCCCTGATTTTCGTGGGCCTGGCCGAGGGCGTTGCGCTGTACGGCCTGCTGGTGGCATTGCTGATGCTCTTTATGTAAGATGCGGTACTTTGTGATTTCCGATAATTCCGATACCCTCACCGGCCTCAGGCTGGCGGGCATCGAAGGGGTGCTATGCCGGACCAGAGAGGAAACCCTGGGCGCCATTGCCCAGGCGGAGCAGGACGAATCCATCGGCATTCTGCTCATCAACGAAAAGCTTTCGGCCCTGTGCCCGGATCGGGTGGACGCCTTAAAGCGCACGGCCATGCGCCCGCTGCTGGTGGAGATTCCGGACCGGCATCATACCCATCGCGCGCCGGATTCCATCACCCGGTACATCCGCGAAGCCATCGGAATCAAGGTATAGGCTTGGAAGGAGTGGACAGCGTATGCCTGATATGAATCAAAAAATAGAGCGCTTCCGGCAGCTGGTCCTGGAGGATGCACAGAGGGAACGGGGCAAAATCATGGACGATGTGGCCCAGAAGCGAGAATCAAGAATCGAAGCGGCCAAATCCGAGATTCGCCGCCGGGTGGATACGGAAAAGCAGCAGAAGGCAGAGGCCATCCAGGCGGAAACCGGCAGAGAGATTTCCCGGCGCATGATGGCGGATAAGCGCCAGATTGCCGCACGCCGGGAGGAAATCGGCCACGAGGTGTTTGACGAGGTGCGGAAGCGTATTCTGGCCTTCACCCAGACCGAGGACTATCTCCCCCATCTCAAACTGCTCTATGTCGAGGCCTTTGAGGCCCTGGGCAACCCCTATGACGGCACCATCTGGCTCCGACCCCAGGATATGGCCTATCAGCGGGACCTGGCAGCGTGCCTGCCCGGCCGCCATGTGACCTTTCAGCCGGGAAGCTTTACCCTGGGCGGACTGATTGTAGACTGCCATTCCAAGCTGCTCCGGGCCGACCAGAGCTATGACACGGCCCTGGGCGATCTGGACGGTCACTTTGCCGAGCTGTTTGGGCTTGGCCTGGCAGACGACTGAGAAGGAGGCAGCTATGGCGAACACAAACTACTACATTCAGGGCATCAACGGCCCGGTGGTCACGGTCAAGGGCGGCAAGGGCCTGGCGATGATGGATATGGTCAGCGTTGGGCCGGAGGGGCTCATTGGCGAGGTCGTCTCGGTCCGGGGCGACGAAACCACCGTCCAGGTCTATGAGGACACCACGGGGCTGATTCCCGGCATGCCGGTGACTCCTCAGGGGGCTCCCATGTCCATTACCCTGGGGCCCGGACTGCTCAATAATATTTTTGACGGAATTTGCCGCCCGCTTCGGGGAATCGAAGCAGCCACCGGCGCATTTATTGGCCGGGGCATTCATATTCCCGCGCTGGATACGGAAAAGCGCTGGGATGTCACCATTCTCGTAAAGCCCGGCGACACCCTCTCCCCCGGTCAGGTCTATGCCGAGTGCGACGAAACCCCGGTGATTCGCCACCGGAGCATGCTGCGCCCGGATCAGTCCGGCACCGTAGTCTCCGTGGCGGAAAACGGCAGCTATACCGTGGAGGACACCATTGTCACGGTGAAGACCCCCAATGGCGAGCTGCTGGAGCTAAAGCTGGCCCAAACCTGGCCCATCCGCACGCCCCGCCCGGTAAAGGCCCGCCGTTCCATCACCCAGCCCCTGGTTACCGGTCAGCGCATCATCGACACGCTGTTTCCCCTGGGCAAGGGCGGCTGTGCGGCGATTCCTGGGCCCTTTGGCGCAGGTAAAACCGTTACCCAGCACCAGCTGGCCAAATGGTCCGATGCGGACTTGATCGTATATTTGGGCTGCGGCGAGCGCGGCAACGAAATGACCCAGGTATTGGACGAATTCTCTGAGCTCATCGACCCCCATACGGGCAAGCCCCTGATGGACCGGACGGTGCTGCTGGCCAACACCTCCAATATGCCCGTGGCGGCCCGAGAAGCTTCCATCTATACCGGCATGACCATTGCGGAATACTACCGGGATATGGGCTATCATGTGGCGATGATGGCGGACTCCACCTCACGCTGGGCCGAGGCATTGCGTGAAATTTCGGGCCGACTGGAGGAAATGCCTGCGGAAGAGGGCTTCCCGGCGTATCTGTCCTCCCGGCTGGCCGAATTCTATGAGCGTGCTGGCTATATGGACACCCTGTCCGGACGGGAGGGCAGCATTACGGTCATCGGCGCCGTATCTCCTCAGGGCGGCGATTTCTCCGAGCCCGTAACCCAGAATACCAAGCGCTTTATTCGCACGTTCTGGGCCCTGGACCGGAGCCTGGCCTATGCCCGCCACTTCCCCGCCATCAACTGGAACACCAGCTATTCCGAGTATTTAACGGACCTCACCCCTTGGTATGTGGCCCATTACGGCGCGGAGTTTATGACCCTGCGGGGACGGCTCCAGGCTGTGATGAAGGAAGAAACCAGCCTCAATGAGATTGTCAAGCTCATCGGCTCGGACATTCTCCCGGAGGATCAGAAACTGACCATTGAGATCGCGCGGGTGATTCGCCTGGGCTTTTTGCAGCAGAACTCCTTCCATGCCATCGACACCTATGTGCCCATGGAGAAGATGCTGCGGATGATGGAAGTGATCTTCCGGCTCTATGACGGGGCAAAGGGACTCATTGCCCAGAGTATTCCCCTGTCGCAGATCAAAGCCACGGGGATTTTTGACCAGCTCATTCGCATGAAATATCAGATTCCCAACGACAATCTTTCGCAGTTTGACCAGTACGACGCAATGGTCGATCAGGCGGTGGCATCCGTTGCCGCGGCCTATCAGTAAGGAGGGGCTATGAAGCTAGAATATATCGGTCTTTCCGAAATGGAGGGCTCGCTGATCTATTTGGACGGCGTCAGCGGCATCGGCTATGACGAAATGGCGGAGATTTCTCTGGAAAACAGCGAAAAACGCTATGGAAGAGTCATTATGCTGGACGGCAGCCGGGCGGTGCTCCAGGTATTTGAGGGCACCAAGGGCATTTCTCTCGAAAATGCCCGGACGAATTTCACCGGTCATCCCATGGAGCTGGCGCTTTCTACCGAGATGCTGGGGCGGATCTTTGACGGCGCAGGCCGCCCCATTGACGGGCTGGGAGAGCTGTATCCCGAGGAACGCCGGAACATCAATGGCTCCGCCATCAACCCCGTTTCCCGGATTTATCCCAGAAACTGCATTTATACGGGCATTTCCGCCATTGACGGCATGTCTACCCTGATTCGCGGGCAAAAGCTGCCCATTTTCTCCGGGGCAGGCATGCGGCACAACGATGTGGCGGCTCAGATTGTGCGCCAGGCAAAGGTGGCTGCGGAGGACGGCGAATTCGCCATTGTCTTTGCGGCCATGGGCGTGAAAAATGACGTAGCCGACTTCTTTAAAAAGGACTTTGAGGAGGCCGGGGCCCTCCAGCGGGTGGTCATGTTTGTGAACCTGGCCTCTGACCCCATTATTGAGCGCATGCTCACGCCCCACTGTGCCCTGACGGCAGCGGAATATCTGGCATTTAACCATGGCTATCATGTGCTGGTCATCATGAGCGACATGACTTCCTATTGCGAGGCACTGCGGGAATTCTCCTCCTCAAAGGGCGAAATTCCCTCGAGAAAGGGCTTCCCTTCTTATCTGTATTCCGACCTTGCCTCCATTTACGAGCGGGCAGGCATCATTAAGGGACGCAAGGGGTCTGTCACCCAGGTGCCCATTTTGACCATGCCCAACGACGATATCACCCACCCCATCCCGGACCTCACCGGCTATATCACCGAGGGGCAGATCGTTCTGTCTCGGGAACTGGAGCAGAAGGGCATTTATCCCCCGATCTCCGTGCTCCCCTCCCTGTCCCGACTGATGAAGGACGGCATTGGCGAGGGCTATACCCGCAAGGATCACTCCGGGGTGTCGAACCAGCTGTTTGCCTCCTATTCCAAGGTACAGGACGCAAGAAGCCTGGCCTCAGTCATCGGTGAGGACGAACTCAGCGATACGGATAAGCTGTATCTAAAATTCGGCAATGCCTTTGAATCAGAGTTCGTATGCCAGGGCAGCCGGGAAAACCGCAGCCTGGATGAAACCCTGGATTTGGGCTGGCGGCTGCTGAGTATTCTGCCCAAGGGCGAGCTGGACCGGCTGAGTGATGAAGAAATTCAGGAACATTATGTTGAGAACCTAGGATAAGGGGGAAGAAACCATGGCCGTACTCCCTACCAAGGGAAACCTCATTGCCACAAAGCATTCCCTGGAGCTGGCAGGCACCGGCTTTGAGCTCATGGACCGGAAGCGGAATATTCTCACCCGCGAGATGATGGGTCTGATTTCCCGTGCAGAGGAGATTCAATCCCGGATCGATTCCACGTTTTCCGAGGCCTATGACGCGCTGATGCTGGCCAATATCTCCATGGGCAAGACCATCCATTTGGCCGAGCAGGTGCTGGTGGACGATTCCGTGGAGATTCGCTATCGGTCCGTGATGGGCGTGGAGATTCCGACGGTTTCCGCCAAACCGGCCCAGCAGCCCCTGCCCTACGGGCTCAGCATTACCAACTCCGCCTTTGACGATGCGCTGATTAAATTCGGAAAGGTAAAAGAGCTGGTGCGGGAGCTTTCCGAGCTGGAGAACACCATTTATCGGCTGGCCTTTACCATCAGCAAAACGCAAAAACGGGCCAATGCGCTGAAAAACATCGTGATTCCGGGCTATGAAGAGACAATCCGCCTGATTACCGAGGCCTTGGAAGAAAAGGAACGGGAGGAATTTGCCCGGCTCAAGGTCATCAAGGCCCGGGGCAATGCCACATAAATTGGAAACCATGCATAAGATCAAGGGATTCCGTCCATGCTATGGGCGGAATCTTTTTGATGGAGGAATCGACATGGATTATACTGCATTGGTGCTGACCATCATCGGCGCGCTGAACTGGGCGCTGGTGGGCATTTTTCAGTTTGACCTGGTGGCGTGGATTTTTGGCGGTCAGGGGGCCCTGGTGAGCCGGATTATTTATACCATCATCGGTCTGGCGGGTATCTGGTGCATTTCGCTGCTCTGGAAGGACCATCCCTTTGGTTCCGAAGAGACAAAGCAGCAGCCCGGATAATCGGAATACCCCAATGCGGCGTGCTGCAAACGAATCTGCGGCACGCCGCGTATTTTCTTTTGGGCAATGTCCATAATTTTCATGACTTCGACTTGTTTCTCGTTCATTTATGGTGTATGATGGGCGGGAAAGTGGAGGTCGTGTGAACATGGAACAGAATCAGACGGTTTTCGAGCCGCAGGAAGGGCAATCCACTGCCCCAAATACAAGAAATAGCAAAAATGCACCCCATAACAAGCCGAAGAAAAAGCTGACCAAAGAACAACGCTGGTGGCGGTTTCATGGGCTACAGGCAGCGCTGTTTACCGGCATGGGCATTGTGAGCGGAGGCCTGCTCATTGCGCTGCTGTGCCTGATTACCCTGCCGCTGCGGGGCACGCTCAACCAGGGCGAGGCCGAGTCTTCTATTCCGGAGCCCCAGGAGAGCATTCAGGAGGCTGCGGCAGTCCCAACGCCGACGCCAACACCCCAGGCTTCTACCGTTTCTATTATGGCGGTGGGCGACAATCTCATTCACAGCACCGTCTATGAATCCGCCCAGCAGGACGACGGTACATATGATTTCACCGATATCTACAAATATATTCAGCAGGATATCGACGAGGCGGACCTTGCCTGCATCCAGCAGGAGACGATTTTAGTATCCGATCCCAGCAATTATTCCAACTATCCTGAGTTTGGTACCCCGGCAGAGATGGCCGATTCTTTGACCAAGGTGGGCTTTGACGTGGTTTGCCATGCCTCCAACCACACCCTGGACAAGGGCACCACGGGCATTGAAGACACCCTGGCCGCCTGGGCAAAGCATCCGGAGGTTACCGTATTGGGCATTCACGGCTCTCAGGAGGACTACGACAAGATTACCGTGGTAGAGAAAAACGGCATCAAGATTGCGCTGTTGGACTATACCTATGGCCTCAACGGCTATGTGCCTGAGGAGGAATATTATGTAGACCTGCTGGATGAGGACCATAAGGAGCGCATTGCCGCTCAGCTGGAAGAGGCGGCAACCATGTCGGATATCACCGTGGTATTTATGCACGACGGCACTGAGGACCAGTTTGTTCCCGATGAAGACCAGAAATCCTGGGCACAGTTCTTTGCAGACCACGGCGTCGGGCTGATTATCGGCACCCATCCCCATGTGGTGGAGCCGGTGGACGTAATTACAGGCGAGTCCGGCAATAAAATGCCCATCTTCTACTCCCTGGGCAATTTTGTGTCCAGCCAGAAGGACAACTTTAATATGCTGGGAGGCATGGCGAAGGCCGTGATTACCAAGGACGAAACGGGAACCTACGTTTCCAGCTACAACATCTATCCCCTGGTGAATGTAATGCAGAGCGGCGGAACCCATGGCGTGGGCTATCAGTTCCACGTCTACCATCTGGAGGACTATACCCAGGAGCTTCAGGACGCCCATATTCGGGAAAACTGCTCTAAGACGGCCCTGGAGGGCATCTGGAACGAGATCTTTGGCGACGCCTCTACGGGTATGGACGACCCGACCCATCCCCTGGTGGCCGGTACGCCGGTTCACAATACCGTCCAGGCGGAGGCGAGCCCCTCCCCTTCTGCGGAGGTAACGCCCATGGTTTCGCCGGATACGGTAAGCCCATCCCCCACAGCAAATGCAGCATAAAAACAGCGCGCCCCGGAGAACCTAAATTCTTCGGAGCGCGTTTTTTGCGGAATACGGTCGATTATTCGGCCTTTTCGTTCATCTTCTCTTCGCAGTGCTGGAGCAGCACCTCAAAGTCGGAGCAGTTGGCCTTAAAGATGCCGCGATAGAAGTTGTTGGCGTTCACCAGCATATCGTGGGCCCACCCCAGGTCCTGCTGTACGCCGTCGCCCAGAATCAGCTGCCGGGCAGAGACGCAGACGGACTGGATGAACAGGGCGAATACCCCCTGGAAATAGTCCTTAAAGTCCTCGGAGCAGGGGTTCTTAAAATAGAAGTCCATCAGGCCCATGGTCATTACCACGCAGTGGGTGCTCCATTTCAGGGCCTCCAGCTTATTGACCTCGAAGCCGTTGCCGTCGTAGGCCTCCTTGCCCTTATACAGCGCGCAGGCCAGGTTGAACATGGCCTTCCAGGAGCCGCCCTGGGCTGCCTTGACCAGCAGCTTAAAATACTGCTCATAGTCAAACATGCCGTATTCGGTGGTGCGGTGGATCTCAGAGAGCATATGCATGGCGTCAGGATGCCCCTGATCGGCAGCCTTGGTGAACAGCTCTTTTGCCTTCTGGGGATCGGTTTTCAGGTCGCTGAGGCCAAAGAGATACCGTTCGCCCAGCTCTTCCTGTGCACCGGAGGTACCGGCCTCGGCTTCAGCGGTGAGGGTTTCCAGGTCCAGAGACGAAAATGGCGCATAGGTTGCTTTCGCGGAGCGCAGGCCGGAATCGGAGCGCTTCCAGGATAGATACTTCTCAAAATATTCGGTGGGTGTAATCATGATTTCCTCCAAAATTCTGCCCAGGCGGGCTATCTTTGAGGGTATTTTAACATATTTGCCGGGCACTGTCCATAGATGTTACCAAAGGTTATTTGGAGAAAATAAAAAATTTCGCGCATTTTAGTTGACAAATGAAAAATAGCTGGTATAATAGTCCATGCTGATTTGCGGATGTGCTGGAATAGGTAGACTGGCCAGCTTGAGGTGCTGGTGCCTGCAACGGGCGTACGGGTTCGAGTCCCGTCATCCGCACCAGTAAGAGCGATTGCTTTGTGCAGTCGCTCTTTTCTTTTGCCCAATCCCCTCCCCATGAGAGAACTTTCATGTTTTTCCGTTGCAAAATCTCTCTTTTTCTGTTAAAATGGCACTTGTGCTATGGCCTGAAGGCAATACAAAAAGGAGGCGTGGGAAATGCCGCGATTTTTTATGGATTCTATTGCACCGGAGGCGGAATTTGCCCTGCTGACCGGCGAAGCGGCTGCCCATGCCAAGGTGCTGCGGCTAAAGCCCGGCGAGGCTGTGGTGCTCTGCGATGGGCAGGGCACAGACTACCAAGGGGTGGTTTCCCAGCTGGATGCGGCGGGCGTGACCGTTGCGCTGTTATCCCATGGTCCTTCGGAAAGCGAGCCCAGGATAGACTGCACCATTTATATGGGCTTTGCCAAGGGCGATAAGCTGGAGCATGTGATCCAGAAGGCCACCGAGCTGGGGGCAAACCGGATTTGCGCATTCCCCAGCAGCCGATGCGTGGCGAAATTTGACCGAAAAGCCCTGGAAAAGAAGCTCCCCAGGTGGCAGAAAATCGCTGCCTCTGCGGCAGAGCAGTCCGGGCGCGGGCGAATCCCTACGGTATTTGCCGCGGATTCCTATGCCCAGGCGCTGGAATTGGCGGCTAAGGCGGACCGGGCGCTGTTCTTCTATGAAAACGAGCGGGCCCATACTTTGACCCAGGCACTTGATGGAACCTTTACCTCCGTGTCCATTGTAACCGGACCTGAGGGCGGCTTTTCCAGTGAAGAAGCCGAGCAAGCGGCAGATGCGGGATTGCAAATCTGCACCCTGGGGCGGCGAATTTTACGGTGCGAGACGGCCCCGTTGTGCGCCCTTTCTGCGGTGATGTTCGCCGCTGGGGAGTATTGAGCCCCTCCCCTTTTTTATTTTGGATGGAAACAATCTTGACATATAAGGTGACGTAAATGACTCTAAAAATTGGCATTGACGTGGGTTCTACCACCGTCAAAGTAGTGGTACTGGACGAGCAGGACAACCTCCTGTTCCGTTCCTATGAGCGGCATTTATCCATGGTCCGGGAAAAGACCTGCGAGCTGCTGCGCCGGGCGGAGCCGATCCTGAAGGGACAACAGGTGAAGGCCGTGATTACCGGTTCGGCCGGACTGGGCCTGGCGAAGTCTGCAAACGTGGACTTTGTGCAGGAGGTATTTGCTACCGCCGAGGCGGTGGAGCGGTTTATTCCCGATACCGACGCAGTGATTGAGCTGGGCGGCGAGGATGCGAAGATCATCTTCTTCCAGGGCTCTCTGGAGGAGCGCATGAACGGCTCCTGCGCAGGCGGTACCGGCGCATTCATCGACCAGATGGCAACCCTGGTGGGTGTGACTGCCGACGAGCTGGATGAGCTGAGCCTGGGCTATGAGAAAATCTATCCCATTGCCTCCCGGTGCGGCGTGTTTGCCAAGTCCGACATCCAGCCCATTCTGAACCAGGGCGCACGGAAAGAGGACGTGGCAGCTTCCATCTTCCAGGCCGTGGTTGACCAGACCGTAGCAGGACTGGCCCAGGGCCGTGACATCACCGGCAAGGTGGTGTTCCTTGGCGGACCGCTGCACTTCCTCAAAGGACTTCGCCAGCGCTTCCAGGAGACGCTGGCGCTGGACAATGACCATGCCATCTTCCCGGAGAACGGCGACTGCTTTGCGGCCATTGGTGCGGCCCTATGTTCCCAAGGCTATGGGGAGCATCAATATGAGGACGTATACCAGCGGCTGGTGGACTCCGTGGAGGACCGCGGCGGCACTCAGACCATGCCGCCCCTGTTTGCCTCTCAGGAAGAATACGACGAGTTTCTGACCCGGCACAATTCCAAAAAGCCCCCGGAGGTAGATGCCGATACCTACACCGGCAAGGCGTACTTAGGCATTGATGCAGGCTCCACCACCACAAAGCTGTGTCTCATTGCTCCCGATGGCGGCCTGCTGTATACCTATTACAGCTCCAACCGGGGCAACCCCGTATCCGTGATTTTGGAGCAGCTGCACGCCATTTACGACAAGTTCGGCGACCGGATTACCATTGCGGGCAGCGCAGTCACCGGCTATGGCGAGGACCTCATTAAGTCGGCATTCCAGGTGGATGCGGGACTGGTAGAGACGGTGGCCCATTTCCGTGCGGCCTCTCATTTCTCCCCCGGGGTGGATTTCATCATCGATATCGGCGGCCAGGATATGAAGTGTTTCAAAATCCGGAACAACGCCGTGGATTCCATTATGCTCAACGAGGCATGTTCCTCCGGCTGCGGAAGCTTTATCGAGACGTTTGCCAAGGCATTGGGCTATTCCATTGCGGACTTCTCCAAGATGGGCCTGCTTGCCAAGCACCCCGTAAACCTGGGCTCCCGGTGTACGGTATTTATGAACTCCTCGGTGAAGCAGGCGCAAAAGGACGGCGCAACCGTGGAGGACATCTCCGCCGGCCTGTCCATTTCTATCGTGAAAAATGCTGTTTATAAGGTCATTCGGGCGGCTTCTGCGGATGATTTGGGCCAGAATATCGTGGTGCAGGGCGGAACATTTCTGAATGATGCGGTGCTCCGTGCCTTTGAGCTGGAACTGGGACGGAATGTAACCCGGCCTGTGATTGCAGGGCTGATGGGCGCATTCGGCGCAGCGCTGACCGCCAGAGATTTGGGCCTTGATAAGTCCAATATTTTGACCGCAGAGCAGCTAAAGGGCTTCACCCATAAGTCCAATCCCACCACCTGCAAGGGCTGCACCAACCACTGCTCCCTGACTATCAATATCTTTGACGGCGGGCGGCGGTTTATCTCCGGCAACCGGTGCTCCAAGCCCCTGGGCGGGAAAAAGGTGGAGCAGCCGGACATGTTCCACTATAAATATAAGAAGCTCCGGGCCATGGAGGGCAAGGGTACCGGCGACGGAAGCCGGGGCCGTATGGGCATTCCCTTTGGGCTGAACATGTACGAGAACCTCCCGTTCTGGTATACGCTGTTTACCAAGCTGAACTTCGAAGTAGTTCTGTCCCCGGAATCCTCCCGCGGGATTTATCTCAAGGGCCAGCATACCATCCCCTCGGATACGGTCTGCTATCCCGCAAAGCTGCTCCACGGCCATGTAGAGGCGCTGGTGGAGGCCGGGGTGGACGCCATTTGGTACCCCTGCATGTCCTACAACAACGATGAGGGCATCGGCGATAACCACTATAACTGCCCGGTGGTGGCCTATTATCCCGAGCTGCTGGCGGCCAATGTACCGGCCCTGAAAAAGACGAAGTTCATGGACCCCTATGTGGGCCTGTGGCGGCATAAGGACTGCGCCAAGCGACTCTCTGAGCTGTTCTATACCGAATTTCAGATTCCCAAGAAGGAAACGAAGGCGGCGGTAGAAGCGGCGTACAAGGCCTACCACGACTATGTGGAGGACGTACACGCCACCGGCGAGCAGTACATCGAGGAAGCCCGAGCCCAGGGCAAGCCCATCATCGTCATGGCGGGGCGGCCCTATCACATTGACCCGGAGATCAACCACGGCATCAACGACCTGATTACCTCCTTCGGCTTTGTGCTGATTACCGAGGACACCCTGGCCTATCGGGAGGGCTATGAGACGCGCACCGTGCTGAACCAGTGGACGTTCCAGAGCCGGATGTACAATGCGGCCCGCTACGTCTGCACCCAGAAGGATATGCAGATGGTGCAGCTGGTCTCCTTCGGCTGCGGCACCGACGCGATTACCACCGATGAACTCCGTTCCATCCTCGAAAAGGGCGGAAAGCTCTATACCCAGCTGAAAATTGACGATATCACCAACCTGGGCGCGGTGAAAATCCGTATCCGCAGCCTCATGGCTGCCATGGATGCAAGAAAGGAGGCGAAGTAAATGGCAGAGCTGGTTTACGACAAGACCGGGCGGCTCCTGTTTACCAAGGAGATGGCCCAGGAATACACCATTTTGGCCCCCCAGATGCTGCCGGATCACTTCGCCATGCTGGAGAGCATCCTCCAGGAGGCTGGCTATAAGGTTAAAATGCTTAACACCACCGGCCATACCATTCTGGAGGAAGGGCAGAAATACGTCCATAACGACGCGTGCTTCCCTGCGATCTTGGTTATTGGCCAGCTGATTGACGCGATTCACCGGGGTGGCTATGACCCCCACAAGGTGGCGCTGTTCATCACCCAGACCGGCGGCGGCTGCCGTGCCTCCAACTACCTGTATCTGCTGCGAAAGGCGCTGGCCCGCGCAGGCCTGGACTATGTGCCCGTGGTATCCCTGAACCTTTCCGGCATGGAGAAGAACCCTGGCTTTAAGCTGACCCTGCCCATTCTGCGAAAGGCCGTATTTGCTGTCATTTACGGCGATTTGATGATGAATGTCGGCTGGCAGGTGCGGCCCTATGAAGTAGAAAAGGGTGCAACCGACCGGTGCCTTCAGGAATGCCGGGAATATCTGCTGGGTGAGATGCGCCAGGGCCGGGGCATGACCTATAAAAGCATGGTGAAAAACTTCGATTATATTGTTGAGCAGTTCAAGGCCGTGCCGGTACAGGGCGAGCAGAAGGTCAGAGTTGGCGTGGTGGGCGAAATTTACGTCAAATATGCGCCCCTGGGCAACAACGATCTGGCAAACTTCCTGCTGTCCGAGGGCGTAGAGCCTGTGATTCCGGGCCTGATGGACTTTATCATCTTTAAGGTCTATAACCGTGACGTGGATGTGGACCTGTACGGCGGGCATATCGCCAAGAAGAAGCTGTGCCAGTTCCTTGAAAAGTACCTGATGAAATATCAGCACGCGCTGATTGACTCGCTGAAGCGCTCGAACCGCTTCCGTGCCCCCGGGGACTTTAACGACCTTCACAAGATGATTCACGGCTATCTGGGCGACGGAAACAAGATGGGCGAGGGCTGGCTCCTGACCGCCGAAATGCTGGAGCTGATTCACTCCGGCGTGCCCAATATCGTCTGCACCCAGCCCTTTGGCTGCCTGCCCAACCACATTGTGGGCAAGGGCATGATTCGCCGGATCAAGGAGGATTATCCCGATTCCAACATCGTTGCCATCGACTATGACCCCGGCGCCACCCGGATTAACCAGGAGAACCGCATTAAGCTGATGCTGGCAAATGCCCAGAAAAAGCGAGAAATGGCCGAAGCCAAGTAAAATATTGATAAAAATAGGTGCGCTGCAAATTTCCATGCAGCGCACTGTTTTTTATTGACTCTCTTTCATTAAGAATTCCGCGAATCTTCTTGCTGCATAGGGCATGGTATCCCAGCTGAGCCAGGACAGGGCCACCCGGCGGCGTGGCGACTCCTGAATCGGACGAAGGGACAGCCCCTGCTCGAACCCTGCCACCACCTTTTCATAGAGCACGGAGATGCCCAGGCCCTGGCGCACCATGGAGAGGATGGAGTAATCGTCATAGACCTCATAGGCGAGATTCGGGGTCAATCCGGCGCTGCGGAAAGCGTCCAGGAGCACGCTGTGCTCGCCCTCATCCAGCAAAATTAGTGGCTCGGTGCTGATATCCCGGAGGCTCAGGCAGTGCTTCTGCTCCAGCCGATGGCCCTGGGGCAATACAGCCAGCATATGGTCCTCATATAATAGGCAGGTTTCCAGGTCCGCTACCGCGTCCTGATTGACAAAGCCGAAGTCGATCTCCCCCTGGCGAATCCACTGGGGGATGGAGGTATATTCGCCCTGGCGCAGCACAAAGCGTACATCCGGGTATTTCTCCTTAAAGCGCTTCATCATGGGCGGTAACAGATTCCGGCTGACGCTGGTGAAGGTGCCGATGCGGATGAGGCTGTTTTGTAGGCCCATCGTTTCCTGGCGCTTTCGCTCCAATGCCTGCTCCGCCTGGAAAATGCCTTGAATATAGGGGTAAAAGCCCTGGCCGTCCTGGGTGAGCTGTGCGCCGTCCTTTTTTCGGGACAGGAGCGTCACGCCGGTTTCCTGCTCCAGCGCCCTTACGTTTTGGCTCACGGCACTTTGAGAATAGCCCAAAAGCTCTGCGGCCCGGGTAAAGCTCCCCTGCTCCACTACCCGGCAGAAGATACCATAGCGGGATATCATCCGATTTTCCCCTTTCTGTTATCACATTTGCTTATGTATCTATTATAAACATTCGTTTTACTAATTGCTAGTCTTATGCTATGCTATGGGGCGAAGAAGATAGACAAAGGAGTCTTTTGAATGGATACAGCAGTAAGCGTCAGCCGCCGGAGCATTCTAGCCCAGGGCTTCCGGGACGGCATTCCCATTGGTCTGGGGTATTTGGCGGTGTCCTTCTCCCTGGGCATCAGCGCGAAGAATGCAGGGCTGACAGCATTTCAGAGCTTTTTAATCAGCGCGTTCTGCAACGCCTCGGCGGGAGAATATGCGGGCTTTACCTCCATCGGCGCGGGGGCTTCCTATTGGGAGCTGGCGCTGGTGACGTTCATTACCAATGCCCGATATCTGCTGATGAGCTGCGCATTGAGCCAGCGCATGCGTCCAGGCACGTCGCTTGGGCATCGGCTGCTGATGAGCTACGGCATCACCGACGAGCTGTTTGGCATTGCCATTGCACGGGAGGGCTATCTCTCCCCGTTCTATAGCTACGGCGCGATGCTGGCGGCCCTCCCCTGCTGGTCCATCGGCACGGCCCTGGGCACCATTGCGGGGAATCTATTGCCTCTGCGGCTGGTTTCGGCGTTCAGCGTGGCGCTCTACGGCATGTTTCTGGCGGTGATTATCCCCCCGGCGAAGAAGAATAAGGTGGTAGGAGCGCTGGTGGTTCTGGGCTTCCTGCTGTCCTGGTGCGCCACCATTGTGCCCGGGATTTCCAGTCTCTCCGGCGGCACCCGGACCATTCTTCTGACGGTCATTCTCTCTGCCGGGGCGGCAATTCTGTTCCCCAGACCCACTCAGGAGGAGGAAGAAAGCCATGACGCATAATGTTGCCATTTATATTTTCATCATGGCGGCGGTGTCCTTTGCCATTCGCTGCCTGCCCATGACACTGATTCGGAAGCCCATTAAAAGCCGGTTTATCCAGTCATTCCTCTACTATGTGCCCTATGTGACCCTGGCAGTGATGACCTTCCCTGCCATCGTGGAGGCCACCCAGAGCCCCATTTCCGGTGCGGCGGCACTGGCGGTGGGCCTGATTGCAGCCTGGTTTGGCGCAAATCTGGTGGCTGTGGCAGGAGCCTGCTGCGGCACCGTGTTGTTGTTGGAGCTGTTTCTCATTTGAATAAACTGCACAATACTGCCTCGGAGTAATCCGGGGCAGTATTTTTTTGCAAAATCGGTATCTTCCCTATTGACAAACGGGTTCTGGATGCTATAATACAACCATAACATATGAACAGTTGCTCATATGTTAATGTAAAACCAAGTATTTCATCAATAAAAAGGCAATCCTACTTTGTAGTGTTGCCGCAAACTGAAAGGACGATTTTTTATGAAAAAGACCTATAAGATCGATGTAGACTGCGCCAACTGTGCCAACAAGATGGAAGACGCTGCGAAGAAGACCCCCGGCGTGAAGAATGCCACCGTCAACTTCATGGCCCTCAAGATGATCGTGGAATTCGAGGACGGTCAGGAGCCCGCCACCGTCATGCAGCAGGTGCTCAAGAACTGCAAAAAGGTGGAAGACGACTGCGAAATCTTCCTGTAATTCGGGAGGCGCAATATGTCAAAGAAGCAGAAAAAGGTACTGGTACGGATTATCATCAGTGCTGTGCTGCTGATTGTCCTGCATTTTGTACCGGTAACGGGCTGGGTGCGGTTCCTGCTGTACATGGTGCCCTATCTGGTGATTGGCTATGACATTTTAAAGAAGGCCGGAAAGGGCATCCTCAACCGCCAGGTATTCGACGAAAACTTCCTGATGGCGGTGGCAACCATTGGCGCCATCTGTCTGGGGGATTATGTCGAGGGGACGGCAGTTATGCTGTTTTATCAGATTGGCGAGCTGTTCCAGAGCTATGCCGTGGGCAAAAGCCGCCGGAACATCAGCCAGCTCATGGACATTCGCCCCGACTATGCCAACGTTGAGGTGGACGGTAATCTTGAGCAGGTAGACCCCGATGAGGTGGAGATCGGCACCGTGATTGTGGTGCAGCCCGGCGAAAAGGTGCCCATTGACGGCGTTGTGGTAGACGGCAGCTCCACCCTCAATACCTCCGCCCTCACCGGCGAAAGCGTCCCCAGAGAGGTGCAGAATGGCGACGAGGTCATCAGCGGCTGCATCAATCTCACCGGCCTGCTGAAAATTCAGACCACCAAGGAATTCGGGGAATCCACCGTGTCGAAGATTCTCGATTTGGTGGAGAACGCATCCTCGAAGAAGTCCCGTTCCGAGAACTTCATCTCCCGGTTTGCCAAGATTTACACCCCCGCGGTGTGCTACGGCGCATTGGCGCTGGCGGTGCTGCCCCCTATCGTCCGGCTGATCATGGGCATTTCCCCCGAATGGGGCGACTGGATTTACCGTGCTCTTACGTTTCTGGTTGTCTCCTGCCCCTGTGCGCTGGTGATTTCCATCCCCCTGAGCTTCTTTGCAGGCATCGGCGGGGCCAGCCGTGAGGGCGTATTGGTCAAGGGCTCCAACTATCTGGAGGCATTGGCCGCCACAAAATATGTGGTGTTCGATAAAACCGGCACCATGACCCAGGGTGTCTTCGAGGTAGCGGGCATTCACCACTGCAAAATCGAGGACAAAAAGCTTCTGGAATATGCCGCCCATGCGGAAATCGCCTCCTCCCATCCCATCAGCCGCAGCCTGCAAAAGGCCTATGGCGGCGAACTGGATCGCAGCCGCGTCACCGATATTGAGGAAATCGGCGGCAACGGCATCACCGCAAAGGTAGACGGCATTCCCGTGGCCGTGGGCAACGGCAAGCTGATGGACCGGCTAGGCATCCCCTATACCCCCTGTAAGAGCGTGGGTACCGTGGTCCATGTGGCCCTGGCTGGGGATTACAGCGGTCATATTCTCATCACCGACCGGATTAAGCCCCACGCCAAAGAGGCCGTTGAGGCCCTCCACAAGGCCGGTATTACCAAGACGGTTATGCTCACCGGCGACGGAAAGGCCGCTGCGGAGCAGGCGGCAAAGGAGCTTGGCATTTCCGAGGTCTACAGCGAGCTGCTGCCCGGAGATAAGGTCGAGAAAGTGGAGAAGCTGCTTTCTCAGAAGGGCCCCAAAGAGAATCTTGCGTTTGTGGGCGACGGCATTAACGATGCGCCGGTGCTCTCCCGTGCGGATGTGGGCATTGCTATGGGCGCGCTGGGCTCCGATGCGGCCATTGAGGCTGCGGATATCGTGCTGATGGACGATGACCCGCTGAAAATCTCCAAGGCCATTCGCATTGCCCGTAAATGCATCCGGATCGTCTATGAAAACATCTATTTTGCCATTGGCATTAAGGTGCTGTGCCTGATTCTGGGCGCGCTGGGCATCGCCAATATGTGGGCCGCGATTTTTGCGGACGTTGGCGTAATGGTGCTGGCGGTACTCAATGCCATTCGGGCACTGATGGTGAAAAATCTGTAATAGAATACGGAAGATCGGAGCCGGTATCCTGCGGGGTGCCGGTTCCGCTTGTATTTCCGCGAAAATTCTGATAGGATAAGAAAAAACAAGGAAAACGAGGCGAAAAATATGCGTGTATTGTTGACCTATTTTGCGCCCTTTGGGACGGACACATTGAATGCATCGGCCCTGGCGGCAGAGCTGCCGCTGGATGAAATCCCCGGGGCAAGGCTATGGAAAATCGAGCTCCCGGTGGCATTCTCGGCGGCGGAGACGGCCCTCAAGGCAGCCATTGCGGAATATTCTCCGGATTTAGTGCTCTGCACCGGTCAGGCAGAGGGCACCGCAGAGCTGCACCTGGAGCGTGTGGCGATCAATATGCGGGACGCCAGAATCCCGGACAACGAGGGCTACGCCGCGGAGGAAACGCCAATTCTCCCCGGTGGGCCTGCGGCCTATTTCGCCACCATTCCGGTTAAGCGTCTGGCGGGGGTGCTGCGGGAGCACGGTATTCCAGCGGCGGTGTCCAACTCCGCGGGGACGTATGTGTGCAACGACGTGATGTATACCCTGCTTCACGCCCTGTCAGAGGCCCCAGGTACGGCGGTAGGCGGCTTCGTCCACATTCCCCTAACGCCGCAGCAGGCCGCCCAGCGCAGCGCCAGCGTCCCCTCCATGGCAACGGAAACGGCAGCCGATGGGCTTGCAATCATCATTCGGACGATGCTGGGATAAATATTCCTTGACTTTTCCCGCTTCCGTGATATAATAGTCAGGAATCGGGGTGTGGCGAAGCTTGGTATCGCGCATGGTTCGGGTCCATGAGGCCGCGGGTTCGAATCCCGCCACTCCGACCACCCAAAAAGCCTGTAGTTCCAGTGACTACAGGCTTTTTTGTGCTGTCTCGGCGGGGTGTTTTCCCTTACGGTTTCCCTTATGCTTCTATCTCGCATTCCACGATCATCTCCGCAAGCTCACGGGTGAAATGCAGCTCATTGATATAGAACTGAATCCGTTCTTCCGGATCATCGCTGAATTTCATATGCGACAGCTTGGCTTCCTTCTGCTCTTTTCCGATCACAAAGGCTTCCTGGGCGCTGCTTCCTGTACGCCGCCATGCTGCAAAGCCGGTTCCGTTGTAAAGGTTCTTTGTGAGGTAGTACGCTTCGGAAAGCTCCTGTATATGGCTGCCGCTTCGCAGCTTCCGAAGCGCTTTACACTCCAGTTCATGCGTATAGGTCGAACTATACCCCAGCTGCTTCCCGGTGTCTTTCAGCGTCAGACCGTCCGCATAGCGGCATTGCAGTGTATTCCGCTCCGGCTCCGGCAAGTCCTCCAGCGCCGCAGCAACCACGGGTTTTATCTGCTCCTGATAGACTGCATCGTCAATGGGGGCGATCCGATCCACAGGATCAGCTACCAGGTCACCAACTGTGATATCCTCCGTTTCCCCGCCTATGGGTGCATCCATGCTGATAGCTGCATTCAAAGGGTCACCACGCTGCTTCGCTGTCCGGAATCCGACCTCCACCGTGAACTCGGTCAGCAGGTAGCTTTTCAGCCAGCCGATGAAAGCAAGACCGCCATCCGGCTTATAGGTCTTCACGGCGTTCACAAGGGCAAAATAGCCGCACTGATATAAATCATCCACTTCCAGCGTTGGGCGATTACGGTGCCACGCATGCCACCAGCGCCCTGCCTGCTGCTGTACAAACGCCTGTACCTGCTCCCAGAGTATCGGGATATACCCCGTCTGTCCTGCTTGGATTTTCGCCGCTAGCTCTTCATTCGTGTACTGCATGGGTTCCCTCCTAAATACAGCAAAAGGGGGCTACAAAGCGTAGCCCCCAGAAAGCACCGGTCAGGTTGTAGCCTGGTAATAGATTGCCTTCGCCTTATTGTCCAGCACAAAGGCATCATAGCAGATACGCCCGGTCACAACGTCACTGCTCATGTAAACGGTATCTTCGTGAATCCGATAATCCTCCAGCTTCACAGGCGCTACTGTGGCCTGCGGGTGTGCTACCATAAAGCCGAACTTTGCAGGAAGCCGGTTTGCAGGAATCTTCTGCACGGCCAGACCGTCCAGCATGGCAATCACGCCCTTGAGCCGCATTTCATTGCCAATATCGGTTTCCATGGTGATATCCGGACACTTCTTCATGAGCTTATAGGTGGCGGGTGTCACCACAAGCACACGATCCGTTTCCGGAACCTCGGCATCATCCAGGGCGGCGGTTGCCTTGAGGATTTCGTCATAGATGTTGGTAGCAGTCAGCGCCACCGCGTCAGGCTTTGTGCCGGCATTGGTACACATGACACCGTAGGTGTAGGTGTCAACCTCCGGAACAACGACCTCCCGCAGCTGACGGGCCAGCGCGGAAGCTGCTGCAAGCTGCTGACTGGTTTCGTCTTCGTCCAGGGTGTCAATGCCGAAGATGAAAGAACGATCCTTCTTGAGGGTCATTTCCTCGGTGGTGGCATCCGGGCGCTGCATAGCGCCGTAACAGCTCCACTCCCCTTCTGCGGGGCCACTGCGCCCGTAGTCGTTCATGGTTGCTGTGGTGACTTTGTACACCTTGACGGTGTGCGCCCCAGTCCAATCGTAATTTCGGTTGGTCAGCAGTGCTTTCTTGCTCTCTGCCTTGAAAATTTCGTCGGTATGGGGCTGAAATTTTGTTACGAGATCATTTGCCATAATCATTTACCTCTGGTTACTTTCTTCGGAACGCCTCCGCGATCAGGTCAGAACCACAGGATTTTCCGCCAGCGCTGCCAATGGTAAAGGAAGGAATTGGCTCCCCGGTGGGGTTCAGCTGGGGGTAAAGCTCTATCAGCTTCCCCACGCTGGCTTTGAACTGCTCGGCGTTGCTGGTGTCGAATACCTCCATCAGCCCATCCGGCAGTTTCTCAGACTTGATATATTCCATACAGGTCAGCTTCGATTCACGGGCGTTGAGTGCCTGTTCTCTCTGGTTCAGCTGCTCCAACTGTTCCGCTGCATTTCCCTGGGTGGCTCTTTCCTTGTTCAGGCGATCCGATACAATACGGTTTACTTCGTCCTGGGTGAAGGTCTTGCCGCCTGTGGCTGTGCCGTTTACCTCCGGCTGAGTGGTGCCCGCTGCCTGACCTTCGGGTTTCATTACTTCGCTCATGTGATAACCTCCGTTTAACGCCCAGAGTGGGCTAGATTCCCTCCGTTTGTCTGTATATAAAAATCCCCCCGGCGGCAGAAACGTGAAGAAGGAGAAGGAGAAAGGAAGTCCTATGGCACACATGGAGGTAAAAAAGAACCGCCGGAGGGTATGAAAAAAGGCACAGGAGCAGCTGCAAGCTGCATTCCCATGCCTTCAATCGGCTAACCTCTCGGCGGTACTCTGTGCCTTATTCTTGGTCTATTATAACAGAAATGGGGGCAAACGTCAAGCCTGCCCCCTCTGTTTATCCCTTGGGTTTGGGTGTCTCTATGTAGATATGGGAGACGGTAGGCCACTGGCTGCCAGAGGTGCCACCGGTCTTGACCTTGCAATCAGGGAGCATCTTCCGCAGAGTGTGGGCTACCATGTCCGCTTTCAGGCATTCTCCGGCGAGATAGGCGATTCTAATTTTCATCGGTAGCCTCCAATGTGCACAGCCCGTCAAGCTTTTCTGTAAGGTTCAGGAGGCTTCTATAGGCGAAATAAAGGGCGTTCGTCCATTCCTCAGCTGGGCTTGCTCCCTCTGTCATAGCCGTATGGATTGCGTTAACAGCGTTCGTGATGCACTTCAGCTCGAATGCTGCTTCGTCCACATCGAAGTCGCTTACAAGCCGCTTCAGGTGACCTTTTTTATTTTCCATCTTGACAATCTCCCTTCTCACCCGCTACAATAGGGGCGGATGTACCGTATGTATATTCGTTCTTCGTGCCGTCTCCAGTGTTCGCAGCGCTGGGGGCGGTCTTTTTCGTCCTGTAGTTCTTTGCCCGATCCGGCAGGACGTTCACCACAAAGGCTCCGGCCTTTTCCAGAATGCGGCTTCCGGTGGCTTCGTCCAGGTCAATGAGGTTGTCCAGCAGCCACTCACTGGAGATGATTGTGATTCTGTTTGCCCGATACCTTGCGTTGATAATCTCAAAGGCAAGGGCTTTTTCTGCGGCGGTGGGCATGGTGCCCTTCATGAGATCGTCGATATACAGCACCTCCGCATGGGTCAGCGGGTAGGCGTGGCGTTCAAAGGCTTCGGGATTGTTGGCATACCGCCGCAGGGTCTTGGATTCCTCCGTCCAGGACATATACCAGCAGTCATACCCGGCGTTCAGCAGACGGCCATAGACATAGTTGCAAAGCATGGTCTTTCCGCATCCCGGCTGACCGCCCATATAGAGCCATGCGCCGCCAGTGTTCTTCAGGAAGTCCTGCACGGTCTGCTTCATCTTCTTCTGGTGGGGCTGCTCCGTCCGGAAGTCCTTGATGTTGGAGCCTCTGACGGCCTCCAGAAGCCCCATTTTCTCCAGGTGGGCAATGCCCTTCCGGACCCTCACGCAGTTGCAGGGGCGCATGACCAGGTTGTCAGCGTAAATGCTGCCGTCGCTGTGAAGGTCTGCCACATAGCCCTTGTTCCCGCAGATAGGGCATTCATAGCCGGTGCTGTCTGCTGTCAGGCTGTTCACGGTATCTTGGCGGGTAACAGCAAGCCGGTGGTTCAATTCGTTGTCAATCATGTGTTACCTCCTACAGGTAGATTCCATACTGATAGGTTCGTTCTTCCTTCTGGGGCCGCTGGGGCTGGCGTTGCTCTGCGTCCTTCCGCGCCCAATTCCGGATGGTTGCCAGGTGGCTTTTATAGCTCACGCCCTTAGAAGCCATGTAGCGGGAAAGGCGCTCTATGTAGTCCTGATAGGTGCCGGGAAGCTCCGCTTTCAGCTTTTCAAGGTCTGCGTCCGTCAGAAGAACGTTCTTGTATTCGCCATACTGGTGACGAACCTCCTTGGGGGTGGGCGGCGAAGCCGGGGAATCTTCCCTATCTCTATCCTTACCTAATCTATTCTTTCCTAACTCTCTCCTATCCTCTCCTAACTCTAACCTATCCTTACCTAACCTATCCTGTGTCAACGGTTCGTGTACGGGTTCGTTACAGGAGCGTAACGGGGGCGTAACGGGGACGATACAGGAAGGAAGCGCTTCACCGGAACCCATTATGTACGCTTGATTTTCGTCAAGCTCCAGGCACTTCTTTTCTGCCTTGCACTTGGTTTCGGAATAGGTATCTTTCCGGATGTAGTTATGAATCTTCCAGTGCCGGATCACCACAACGCCGCTTTCAAAGGGAATGATGAATTGCTTGGCAATCAGCAGCTTTGCATCATCATCACTCGCGCCCACCATGCGCTGTATCTTCTTGGGGTTGTTTACGAAACCATCATCATCAGCCCGCATGGACAGGTGGAAATAAAGCGCCTGGGTGGTCAGGGGCATATCAAGGAAAGCGTCACTGTCAATGATGGTTTTCGCAAACATTCGCCGTTCTGCCACGGTCAGACCTCCCCCGCAGCGTCGGCAAGCTCGGACAGGTCAAGGGTTACGTTCAGTTTGTCCGTCTTGCCGATATCCAGCACCTTGAAGCCCTTCCGGTTGTAGTGCCGGAAAATCAGCTCGTTACTGCTCTGCCCCACAAGCTGTGCGGCGTTCAAGGTGCGGCGCTCAAAGGTAATGGTGTCCTTGGACACCTTGCCGGTTCTCATGTCTTCCACGATTACATGGAAGCGTCTGAGGGTCAGTTCTGTGGTTGTTTTCATGCGTACCATCCTTTCTTGGCGGCTTCTTCTACCCATTCTTCCAGTCCCTTGATGGACACCCGGCACCGGTGCCCACAACGGACAGTAGGAAAGCCCTTAATGCGAATAATTTCATACATCTTCGATGTGCTGACGCCCAGCGCCTCGGCGGCTTCCGGGATGCTGTAGGTCAGTTTTCGTACTTGCTCCATGTGATAACCTCCGTTCTTCGTTTCTGACGTGAAAATCAAGCACTAGGCGCGTGTTTTTCGGTGGCTTTGTGTTCCCTGCGTCAAATTATACTCCTGCGAACATTGCCGGTATTTTGAGCGCTACCGGCGATTTCCCGCCCCATACGGTAAGGATACAAGGGGCAATCTTCGATTTTGCACTTTCTGACTTCCGGGCTTTGACCGCAGCAGCACTCCAGGCACTTAGCGCGGATGGCTTGCCCTCTGGTCAATCGCTTCTCTGGCATGGTTATTCCCCCTTAATGATGCTTCGACCCAATATCGCTGCCAGCTTCTCCGCCGTCTCTCGGCTACAACTTTTCCCACCTTTGACGCTGGTAATAGTCACACGGGAAACCCCGGACAGTTCCGCCAGCCGCTTACAGGTAATATCCTTCCGGGCAAGAGCTGCGGCGAAAGCTACTCGGTCTATGCGCATTGTTTCACCTCCAAACACATTCATTTGAATATGTCTATATGATATCGCATTCAAACGAATATGTCAATAGGATTTTACATTCACTTGAATATTTTTTTGTTATGTGATATACTTATAGAGATGAGCAAAACACACATTGAACATCGAGGTCAAAGCGATTCAATAAAGGA
>CAVJLG010000008.1:0-31858 GCA_963650135.1 Barnesiella intestinihominis | reverse complement strand
GCATTTTGCAGGTGGTATTCGATGCCCGGGAGCTGTCGGCGGAGGAATTTACCGCGGCAGACCGGCTGAAGAATGAGACGGTCATTGCAGTCCATGGCTATGTTCGGAAGCGTGACCCGGAGACGGTCAACCCCAAGCTGGAAACCGGTACCGTAGAGCTTCGGGCCAAGCAGCTGGAGGTGATCTCTGAGGCCGACCCGCTGCCCTTCTCGGTGGAGGACGGCACCAGCAACGAGGCCCTGCGGCTCAAGTACCGCTATCTGGACCTGCGCCGTCCGGAGATGATTGGGCGGCTGAAATTCCGCCATCGGGTGCAGAAATGTGCAGAGGACTATCTGGACGCCCACGGCTTCCTGTCGGTGGAAACCCCCATGCTGACGAAATCTACCCCCGAGGGCGCAAGAGACTATCTGGTGCCCTCCCGGGTGCACAACGGAAAGTTCTATGCGCTGCCCCAGTCCCCTCAGATTTTCAAGCAGCTTTTGATGGTGGGCGGTATTGACCGGTATTATCAGGTGGCCCGGTGCTTCCGGGACGAGGACCTGCGGGCGGACCGTCAGCCGGAGTTCACCCAGGTGGATATGGAAATGAGCTTTGTGGAGCAGGAGGATGTGCTCCAGCACCTGGAGAGCATGTTCAAATACATGTTCAAGGAGCTCATGGGCGTAGAATTCCCCGGCCCGTTCCCCCGGCACACCTGGACCGAGTGCATGGACAAGTACGGCTCCGATAAGCCCGACCTGCGCTTTGACCTGCCCATTGTAGACCTGACGGAGACGGTGAAGGACTGCGGTTTCTCCGTATTCAAGAATGCGCTGAAAAAGGGCGGCGTGGTCCGTGCCATTAACGTTCGCGGTCATGCGGACTTTACCCGGACGGAGATCGAGATGCTCACTGACGAGGCACTGCACCTGGGGGCCAAGGGCATGGCATGGATTGCCTGGCGTCCCACCGGCGAGATCTACTCCATTCTCACCAAGTATTTTACCCAGGAGCAGATGGACGCGCTGCTGTCGGAGATGGATGCAGCCCCCGGCGACTTTATCCTGTTCTCTGCGGATAAGCTCTCCACCGTGCGGAAGGTATTGGGCGGCCTGCGGCTGAAGCTGGCAGATCACCTGAATCTCCGCCGGGACGAGTGGAACATCCTGTTTGTCACCGACTTCCCCCAGTTTGAATACTCCGAGGAAGAAGAGCGCTGGGTTTCTACCCACCATCCCTTTACCATGCCCTATCCCGAGGATGTGCAGTATTTGCTGAGCGATCCCGGACGGGTGCGGGCTCAGGCCTTTGACGTGGTGCTCAACGGCATCGAGCTGGGCAGTGGATCCGTTCGTATCCACCAGCGGGAGGTTCAGAACCTGATGTTTGAGGCCCTGGGCTTCTCTCAGGAGCAGATCGACGAGCGGTTCGGCTTTATGGTCAATGCGTTCCGCTACGGTACGCCGCCCCATGCAGGCTTTGCCTTTGGCCTGGACCGGTTTGTGATGCAGCTGACCAAGGCCGCTTCGCTGCGTGATGTCATTGCGTTCCCGAAGCTCAAGGATGCATCCTGCCCCCTGACTGATGCGCCCAATACCGTAGACGAGGAGCAGCTGGAGGTTCTGGGCATTGGCGCCCGGGACGAAAGCGGCGTAATGCGCGGTGCCAAGGCGGCGAAGGACACCCAGTCCGGCATTGATATTCAGCATGTGGCAGACCTTTCTATGCTGAAAATCCCCGCCGGTGAGCAGGAGAGCATCCGGAAGGACCTGCTGGAGGTGGTTGCCTTTGCCGATCAGCTGGCGAAGATCGACACCGAGGGCGTGGAGCCCATGGCGCATATCGGCGGGCTCCAGAACGTATGGCGGGAGGATACCGTCCGGCCCTCTGTGGACCGGGATCTGCTGCTGGAGAATGCACCGGCCAAGCAGGACGGCTATATCTTTGTACCCCAGGTGGTTGAGTAAGGAGGGACGACCATGAACATCACAGAATTGACAGTAAAGCAGCTGGCCCAGGCTCTGGAGCAGAAGGAACTCTCGGCCCGGGATGCTGCGGAAGCATATTTTTCCGCCATTGGACAGAAGGATGGCGACGTGGGCGCTTACCTGACCGTAACCCGGGAGCTGGCCATGGAGCAGGCAGCAGCAGTGGATGAAAAGCGGGCCAAGGGCGAATCCCTCCCGGCACTGGCGGGCATTCCCTGCGGCGTTAAGGACAATATCTGCACCAAGGGAACCACCACCACCTGCGCTTCGAAAATGCTGGAGCATTTTGTGCCCCCTTATGATGCGGCGGTGATGGAAAAGCTGAACGGTCAGCAGACGGTCATGCTGGGCAAGCTCAACATGGACGAGTTCGCCATGGGCTCCTCCACAGAGAATTCTTACTATAAAGTGACCCGGAATCCCCGGAACCTCGACTGTGTTCCTGGCGGCTCCTCCGGCGGCTCTGCTGCGGCAGTGGCAGCGGGGGAGGCGGCCTTCACCCTGGGCTCTGATACCGGCGGTTCCATCCGTCAGCCTGCTGCGTTCTGCGGCGTGGTTGGCATGAAGCCCACCTATGGCCTGGTGAGCCGGTATGGCCTGATTGCCTTTGCATCGTCTCTGGACCAGATTGGACCGCTCACCAAGGACGTTTATGACAATGCCATGGTGCTGGAGGCCGTTTGCGGACAGGACAGCCGGGATTCCACCAGTCTGCCCGGTTCCGATTTGAAGCTGACTGCAGGCATTGCAGACGGCGTAAAGGGTATGCGGTTCGCCCTACCCAAGGAGTATTTCTCCGATGCGCTGAACCCTGAAATTGCGGCGGCCATCCGCGCATCGGCCCATCGGCTGGAGACATTGGGCGCACAGGTGGACGAGGTGAGCATTCGGGAGCTGGAATATGCGCTGCCTGCTTATTATGTCATCTCTTCCGCGGAGGCTTCTTCGAACCTGGCACGGTTTGACGGCGTGAAATATGGCTTCCGGGCAGAGAATGTCAAGGAAATCCACGATCTTTACAAGGAAACCCGGACCCAGGGCTTTGGCGCCGAGGTCAAGCGGCGGATTATGCTGGGCTCCTTTGTGCTGTCGGCGGGCTATTATGATGCGTATTATAAGAAAGCGCTCCAGGTTCGGACGCTGCTCAAGGGCGCGTTTGACCGGGTGTTTGAAGGCTATGATGCGATCCTTGCGCCGGTGGCTCCCACCACGGCTTACAAGATCGGCGAGAAAACCAAGGATCCCCTGGAGATGTATCTGGGCGACGTTTATACGGTGCCTGTGAATATTGCGGGACTTCCGGCCCTGTCGATGCCCTGCGGCAAGGACAGCGGCGGGCTGCCCATTGGCATGCAGCTGATCGGAAAGCCCTTCTCGGAGCCCACGCTGTATCGGGCGGGCTTTGCCTTTGAGCAGGATGGAGGTAGTGAGGCATGATTGCAAATTATGAGATGGTCATTGGACTGGAGGTCCATGTAGAGCTGAAAACTGCCACAAAGATTTTCTGCGGCTGCTCCACCAAGTTCGGTGCGGCACCCAATACCCAGTGCTGCCCTGTCTGCACCGGTATGCCCGGTTCGCTGCCGGTGCTGAACGGTAAGGTGGTGGAGTATGCGGTGAAGGCCGGACTTGCCACCGGCTGCAAAATTGCCACTTATTCCAAGCAGGACCGGAAGAACTATTTCTATCCCGACCTGCCCAAGGCTTATCAGATCTCCCAGTATGATCTTCCGCTGTGCAGCGAGGGCCATCTGGACATTGAGACGGAAAGCGGCAAAAAGCGCATCGGCATTACCAGAATCCACATTGAAGAGGACGCAGGCAAGCTGGTGCACCAGGAGGGCAAGGGGACCTTCATCGACTGCAACCGCTGCGGCGTACCCCTGATTGAGATCGTGTCCGAGCCGGATATGCGCTCTGCCGAGGAGGCAAAGGCATACCTCCAGAAGCTCCGTGCCATCATCCTCTACACCGGCGTTTCCGACTGCAAGATGAACGAGGGCTCCCTCCGGTGCGACGTGAACCTGTCCATCCGCAAGAAGGGCAGCGATAAGCTGGGCACCCGGACGGAGATGAAGAACCTCAACAGCTTCCAGAACGTGGTCAAGGCCATCGAGTATGAATATGCTCGTCAGGTCAGTGTGCTGGAGGAAGGCGGCGAGGTGATTCAGGAGACCCGGCGCTTTGATATGAACACCGGCAAGACCTCGTCCATGCGCTCCAAGGAGAATGCAGACGACTACCGCTATTTCCCCGACCCGGACCTGGTGCCCATTGTGGTCAGCCCGGAGTTCCTGGAGGAAATTCGAAAGTCCATCCCGGTGCTGCCGGATCAGCGGAAGGCAAGCTATCAGGAGAAATATGGCCTGTCCTCGCTGGCCGCTGAAACCCTGGTGACCCGGAAGGACATTGCCGACTACTTTGAAACCGTAGCAGGGGAGACGGAATACCCGCTGCTGGCTGCCAATCTGGTATCCGGCGAGGTGGCCCGGCTTTGCCCCGAGGAGCAGGCGGTACCCGTTGCACCCGAGCACATTGCGGTGCTGGCAAACCTGCTGGGTCAGGGCAAAATCAACGGCGGTACCTGCAAAAAGGTCATCGCCCAGCTGTTCCGGGAGGACGGCGATCCCATGGCGATCATCGAGGCCCAGGGGCTCCAGCAGATCAGCGATCCCCAGGTGCTCCGGCCCATGGCCGAGGAGGTCCTGCGTCAGAGCCAGAAGGCAGTCCAGGACTACAAGGGCGGCAACACCAACGCCTTCCATGCCCTGGTGGGCCAGATGATGAAAAAGACCCAGGGAAAAGGAAATCCCCAGGTGATCGGTCAGGTGCTCAGCGAGCTGCTGGAGCAGTTGTAATCGAAGATATAAAAATGGAGCGCTGCAATTTTCGTTGCAGCGCTCTTGCTTTATCTACATTAGTTGAATTTAAAGATTTTATGGGCCAGCCGATAAGCGCCCACCTCTACCTTGCGTCCGGCAGAACCGGGCAAGTTACTCAGGGCGGCCAGGGAAAACAGCTTGAGCTTGCGATACAGCTCCGGATGCTCGCCCAGCAGCTCCTGCCAGAGCTCTTCTTTCTTTTTCAGTGCCTCCGGCGAGCCGTCGAGATTCAGAAGCGTAGAGCAGATGGACAGCATCATGGAAAGATACCGGAACATATACCGGGCCAGCTTGGGCTCCATTTTCCGGAGGTCCTCCAGGTTGTAATAGCCAAACATCAGCCGGGTCACCAGAATCTGCTGGTCTACCCGCTGCACCATGACCTTCTCGTTGACGGACTGGTCCTCCCGACCAATGAAATAGCGGTAAAGGTCCAAATCCATATAATACATCCGCTTTACCTGGGGCAGGGGATAGTAGACAAAGATGTTATCCACATAAAAGGTGTGCTTTGGCAGGGTCAAATTGCACTGCCGCAAAAGCTCCGTCCGATAGATCACCGAATGCATCAGAATATACTGGCTGGGGTGAAAATGACCGCAATCCGCCCAGGAGAACACCTGGTCCTGGGGAAAGACGTTGTGATAGTCGATGGTGTGAGAGGTGTTGTCGGCCACATGCTCATAGACATAGTTGCACAGCATCATGTCCAGAGGCGTTTCCAGCGATTGAATCCGCAGCTGGCGCAGGACCTTTTGCAGGGCGTCGGGGTCCAGCCAGTCGTCGGAATCTACCACCTTATAATAGAGGCCGGTGGCATGCCGCAGCCCCTGGTTTACGCCCTCGCCATGGCCGCCGTTGGGCTGATGAATGGCCCGAACGATGTCCGGATACTGCTGGGCATATCGGTCACAGATGGCGGGGGTGTCGTCTTTGGTGGAGCCGTCGTCCACCAGTATGATCTCAATGTCCTCGCCGCCGGTAAGCAGAGAGTCCACACATTTTTCCATATAGGCGGCGCTGTTATAACAGGGCACCGCAAAAGTAATCAGTTTCAAGTGATCGCTCCGTTCTGCACAGCTCCTCTGCGCGTGGATATAGTATCGAATAAATATGAACAGATTGTGAACAAAACCTTTAGATTGGGTAAAACATTCCCGAAGGAGTGTGGAAAATGGCGGAAGGGTTTCTGCCAGAGCCACTGGAAATGGTTGAGGAAACAAAGAAAACGTGCTACAATAATTCCTGCGGCAGCGAAGCAATGCCATGTCGGCGGTGGAATAAAATCCCTGATGCTGGACATGCTGATGGATATCACATGCCGCAAAATGATCGAAAGGACGTGTAGCACTTGGCGCTGAAAAATCGGAGAGAGATGGACCCCCGTTTCCAGTGGAAGCTCAGCGATATATTTGAAACCCCTGAGGCATGGGAAAAGGCCTATAACAAGGCAAAGCAGGCAGTGGAGGAATTGGGCGCATTGGAGGGAACCCTCAAGCAGTCGGCTCAGAGCCTGAAGGCGGGCCTAGATCAGATTTATGCCGCCACCGAGCAGGTAGAGCTGGTGTATCTCTATGCCAGCCTCATGAAGTCCGGCGACAATGGCGACCCGGAGGCGCAGCGGTTTGAGGGCCGGGCCATGAGCCTGTATGTCAGCCTGTCCACGGCCATCAGCTTTGTGGACCCGGAGATTCTCTCCGTTCCCAAGGAGACGCTGGACACCTGGATTCAGCTGCCGGAGCTGAAGGAATACCGCCACATTTTGGAGGATACCGATCGGCAGCGGCCCCATAGCCTGCCTGCTGCCCAGGAGAAGATGCTGGCTCAGCTGTCGGATGCCGCAGGGGCACCGGACGACGCCTTTACCATGCTGGAGAGCGTGGACATGAGCTTCCCGGATATCACCGGCGAAGACGGCAAGCCTGCCGCCCTGACCCACGGCACCTATGGCCTGTATCGGGACAGCCGAAATCAGCAGGTGCGCAAAGAGGCCTTTGAGACGTATCATGGCGAGTTCCAGCGGTATATCAACACCTTCGCGGCTCTCTATGGCGGCCAGGTGAAGCTGGACGAGTATTTCTCCCAGGTACGGGGCTATGACAGCTCCCTGGAGAAGAGCCTGGCAGCCAATAATGTGCCGGTTTCGGTGTATGATTCCCTGGTGGCGGCCATTCATCAGGGCCTGCCCATTATGGAGCGCTATCTCCAGCTGCGGAAAAAGGCGCTGGGCCTGCCTGAACTGCATATGTATGATCTCTACTGCCCCATGGTAGAGGACGTGACCTATGAGATCGGCCTGGACGAGTGCAAGGACCTGGTAAAGAAGGCGCTTGCTCCCCTGGGGGAGGAATATGCCGGGCTGCTGGATAAGGCCTATCGGGAGCAGTGGATGGACGTCTATGAGAACAAGGGCAAGACCACCGGCGCGTTCTCCTGCGGCGTCTATGGGGTGCATCCCTTTGTACTGCTGAACTATACCGGCGCCCTGGACGACGCCTTTACTATGGCCCATGAGCTGGGTCATGCCATGCATTCCTATTTCTCCTCTAAGTACAACCGCTTTGCCAACCACGACTATCGGCTGCTGGTGGCAGAGGTTGCGTCTACGGTCAACGAGGTGCTTTTGACCAAGTATCTCCTGAAAACCGAAACCGACAAGAAGCGCCGGGCCTATATTCTGAACCATCTGCTGGAGAGCTTCCGGACCACCGTGTTCCGTCAGACCCTGTTTGCAGAGTTCGAGCGGGATGCCCACGACCTGTATCGGAAGGGCGAGCCTCTGACTGCACAGGTGCTCAGCCAGCGCTATCATGAGCTTAACGAGCTGTACTACAAGGGCGTGACCGTAGATCCCCTCCAGGATGCCGAGTGGGCGCGGATTCCCCATTTCTATTCTGCATATTATGTCTACCAGTATGCCACCGGTTTCTGCTCTGCGGTTGCCATTGCCGACGGCATTTATGAGACGGGGGATCCCTCTGGCTACCTGAAGTTCCTCACCACCGGCGGCAGCGATTATCCCCTGGAAGAGCTGAAAATTGCCGGGGTTGACCTGACCGGCCCCGAGGTGGTTCAGCGGGCGCTGAAGGTATTTAACGAGACGTTGGATCAGTTGGAGGGACTGCTGGATGAGCTCTAAGCGAGACGGCGGGAAAAGGGAAAAACCGCTGCCCGCCTGCTGCGAACGCTCCAAACTGATGTCAACCACTATCCATAAGCGAGGTATCAACCAATGAAAGATTTCAATCAAGGATTGTTTGATTTTATCGCCGCCAGCCCCACCTGCTTCCATGCGGTTCATTCTGCGGCGGCAATGCTGGAGCAGGCCGGGTTCTGCCATTTGACAGAGTCCGGCGCCTGGGAGCTGGAGGCTGGGAAGGGGTATTATGTCACCCGGAACCAGTCCAGCCTGATTGCATTCCGGATGCCCGAGACGCTGCACAGTTTTATGATTGCGGCGGCCCATACGGATTCCCCCTGCTTCCGGCTGAAGGACAATGCTACCGTTCAGGCGGAGGGCTACAGCAAGCTGGACGCCAACAAGTACGGCGGTATGCTGCTGTCTACCTGGCTGGATCGTCCCCTTTCGGTAGCGGGCCGGGTGATGGTGTCTACCGATCAGGGCGTGGAGTCCCGTCTGGTGAATCTGGCGCAGGATTTGCTTGTGATCCCCAGCTTGGCCCCCCACATGGATCGAAGCGTCAACGAGGGGAAGAAGCTAACCGTACAGACGGATTTAATGCCGCTGCTGGGCAGGGGCAATGTGGATATTCTGGAGCTGGTGGCAAAGGAGCTGGGCGTGGAGCGCAATCAGATTCTTGCCCAGGATCTGTTTGTCTATAACCGGGAAACGGGAACCAGATTGGGGCCGGAGGGCGAGCTGATCCTCTGCCCGCGGCTGGACGATCTACAGTGCGTCTATGGACTGCTGGAGGGCTTCCTGCGGCAGGATCAGCCCATGGAGACGCCGGTGCTCTGCCTGTTTGATAATGAGGAAATTGGCAGCTCTACGGCCCAGGGCGCAATGTCTACCCTGCTGCCCGATGTGCTGCGGCGGATTTGCCTGGAAAAGGGCATGGGTGAGACGGAGTACCTTCGGCTGCTGGCAGGCAGCATGATGGTGTCGGCGGACAATGCCCACGGCGTCCACCCCAACCATCCGGAAAAGGCGGCGCTGACCAATCGGCCCAAGCTGGGCGAGGGCGTTGTGGTGAAATACGGCACCGGCTATGCCACCACTGGTGCATCGGCGGGCCTGCTGCTGGAAATGCTCCGGCGGAAAAACGTGCCGGTGCAGAGCTATTTCAACCACTCGGATGTGACTGGCGGCAGCACATTGGGTGCGCTGTCAGTGACCCAGGTATCGGTGCGGACGGTGGATATTGGTTTGGCGCAGCTGGCCATGCATTCTGCCAACGAGACAGCCGGTGCAGCGGATATCGGCTACCTGGTGGACGCAATGGAGACGTTCTTCGGCGCGTCGATACGGGAAACCGCAGACGGAAGCTATTTGGTTGCCGTAAAGTAATCGTATGAACAACAAAAAGCACGACGGAGCAATGAACTCTGTCGTGCTTTTCTGTATCAGTTTTTGTCTCGCTCCAGCATGGGACGCAGATATTGTCCGGTATAGCTCTTCTCGCAGACAGCAACCTCTTCCGGGGTGCCGGTGCAAACGATGGTGCCGCCGCCGGTTCCGCCCTCGGGGCCCAGGTCAATGAGGTGGTCCGCAACCTTGATGACGTCCAGGTTGTGCTCGATGACCAATACGGTGTTGCCCTGATCCACCAGTGCCTGGAGTACCTCTACCAGTCGGTGAACATCTGCCACATGAAGGCCTGTGGTGGGTTCGTCGAGAATATAGAAGGTGTTGCCGGTGGCTACCCGGCTGAGCTCCGTGGCAAGCTTTACGCGCTGGGCTTCACCGCCGGACAGGGTGGTGGAGGATTGCCCCAGCTTGATATAGCCCAGACCCACCTGGCACAGCGCCTCGACCTTCCGGCGAATCCGGGGAAGATTCTCGAAGAACTCCACGGCCTCGTCGGCGGTCATTTCCAATACGTCGGAGATATTTTTGCCTTTGTAGGTAACGTCCAGAGTTTCGCGGTTGTAGCGCTTGCCTTTGCACACGTCGCAGGGCACATAGATATCCGGCAAGAAGTGCATCTCGATCTTCACCAGACCGTCGCCGCAGCAGGCTTCGCAGCGCCCGCCCTTGACGTTAAAGGAGAAGCGCCCGGGACCATAGCCCTTGGCCTTTGCCTCGGCGGTGGAGGCGAACAAATCACGAATATCCCCGAACAGGCCCGTGTAGGTGGCGGGATTGGAGCGGGGCGTCCGACCAATGGGGCTCTGATCGATGCAAATCACCTTGTCCAGCTGATCTACGCCCTCGCAGGCCCGGAGTTTTCCGCACTTGGTGCGGGAGCGGTTGAGCTCGGCTGCCAGCTTTTTATAGATGATCTCGTTGACCAGGGAGGATTTGCCGGAGCCGGATACGCCGGTGACTACGGTTAGGGTTCCTAAGGGAATGGAAACGTCGATTTCCTTTAGATTGTTCTCTGCGCAGCCGAAGAATTTCAGCGTTCTGCCGTCACCGGGGCGGCGCTTTTTGGGTACAGGGATTTTCTTTGCGCCGGAGAGATACTGCCCGGTGATGGAGCGGGGGCAGTCGATGATATCCTGCAAGGTGCCCGCTGCAACGATTTCGCCGCCGTGGATGCCGGCACCCGGGCCTACATCCACAATATAATCTGCGGCCCGCATGGTGTCTTCATCGTGCTCTACCACAATCAGCGTATTGCCCAGATCCACCATCTGGCGGAGGGTATGAAGCAGCTTGTCATTGTCCCGCTGGTGTAGGCCGATGGAGGGCTCGTCCAGGATATAGAGCACACCCATCAGGGAAGAACCAATCTGGGTGGCAAGGCGAATGCGCTGGCTTTCACCGCCGGACAGGGTACCGGCTGCACGGCTGAGGGTCAGGTATTCCAGGCCGACACTGCGCAGGAAGTTCAGCCGGGACCGAATTTCCCGGAGAATCTGGTCGGCAATCATCTGCTGAGAGCCGGCGAGCTCGAGCTGGTCAATAAAGTCCAGCTCCTGGGATACGGACAGCTTGCAGAACTCCATGATATTCAGCCCGCCCACCGTTACGGCCAGCACCACTGGGCTCAGACGATCCCCGTGGCAGTCCGGGCAGGGGTGATAGCTCATGCATTCCTCCAGCTCCCGGCGCATGGAATCGGACTGGGTTTCCTTATACCGGCGGGAGAGGTTGTTGATGATGCCCTCAAAGGCCTGCTCCAGGGTGCCGCGACCGTTGCCGCGGTCATACTGGAGCTTAAGCTTTTCGCCCTTAGTGCCATAAAGCAGCGCATCAATGGCGGCATCGGAGAGCTTCTCCAGAGGCGTATCCAGGGTGAAATGATATTTTCTGCCCAGGGCCTCGTAATACATCCGGCTGATGGTGTCGTTTTTTGCATTACCCCAGCCGCTGGCGATGATGCCGCCCTCATAAATGCTGAGGCTGCGGTTGGGCATGATGAGGTCCGGGTCTACCTTGAGCTGATAGCCCAGGCCGGAGCAGCCGGGGCAGGCTCCATAGGGGTTGTTAAAGGAGAACATCCGGGGCTCCAGCTCCGGCAGGCTGATTCCGCAGTCCTCGCAGGCATAGTTCTGGGAGAAGGAGAGAATTTCGTCGGTTTTCACCAGATGAATCATCACCTGGCCATCGGCCAAATGCAGCGCCGTTTCAACGGAGTCGGTGAGACGGCGAACAATGTCGTCCTTCATCACCAGACGGTCTACGATGATTTCGATGTTGTGCTTTTTGCTTTTGCTCAGGGTGATTTCATCGCTGAGCTCATAGGGATTGCCGTCTACCCGCACCCGGACAAAGCCGCTTTTCTTGGCGTCGGCAAACACCTTCTGGTGTTCGCCCTTTTTGCCGCGGATCACCGGGGCCAGAATCTGAAACCGGGTGCCCTGCTCCAGGGTCATTACCTGGTCTACAATTTGGTCTACGCTCTGGCGGCGGATTTCCTTGCCGCATTTGGGGCAGTGGGGCGTACCCACCCGGGCCCAGAGCAGACGAAGGTAGTCATAGATTTCGGTGACGGTGCCCACGGTGGAGCGGGGGTTCCGGGAGGTAGTTTTCTGGTCAATGGAAATGGCCGGGGAGAGGCCGTCGATGGAATCCACATCCGGCTTGTCCATTTGCCCCAAGAACTGGCGGGCATAGGAGGATAGCGACTCCACATACCGCCGCTGCCCCTCGGCATAAATGGTGTCGAAGGCAAGGGAGGATTTGCCGGAACCGGACAGGCCGGTGAATACCACCAGCTTGTCCCGGGGAATGGTGAGACTGACGTTTTTGAGATTATTTTCGCGTGCGCCTTTTATGATAATCTGGTCCTGCAATATGATTCAGCTCCTATACAGGCAGAGTGGCCTGCGTCTTGTTTATGCTGCCGAGTCGGAGGCGGCCTCCTGGGATGTGTCGGAGTCGCTCTTGGGAGAAATGCCGCCCTCCAACGTGGCGCTCATGTCATAAATATTGTCGAGAATCCGCTGGGCTTCATCGCCGGTGGCAGGGGTGGGACAGTAGGTGTTTTCAGTGGAATCGGTGGAGATAGAGCAGGGGATAATGTTATAGTCTGCGTTATCCTGCAATTCTCCATTCACCAGCGTGAAGGTCTGCTGAAAAATCATGGTGTCCTTATCTTGGCAGTAGAAGTTGCCGCCAAAGCAGAAGTTGCCCAGGCTGTAGCAGATGTATTTTCCCTTATAGGTGGAGATGCCCTGGGGCACATGGGGATGATGGGCCACCACCAGGTCGGCGCCCTCGTCGATTACAGCCTCAGCAAGGACGGTATGTATGTCGTTGGGGGTGTAGGAATTTTCATCGCCCCAATGGAATTCGCAGATGATGATCTGTGCGCCGGCGTCCTTGAGCTTATCCACATTGCTGACGGCCTGGTCCTTACAGCCAAGGCCCTCTTCACACTCGTAGATGCCGGAAAAGCCGATTTTTACGCCCTTGACCTCCACGATGGTGGTATAGTCGTTGCCAAACCGGTGAATCCCGGCGGTGTCCAGCGTGGCCAGGGTATCCACATAGCTCTCGTCGCCATAATCCTTGGTGTGGTCGTTGGCAACGTTGACGCAATCGACGCCGCCCTTGGTGAGAATGCTGACATAGGAGGGGTCAGATTTGAAGGTCCATTCCTTGTCCACCCGATTGGTGGAGGTGGTGAAGGTGCCCTCCAAATTGCAGATGGTCAGGTCGTCCCCCTCAAAGATCGATCTGACGTTCTGAAAAAAATAGCCGTCTCCGTAATTGTCATAGTATTCCTCAAAACTATTTTCATAGGAAGCCCCCTCAAAGGAGGCCAGGGTCACATCGCCGGTAAAGCTCAGGGTCAGGGATACGCTGTTTTCCGGCGTGGGAGAAGGGGAAGCCACGGGAGCGGCGCTGGGTGAGGCGGAAACCTCGGCGGCCAGCGTTTCCTGGGCGGCCTTTTTCGCTGCAATTTTCTCGGCCAAATCCGAAACGGCTTTTTTCGTACTACAGCTGACACAAAGGGATACAATGGAGAGAATCATGGCAAGGGCAATGGCACCCATGCGAATGTTCCGCTGAATCCGCATATATTTCAGCCGCTCGGCACGCTTTTCCTCGGCAATCTGACAGGGTGTTTTTTCCGGCGTGCGTTCCGGGGTGTTGATTGGATTGTCCATAGATTGATACCTTCCCTTCTAGTTGCCCCGAAGCTGGATGATCTGGTCACGCAGCACGGCGGCATATTCGAATTCCATCATCTTGGCGGCCTGCTTCATTTCCTTCTCCAGCCGGGCAATTTCGGCTTCTCTTTCGTTCTTGGTGAGCTTCTTGCCGTCCCTCTGCACATCCACGGTGCGGGAAATCTCGATGAGCTCCCGGACGGATTTGATGATGGTCTTGGGCACGATGCCATGAGCCTGGTTATAGGCCTGCTGAAGCTCCCGGCGGCGCTGGGTTTCTGTGATGGCATAGTCCATAGCGGGGGTGATACGGTCGGCGTACATAATAACCCGGCCATCGGCGTTTCGGGCGGCCCGTCCAATGGTCTGAATCAGACTGGTGGGGGAACGGAGGAAGCCCTCTTTGTCCGCGTCCAAAATCGCAACCAATGCAACCTCAGGCAGGTCCAGACCCTCACGCAGCAGGTTGATGCCCACCAGCACGTCGAACTTCTGCATGCGCAGGTCACGGATGATCTCCTGGCGCTCCATGGTGTCCACGTCGGAGTGCATATAACGGACCTTGACGCCGGATTTTGTGAGATAATCGGTGAGATCTTCGGCCATTTTCTTGGTCAGGGTGGTGACCAGGGTGCGGTAGCCGTGCTGGGTCATGGTGTTGATCTCGCTGATGAGGTTGTCCACCTGGCCCTCCACCGGGCGAACCTCCACCGGGGGGTCCAAAAGGCCGGTGGGACGAAGCAGCTGCTCAGCGACCTGGCCTGCGCGGCTCAGCTCATACTCTGCCGGGGTGGCAGAAACGTAAATCACCTGATTGATCTTAGACTGAAACTCGTCGAATTTCAGCGGACGGTTATCATAGGCGGAGGGGAGCCGGAAGCCATAGTCCACCAGGGCCTGCTTTCTGGCCCGGTCGCCATTGTACATGGCCCGGACCTGAGGCAGGGTCACATGGCTCTCGTCGATGAACATGAGGAAATCATCGGGAAAATAGTCCATCAGGGTCATGGGGGGTGAACCGGCGGGTCTGCCGCTGATGATTCGGGAATAGTTCTCGATGCCGGAGCAGAAGCCCAGCTCGTCCATCATCTCAATGTCGTACATGGTGCGCTGGTGAATCCGCTGGGCCTCCAGCAGCTTGCCGTTTTCCTTGAACCATTTTTCCCGGTCCATCATCTCGCAGGCAATTTCTCGGGTGGCGCGCTCCATTTTTTCCTTGGTGGTGACATAGTGGCTGGCCGGGTAGATGGCGCAGTGGGTGACCACGCGTTCGGCGGCGCCGGTGACCACGTTAAATTCGCTGATCCGGTCCACCTCATCCCCGAAGAACTCAATGCGGATGCCGCGATTGGTCCAGCCGGCGGGGAATACCTCTACCGTATCGCCCCGGACCCGGAAGGTATTGCGGATGAAGTTGATGTCGTTGCGCTCATAGCGAATATCGGTGAGACTTCGGAGCAGGCTGTCCCGTTCCCAAGTCTGACCTTGACGGATGGAAACCACCAGAGCCTTATAGTCCTCAGGATCGCCCAGACCGTAGATGCAGCTGACGGAGGACACCACGATCACATCCCGCCGCTCTAATAGCGAGGCGGTGGCGGAGTTCCGGAGCCGGTCAATTTCGTCGTTGGTGGCGGAATCCTTTTCGATATAGGTGTCGGTGTGGGCGATATAGGCCTCTGGCTGATAGTAGTCGTAATACGAAACGAAATACTCCACGGCGTTGTCCGGGAAGAATTCCTTAAACTCGGAGCACAGCTGGGCGGCCAGGGTTTTGTTGTGGGCCAGCACCAGGGTGGGACGGTTCATCTTGGCAATGATGTTTGCCATGGTGAAGGTTTTGCCGGAGCCGGTGACGCCCAGAAGCACCTGCTCGTCAATGCCGTTTTTCAGGCCCTGGGTCAGCTTTTCAATGGCCTCGGGCTGATCGCCGGAGGGCTGGTAGTCGGAAACCAGCTTAAAATCCATGGATATTCACCTCCCAAAGGGGAACTTTGTGCATAAAAATCAGTATCATATTATACCACAAACACGGGGAAACTACAAGCAGCCGGACCATAGGAAAAATCCTTGCATTTCCAGGAGAAATGGCGGGAAATGACCGGGAAAGGCAGGTGAAAACCGGGCGCATTTACATAATATAAATTCCGGCGAAAAATTGTCACCCCGCCGGGAAGAACAGTTGACGGATTGGAGAATGTGCCGTATAATAATACACGGTAAACCTATTATATTGCCTGTAAAGGCGAATGAATATGGAGGTCGTTTCCAATGAAAGATTTGTATGTTGTAAACTGCTGCCGTACCGCTGTTGGTTCCTTTGGCGGCAGCCTGAAGAACACCCCCGCAGCTGACCTGGGCGCTATCGTCGTCAAGGAAGCTCTGAACCGTGCCGGCGTTAAGCCCGAGCAGGTTGACGAGCTCATGTTCGGCTGCTGCATCAGCGCTGGCCTGGGCCAGAACGTTGCTCGCCAGGTTGGCATTAAGGCTGGCCTGCCTGTTTCCGTTCCCGCTTACTCCGTCAACATGGTTTGCGGCTCCGGCATGAAGTCCGTGATCGAGGCTGGCCGTGCAATCGCTTCCGGCGATGCTGAGATCGTTGTTTGCGGCGGCACCGAGAACATGTCCGCTGCTCCCTACATCCTGCCCGACGCTCGTTGGGGCGGCCGTATGTTCGACAAGAAGATGGTCGACACCATGGTAAAGGACGGCCTGTGGGATGCATTCAACAACTACCACATGGGCACCACCGCTGAGAACATCTGCGACATCTGGGGCATCACCCGCCAGGATCTGGACGAGTTCGCAGCTTCCTCCCAGGCTAAGACCGCTGCCGCTCAGGCTGCCGGCAAGTTCGACGACGAGATCGTTCCCGTTCCCGTTAAGGTGAAGAAGCAGACCGTTGAGTTCAAGGTTGACGAGTTCCCCCGTCCTTCCACCAACCTCGAGTCCCTGGCTAAGCTGAAGACTGCCTTCCCCGTATCCTCCGACAATGCCTTCCAGGCAAACGGCGGCACCGTGGTTGACACCTTCGACGCTAAGGCTTGCAAGCCCGCTCAGGCTGACGCTGGCACCCCCCGTGTTACTGCTGGTAACGCTTCCGGCATCAACGACGGCGCTGCTGCTATCGTTCTGGCTTCCGGTGAGGCTGTTGAGAAGTATGGTCTGAAGCCCATGGCTAAGCTGCTGGGCTGGGGCCAGGGCGGTGTTGATCCCAAAATCATGGGCACCGGTCCTGTTCCTGCTTCCCGTCAGGCTATGGCTAAGGCTGGCGTAACCCTCGACGACATCGACCTGATCGAGGCCAACGAGGCATTCGCTGCTCAGTCCATCGCTGTTGCTCGTGAGCTGGGCTTCGACATGAACAAGGTCAACGTCAACGGCGGCGCTCTGTCCATCGGTCATCCCGTTGGCTGCTCCGGCGCTCGTATCATTGTCACTCTGCTCCATGAGATGCAGAAGCGCGACGATGCTAAGAAGGGTCTGGCTACCCTGTGCATCGGCGGCGGCATGGGCGTTGCTACCATCTTCGAGAAGTGCTAAAATAACTTCCATCGGGAGGCGGGACACACCCGCCTCCCTTTTTCCGTTCCGGGAATCCCGGGGCGGAATTTCAGGATAAGGGATGTGTTTGAATTGCCAAAAATCATAACGGCCAAAGAGGCGGCGGCGCTGATTCCCTCCGGCAGCCGGGTCATGTTCGGCGGCTTTTTGGGCTGCGGCTCGGCGTTGGATGTAATTCGGGCCATTGACGAGAGCGATGTGGAAAACATCGAGGGCGTATTTGACGACGGCTCCAAGCCAAACGGACCGGACGGCTCGGATTACTACGGCTGGGCGCGCTTGATTCACTCCGGAAAGATTAAGAAGTATATCGGCTCCCATGTGGGCTCCAACCCCGAGGCAGGGGAGAAGTGGGCCAAGGGCGAGCTGACGGTGGATCTTCTGCCCCAGGGCTCTATGGCAGAGATGATTCGGGCTGGCGGGATGGGAATTCCGGGCATTCTGACTGCTACCGGCATCGGCACTCTGGTGGAGGAAAGCCCCTGGGTAGACCGTAAGATGACCATTGAAGGCAAGGACTATCTGCTGATGAAGCCCATTCATGCGGACTTTGCGGTGATTTCCGGCTATCTGGTGGATAAAAAGGGCAACATCTGGTATAAGGGCACCACCCGAAACTTTGCGCCGCTGATGGCAATGGCTGCGGATACGGTCATTGTGGAGGCGGAGAAAATTGTAGAACCCGGCGAGATTCCGCCGGAGGACGTGGCAACTCCGGGCATTCTGGTGGACTATATCGTACTGCGGGAGGGAACCGACAATGGATAAGCAGAGAGCCAAGGACATTATCGCCTGCCGCTGTGCCCAGGAGCTGAAGGACGGCTATGTGGTCAATCTGGGCATCGGCATTCCGACTCAGTGCGCCCGGTATTTCCCCGAGGGCGTGGACATTACCCTCCATGCCGAGCTGGGACTCATCGGCCAGGGCCCTGCGCCAACTCCGGAGCAGGCGGACGCCCTTCATGTGGTAGATGCGTCCGGCAACCCGGCTACCATTATCCCCGGCGGTGCGATTGTGGATTCCGCCACCAATTTCGGCCTGATTCGCGGCGGCCATGTGGATGCCTGCGTATTGGGTGCGTTGGAGGCAGATGCAGAGGGCAGCTTCGGCAACTGGCTGATTCCCGGCAAGAAGCTCACGGGAATGGGCGGCGCCATGGACCTGGTGAACGGCTCTAAGACCGTGATTCTCGCTATGATCCACACCCAGGGAGACAAACCCAAAATCGTGGAGAAGTGCACCCTGCCCCTTACCGGCTACAAAGTGGTGGATATGATCGTCACAGAGCGCTGCGTGCTGAAGGTTACCCCGGAGGGGCTGGAGCTGGCGGAATATAACCCCGAGCTGGGGGACCGGGACACTGCGGTTCGAATCATTCAGGAGAAAACCGCTGCAAAGCTGCATATTTCTCCGGATTTGAAGCCCATGCGGCTGCCGGACTGAGGCAAACTGCACCGTTTCTTTGCTGGAGCGAATTCCGGCGGGGAGACGGCGCTTTTTGCGTGAATTTGGGGGATATTAGGCAAACATATGAATAAAATTCATTATACAATGACCAAACTCCCCTTTTCACCTGGTTTTTCCTATGCTATAATGAATGAAACGCCATGATTGCCTGGGGTGTTCCCTGGGCCTGGCAAAACACTCCGCATTGCGGGGAAAGGACAATACTATGGAACTGAAATACAGCGCACTGCTCAGCCCGATTAAGATTGGCAATATGGTGCTGCGGAACCGGATGCTTTCTTCCGCTTCCACGCCCCATTTCCTTCAGGGTACTGAGAAGAACCCCACCGAGAAGGTGATCCAGCACTTTGCCAACCGTGCAAAGAATGGCGCCGCTCTGGTTACCATCAACCACCTCTATGAGAAGTCTATGCCGGTGATGGGCCGGGCACTGGATAACACCCCCTGCCACTTCAACCTGTTTGACCTCAACGATGCCAATGCACAGGATTACTTCTGTAAGCTGCTGGATGCCATCCACTTCTATGGCTCCAAGACCTGTGCTTATATCATGAGCCCCGCCAACATGCAGGGCGGCATGGGCATGCCTTCCGGTGCGCCCGGCGATAAGGGCCCTGGCGGTCCCGGTGGTCCTGGCGGCCCTGGTGGTCCCGGTGCCGGTCCCGAGGGTGCAGGCGGTCCTCCCACCGATATGCCTCCCATGCCCATGGAGGATACCACGCCTAAGCATAAGGACTTCGGCGTAGCCGGTGCTGACGGCGACCTCCATGCTCAGATGGACGGCGGCCCCCAGCAGTCCCCCTCCTCCTACACCAAGGAGTATCTCCAGGCCATGATCGAGGACTATGCCCAGCAGGCAAAGGATCTTAAGGCTCTGGGCTTTGATATGATCTCCGTTTACTGCTGCTATCGGAACAACCCCATGGCAAAGCTGCTGTCCCCCATCACCAACGACCGTACCGACGAGTATGGCCCCCAGAGTGTTGAGACCCGCGGCCGCTATATGGTAGAGATGTTCACCGCGCTGCGTAAGGCAGTGGGCAAGGGCTTCCCCCTGGAGTGCGTGCTCAGCGTAGACGAGGAAGAGTTCGGCGGCTATACCAAGGAAGACACCATCCAGCTGGCAAAGATGATGGAGGGCGTCTGCGATATCTTCCATCTCCGCTCCGGCGATATGGACCCCCAGCATCCCCTGGGCTTCACCTCCACCGAGGAAAAGCCTGCTCCCTACATCGATGCTATGAGCTATGTATGTAAAGAGATCAAGAAGCGCGGCATTCAGATGACCGTTGCTGCTTCCGCCGGTTTCCAGGACCCCGAGATTGCCAACAATCTGGTGGCTGACGGCGGCGCTGACCTTATCTACATGGCCCGCAGCTGGATCAATAACCCCGATTACGGCCAGAAGGTCTATGAAGGCCGCAAGGAAGACATCGTTCCCTGCGTCCGCTGCAACAAGTGCCATGTGCCCAACGGCCCCGACCTGTTCCGCACCGTCTGCACCGTCAACCCCATCGTTGGCATGGAAGACCGGATTGCAACCATGGTCAAGCCCGTTGGCGAGAAGCGCAAGGTTGCTGTTGTTGGCGGCGGCCCTGCCGGTATGGAGTTCGCTCGAATCTGCGCACAGCGCGGCCATGACGTGACCCTGTATGAGAAGGACAGCGAGCTGGGCGGTATGCTCAAGCACGCCAAGTATCCTTCCTTCAAGTGGCCCCTGCGTCAGTTTATGGACTACATGATTAAGGAAATGGACAAGCTGGGCGTTCATGTGAAGTTGAACACCACTGCAACCCGCGAGCTGCTGGAGAAGGAGAACTATCAGGTCCTGGCTCTGGCACTGGGCGCTGAGCCCTCCAGCCTGCCTCTGCCCGGCAAGGATGGCGACAACGTTTCCTACGCTGCCAACATCTACGGCCATGAGGACACCCTGGGCAAGAACGTTACCATCATCGGCGGCGGCGAGATCGGCGTTGAGACCGGCCTGTATCTGGCTGAGCTGGGCCATCTGGTTACCGTGCTGGAGATGCAGTATGACCTGATTCTGGACGCACCGCACGCCCACTACCGCAACATGGTGGTGAACTACTGGCGTCACACCGCCAACTTTGCTTACCAGGCTGGCGTAAAGTGCACCGCTATCGATCCCGACGGCGTTCGCTATCTGGACCCCAACGGCGTGGAGCAGAAGCAGCAGGCAGACAACGTTCTGCTGGCCATCGGCATGAAGTCCAAGCAGGACGAGGCCATGGAGCTGGCAAAGGCTGTTCCGGTCAGCTATGTGATCGGCGACTGCGACAAGCCCGGCAACGTGCAGAAGTGCATGCGTTCTGCTTTCGGTATCGCATCCCAGATCTAAGACGATCGCAATCTAAATACAAAAGCTGCACGCCGAACAGGGCGTGCAGTTTTTTGCCCCCGGTACAGGAAATTCTGCACCGGGGGCAAAGTATATTCGTTGAAATTACTTGGAGAGGTTGAAGAACGCAGCCTTGCCCAGATACTGAGCGGACTCGTCCAGCTCTTCCTCAATCCGCAGCAGCTGGTTGTACTTGGCCACGCGGTCGGTACGGGAGGGCGCGCCGGTCTTGATCTGGCCTGCATTCATGGCAACCACCAGGTCGGCAATGGTGGTGTCCTCGGTTTCGCCGGAGCGATGAGAAACCACGGCGGTGTAGCCCGCGCGGCTGGCCCGCTGGATGGTGTCCAGAGTCTCGGTGAGGGTGCCGATCTGGTTGACCTTGATGAGCACACTGTTGCAGACACCCAGGGAAATGCCCTTGTTGACGCGCTCAACGTTGGTGACGAACAGGTCGTCGCCTACCAGCTGAACCCGATCACCCAGCGCATCGGTGAGCATCTTCCAGCCTTCCCAGTCGTTCTCGCCCATGCCGTCTTCAATGGAGATGATGGGATACTTCTCCACAAAGCCCTGATACATGGCCACCATTTCCTCGCGGGTCATGGTCTTCTTTGCCTTGGGTAGATCATAGCAGCCCGTCTCCTCGTTGTACCAGTCGGAAACAGCGCCGTCGATGGCAATCATAAAGTCGTCATAGGGCTTGTAGCCGCACTCTTCCACGGCCTTGACAATGGCAATCAGCGCATCCTCGTCCCGGGCCAGGTTGGGAGCATAGCCGCCCTCGTCGCCTACACCGGCAGCGGGGGTGCCCATCTCTTTCAGGACATTCTTCAGCTTGTGGAAGACCTCAGCGCACATTCTCAGTGCATCGCTCCAGCTCTTTGCGCCCACAGGCATGACCATGAACTCCTGAATATCCACATTGTTGGTGGCATGAGCGCCGCCGTTGAGGATGTTCATCATGGGAACGGGCAGCACCTTGGCATTGACGCCGCCGATGTAACGATACAGGGGGATGCACAGGGAGTCGGCTGCGGCATGGGCCACTGCCATGGATACGGCCAGGATTGCATTGGCACCCAGACGGGACTTATTGGGGGTGCCGTCCAGCTCGATCATGGTCTGGTCGATTTCGGTCTGGTTCAGGGCATTGAGGCCCACAATGGCTTCGGCAATCTCGGTGTTGACGTTGGTCACGGCCTTCATAACTGCCTTGCCACCGTATTCGTCGCCGCCGTCCCGGAGCTCGCAGGCTTCGTAAACGCCGGTGGATGCGCCGGAGGGAACTGCGGCACGACCAACAGAGCCGTCCTCCAGATAAACCTCGGCTTCTACCGTGGGATTGCCCCGGGAGTCGAGAACCTGACGGGCGACAACATCGATGATTTCAAGATACTGTTTCATGGGAATGCTCCTCCTAAGTAAAGTTAATCCGTTTCCTGGTTGGCTGCGTTGATGATGCGGACAAATTTTTCGGGGTCCAGGGATGCGCCGCCGATGAGGCCGCCGTCGATATCCGGCTGAGCCAGCAGGCTTTCGGCGTTCTTGTCATTCATGGAGCCGCCATAGAGAATGGAAGTTGCCCGGGCCGTTTTGGCAGAGGACAGCTTGCGGATGACGGTACGGATGTGCTGACAGACCTCTTCGGCCTCCTGGGGGGAGGCGGTCAGTCCGGTGCCGATGGCCCAAATGGGCTCATAGGCCACAACAATCCGGCGCAGCTGCTCGGGGACAATGCCGGTGAAGGCGGATTTCAGCTGCATGGTGATATGCTCAAATGTAACGCCGGTTTCCCGCTGCTGGAGGCTTTCGCCCACGCAGACGATGGGAGTCAGCCCGGCAGCCAGAGCGGAGATCAGCTTTGCGTTGACGTCCTGATCGGTTTCGCCCATGGCACGGCGCTCAGAATGGCCCAGAATCACATATTTGACTCCGGCGTCCACCAGCATGGGCGCGCTGATTTCGCCGGTGTATGCGCCGAAGGTTTCGGCGTGCATATTTTCTGCGCCGATGCCAACCCGGGTATCCTTCAGGGCTTTTACGCCTGCGGGGATACAGATGGCGGGCATACACAGCACTACCTCACACCAGCGGCCCTTGGGCAGCAGACGCTTGAGCTCTGTGCCAAAGGCGCGGGTTTCCGAGGGGGTCTTATTCATTTTCCAGTTGGCCGCAATGACGGTTTTTCGGTATTTGTGGTTCATATAGCGTTCCTCCTATGCTCAAGCGTCCAGCAGTGCAGCCACACCGGGCAGCTCGGCCCCTGCAAAGAACTCCAGGCTGGCACCGCCGCCGGTGGAAACATGGGTGATCTGGTCGGAATAGCCCATCTGCTCTACGGCTGCTGCGGAATCGCCGCCGCCCACAATGGTAACGGCAGGGCTTTCCGCCATGGCCTTGGCAACGGCCTGGGTACCGGCGGCAAAGGCGGGGAATTCAAATACGCCCATGGGGCCGTTCCAAATGACGGTTCCGGCGTTCTTGATGATATCTGCGTAAATATCCCGGGTCTTGGGGCCAATGTCCAGGCCCATCATGTTGTCGGGAATCTGACCCTCATCGAAGAGGACGGGCTCCGCGTCGGCGGCAAAATGGTCGGCGGCCACGGTATCCACGGGAAGATGAATCTTCACGCCCTGTTCCTCGGCTTTTTTCAGCAGCTCCAGGCAATAACCGAAGGACTCGGTTTCGCAGAGGGAGGTGCCGATTTTTCCGCCTTTGGCTGCGGTGAAGGTATAGCTCATGCCGCCGCCGATGATAATATGGTCCGCCAGGGAGAGCATATGGTCGATCACGCCAATCTTATCAGAAACCTTGCTGCCGCCCATAATCAGCACCAGGGGACGGTTGGGATCGGAAATTGCCTTGCCCATGATGTCCAGCTCCTTCTTTACCAGCAGGCCGCTGTAGGCAGGGAGGAAGGAGGCAACGCCTACGGTGGAGGAATGGGCACGATGGCAGGAGCCGAATGCGTCGTTGACAAATACCTCAGCCAAATCGGCATACTGCTTTGCCAGTTCCATGTCGTTCTTTGTCTCACCCTTCATAAAGCGGACGTTTTCCAGCAGAAGCACCTGGCCGGGCTGGAGGACGGCTGCCATCTCCTGGACCTTGGGGCCAACAATGTCCTCTGCCAGGGCTACGGGAATGCCCAACAGTTCCTGGAGCCGCTGCTGTACCACCTTCAGGGAATACTTTTCTTCATAGCCGTTCTTGGGGCGGCCCTTGTGAGAACAGAGAATCACAGCGGCGCCCTGCTCCAGAAGGTACTGGATGGTGGGAAGGGACTTACGGATGCGGCTGTCGTCGGTGATTACGCCCTCGTCGTTGGTGGGAACGTTGAAATCACAGCGGCAGAGCACCTTTTTGCCCTTCAAATCTGCATCAAGGATGGTTTTCTTTTTGTAGTTCATGGTGAAACCTCCGTTTAATATGGTCGATCCAGCGTTTGGGTTTTCATTTTTCCAAAGCTCCTGAGCTGGGGAAAGTCCAGCTGACGCAGAGCCTCATAGACGGCAATGGCGGCAGAGTTGGATAGATTGAGACTCCGGGCCTCCTCTGCCATGGGGATTTTAACGCAGCGGTCCCGATGGGCTTCCAAAAACGGCTCCGGCAGTCCGGCGGATTCTCTGCCGAAAAACAGATAGTCGCCATCGTGATAGCTTACGTCGCAGTAACGCTTTGGCGCTTTTGTGGTATACAGCCACATGGGAACCTGCCCGTTCCGGGCAAAAAAATCTTCCAGAGAATCATAAATTTGAACGTCCAGCAGATACCAGTAGTCAAGCCCCGCACGGCGGAGCGCCTTGTCGGTGATCTCAAACCCCAGGGGGCGGATCAGGTGCAGGGCGGTACCGGTGGCGGCACAGGTACGGGCGATGTTGCCGGTGTTTTGGTGAATCTCCGGTGAAACGAGAACAATATTAAGCATAGTATGCCCCTTCCTGCCGGAATGCATTCTTCCGGAGCATCTTGCTACCATTGTAATTCAAGGCCATAGAAAATACAAGTGAAAAATTCTGATTTCGTATAAGTTTTTGCGAAAAAAGCGAATTTTCGGCGTTTTGTGATTTTGTGACGACACAAACGTCTGATACAAGACAAACAAGCGGAATCAGTGCGTTTTACCGCCGTAAAATCGAAAGCGGCACAGGGGCAATTTATGTGGGAATGCCCTTTACAAAACCATGGAAATCCCATATAATAATTTAGATATATTGGGGGCGTGTTGCCATTTTCTAAAAGGAAGGGCCGGAAACGCTCTGAAAGACGTTTGAGGTGCATTGTATGACCGATTTAAATAAGCTTCGAAATTTTTCGATCATTGCCCATATTGACCACGGAAAATCCACCCTGGCGGACCGGCTGCTGGAGGAGTGCCAGGCGGTAGAGGCCCGGGAGATGGAGGACCAGATCCTGGACAACATGGATCTGGAGCGGGAGCGGGGCATTACCATCAAGGCTCGGGCAGTCCGGCTGAAATATACGGCGGACGATGGGGAGACGTATATCCTGAACCTCATCGATACCCCGGGGCATGTGGACTTTAACTATGAGGTGTCCCGTTCACTGGCGGCCTGCGAGGGCGCGGTGCTGGTGGTGGATGCCTCTCAGGGTGTGGAGGCCCAGACCCTGGCCAATACCTATCTTGCCATCGACGCGGGGCTGGAGGTCCTGCCTGTCATCAATAAAATCGATCTGCCTGCGGCGGACCCCCAGCGGGTGAAGCAGGAGATTGAAGATATCATTGGCCTGCCCGCGGAGGATGCGCCGGAAATCTCCGCGAAGAACGGCATCAATATCCGCTCGGTACTGGAGATGATTGTCCGGGACATGCCCGCCCCCACCGGCGACCGGTCCAAGCCTCTGCGCGCACTGATTTTCGACAGCCAGTACGACAGCTATAAGGGCGTTATCGTCTACTTCCGAGTGATGGACGGCGTGATCTCGCAGGGTATGGACGTGAAGATGATGTCCGGCGGCGCAGTGTATAAGGTGGTGGAGGTGGGCTATCTTCATCCCAAGGGCATGGAGCCGACCGATGCGCTGGGTGCCGGTGAGGTTGGCTATTTTACCGCCTCCATCAAGACCGTTTCCGATACCCGCGTGGGCGATACGGTCACTGGCGCAGAGAATCCGGCGGCGGAACCCCTCCAGGGCTATAAGGAAGTACAGCCCATGGTATACTCCGGTGTGTATCCGGCGGACGGCTCCAAGTATCCGGAGCTGCGGGACGCCCTGGAGAAGCTCAAGCTCAACGACGCATCCCTGTCCTATGAGCCCGAGAGCTCGGTGGCGCTGGGCTTTGGCTTCCGGTGCGGCTTCCTGGGCCTGCTCCATATGGAGATCATTCAGCTGCGGCTGGAGCGGGAGTTTAACCTGGACCTCATCACCACGGCCCCCAGCGTTGTCTATCGGGTGACCAAGACGGACGGCTCGGTCAACATGATCGACAACCCCTTGAATTACCCGGACCCCACGGAGATCGAGACTGCCGAGGAGCCCTTTGTGCGGGCCTCCATCATTACGCCGCCGGAATATGTGGGTGCGATTATGGAAATCTGCCAGGATCGCCGGGGCGAATATCTGGATCTGACCTATCTGGACCAGAGCCGGGTGGAGCTGCACTATGATATGCCCCTGAATGAGATTATCTTTGATTTCTTCGACTGCCTGAAATCCAAAACCCGGGGCTATGCATCCCTGGATTACGAGGTCACCGGCTATCGGGTGAGCAATCTGGTGAAGCTGGATATCCTGCTGAACGGCGAGGTGGTGGACGCCCTGTCCTTCATCCTCCATGCGGATAAAGCCTATGCCCGGGCCAGAAAGATTTGCGAAAAGCTCAAGGAGAATATTCCCCGCCAGCTGTTTGAAATCCCCGTGCAGGCGGCCATTGGCTCGAAGATCATCGCCCGGGAGACGATTAAGGCGCTGCGGAAGGACGTTTTGGCCAAGTGCTATGGCGGCGATATCACCCGAAAGAAGAAGCTGCTGGAGAAGCAGAAGGAAGGCAAAAAGCGGATGCGCAGCTTCGGTACGGTTGAGGTTCCCCAGGAGGCATTTATGGCAGTGCTGAAGCTGGATTCGGAATAAGGAGGGACATCTGTGGCAAGACAAAAAATAACTGCCCAGAAAAAATCCCTGGGCATCTATGTACACATTCCCTTCTGCCGGAGTAAATGTGTCTACTGTGATTTCTATTCTCTGGCCAAAAGCCAGAAGACCGTGGAGCTGATGGACCGGTATGTAAGGGCCCTCCAGCAGCACATTCGGGAGGGCGGCGCACGTGCACCCCAGTATGAGGTGGACACCGTTTATTTTGGCGGCGGCACCCCCAGCTATTTTGGCTCAGAGCGGCTCAAAGAGGTACTCTCGGAGATCACCCGGCGGTTTAATGTGTCGAAATCTGCGGAGATCACCCTGGAGGCCAACCCGGATTCCATTACGGACAAGGGCTGCAAGCGGCTGATTCAGGCAGGCTTTAACCGGATTTCCATTGGCGTGCAGAGCAACAACGATCAGATTCTCAAGGTGTTGGGACGGCCCCATAACTTCCGCCAGGCAGTGAAGGCCGTGGAGGTTGCCCGGACAGCGGGCTTCGACAATCTGTCCCTGGACCTGATGTATGGCCTGCCCGGACAGTCTCCCCAGCAGTGGGCCGATTGCCTTGGCTCTATCATCGACCTGCATCCGGACCATATTTCCGCCTATGGGCTGACACTGATGCAGGGAACGCCGCTGTATCAATATCAGGACCAGGCGGCGCTGCCCAACGACGATGCCCAGGCGTCCATGTATCTCTATGGCGTTTCCACCATGGAGGCCTACGGCTATCATCAATATGAGATTTCGAATTTCGCCAAGACCGGGCGGGAGTGTCAGCACAACCTGAAATATTGGCTGGGCGGCGAGTATATGAGCTTTGGCCCCTCGGCGGCGTCGGACTTTGCGGGCACCCGGTATACCTTCGCCGCCAATCTGCCCCAGTATATTAAGGCAATGAATACTGACGACACCATCACCACGGAGTGCGAATATGTGCCCATTAAGGAGCGGGCAGGCGAATATGTGATGCTCCGGATGCGCACGATTTATGGCATTGAGCGGGAGGAATATGAGCGCACCTTCCTGATGCCCTTTGACCCGCTGGAGAAGGTACTGACATTCTACCGGGGGCGGGGACTGACGGCGTTTGCGGATGGCAGATGGCATCTGACTCCCAAGGGCATGCTGGTGTCCAATCAGCTCATTGGTCAGCTGATCGAGGCGCAGACGAAATCCACCCCGCTGTCTCCCCATCGGTTCTAAGCGTTCAAATAAAAATCGCGCTGCGGCAGAACGGTTCTGCCGCAGCGCTTTTGCGTGATTTAGATGTTGTAGGCCGCCATAAAGGCCGAGTAGTTGGCGTAGCGCATATTGCCCTTGAGGAATTCGCCGGGGGTGTTGAGGAGCTGCTGGCTCTGCATCCCGTGGGCGCGGGTAATCTGAGCGTCGCCGACGATATAGAACTCCGGTGCGGTACCGAAGAAGGCCTCTGCCTCGTCTACACAGGGGCGAACACCGGCATTGACTACCACGGAATCGAAGGGAACCTCGCCGGTAGTGCCGTCCTGATTCTGATAGACTGCCTTGCCGCCGTCTACCGAAAGAATCTGGGCGTGCTCAATGGTACGGATAGCGGAATACTTCTCGGTGAGATACCGGCGGGTCTGCATGGCGTCGTGGCCGCCGCAGTTGCTGGCTGCAATGGAACGGGTAATCAGCGTGACCTGGTGGCCGGTGTCGTTTAAGTACATGGCGCATTCAAAAGCCGTCATGGTGCCGCCGACGATAACCACGTTCTTGCCCAACTGGGCTTCCTTGCCGAAGACCTCGATGGGATGGAGGGCTTCCTTGCCGCCGGGAATGTTCAGATGCTTGGGAGCAGCACCGGTGGCTGCGATGACTGCATCATAGCCGCCGTACTCGATCATCTCCGGGGTAGCCTCAGTATTCAGGCGGATGTCCACGCCCAGCTTTTCGCACTGGAGAATCTCCCAGTTCTTAAACCGCTGGATGCCCCACTTGCCGTATACATAGTCGGAGTGGATGGCCTGGCCGCCCAGAACGCCGGACTTTTCAAACAGGGTAACCTGGTGACCCCTCTGGGCGCAAACCATGGCAGCCCGCAGACCGGCCGGTCCGCCGCCGATGATGGCAACCTTTTTGCCGCCCTGGCTGGGCCGGAACATATCGTCAAAGACGTTTTCCAGACCAAAAATCGGGTTTACAGCGCAAATTGCACTATGGCAGCAGTCGCAGCGCAGGCAGGGGGTGATATCCTCGGGACGCTGCTGGATGATTTTCTGGAGATAATCCGGGTCGCAGTTATAGGTGCGGGCCATGAATACCATGTCGCACTTGCCCTCTTCAATGGCGCGCTCGATAACGTCGGGGTCCTGGAAACCGCAGGCTGCACCGATGACCGCGTTGACACCGGCGTCCTTCAGTGCTTTGGTATGCTCTAGAGACGGGGGATCCTGCTCCGGGAAGATATAGGTGCTGGGGTGCTCGCCATAGCTTCTGGGAGGACGAACGTGATAGATGTCTACATATTCATCCCAAAGCTTCAGCATTTCGATCCACTGGGGATCAAAGGCCGCAGTGACCTGCATGGAGATCAGGAAATACGGGCCGCACAGGGCGCGAATCCGCTGGAGCAGCTCTGTGGTGGCACGGCAGCGATTTTCCAGGCCGCCGCCGTACTGGTCGGTGCGAGTATTGTTTGCGCCTACGTCGCCGATGGGGGTGATCTCCACCACGTCAAAGCCCAGGCCGCGATATTCCAGCGCGTCGTTGGCGATATCCTCAATCCAGTTCTGGAGCTCTTCAACAGAAGCCATGTGCTTTTCACCGCCGCCGCCGCCGGGACCGCCGCCCATGCCGCCCATACCACGGGAGGACATGCCGGGCCGACCCTCAGTGCCGATTCGGTGGTTCTTGGGGCCGTTTCCGCCCATGCCGGGAGGAGGACCGCCGGGACCGCCCGGGCCAAAGGGACCAAATCCGCCGCCGGGCTTGGGCTCCGAGAAGCTCAGACCATCGGGCATCCGCCGGTGGCTCTGCATCAGACATAGACTGCCGTGGGCATGGACCCGGTCAATCATGCGGATGACATAGTTGTGGACAAAGGCGTTGTTCATGGGGAACAGCGCAGCATCACCCCAGAGGTTTCGGTCCAGCTCTGTGAGGGTGGCAGAGGGCATGGTGATGACGGATGCACCGTTCTTGGCGGCATCCTCAATAAAGCGGATGGTACCCTCGGCGGGGAAGTTCTCCGGGCCCTGCTGCTCCTGGGAGTTGCACTTGCTCATGCCCATACGGGTGCGGATTACCACATCGCCCACCCGGATGGGGGTCAGGATTTTTTTGTATCTGTGATTCATAGTTGCCTCCTTCTTCCTATGTTAGGATTCAAACTAAATCCATTGTAGCAAGAAGCGCGGAACAATACAACTGCGAAATGGTGCGTGAATGTTCAGTTTATCTTTTTTAAGGCAACACCGCACAAAGACAGCTGCGGGCTACAGCCGATTCTTTGCGCCGGAAATGCGTCGCTTTCCCTTGAAATACACAAAGTATTCCTGCGGGAAATTGGCTTTTTCCGACGCAAATTCTCTGGCTGAATCTCCTTGCCGCTTTATGCGGTATTGCCTTGGGAAATTGACTGAACTGCTTTTGGTGCTGAAGGAATATACTTTTCCAATAAAATGGTGTACAATAGCGGGCGTAGAAAGGGGCGGCGGTATGGAGAAGACCAATGGGAAAAGAAATGCGCTTATGATCCTCGTGGCGCTGACGCTGGCGTTTATCTGGGGCAATTCCCTGATGCCCGGGGAGATTTCCGGTGCCATCAGCGACTGGTTTGGAGCGGTGCTCAGCCATATTTTCGGCGGTGAGGTGGATACGGTCCACGGGCATGGGGTGCTTCGGAAGCTGGCCCACGGAACGGAGTATCTGGTACTGGGGGTGGAGCTGTGCCTCCTGCTGATTCCTGAGAAGCTGTGGACGGCATTGGCCCTGTCCGGGGTGATGGCGGCGCTGACGGACGAAACCATTCAGCTGTTTGTGCCGGAGCGGTGCGGGCAGATTAAGGATGTATGGATTGATTTGGGCGGCTTTACCGTTGGCGTATTGCTTTGCTTGCTGATTCGCTTCCTTTATCGAAGAAAAACGGCGAAAGCGGGGGAGGGGAACGCATGATTATCCTGATTACCGGTGCGTCCCATACCGGGAAAACCCTGCTGGCCCAACGGCTTTTGGAGCGCTATCACTACCCCTATCTCTCCATCGATCACCTGAAAATGGGCCTGATTCGCAGCGGCAATACCGACTTAACCCCGGCGGACGAAGATGCGCTGACGGAATCCCTTTGGCCCATTGTCCGGGAGATCATCAAAACAGCTGCTGAAAACAGACAGAATCTGATTGTGGAGGGCTGCTATATTCCGTTTACCTGGCAGGCGGACTTTTCGGAGGAATATCTGCGGGAAATTCGGTTTTTCTGCCTGGTGATGCGCCGGGACTATATCCTACGCCATTTTGACGACATTCGGGCCCACGCCAATGACATCGAACGGCGGCTGGACGACAGCGACTGCACCATGGAGTCGGTGCTGGAGGACAACGAACGATATCTTGCCCTGTGCCGGGAGTATCGGGTGGAACCGACGCTCATTGACGGCGAGTATCGGGTGGATTTGGCGCTATAAGAGGAAAAACCCCTTCGTATGCAGCGATACGTGATATGTACCCAGTTATCTGGACACTTTCATTGAATTGAACAATTAACATTCCATCATGGATGCTTCCCGAAATTTAGAGG
>CAVJLG010000007.1:0-13159 GCA_963650135.1 Barnesiella intestinihominis | reverse complement strand
CCTTCGGGGACCCAATCTTTCTTTGTTTGAAGAAAGATTGGGGAGAAAGACAAATCAAGGGGGCTGCGGCCCCCTTGAATCCCCCGTGGAGTTAATAGGGACCCCAGGGGAGACGTACTTACCTTACTACGGATTCGCATTGGTGCAATTGACGCGATTAGGCCCGTCCGTGGCGTGTGGCAAGCACACTGTTTCCACGGACTCTGTTGTACTGCACGAACTGCGGCGAAAACGTTGGCACTGAAAGAATAACCAGCGTGGTTCTAGCTTTACAGTCGGGTGGTTGCGTAAGTCTTCAAAGTTTCCACCGTCATTGCGAGCCAGTGACCGATGTCACTGGTGTGGCAATCCGCATTCCCCATAGTACGCACAGCTCAGTCGCAAAACGTTAAGGAGAACGGATTGCCACGTCGCACTAGTGCTCCTCGCAATGACCTCAGAAAATCGTAAGCAGTACCGTGACCTTGGCAGCGCACTCCAAGGGCACTTCCTCCGGCGACGCTTCGCACCGCCGTCACGGCGCAGCACGCCGAGGCAAGGGGATAAGCGAAGCAAATACCCTTGGGGTGCCCACGGAGTGCGTAGGATTAGCACCGCGGTCCGTAAACCCGCAAAACCCTAAACCTGAAACCACCTTGATTCAATTCCGCTTAAATGAAACCCCAATTTCTCATACAAATGCATCGCCGCCTCATTATCCGAAGCCACCGTAACGCTCAAATCCTCCCCCGGGCAGAGCTGAAGCAGCGAAACCGCCAAATCCGTCCCCATTCCCCGGTATTTCGGCAAAACCGCAATCGCCGCCAATTCATCCCCGTGAAGCTCCCCAATGCCATAGGGCTTATCATCCTCATCCAGCGCCAAAAACGCCCTTTGATGCTCCCGATAAATCCGCGCGATCTGCCCCCGGTCATAGCTCAGGGCATGGGAGACGTGGAAAAAGCACCGGTTATAAATCCGCTGGTAAATGGCGTCGTTCTCCGGGGCCATAGGGATAAGCGTGACCGGCTTGCCCTCCGGCAGCGCGGATTTTGCCACATGCAGGAGGTAAATGTCGTAAGCCGGGGAGAGGAAGGGGAGTTCTCCGTCCTCCCAGGCCGCGAAAATCTGCTCCGCCCCGCACATCCGGCAAAAGGACGCACATTCCGCCACCAAATTCTCCGCTTGCCCCGGCAGCACCGTGCGCAGGAGGACGTAGGCCTTGCCGGAGATGGGGATTTCCCGCAGAATCAGCGTGGCGGTGCCCCCTTGGGCGGTAAAAACAGGGATATTGTTCATGAATAATCACCAAAAACAGTATACCATGGGGCGGAAATATCATCAAGCCCCGGGGGTTGTGTTCCGGCGCAGAATGTGGTAGAATAGCACGAAATAAATTGACAGGAGGGCGTCCCGTTGAAACTCAGGAATTTGATCGACATTGAAGACCTCTCGCTGGAGGAATGGAACGAGCTGTATGGGCTGGCCAGTCAGATCATTGCTCATCCCAAGGATTTTGTGGATGCGCTGCATGGTGATGTGATGGCAAGCCTTTTTTTTGAGCCATCCACTCGGACGAATTTCAGCTTCCAAACGGCCATGATGCGGCTGGGGGGCAGCGTATTCGGCTTTGCGGACCCCAAGTCCTCGTCCACCTCCAAGGGCGAAACCCTGAAGGATACCATTAAAATGGTGTCGAACTATGCGGATGTGATCGTGATGCGCACCCCCACCGAGGGCGCTGCCAAGGCCGCCAGCCTGTATGCCGACGTGCCTGTCATCAACGCGGGCGACGGCGGGCACATGCATCCCACCCAGACCTTGGCCGACCTGACCACCATTGCCACCCTGCGCGGCGAAATCCGGGACCTGAATGTGGGCCTGTGCGGCGACCTCAAAAACGGGCGCACGGTGCATTCCCTGATTAAAGCGCTGGCCATGTTCCCGGGGATTCGGTTCTACCTGATCGCCCCCAGAGACCTGGCGATTCCCGGGTATATGGTGGAATTTATGAAAGCAAAGGGCCTGAAATTTGTAGAAGTTACAAACCTGGAGGCCACCATGCCCCAGCTGGACGTGCTGTATATGACCCGGATTCAGCGGGAGCGGTTCACGGACCCGCTGGAATATGATCGCTTAAAGGGCGTTTATGTGCTGAGCCGCGGCAAGCTGCGGACGGCGAAGAAGGACCTCTTAATCATGCATCCGCTGCCCCGGGTGGACGAGATCACCCAGGACGTGGACGAGGACCCCAGGGCCGTGTATTTTGACCAAGCCCGGTACGGCATGTTTGCCCGTATGGCGCTGCTGCTGACCATTGTGAAGCAGCATGGGAGACAGAGGCCCGCGCCCCAGGAGATCGGCACCAAGCCCCTCTGCCATAATCCCCGGTGCATCACCCAGACGGAGCTGTATCTGCCGCCTCTCACAAAGACCACCGGCGGGAAGTGCTGCTGCGCGTTCTGCGATAAGGAGATTTAAATGGAGAAACAGGTTTGCCTGAACCGGGGCGAGGAGCAGGACATCGAAAAAGGCTCCCTGTGGATTTACGACAACGAAATCGACTGGTGCACCGACACCTGCCGGGACGGCGATGTGGTGACGGTATTGGACAGCCGCCGCCGGTTCTGCGCCAAGGGCTTTTTTAACAGCAAGAGCAAAATCGTCGTGCGGGTGCTGACCCGGGATAAAAATGAGGAGATTGACCGGGAATTCTTCCGGAGACGGCTCACCCGGGCCTGGGAATACCGGAAGTCCATCGGGCTGACGGACGCCTGCCGGGTGGTGTTCGGGGATTCTGACGGACTGCCGGGGCTGACAGTGGATAAATTTGGAGATTATCTCTCGTTTCAAATGGTATCCCTGGGCCTGGAGCAGTGGAAATCGGAGATTCTGGAGATTTTGATCGAATTGTTCCAGCCCAAGGGGATTTACGAGCGGGACGATTTGCCTGTCCGGGAGAAGGAGGGCCTGCAACAGATCAAGAAATGCGTCTACGGCGAGGTCCCGGAGAAGATCGAAATCCGGGAGCACGATGCGCGGATGCTGGTGAGCATTCCGAATGGGCAGAAGACCGGGCATTTCCTGGATCAGCAGGAGAACCGGGGCATCCTGAAAGATTATGTCAACGGGAAAACGGTATTGGATTTGTGCTGTTGCAGCGGAGGATTTTCGATTCATGCGGGGCTGTATGGGGCGAAATCCGTGGACGCGGTGGACGTGTCGGAATCGGCCCTGGAGCTGGTCAGAGAGAACGCAAAGCTCAATGGGCTGAATACCGTGAACACCATCTGCTGCAACGTATTCGACCTGGCGAAGGAATCCTGCGAGGCGGGGAAGGAATACGATGTGGTGATTCTCGATCCCCCGGCGTTTGCCAAGTCGAGACGGGTGCTGGAGTCGGCGTATAAGGGCTATAAGGAGCTCAATTACCGGTGCATGAAGCTGGTGAAATCCGGAGGTTTTATGTTGACCTGCTCGTGCAGCCAGTTTATGACCAAGGAGCTGTTTTTGAAGATGCTCCGGGAGGCGGCGAAGGACAGCGGGCGGCAGGTCAGGCTCATCCGCGAGGTGATGCAGTCCCGGGACCATCCGGCGGCCATTGGGGAGGAGTCGGCATTGTATCTCAAGGGCTGGGTTCTCGGCATCTGGTGATTGGCGCTGAAAAATACGAAAATTTTACTGGAGTAAAAAATTTGTGCTTGACAAAATAGGGTGCGTATGGTACTATCTTAGGGCTGACATTTCAGCCCTATGCGGGTGTAGTTCAATGGCTAGAATCCCAGCCTTCCAAGCTGGTTGTGTGGGTTCGATTCCCATCACCCGCTCCATGATCTGCGCCAATAGCTCAGCTGGATAGAGCAACTGCCTTCTAAGCAGTAGGTCGGGGGTTCGAGTCCCTCTTGGCGTACCAAGGCAGCCTCTATTGGTTGCAGAAAGAAGAATATGGTGGGTATAGCTTAGCTGGTTAAAGCGCCAGATTGTGGCTCTGGAGACCGTCGGTTCGAATCCGATTACTCACCCCACTTCTTTTATCGCGGTGTTTGATGCTGCCGGTTTGCATTTAGGGATGTGGCCAAGTCGGTTAAGGCACCAGACTTTGACTCTGGAACCGTGGGTTCGAGTCCCGCCATCCCTGCCAGACCTGATCCGCTAGCTCAGTCGGTAGAGCACCTGCCTTTTAAGCAGGGTGTCCGGGGTTCGATTCCCCGGCGGGTCACCATCTGCCGACTTTTCCTCGAAACGAAAGTTTCGGGGTTTTTTGTTTTTTGGGGAAATAGAAAAACGGCTCCGTATCCGGGGGGGATACGGGGCCGTTTTGCGTGGGGTTAGCCGATGCCGAGTTTCATTTTCAGCGCATCTTGCAGTGTTTTGGAAAAATCCAGATTTGCATTTCTGGCCAGATCGTTGAGCCAGGAGGGGATGGTCAGCGTTTTTTTCACGGCCTTGTTGTTGTATTTCTTCTGATAGGCCAGAGAATCAAATTCCGCCATTACAAGGAAATCTCCCTGGGGGACGTCGATCAGCTCTGGTGCGGTGGCCTTCGGATACTCCGGAACATCGTCGAGATACAGACCGATTGCCTCCTGGAGCATAGCCAGGGTTTCCTGAATGGTTGCTCCCTGAGTGAAGCAGCCCGGAAGATCGGGAACACACGCAGAATATCCGTTTTCTTCTTTGTGGAAAACAGCGGGATAATAAATGGGCGCCATAATGGGTTCTCCTTTTATGAATTCAGAGGTGCGCAGGGATCATTTCAGACCCGCTTGTTTCAGAATTTTGGCTTCGAGCCCTTTGCCGAGGTCTTTGGCGTGAACCGGCACGATGATTGTGGTACCGGTTTCCGGATTTCGGAGCTTGTGATGGGAGCCATTGACGCCAACGACAACGTAGCCATTGTCTTGAAGAAGCTTTAGCATCTGTTTTGCTGTCATCGGCATGGGGGATCACCTCTGTTGTGTTCCTATTATAGCACGTGCTTATACGTGTGTCAATGAATCGGCGTGAGAAAGAAGGAATGAGTTTCCGGTCAATTTCTTACGTCTATTGTATGTATTCTGAGAGAATTTGTCAATGGGGTGTATATAGATGGAAAATGCTTCACCCGCACCCCGGCTCCAAATTCCGCTCGCTGCTCCCCCGGTACAGCCGTGCCAGCAGGTTATACGTCCCGCCGTCCAGAATCCCCGTGACCGGCGCACCATGGAGGGACTGGACGGCGCGGAGGGCGGCCTCGGTCTGCTCGTCGATTCGTCCGGTGAGGGCGGGGAGGGGGAGCTGGGGGTAGGTGCTGTTCAGGGCCGCCAGCATCCCCTGAACCAGGAACACATGGGGGTGGCTCTGGCCCGGGGCAACGTGCAGCTCCGCCGGGAACCAGGCAATCGGGGCCTCGGCAGGGATGAGCCGGGGCAGGGCGGCTTCATAGGCCCGGACGATGGCGGCATGGGTGGCCTGGTCGGCGATGCCGGTCACCGGGAGGCCGTGCTTCCCCTGGAAGGTGGAGACGGCCCCGGCGGTGGCGGTGCCGAAGATGCCGTCGGGGATCAGGCTGGGGTAGTCGCTGTCCAGAAACGACAGGGTGCGCAGCATCAGTTGCAGGCTGCGGATGGGGACGTTCATGATGGGGTCCTCCTGCATAACGTGGAGTCCTCCTTTCTTTTTGGGACAACACCGCCCAATTGCGTCTGCGGATTCTGACGGATTCTTTTCGCCAGAAATGCGTTAGGAAAACCTTGAAATACACAAAGTATGTCTGCGGTTTTCCACCTTTTTCTGACGCAAATTCTCTCGTCAGACTCTCTTGCCGAATTGTGCGGTATTGCCCCGGATTGATATATAAGTGCGAACTCATTGGTTGGGATCGGACTGTCCCGAATAGAGTGCATACCCCGGATACTGCTGGTGGCGAACCTGGGTGGCGGACTGCTGGCCCTGGGAGAGCATGGTGAGATACCGCCGAAGCTCCACCGTGGGCTGACCGGTGGGTCTTAGGCCCAACTGGGTTTGGAGCTTTGCAATCGCCCGGGTGGTGTTCCGGTCCAGCATGCCGCTGATGCGCGGCGTGACCATGGGGGCGAACACCGGGGCCACGGTTTGCAGGCTCCGCTGTACGTCCGAAATCGTCTCCACTGCGCCGGATTGAATGCCCTCGGGAAACAGGGTGCCGCTGTCCAGAACGGTCTGCTGAATGCCCTCAAAGCGGTTATAGATGCTGTCCCAAGTGCTCGCGCCCACCAATCCGCTGGGGGTCAGGCCCGCATACCGCTGATAGGCCAGCACGGAATCCCGGGTGCCGATGCCATACACCCCGTCGATGGTGGGCTCGGGGATTTCGGGGATGAATTGCGACAAAATCGCCAGCATATACTGGAGCTTCGACACATATTCTCCCGTGCTCCCCAGCGACAGCACCCCGGGAATATTATAGGACCCCACCTGATACCGCTGGCCCTCGGACCCCAGCTCCGCCAGCTTGGTGACGGCCACATAAATGGCGATGATCTGATACCAGGTGGAAGCCCCCACGATGCCGTCCGGGGTCAGGCTGAAGATGCGCTGGAAGGCCTTGACGGCTTCCTCGGTGCCCGGGCCGAACAGACCGTCCACCGGATAGGTTTTCGGGATGGCCGGGTAGTTCTGGGCGATGCGGTTCAGCGCGACCTGCACCGTGAGCACCCCTTCGCCGGAGGCGCCCAGCCGCAATGGCGTGCCGGGGTAGGAGGGGGTCAGGTCCTGGACGGGGACATTCGACACAATCTCGATATCGTCTCCATAATAATACTTTAATATATCCAAATAACCATACCCCTGCTGGGCAAGGCCCTGGCTGCCCCATTGGCTCATACCGGAGCAGGTGACGGTGGTGCCGTTACAGAAGGAGGAGGCCAGGGGCTCGATGGTGCCTACCCGGCGAATATAGCTCCGGAATAGCTCATCCACGAGAGCCCCCACGTTCTCGAAGATGTCCCGGCCCTGGATGTACTTTTGGTCATAGGCGGTGGAATTGGTGATGTCGAAATCATAGCCCCGGCTGGGGTAGTATTCCAGATAGATTTTGTTCAGGGCAAAGGAGATTTGCGCCAGAATATTCGCCCGCAGGGCCGCATCGTCCCAGGTGGGGTAGATTTCGCTGGAGGCCACATTTTTAATGTAGTCCCGGAAGGAGACGGTGACATTCTCGGCATTGGACCCGGGCGGGCCCAGGTGGACGGTGATATTGGTGGGAATATAGGGGGTGTCAAGCATGGGGCGTTCCCTCCCAAATGGGCTGCGGAGTGAAGGTGAAGTCCTCCTGAGCCCCGTGGCCCGGGTCAAAGCGCCGGAGGGGGAGCAGGCGAATGGTCTGCACCGTTTCAATCCCCGGGAAGATCTGGAGGCCCTGGAGCGTCACCCGTTCATAGTCCGGATGCTCCACAATGACGTTAAGGCCGGTCCAGGGCCGGATGGTATTCTCGGGGCTTTGGCTGAGATTGATGCCCGGGGTATCCACCACCAGGGGGTCCGTTTCCCCGGAGGAGCCGGTGATGCGCACGCCCAAGAGCTTCCCCGGGGGCTCCTGCTGGCGGATGAGCACCGTGGCCCCCTCCACGGGCAGGTCGGCGTCCGAAGTAAAAACGCGGAAGATGAGTCTGCCGCTGGATTGTGTTTCTGGCAAAGTGTATGCCTCCTTTCACGGTAGGGGAGATAGCCTGCCGCGAGATTCTCTGGAAAGAGTGTATGCAGTGGGGGCGGCAAATAGAACTTGTGAATTGGATGGAGAGTTTGGAAAAAATTGCCGAAGGACAAAAAACCGGCGAAAGTAGCAATTTTTGACCTGGGATTTTGGCACTTATGTTATGAAATATGCGAAAATAATACTATGCCACCGGGGGTTTTTGTGATATAATAGCCAAAACAGATGCGGATTTTGGGAAAGAGTCCCCGCATCTGTCACCCTGGCCGTTTCTGGCGGCCCGCATTTTAGGAGGGAACCCGAGATGATTGAAGTATCCGGATTGACCAAGACCTATGGCAACAAGCGAGGCATTACCGATATCTCCTTCTCCATCAACGAGGGCGAGATCGTCGGCTTCCTTGGACCCAACGGCGCTGGTAAGTCCACCACGATGAATGTAATCACCGGCTATCTGTCGGCAACGGCTGGCGCTGCCAAGGTGGCGGGGATCGACATTCTGGAAAATCCCCTGGAGGCAAAAAAGCACATCGGCTATCTGCCCCAGGACCCGCCCCTGTATCTCGACATGACCGTGGATGAATACCTGAACTTCATCTACGACATCAAGGGCGTGAAAAAAGCAGACGAAAGCCGCAAGGCGCACATCGATCGAATCTGCGAAATGGTGGGCATTACCCAGGTGCGCTCCCGTGTCATCAACAACCTGTCCGGCGGTTATAAGCAGCGCTGCGGTCTGGCCCAGGCGCTGGTGGGCGACCCCGATGTACTCATCCTGGACGAGCCCACCGTTGGCCTCGACCCCAAGCAGATCATCGAGATCCGCAACGTCATTAAGGATTTGGGCAAAAACCGCACCATTATCCTCTCCACCCATATTCTCCAGGAGGTTTCCGCGGTGTGCGAGCGGGTGCTGGTCATCAACAACGGCCGCCTGGTGGCCGACGATACCCCCACCCATCTGTCCGCCATGCTCACCGGCGAGCACAAGCTGGAATACCGCATTGCAGGCCCCAAGGATAAGATTGTGCAGGTGCTCCGGAGCGTAGACGGCGTAAAGGTCGTCACCCCCACCATCGAGGCAGAGCCCGGCGCATTTGAATATCTGGTGGAGTCGGCGGAGCATCTGGACGTGCGCAAGCTGATTTTCTCGGCGCTTTCCAAGGCGGGCTATCCGGTGCTGCTGCTCAAGAATCAGGATCTGTCGCTGGAGGATGTATTTATCCAGCTGACCGCTGATAATAAATCTTCCGCGAAAAGAGGTTAATCACAATGTCTGCAATCTTTAAGCGCGATCTGCGCGCCTATTTTAAGTCCCCTCTGGGCTATGTGTATCTGGCGGCGTTCGTTCTGGTGCTGAACATCTACTTTTACCTGATGAACGTCTATTCCGGCTCCTCCAGCATGGACGGCATTTTCTCGTTTATCGTCACCATGTGCGTATTTCTGATTCCGATCCTCACCATGCGCACCTTTGCCGAGGACTATAAGCAGAAAACCGACCAGCTGCTGTTTACCGCGCCCGTGCGCCTGACCGGCATTGTGCTGGGCAAGTTCCTGGCGGCGCTGGTGGTGTTTGCCATCGGCATTCTCATCACCCTGGTGTATGTGGTGGTGATCTCCTCCTGGGGCCAGCTGGAGGCGGCAACGGTCATCGGCAACTATGTGGCAATTCTCGCCACGGCCATGGCGTTTATCTCCATCGGCGTGTTCATTTCCTCCCTGACCCAGAACCAGCTGGTGGCCTGCGTGGCAACGGTTGCGGTATTCCTGGGGCTGTATCTCATGGACTACTCCTACAGCTTTATGAACGCCACCTGGGCAAAAAATCTCATCTATTACTTTTCCATGTTCCGGCGCTATGAGGACTTTGCACAGGGCATCTTCTCATTCGCCGACCTGTTCTTCTACCTCAGCGTTGCCGGTACGTTCGTGTTCCTGACCGTGCGGATGCTGGAGAGAAAACGCTGGAGCTAAGGAGGACCCTAACACTATGAGCAAGAAAAAGAATCCTGAAGTGAAGCCGGTAGACGCTGCCGGGTCCAGTGCTGAGCTGGGCAAAAAGCGCCGCATGAAGATTGGCGCGCTGTCGCTGATTGCCACCATCGTGGTTATTGCCGCGGTGATCGCCGTGAACTATTTTGTGGATTATATCGCAGACCGGTATGTGCTGGAAATCGATATGACATCCCAGGGCGAATATGAGATCTCCGACGAGACGGTGCAGCTCCTCGACACCCTGTCTGAGCCCATCACTGTTACCGTACTGTGCGATGAGACGGACTATGCAAACAATAGTGACCTCCGCCGACTGCCCAAGGTGCTCCAGCGCTATGAGCAGCTGAGCCACGGCAATGTCACCGTGAAGTACATCAACGCCGTGAACAATCCCGCGATTTTCTCCCAGTACGATCAGCTGGGCGACCTGAGCTCCGGGGACATCATTGTGGAAAGTGCAAAGCGCTATAAGTCCATGAGCCCCTATGACCTGCTGGAGTACCAGAGCTCTTCCAGCAGCTCCAGCTCCTCCAGCTCTTCCTCCAGCGACACCAAGTATTTAACCGGTCTGCGGGCCGAGCAGCGGCTGACCTCTGCGATCCTGTATGTCACCGCCAATAAGGTGCCCAAGGCCGCCTATATCACCGGCCATCAGGAGTCCACTGACCACGAAACCCTGGACACCCTGCTGACCTCCGCCAACTACGACACCCAGGACCTGAGCCTGATGCAGGAGGGCAAGGTGCCCGACGACATCGACATGCTGCTGATTCTCCAGCCTCAGGGCGATTTCACCACCGAGGAGATCGACGCACTGGAAGAGTTCATGGACAATGGCGGCAAGATGATCGTGTCCTTCGCCTCCAACACCCCCAAGCTCACCAATCTGGAGGAGTATTTTGAGGAGTGGGGCGTTGCCTATGAGGACAAGATGGTATACGACAACGAGCGCTGCTTCGCCGGTACCAACTTCTATCTGATGCCCAACGTGAACACCGTGGAGGGCCTTACCGATAATCTCGACAGCAAGAGCTATGTGATTATCCCAGGCGCACGGCCCATCACCACCCTGTGGGAGCAGGACAACTGGAGAGGCACCCAGGTGCTGATGTCCACCTCTAACAACTCCTATGCCAAGGATCTGTCTTCCGAGACGACCAGCTATGAGCAGTCGGATTCCGACGAAACCGGGCCGTTCAACGTGGGCGTGCTGTCCTATCAGAACTCCATGCACAACCTGAACAGCACCTATTCCTATGCGCTGTTCCTGAACGCGGGCTTCCTCAGCGACAGCACCCTGGACAACACCGCATTCCTGAACAAGGATTACGTCCTGGCTGCGCTGAACTTCATGAGCGACGATACCGAGGCGGTTTCCATTGCCTCCAAGGACCTGACCTCCACCACCCTGGCAGTGCCCGGCTCCGCCAAGAGCGCGCTGTTCTATGTGCTGATCTTCATCATCCCCGGCGTTTGCCTGGTGGCCGGTATTGCAGTGTGGGCAAAAAGGAGACATAAGTAATGAAGAGCCTGAAAACCATTATCATCGCAGGCGCAGTGCTCATTGCTTTCATTATTGCGTCCCTGGTGGTGACCCATCTGCCCTCCGGCAGCGGGGATACCACCGCAGAATCCGTCAGCGCGGAGGAGAGCTCCTCCACCGAAACCGCTTATATCGTCAACCGGGACTATGACAGCCTGGAGCGGTTTGTCATTGAGCCCACCGAGCGCGAGGTGGACGACGACACCAGCTATGCCTATGCATCCGAACAGCTGGACGTGAAAATTACCCGCAGCACCGATGAAAACGGCGCGGAGGTTTACAGCTATGACGTTTCCCCCGACCCGGGCAAGTTTGAGTATGATACGTCCATGTTCCGCTCCATGCTCTACACCCTGACCTCCATCACCGCCAACTCCGTGGTGGAGGAGAACGCCAAGGACCTGACCGTTTACGGACTGGATCAGCCCACCGCCACCATTAAGACCTATTATAGTGACGGCAGCGAGGTGGACCTGATTATCGGCTCCCAGGCCCCGGTGGATCAGACCTATTACTGCATGACCAATGAGTCGGACACCGTGTTCACCATCGGCTCCTATGTGGATTCGCTGCTGGTGCGGCGGCCCATCGAGTACCGGGATATCACCCTGTTCCCGACGTACACCGATGACGATGTTTACACCAACATCAATTGGGTGCAGCTCACCAATCGGGACGGCAGCGTCATCGAGGTGCAGCTGGACAGCGACCAGAGTAATGAATACAACACCGAGGGCAGCCAGTATGTGATGCTCCAGCCCTATCAGGTGTCCGGCAACGCCACCACCATCCAGCAGAACATTCTGGACGTGGTTTCGACCCTGACCCTGGGCAGCATCATTAAGGACATCGACGAGGACGAGTATGCCGACTATGGCCTGGATCATCCCGCGAAACTGGAGATGACCGATACCGCAGGAAACGAGGTCCATCTGCTCATCGGCGACGTGTGCCCCAACGCAGACTACACCTACTGCATGCTGGAGGGCACCGACACCCTGATTACCTGCTCCTCCAGCGCAGTGGGCTGGGACGGCATCAGCTATGTACAGTTCATGCTGCGGACCGTCTGGACCTATAGCATCGAGCAGCTGAAGACCCTGAACATCACCATTGACGACAACGACTACACCCTGGAGGTCACCCATTCCACCAAGAAGAACGCCAACGGCAACGATGCGGACAAGGTGGAGGGCACCCTGGACGGGGAGGAGATCAGCGAGACCAACATCCGGCGGCTGTATATCAAGTGCCTGTATTTCCGCGTGGTGGATAACCTCACGGATGACGAGAAGAAGGAATATGCTGACGCCAAGGCCACCTCGAAGATCACCATCACCCTGGAGGGCGGCGAGGAGCATACCCTGGAGTTGGTGCCCATGACGGACCGGAAGTACGCCATGCGGCTGGACGGCGAGATGGAGTATTATTGCTATAAGAAGAATCTCACCAGTCTGGAGACGGCGATTGGATATGTGAAGAACAATGAGGAATTGGACTTTAGTTTTGATTAAAAGGGAAGAGGATGGACGCACGAAAGTGCGTCCGTTCTTTTTTCTTTCGTTGTACGTTTTTTCTGACCGCTCTGCTAGACTGACGACCTCCGGTGGCACCCCAAGGGTATTTGCTTCGCTTATCCCCTTGCCTCTGCGTGCTGCGGGTGCGGTTGAATGGGTGGCACTGACGCAACCAACCAGGTCATTGCGAGGAGCCACTTGTGGCGACGTGGCAATCCGTTCTCTTAAACGTTTTGCAACTGAGCTGTGCGTACCAAGGGGAATACGGATTGCCACACCAGTGTGCGCACTGGTTCGCAATGACGGTGGAAAATCCAGCACCCCCGCAACCACCCGGCTTCCGAGTTTCCGGAACGTTGGTTATTCCTTCAATTCCAACGTTTTTGCCGCACCCGGTGTACCCCAAGGGCACTTCCTCCGGCGACGCTTCGCACCGCCGTCAGGGCGCAG
>CAVJLG010000006.1:0-47357 GCA_963650135.1 Barnesiella intestinihominis | reverse complement strand
TTTCATATAGCAATACCCCCAATACCGGGTGTCCAGTATTGGGGGTACATATCATCATCATGATGGCTCTGCCGGGGTCCTTATTTAGTCTGCATCCAATGGCGTAAATGTGAGGCTGGAAAGACGGTAACAGTACACATGCGCCCGCGTACTCACACACAGCCAATCCTCAGTGAGCAGGGGATAGGACTGAACGCCGTTCTTGGGAAGCGACAGCTGCTCGGTGAGATTGGCCCAGGCGGCATGTTCTTCATCCACAAGATAAACCGTGCCGTCTCCGTCGGTGAGCAGGCTCATGCTGCCGGACAGCTTTCGAATGCTCAAATCCGGGGCGATGGAGCCGGTGGAATAGGCGGTGCCGCTGGCGGTATCCCGCAGCTGGAGGGCGGCATTGGCGCGATTCTCCAGGGACTCATAGATCCGGGACTGATTGAAGCTGTAGGATTCGATGCAGGCCCCACTATCGGTGCTGCGGTAGACAAGGGCGTGGTCAGACAGGCTGTAGGCATAGGCGCTGGTGGCGGTCTGGGTGTCGTCATCCTTGGCGGTGATACTGGTGATCCAACAGAGAAACGTGTCGTCATCGGCCCAGGTGCAGCTGCTGGACATGCTGAGATTTGTGTCGGGGTCGTCTGTATCCGGAAGGTCCGATTCCAGCAGCGACCAGGCATCCGTCATGGTGCCGGTGACAAGATCACAGACATACACCGTTCTGGAGCCCGGGATAATGGCGTCATCGGGGCCTGCGGACAGGGCGGTGCTGATGGGAACCAGAACCTTCGTCCGGGCGTTGTTGAAGATAAAGCCGCCGAAAAATGTGTGATTAAGCAGCTCCGGCACATTGGCCAGGGGGTCGGAAACCTCGCCGGTGAAAATATTGTAGAAAAACGGATAGCGAAGCCCGGTCGCCTGGGAATCATGCCGGTAAATCCACAACTGCACCGTATCGGCACTGCCCGGCACCGGCTCGGCAACGGCAACCTGGGGCTCGATCACATCGGTGGGATACGTCCCGTATTTCTCATAATAGTCCATTTCACCCATAGGCTCCCCGTCCACCATCACATAGCGGTTCGTGGAGGTGTTGTTGTGGAACACCAGTTGCCCATCGACCACGGCATAATCCAGGTCTACGGTCCAGGTGCCATAGAGCTCTACGGTGGTTTCCAGATGGGTGGTGGTCAGCGGAACAACGCCGTCCTGGGTCATGGTATAATAGCTGCCGTCGGCCAGAATCAGGTTCCCGTAACTATAATAGTCGGTGCTGTCGGCGGCACAGTCCAGAACGGAATCCGCATGGAGGGCAGCGGCTTCATCGGCGGAATTCGGGGCCTCGGACAGCTGGGGATAGTCCACGGCGTCCGGCGCATGGGTGGTGCGGGCGGCTTCCTCGCTGCTGCTCTCCGGCGGTACGGTGGAAACAGCGGTTGGCTCCGGCGTTGGCGCCTGCCCGAGCGAATTGCCTGCCCCCTGTTTGGAGCCGAAGCCCCAGATCAGCGCACCGGAAATGCCGGCCACCAACAAGAAAGCGGCGGCGATCCGCAGAGGCCGAAGTGCGGGGGATTTTTGCGCCGGAGCGGAGGGGACAGAGGCATGCCGGGCCTGCTTGGCGGCCAGACGTGCGCCCTCTTCGCCATAATAGTGGTCCATGAGATCCATAATGCTGATTTTCATCGGGATACCTCCTTTTCCAGTACCGTCGCCAGCGCCTTCCTGCCCCGAACCAGCCGGGAGCGGATGGTGGCGGATGGCATATGGAGTGCTGCGGCAATTTCCTCTGTGTTTTGCAGACAATAATAGTATCGGAGAAAGATCTCCCGGTCCTTGGGACGCATCCGGTTCAGAGCGCGCTGAATCAGCTGCTCCAGCTCTCGCTGAATGGCGGCGTCCTCCAAATCGCCCTTGGGGTCCGGCAATTCAATCAAATCCAGCGACATGGGCAGCGGCTTTTGACTGCGCAGAAGGGTTTTGGCACGGTTGCGCGCCGTGGTGCAGAGATAGGGCTTGAGCTTCCCGTGGATGGCGTCGGCATGATTCCAAACGGCGTAAAATGTATCCTGCACCAGCTCCTGAATGTCCTCATGGGTGCCAAAGCCGCCTAAAATTCCGGCGACAATGGCGTATAAATAGCTGTGATATTGCCCCATCATGGCCTGGAGTGCATCGGGGTCCTGCTCCTTGAGGCCGCGGAGGATCTTTTCATCGGTCATGGTGTCACTTCCTTTGGGGAAACATAAACGTTGTCATATCATAAGACGACAGAAGCACGAAAAACGATGCACTTTCCCTGCATTTTTCTTCCGAAGAAGTCCGGCCCTTGCAATTTCTGCGGCGCTATGGTAAGATGTTCCGTGTACTATGCGCATCGTGCGCATGAAATGAGAAGGAACAGCGCTGGACGGAGGAACTTTAGGTATGTCTAAGCTCAAACAGAACATTCAGGATAACGGCGGATTTCAGCATTGGTTTGTCAATGTGTTTTGGTATCATTATAAATGGCCCCTGCTGATCGGCGTGGTGGTTCTGGGAATTATTGTATTTATCACGGTGGATTCGCTGCGGAAAGAGCGCTACGACACCACGGTGGTCATTGCCACGGACTATTATGTGGACGAAGAACAGCTGGACGCCCTGGACGAGGTGCTAAAGCCCGTGGTAGGGGATCTGGACGGCAACGGCAAGGTGAATATCAACTACGCGGTCCTGTATGTGGGCAACACGGAAGTGGGGCGGCAGAATCAGGAGCGGATGTATCTCTACATGTCCCAGGAGGACGTGGGCCTGTATCTTATGAGCCAGAACGTGTCCGACGCGTTCACCAATCCGGAGCTGGAGTATTTCACCGATGATCTCACCGAAATGGGCCTGCCTGCCGACGAGGATAATCATGCGCGGCTGAGCCTTGCGGACAATTCCGTGCTGGCAAGCTGCGGCATGGAGGATATGTATCTGTCCATTATGGATTTCACCACGGTGAAGGGCGATTCCACGGCCCGGAACACCCGCGATGCAGCCATCAGCATGGCGCAGGCACTGATTGATGCCGGCTCTTCCGGCGATAATTCGTAATATCGAGGGGTGCTGTGCTTGTTCGCAGCACCCCCTTGATCCATACAGGGAGGGAACCACACCATGAAAATCCGAGGGATTGCCGGGAAAGAGCGCCGGAAGCCGGACCATGCAGCCAGAGTGCTCACCGGATTTTTCCTGCTGGTGATTGTGGTGGGCAGCATTTTGCTGGGGCTTCCGGTGTCCTCCCGAAGCGGCGAAAGCTGCGGGGCGATGACGGCGGTGTTTACGGCTACCTCCGCCACCTGCGTCACCGGGCTTTCGCTGGTGGATACCTACAGCCAGTGGTCGGCCTTTGGGCAGGTGGTGCTGCTGGGGCTGATTCAAATCGGGGGCCTGGGCTACATGGCCTTTGTGTCCGTGTTTTATTTCCTGCTCCGGCGGCGGATTGGTCTGCGGGAGCGGCTGGTGATCCAGCAGGCCATGGCCCTGGACGAGCTGGAGGGCGTGGTGCGGCTGGTACGGCTGATGCTGGCGGGCACGTTTCTGGTGGAGGGCGTTGGCGCGCTGATTCTGACTCTCCGGTTTTGGACGGAATATCCCCTGAAAAAGGCCCTGTGGATGGGCATATTCCATGGAATCTCGGCGTTCTGCAATGCAGGCTTTGATATTATGGGCTTCCAAATTCCCGGGGCGAGTCTTGCGACCCTCAAGGGGGATGTGGTGGTCAACCTGACCCTGTCTGCGCTGATTGCCATTGGCGGCCTGGGCTTTTTCGTATGGAATGATCTTTTGATGCTGAAAAAGAAAAATCACCGGCTCAGCGTCCATACCCGGCTGGTGCTTTGGACCACGGGAATTCTGCTGGTAGGCGGCACGCTGGCGATTTTGGCGGTGGAGTGGAATAACCCCGGCACCCTGGGTGGTCTATCGGTGGGGAAGAAGCTTTTGGCGGCGTTTTTCCAGTCCGGAACCACCCGGACCGCAGGCTTTGCCGCCGTGGATCAGGGCAGCCTCACCGGAAGCGGCAAGCTCATCTCCATGCTGCTGATGCTGGTGGGCGGTTCCAGCGGCTCCACCGCAGGCGGTATTAAAACCGTGTCGGTGGCACTGCTGTTTCTCATGAGCTACAGCGTTCTGCGCAACCACAAGGAAACGGTGCTGTTCGGGCGGAAAATCCCCCAGCAGCAGATGGCAAGCGCGGCGAGTATTGCACTGCTGGTAACGGGACTTGGCTTGGTGGGCGCGATGATTTTGTCCTCCACCAACGGCCTTCCCCTAAGCGACTGCCTGTATGAGTCCGTCTCCGCCATCTGCACGGTGGGCCTGTCCACGGGAATTACCGCCGGGCTGAATGTGGGCTCGAAGATTCTTTTAACCATCTATATGTTCTTTGGCCGGGTGGGGATTATGACCATCAGCTTTGCATTTATGACAAAAATCCCACCGGATAACGCCATTCGCCGCCCGGAGGCCCGGGTGCTCATTGGATAGGAGAGAGACGATGAAAACCTTTATTGTAATCGGACTGGGGCGCTTTGGCAGCGCTGCGGCGGAGCGGCTCTATGACATGGGCCACGAGGTGATTGTGATAGACCGGGACGAGGAAGCGGTGAACCATCTGGCGGACCGGTGTACCCATGCAGCCATTGGCGACGCCAGGGAGATCGAGGTGCTGCGGGCCGTGGGGGCTGCGGAGTGCGAGTATGCCATTGTGGCCATGGGCGAGGATCTGGCAGCCAGCGTGCTTATCACCATGAATCTCCGGGATTTGGGCTGCAAAACCATCATCTGCAAGGCCCAGAACGAGATGTATCAGCGGGCGCTGGAGCGGGTGGGCGCAGACCGGGTGGTGATCCCCGAGCAGGAGATGGCCCATCGGCTGGTGCAGAGCCTGGGTTCCAAGAGCTTCCTGGATTACATGGAGCTGTCCGGGGAATACGCCATTGCGGAGTTCACCGCGCCGAAAAGCTGGATTGGAAAAAGCCTGAAGGAATTGAACGTCCGCTCCAAATATCAGCTGAGCGTCCTGGCCATTCGGAACGAAGGAAGCGGCGCGCTGCGGATGTCCCCCGGGGCAGACGCTCCCATCTCAAAGGGCGACACCCTGATGGTGATGGGGCGGCAAAAAGACCTAGAAAGGCTGCAAAGACTATGATAGAGACGATTACCAGCCGCCAAAACAGTCTGCTGACCCGGATTGTGCGGCTACAGAATTCCAAAAAGTTTCGCCGGGAGCAGGGGCTGTTCGTCGGCGACGGCACCAAGCTGCTGGAAGAGGCCGTTCGTTGGGACGCGCAGGGGCTTCGGGCGGTGGTGCTGCAAGAGGGAACCACATGCCCGGCGCTTCCCGACCACGTTCGGGTGGTGCAGGTGCCCCGGGGCCTGATGGAAAGCGTATCCCAGATGGAGGCACCGGAGGGAGCCCTGTTTGTTTCCGCCATGCCCGAAAGCCGGGAGACAACGGTGCAGAAGGGCTGCCTGGTGCTGGACGGCATTCAGGACCCGGGAAATTTGGGCACCATTTTAAGAACCGCCGACGCGCTGGATGTGCCGGTGATTCTCACGGAGGGCTGCTGCGACCCCTATAATGCAAAAACCGTCCGGGCAACCATGGGTGCGATTTTCCGCACAACCCCGGGATATCTCAGTCGGCAGCAGCTTATAGATCAGTGCAGGGGGCAGGGGATTCCGCTACTGGTGACGGCGCTGTCGGACCGCGCGACGGATATCCGCCAGCAGGACCTTCGGCAGGCGGCAGTGGTCATTGGCAGCGAGGGCCAGGGGGTATCGAAGCAGCTGCTGGAGGCGTCCCAGGGCCAACTGATTATCCCCATGCATCCCAGATGTGAATCGCTCAATGCATCGGTGGCCGCAGCCATTGTGCTGTGGCAGATGACAGGACTGTAGAAAAGGAGGAATTCCCATGGCACAGCTTCCCTATTGGATTTGGCTCACCACCCGCAAGGGCCTGACGCTGCGGGGCCAGCAGCTGACCCTCAGCTATTTCGGTACCCCGGAGGCGGCCTATGAGGCGACGCCGGAGGACATTGCCATGGTGCCCGGCCTGATCGATCGGGAGATTGAGGCCCTGGCCCAGAAGGATCTTGGTTATGCCCGGGCTATTTTGGAGCAGTGCAGCGACCAGGGAATCCGGGTGATTACCTGCCGGGATCGGGCCTATCCCCAGCGGCTTTTGGCCATTGACTGCCCACCGCTGGTACTGTATTATCGGGGCACCCTGCTGGACTTTGACGCGCTGCCGGTGGTGACCGTGGTGGGCTCGAGAAATGCCAGCGCCTATGGCTTGGCGGTTGCCAGAAAGATGGGCAATCAGATCGGCGCATGCGGCGGCGTGGTGGTATCCGGTGCGGCAAAGGGCATCGATTCCCAGGCGCTGGAGGGTGCGTTGGAGGCAGGCGCCCGTGTGGCGGCGGTACTGGGCAACGGCCTGGATATCGTCTATCCCAAGTCCTCCGATTCCCTGTATCAGGCGGTGGCCAATCATGGCTGCCTTATCAGCGAGTTTGCGCCGGGCACACCGCCCCGGGGCCGGAATTTCCCGCAGCGGAACCGGATTATGAGCGGCCTTGCCCTGGGCGTTTTGGTGGTGGAAGCCGCCAAGCAGTCTGGCAGCCTCATTACCGCCGGGCTTGCGCTGGAGCAGGGGCGAGACGTGTTTGCGGTACCCGGCAACATCGGCATTCCCTCCTGCGAGGGGAGCAATCAGCTGCTTCAGGAAGGGGCGACCCTGGTGATGAGCGGCTGGGATATCATGCGGGAATACGCCCCCAGATACTTAGGCCAGATTCGGCAGCTCCAGGAGGAAACGGAGGAACCGCCGATGGAGGCCCCGGAGCCGGAGCTCCAGGTAGCAACCCCGGTTTCGACTCCAAAACATCGTAAAATTCTTGATTTTTCCGCAAAATCCGCAAAAGCAAAGAAAAATACTGGGTCAAATGGGGAAAATAGAATTGACAATGAGCCCGAGAGGAATTATATTGACCTACAAGAGAAAATTTCTGCGCTGAATCCGGATGAACAGAGCATTGCCAAAGCCCTGATTCCAGGGGCGTGCCAGGTGGACGAAATTGTAGAGCAGACCGGGCTGCCCGTGGCGCGGGTGCTGGCGTCCTTAACGCTGCTTCAGGTCAAGGGCTATGTGACCCAAATGCCGGGAAAGCGATTTTATCTCAATATCAATTAAGGGGCGCGCAGGCGGCGACGCTTGCGGTGGTGTGAAAAGGCCCCAAACATCGGAGGAACATTGATGGCAAACGCATCCAATCTCGTCATTGTCGAGTCACCGGCAAAGGCGAAGACCATAGGAAAGTATCTTGGGCCGGATTATGAGGTCAAGGCGTGCATGGGCCACCTGCGCGATCTGCCCAAGAGCAAGATGGGCGTGGATATCGAGCACGATTTTGAGCCCATGTATATGCCGCTGAAGGGCAAAGAAGCCGTGATTGCGGACCTGAAGAAATCCGCCCAGTCGGTAGATCGCATCTACCTGGCAACTGACCCGGACCGGGAGGGAGAGGCAATCTCGTGGCATCTCAAATATCTCCTGGAGCTTCCGGAGGATCAGGTACACCGCGTCACCTTTAACGAGATCACAAAAAACGTGGTAAGCACCAGCATTCAGCACCCCAGAGCCATTGACCAGGATCTGGTGGACGCCCAGCAGGCCCGGCGTATTCTGGACCGCATTGTGGGCTATCAGCTGTCGCCGCTGCTGTGGAAGAAAATCCGCCGCGGTCTGTCGGCAGGACGGGTGCAGTCCGTTGCTACCCGGCTGGTGGTGGACCGGGAGGAGGAAATCCGCGCATTCCAGCCCCAGGAGTATTGGTCCATCGACGTGGATTTGCAGCGCATGGCCGGTCCCGGCAAGTTTACCGCCCATTATCACGGCGAAAACAAAAAGCGGGAGCTCCACAGCGAGGCGGAAGTGGACGAGATTCTGCGGGACGTGGAAAATGCCCCCTTTGTGGTGTCCACGGTGAAGCGCTCGGAGAAAAAGCGCACCCCCGCGCCGCCGTTTATCACCTCCACCTTGCAGCAGGAGGCGTCCCGAAAGCTGGGCATGACGCCCCGGCGCACCATGGCAATTGCTCAGATGCTCTATGAGGGCATCGATGTGGCAGGCGAGGGCACCGTGGGTCTTATCACCTATATGCGTACCGATTCTCTGCGGCTTTCCGAAGAGGCACTGGCTGCTGCGGGCAGCTTTATCACCAATCGCTACGGCAAGGACTATTATAAAGAAGGACCCCGGCGCTATAAGACAAAAAATGCCGCCCAGGACGCCCATGAAGCCATCCGGCCCAGCAATGTAAACCTGGACCCGGAGTCCATTAAGAGCAGCCTGACCACCGAGCAGTATAAGCTCTATCGGCTGGTTTGGAGCCGGTTTGTGGCCTCGCAGATGTCCAATGCCCTGTATGATACTCTGTCCATCGACACGGTGTCTGCGGGCCATATCTTCCGTGCCAACCATCAGAGCCTGAAATTCCCGGGCTTTATTGCCGTCTATGAAGAGGGCAAGGACGACGAAACCGAAGAAAAGCAGACCCCGCTGCCCAATCTCCAGGAGGGGGAGACGGTGCTGCTCTCCGGTCATGAAAAGCAGCAGCATTTCACCCAGCCCCCGGCCCGGTATACCGAGGCAACCCTGGTCAAGGCCATGGAGGAAAAGGGCGTTGGCCGACCCAGTACCTATGCGGCAACGGTTTCGACGATTCTCGACCGGGAATATGTCATCAAGCAGGACAAGCGCCTGAGCCCCACGCCCTTGGGCGAGGTGGTCACCGGGCTGATGAAGGAGCGGTTCCAGGACGTCATCGATGTGGCCTTTACCGCCCATATGGAGAGCCTGCTTGACCAGGTGGAGGCCGGAGATATCTATTGGAAGCAGGTGCTCCGGGACTTCTACCAGCACTTCCATCAGGAAATGGAGGATGCGGAGGAAGCATTAAAGGACACCCGTATTAAGGTGCCCGATGAAGTGACCGACGAAATCTGCGAGCTGTGCGGACGGAATATGGTCATTAAAAGCGGACGGTTCGGGCGGTTTTTGGCATGTCCCGGCTATCCCGAATGTAAAAATACCAAGCCCCTGGCAGAGCGCATGCCCGGCCGCTGCCCCAAGTGCGGCGCGGGCATGCTCAAGCGCAAGAGCCAGCGGGGCTATGCCTACTATGCCTGCGAAAAGGGCAAGGAGTGCGGCTTTATGTCCTGGGAGGTTCCCACCGCCGAGGATTGCCCCTACTGCGGCAAGACCATGTTTAAGAAGTCCGGCAAGGGGCAGAAGAAGGTATTCTGCATCAACGAGGAATGTGAAAACTTCACCCCCGAGGAGCTTCGCGGTGGCTATCGGAAGAAGAAAACCACCGAAGAGCCCGAGGAAACCAAGGCAGAAGCCAAGACCGAGGCGGAAACCACGGAAAAGAAGACGAAAAAGACCGCAGAAAAGAAAACGGCGGCGAAGAAGACCACCAAGAAGGCTGCCGGTACGAAGAAGACAGCAGCCAAGAAGACCACTGCGAAAAAGACCACCGCCAAGAAAACCACCAAGGCGGCGAAGACCACGGAGGAACCGACCCATGAAGCATGATATTACGGTAGTGGGCGCGGGCCTGGCCGGAAGCGAAGCGGCGTGGCAGCTGGCGAATATGGGCCTCAAGGTGCGGCTCATTGAGATGAAGCCGGAGAAAAAGACCCCGGCCCATCAGTCGGATCTGTTCGGGGAGCTGGTGTGCTCCAACTCGCTCCGGGGCGATTCCCTGGCGAATGCCATTGGCCTTTTGAAGGAAGAGCTGCGGCATCTTGGCAGTCTGATTCTGCGCTGCGCCGAGGAAAACCGCGTGGAAGCAGGCGGCGCATTGGCGGTGGATCGGGTAGCCTTTGCTGCGGCCATCACAAAGGCGCTGGAAGAACATGAGAATATCGAAATTGTTCATAAGGAGCTCACGGAGATTCCTGAGGGCCCGGCGATCATTGCAACGGGCCCCCTGACCTCCGACCCTATGGCGGCGGCGATTTCCGACTATTTCGGCGGCGCAAAGGGCCTCAATTTCTATGATGCGGCGGCCCCGCTGGTGAGCTTTGAATCCCTGGATATGGACCACTGCTGGTTTGCCTCCCGCTATGACAAGGGCACCGCGGATTACATCAACTGCGCCATGGATCGGCAGCAGTATCTGGACTTTGTACGGGAGCTTTCCCAGGCGGAGGAAGCGGCGGTACATGGCTTCGAGGACAAAAAGGTCTTTGAAGGCTGCATGCCCGTGGAGGTTATGGCCCGGCGGGGAGAGGATACCCTGCGCTACGGCCCCCTGAAGCCCGTTGGCCTCAAGGATCCCAAAACCGGCAAGGAGCCCTACGCGGTGGTGCAGCTGCGGAAGGACAACCGTACCGGCACCGTCTATAACATTGTGGGCTTCCAGACCCATCTGCGCTGGCCGGAGCAGAAGCGGGTGTTTTCCATGATCCCGGCCCTCAGTCATGCGGAATATCTCCGCTATGGGGTGATGCACCGGAACACCTATCTGGATTCTCCCCGGCTGCTGGACCGCTATTACCGGGCGCGGAAGGACCCGAACATTGCCTTTGCCGGACAGATGACCGGCGTAGAGGGCTATATCGAGTCCACGGCCTCCGGCATGCTGGCGGCGCTGGAGATGGGGCGGAATATTTTGGGCAAGGAGTCCATCAACTTCCCCACCTATACGGCCATCGGCGCATTGGCTGGGTACATCAGCGACGAGAGCGTGGTAAAATTCCAGCCCATGAATGTGAATTTCGGCATCATTGACCAGCTGAACTATAAGTTCAAGGGGAAAAAGCATGACCGTTATCTGGAGGTAAGCCGCAGAGCGCTTGCCGCCATTGATGAAATCATTGCCCGGATGTAATGCGGGCGAAAGGAGCATCCTATGAAGATTATCGTAGACGCAATGGGCGGCGACAATGCACCCAAGGCACCGGTGATGGGCGCCATTGCTGCGGCAAAAGCCTATGATGTGGAGATCATACTGGTGGGCCAGAGCGAAAAAATCCTGGAATGCCTCAAGGAAGAGGGGATCGACACCCTGCCGCCCGGGGTAGAGGTGGCCTTTGCCTCTCAGGTGGTGACCATGTGCGACAATCCCACGGCGGTGCTTCATACCGGCAGGGATTCCTCCATGGTGGTTGGCGCGCAGCTGCTGGCAAAGGGCCAGGGCGATGCGTTTGTCTCTGCGGGCAATACCGGCGCACTTTTGACCGTTGCAACTCTGGTGGCAAAGCGAATCAAGGGCATTAAGCGTGCCGCCGTATCCCCCGTCTGCCCCACGGAGACGGGCAAATGCGTCATTCTTGACGCGGGCGCAAACAATGAGTGCACCCCGGAATACCTGCTGCAATTCGGCTATATGGGCTCGTTCTATGCCGAGCGGTATCTGGGCATTGTGGGGCCTCGGGTGGGCCTGCTGAACAACGGTTCCGAGGAAACCAAGGGCCGCGAGCTCCAGAAGGAAGCCTATGCGCTCCTGAAAAAGGCCGGAGACGACGGCGAAATCAATTTTGTAGGTAATGTGGAAGCCAGAGACGTGCCCACCGGCAAGGTGGATGTTGTGGTGTGCGACGGCTTTAGCGGCAACGTCCTGCTCAAGAGCATCGAGGGCACGGCAATCTTCATGGCCCATAAGCTCAAGGAGATGTTCAAAAGCTCTCTGGCTACCAAGCTGGGATATCTCCTGTGCAAGGGCGGCATGGACGAGTTTAAGAAGCTGCTGGACTCCCGGGAGGTGGGCGGCTCCATGTTCCTGGGCATCACAAAGCCGGTGGTAAAGGCCCACGGCTCCTCCGACGCCTATGCCATGCAGAACGCCATTCGTCAGGCCAAGCTGTGCGTAGACAGCGGCGTGTGCCAGGCCATTGCCGACAACATCGACAAAATGACCCCCGGCAAAGCAAAGGTGAAAGATTAACTCCATGGAAGTCCATGGCATCGATAGAAGGGAAGGATTTCATTGCTGGAAGAATTTCAGCAGAAGCTGGGCTATACCTTCAAGAATCCCCAGCTGCTGCAAAATGCGCTGACCCACAGCTCCTATGCCAACGAGCATAAGCGGGAGGGAATGGGCAGCAACGAGCGGCTGGAGTTCCTGGGCGACGCGATTTTGGGCCTGGTGGTGGCGGAGCATCTCTACCGCACCCATCCGGATAAGCCCGAGGGCGAGCTCACCAAGCTGCGGGCGGAACTGGTGTGCGAAAAGAGCCTGTACGAGGTGGCAACCCGGCTGGAGCTGGGCAAGGTGCTGCGGCTGGGCCACGGCGAGAGCCATGGGGGCGGCAGTCATCGGCCCTCCATGCTGGCGGATGCAGTAGAGGCCGTGCTGGCAGCCAGCTATCTCGACGGCGGTATGGAGGTGCCCACCCGGATCATCGGACGGTTTATCCTCCAGAAAGAGGGCAAATGCAAGGGCACCGACGACTATAAAACCCACTTTCAGGAGCTGGTACAGCGGGCACGGGATCAGGTGATTTCCTATGCGCTGGTGGGAGAGAGCGGCCCCGATCACGACAAGAGCTTTCAGGTAGAAGTCAGCCTCAACGGCAAGGTGGTAGGCGCAGGCTCCGGCAGCAGCAAAAAGCGTGCGGAGCAGGCGGCGGCTCATGCTGCCATTCAGGCGCTTTATCCCGGCGAATAACCATCAAGGGCGTATTGCAAAACAGGTTGCCATCTGCTTTGCAATGCGCCCGGATTTGTAGGTGAAGGTATGGCAAAAAATCGAATCATCCCGCTGTTTATTCCCCATGCGGGCTGTCCCTGCGCCTGTGTGTTCTGCGATCAGAAGAAGATCACCGGCATGGATACGCCCGTGACCCCGGAGGACGTGGTAAGGGAGATTGAGGCGGCGCTTCCCTGGGCGGGGGCGGGCTGTCAGCTGGCCTTTTACGGGGGCAGCTTTACGGCCATGCAGCCTGAAACCCAGGAGCGGCTGCTGGGGGCCGCAGCGCCCTATCTCCGGGACGGACGCATCCGCAGCATCCGATTGTCTACCCGCCCCGATGCGGTGGATGCGGAGACGGCGGCGCGATTAAAGGCCTATGGGGTGACCGACGTGGAATTGGGCTGCCAGTCCATGGACAATCGGGTGCTGATGCAGTCCGGGCGCGGCCATACCAGAGAGGATACCGTTCGGGCCAGCGAATTACTGCATCAAGGGGGCCTTAATTTGGTGCTCCAGATGATGACGGGCCTGCCTGGGGACGATGGGGCGGCATCTATGGCTACCGCGGACGAGATTGTGGCATTAAAGCCCCAGGGGGTGCGGATTTATCCCACGGTGGTGCTGAGGAATACCCAGCTGCACCGAATGATGCTTCGAGGGGAATATCAGCCCCAGAGTGTGGAGACGGCGGTGACGCTCTGCGCGGCCCTGTACGAGAAGTTTTTGGCAGCGGAGATCCCGGTGATTCGGGTGGGCCTGAATCCCACAGAGGACCTGTCCGGGGGCGAGGCGGTGGCCGGGGCCTATGATCCGGCGCTGGGGGAGCGGGTGCTGTCCCGGATGTATCGGAACCGGGCGGAAGCGCTCCTGACTGCGCAGCCGGAGGGCAGGGATGCGGTGTTTTATGTGCATCCCCGGCGAATCTCAGTGATGGTGGGGCAGAAACGGGAGAACATTGGCTATCTACGGGAGAAATTCGGGCTTGCGTCCATAAAAGTTCGGTCCCAGGATGGGCCGGAATGGGAAATTGCCTTGAAAAAAGGGTGATTACCTGATATCATATATAGATTAAACACATTGATTTTTATGAGGTGAACCCGTGTACTTAAAGGCAATCGAAATCCAGGGCTTTAAGTCCTTCCCGGATAAAACCGTTATGACCTTTGGCAGCGATATCACCGCCATTGTAGGACCCAACGGCAGCGGCAAATCGAATATCTCCGACGCCATCCGCTGGGTCATGGGAGAAATGAGCACCAAGGCCCTTCGGGGCAGTAAAATGGAGGACGTCATCTTCGGCGGTACCCTCAAGCGGCCCCAGGTGGGGTTTGCGGAGGTGTCGCTGGTGCTGGACAATACCGCCCATATTTTCGGGCTGGAATCCTCTGAGGTGATGGTCACCCGGCGGTATTATCGCTCCGGGGACAGTGAATACTATATCAATCGCCAGTCCGCCCGGCTTCGGGATATCAACGAGCTGTTTATGGATACCGGCCTGGGCAAAGAGGGCTACTGCAACATCGGACAGGGCCGCATCGACGAAATTCTTTCCGCCAAGTCCACGGACCGCCGGGAGATTTTCGAGGAGGCGGCAGGCATCTCCAAATACCGCCACCGGAAAGAGGAAACCGAGCGGAAGCTCCAGCAGACCGGGGACAATCTGCTGCGGATCAACGATAAAATCTCCGAGCTGGAGTTACAGGTGAATCCCCTGCGGGAGCAGGCGGAGAAGGCCAAGAAATATCTGATTTTCCGGGATGAGCTCCGGGGCCTGGAGGTCACCGTGTGGCTTTCCCAGCTGGAAAAGCTGTCGGAAACGGCGAAAAAGGCCGAGGCGGACTATGCCTCCGCCAAGTTCATTCTGGAGCAGGGAAAGACCGGCCTGGAGGAGCTCTATGCCAAGGCGGAAAAGCTCGCGGAGGACCTGCGGAATATGGACCTGGAGGCGGAGCAGATTCGCGCCGGGATCTCGCAGCTGGAGGGGGCGTTGGCAGACCGGCGCAGTGAGGCCGCCGTGCTCACCACACGCCGCCAGGGCAACGATGCAAACATCCGGCGGCTGGAGGGCGAAATGTCGGACCAGGAAACCCGCAGCGGGGACTTGCAGTCGCAGATCACTGCCCGCCAGCGCCGTCTTCGGGAAATCGACCAGGAAACCCAGACCCAGCAGGCCTTGAAGGCCGAGCAGGAGAGTGCCCGTACCCGTATGCAGCAGAGCGTCCGGGAGAAGAGCGACGCCCTTTCTGACGTACAGAAGCGGTCCAACGGCAACGAAACCGAGCTGGCCCAGCTGGAAACCACCATTGCAGCCAACCTGCAGAGCGTGAAGAATATCACCGACCGCAAGACCCAGGTGGAGGCCGGCTATCAGGAGGCCCTGGGCAAGCAGTCCGAGACGAAGACCCAGGCGGAAGCGTGCAGCGCTGCCCTGGAACAGGCCAAGCAGCAGGCCGCGGACCTAAAAAATGCCATCAGCGGCTATATGCTCCGGTCCCAGGGAAGAATTAAAAAGCGCCAGCAGCTCCAGGAGCAGGTGTCCCAGCTGAAAATCGGGCGGGATACCATGGACTCGAAAATCCGGATGTACCGGGAGATGGAGAAGGATTACGAGGGCTACTCTAAGGCTACCAGAATCGTGATGCAGGAGGCAGCCCGGGGCAATCTCCGGCATATTCATGGGCCGGTATCCCAGCTGCTGCGTACCAAGGATGAATACACCGTGGCCATTGAAACGGCGCTGGGCGCGTCCATGGGATCCATCGTGGTGGATACCGAGCAGGACGGCAAGGCGGCCATTGGCCTGCTGCGGCGGAGAGACGGCGGTAGAGCAACGTTCCTGCCCCTGTCCACCATCCGGGGCCGTCGGCTCCAGGAAAACGGCCTGGACCGGGAATACGGCTTTGTGGGCCTGGGCTGCGATCTTTTAAGCTTTGATCCCAAGTATCGGGACATTATGGAGAACCTTTTGGGACGGACGGCCATTGCCGAGGATATGGACAGCGCCATTGCCATTGCTGGACGGCACGGGCATCGGTTCCGGATTGTGACCCTGGACGGCCAGGTGCTCAATGCGGGCGGCTCCATGACCGGCGGCTCCACCTCCCGTTCCTCCGGCGTACTCACCCGGGCCAATGAGCTTGCCCGGTTGGAGCAGCGCAGAAGCGAAACCGAGGCCCAGCTGAAAGAGGCCAACGCGCAGCTCCAGGAGGCAGCCAAAGCGGCAGCCCAGGCCGAAGCGGACATCGCCGGGACCCAGAATCAGCTCCGTGCGGCGGAGGATGAGGTGCTGCGGCTCCAGCAGCAGAAGCAGCATTATTCCGTGCTGCTGGATACCCTGACTGAGACGATTTCTTCTGCACAGCGGGAGCTGGACATCGTAAAAGACCTGCTCAGCGGCGGAAACGACCAGAATGCGGTGCTAGGCCAGCGGGTGGAGGTATGTAAAACACTTCGGACGACTCTGGCCCAGCAGCTGACGGATGCCCAGAAGCATCTGGAGGAAAGCAACGCGCAGCTGGAGTCCGTCAACGAAAAAATCACCGCTGCCCAGCTGAAAATCTCGGCTCTGGCGGCGGAGAAGGACTCCACCGAGGAGAGCATGCATCAGCTGGAGGAGCTTGCCCAGACGGCCAGCGGCGACCGGGAAAAGCGCCAGGCACAGCTGGAGCACTATCGCCAGGAGAACGAAGACCTGGCCCGGCAGCTGACGGAAAAGCAGCAGCAGGCGGACGAGCTCCAGCGGCAAATCGACGAGCAGCGCCTGGCTTTGCAGCATTCCGGTGAAAAGCGGCTGCAAATCGAGGGCAAAAAGACCCAGACCGAGAAGGAAGCCCAGGGGAAGAACAAGGACCTAATGAACATGGAGCGGGAGTGCGCCCGGCTGGAGCAGAAAAAAGCCACCACCGCCATGGAGGAAAAGCAGATCCTCGACAAGCTCTGGGACAACTATGAGCTCACCAACACCACCGCTCAGGAAGCCAAGGTGGAGATCGAGAGCCTGTCTGCCGCCCAGAAGCGCATTGGCGAGCTGCGGCGGAAGATGAATGCCTTGGGCCACCCAAATATCGGCGCCATTGAGGAATTCCAGCGGGTCAACGAGCGGTATGAATATCTTGCGGAACAGCGGGACGATGTGGAAAAGAGCCAGAAGGAGCTCCAGAAGATCGTTGGCGACATCACCGGAGAGATGACCGAAATCTTTGCGGTGGAATTCAAGAAGATCAACGAATACTTCGGCCAGACCTTTACGGAGATGTTCGGCGGCGGCAAGGCAAGCCTTCAGCTGGAGGACGAGAACGACATCCTCTCCTGCGGCATTGAAATCAAGGTGCAGCCCCCGGGCAAGCAGGTGAAAACCATTATGCTCCTGTCCGGCGGCGAGAAGGCGTTTGTGGCCATTGCGCTGTACTTTGCGATTATGAAGGTACGGCCTACGCCCTTCTGTATGCTCGATGAGATCGACGCGGCGCTGGATGACCGGAATGTTGGACGGTTTGCCGCCTATCTCCGGAATCTCAGCAGCAAAACCCAGTTTATTGTCATTACCCACCGGCGCGGTACCATGGAAGTGGCGGACGTACTCTACGGCGTTACTATGCAGGAGCAGGGCGTATCCAAGGTGCTCTCTGTGGACCTGAACCAGGTGGTCAAGGAACTCAACATCACATAAGAGAAAGGAAAGCGGCACATGGGCTTTTTTGAAAAAATCAAGGCCGGGCTGACCAAAACCCGGCAGAGCCTACAGAATACCCTGGGCGGCATTTTTGCGGGCTTCCATGGCATTGACGACGATTTTTATGACGACCTGGAGGAGAGCCTGATTCTGGCGGACCTGGGGGTGGACACGGCGGTAAAGGCCGTGGAGCAGCTCCGGGAGAAGGTCAATATGGAGCATCTCAAAAGCGCCGAGGAGGTGCGGGAGGCTCTGAAGGACATTCTGGTGGACATGCTGAATGTGGGCAATACCCAGCTGAAGATGACGACCCATCCCAGCATCATTCTGGTGATCGGCGTCAACGGCGTGGGTAAAACCACCACCATTGGCAAGCTGGCCCATCAGCTGAAGAACGATGGGAAAAAGGTGCTGCTGTGCGCGGCGGATACGTTCCGGGCGGCGGCAGCGGATCAGCTGGAAATCTGGGCAGGCCGGGCCGGGGTGGATATCATCCGGCAGCATGAGGGGGCCGACCCCGCAGCGGTGGTGTTCGACGCCATTTCCGCAGCCAAGGCCAGAAATTCCGACGTGATCCTCTGTGATACCGCAGGGCGGCTTCACAATAAGCAGAACCTGATGAACGAGCTGGGGAAAATCTCCCGGATCATTGATCGGGAGCTGCCGGACGCCGACAAAGAGGTATTGCTGGTGATCGACGGCACCACCGGCCAGAACGGCCTTTTGCAGGCAAAGCAGTTCCAGGAGATCGCAGGGGTCACCGGCATGGCGCTGACCAAGCTGGACGGCACCGCAAAGGGCGGCATTGTCATTGCGGTGGCGGATTCGCTGCAAATCCCGGTGAAGTATATTGGCGTGGGCGAGGGCATGGAGGACTTGATGCCCTTTGAGGCCCGCGGATTCGTGGACGCGCTGATCTAAGGCGACATAGGCGACATAAAGGAGTAGAATATGACACGGAAAGACGGACGAGAGTTAGATGAAATTCGCAGAGTAGAAATGCTGCCCGGATTTACCCGGTTTGCAGAGGGCAGCTGCCTGATCTCCTGCGGGGATACCATGGTACTGTGCAACGCCTCGGTGGAGGATCGGGTGCCGGATCATGTGAAAAAGGGCGGCTGGATCACCGCGGAGTATTCCATGCTGCCCCGGGCCAATCGGGAGCGGAGCCGCCGGGATGTTTCCAAGCTGAAGCTCAGCCCCAGAAGCGCAGAGATTCAGCGCCTGATCGGGCGCAGCCTGCGCAGTGCGGTGGACCTTAATAAGCTGGAGGGAGTCAGCATCACCGTGGACTGCGACGTGCTCCAGGGCGACGGCGGCACCCGGACTGCTTCTGTCACCGGCGGCTTTGTGGCGCTGGTATTGGCCTTCCGGAAGCTTCTGGAGAAGGGCGTGATTCAGGAGATGCCCGTTTCCACTTTTGTTTCCGGTATTTCTGCCGGTGTGGTGGGGGGCGTTCCCATGCTGGACCTCCAATATTCCGAGGATTCCAAGGCAGATGTGGACCTCAACTGCATCATGGACGGAAACGGCAACATCATTGAGCTCCAGGGCACCGGCGAGGGCAGACCCTTTACCCTGGATGAAACGCAGAAGCTGCTGGAGCTGTGCCGCAAGGGCAATGAGCTGCTCCAGGCCAAGCAGAAGGAGATTCTGGGGGAGCTGGTATGAGAGTGATCCTGGCCAGCAATAATGAAAATAAGCTCCGGGAGATGCAGGCGATCCTCAGTCCCTTAGGCTGGGAGATTCTCCGGCAGAAGGACGTGGGCCTGCACCTGGAACCTGACGAAAACGGCACGACCTTTGAGGAAAACTCCAAAATCAAGGCCGTGGCGGTGATGGAAGCGTCGGGCCTGCCTGCCATTGCCGATGATTCCGGCGTGGCGGTGGATGCATTGGGCGGCGACCCCGGGGTGCATTCGGCCCGGTATGGCGGCGAGAAGTGCAAAACCGACGAGGATCGGAACCAATATCTTCTCCGCAATATGGAGAACGTACCCGACGGAAAACGCGGGGCGCAGTTCGTTTCGGTGATTACCATGGCCTATCCCGACGGCAGAATCGTATCCGCCCGGGGAGAGCTCCATGGCGAGATTCTCCGGCAGGAGCAGGGAACCGGCGGCTTTGGCTATGATCCCCTGTTTTATATCCCCACTGAGGGCTGCACCATGGCGGAGCTGAGTCCCCAGCGGAAAAATGAAATATCCCACAGAGCAGTGGCTCTTCAAAACTTTGTAGATAAACTGAGGTGAAACAATGCTGACAAGTAAACAGCGGGCAGAGCTTCGTGCCCAGGCAAACGGACTGGACGTGACGCTGATTGTAGGAAAGGAAGGCATCACCGACACCCTGATTGAAAGCGCCGGAATCCTGCTGGAATCCAAGGAGCTCATCAAGGGCAAGGTGCTGGAAACATCCGGCCTGACGGCCAGAGAGGCGTCGGATCAGATCGCCGCTGCCACCGGGGCCGAGGGCGTACAGTGCGTGGGCTATAAGTTTGTGCTGTATCGCAAGTCCAAAAAGCTGGAGGCACAGCGGGCTGCCGCCAAGGCCAAGGAGCGGGCTGCGAAAAAGGTCAATCCCGTTCGGGCAGGCATTCAGCGGCGCAAGGCTGCCGCCAAGAAGGAGCGGGAGCGCAAGGACGAATATTTCCGCAAGCAGCGGGAAAAGGAGCGCAAGGAAGGCAAGCGATAATTTGTAGGCAACACCGCTGACGATTTGTGCGGTATTGCCGTAAGTCAATCAAACTTCGATATCCATCATGAGAAGGGAGACAGATATGGCGAACATCGGTATTTACGGCGGTACATTCAATCCTCCGCACCTGGGCCATGTACTGGCAGCAAAGGCGGCGAAGGAAGCATTGGGACTGGACAAGGTTTTGCTGGTGCCCGATGCCGAGCCCCCGCATAAGGCGCTGCCGGAGGGTTCTCCTACCCCTCAGCAGCGGGTAGAACTGACGCGGCTGGCCGTCCAGGACGAGCCCTGGCTGGAGGTCAGCGAGGTGGAGCTGGGCCGCCCGGGGAAGAGCTATACCTCGGATACGCTCCGGGCGCTTTCCGAGCGATATCCCGACGATACGTTATACCTGCTGATGGGAACGGACATGTTCCTGTCCCTTCATACCTGGCATGAGCCCGACGTGATCTGCCGCCTGGCGGTGATTGTGGGCATGCACCGGGAAGCGGACAAGGACGGCGCCATGGAGCAGCAGAAATCCCTGCTGGAGGAGCGGTTCGGGGCCAAAGCCCTGGTGCTTCACAATGTGCCCTTGGAGATTTCCTCCACCCATCTGCGGCGAATGCTGATTTTGGGCGGGGCGGATCACTATATGGCTCCGCAGGTGCTCTCCTATGTCCGGGAAAACGGCCTCTATGGCACCGGGCGGGACTACAAGAACCTGCCGGTGGAGGAGCTCCGTGACGTGGTGGTGTCGCTCTTAAAGCCCAAGCGGGTGAATCATGTATTAGGCTGTGCGGAGACGGCGGTGCGTCTGGCGGAGAAATACGGCGCGGACCCGGTGCTTGCCCGGCGGGCCGGACTGCTCCACGACATTACCAAGGCCATGGACGGCCCGGACCAGTTGCTATTGCTGGACAGATATGATATAATAGTCAGCGATTTTGAGCGAAATAACCCCAAGCTGCTCCATGCCAAAACAGGAGCCGGTGTGGCGAAATATGTGTTTGGCGAGTGTGACGAGGTTTGCAGCGCCATCTACTGGCACACCACCGGCAAGCCCAATATGGCCCTGATGGAGAAAATCGTCTACATCGCCGACTATATGGAGCCCAACCGGAACTTTCCGGGGGTGGAAGACCTGCGCAAGGTGGTATTCCAGGACCTGGACCGGGGGCTGCTGATGGGCTTTGAGATGTGTATCGAGGAGCTTGTGCGGGAAAATAAAACCGTCTGCCAGGATTCGGTGAGCGCCCGGGATTATCTCCGGCGTCAGCTGATGGCGGCGGAAACCTAATTGTTGGAAGGATGAATCAGTTGCTGACATCAAAAGAGGCTGCCATCATTGCAGCCAAAGCATTGGACGACAAAAAAGCGATGAATCTGATGCTGCTGGAGGTAAAATCCGTTACGGCGCTGACGGAGTATATGCTCCTGGCCACCGGTACCTCCGATACCCACCTGCGCGCCCTGTGCGACGAGGTGGAGAAGAAGATGGAAGAGGCCGGCGAAAAGGTCTGGCACCGGGAGGGCTATCGCGGCGATACCTGGATTGTCATGGACTTTTCCGGCGTGATGGTCCATGTGTTTACCCAGGAGCAGCGGAAGTTCTATGATCTGGAACGGCTTTGGGGCGATGCCCCTGTGATCCCGCTGGAGGAATATCTCCGGCCGGACGCGGAATAAATGGAAGGAATTCAGGTGACGTTCGATGAAATACGATTTTACTGCCACCGAAAAGAAATGGCAGAAGGTCTGGGCTGACGGCAAGGTATTCGCCGCAGAAAACGGCTCGGATAAGGAAAAATTCTATGCACTGGTGGAGTTTCCCTACCCCTCCGGCGCAGGACTGCATGTAGGCCATCCCCGGCCCTATACGGCAATGGACACCATTGCTCGGAAAAAGCGCATGGAGGGCAAGAACGTACTGTTCCCCATTGGCTTCGACGCCTTTGGCCTGCCCACCGAGAACTTTGCAATTAAAAACCATGTCCATCCTGCCATCGTAACCAAGCAGAATATCGAGAACTTTACCCGTCAGCTCCATATGCTGGGCTATTCCTTCGACTGGGACCGGGTAATCGACACCACGGACCCAAATTATTATAAGTGGACCCAGTGGATCTTCCTCCAGCTCTATAAAAACGGCCTGGCCTATAAGGCAACCATGCCCGTGAACTGGTGTACCAGCTGCAAGTGCGTCCTGGCCAACGAAGAGGTGGTCGAGGGCGTGTGCGAGCGCTGCGGTTCTCCCGTGGTACGCAAGGAAAAGTCCCAGTGGATGCTGAGAATCACCAAGTATGCCCAGAAGCTGCTGGACGGCCTGGAGGACGTGGACTATATCGAGCGCGTCAAGACCCAGCAGAGAAACTGGATCGGCCGCTCCACCGGCGCAGAGGTGGATTTTGAGACCTCTGAGGGCCATAAGCTCCGGATCTACACCACCCGGCCCGACACCCTGTTCGGCGCAACCTACATGGTCATTGCCCCCGAGCATGCCTATGTGAAGGAATGGGCCGATAAGATCACCAACTATGATGCCGTGAAGGCCTATGTTGCCGAGGCTGCCCGGAAGTCCGACTTTGAGCGCACCGAGCTGGTGAAGGATAAGACCGGCGTGAAGCTGGAGGGCGTGTATGCCATCAACCCCGTCAACGGGCGGCATATCCCCATCTTCATCTCCGACTATGTTCTGTCCACCTACGGCACCGGCGCAATTATGGCAGTCCCTGCTCATGATGACCGCGACTTTGCATTTGCCAAGAAGTTCGGCTGCGATATCATTCAGGTGGTAGCAGGCGGCGATATCACCGAAGGCGCATTTACCGCCAAGGACGATTCCGCTACCTTGATGAACTCCGATTTCCTTAACGGCATGACCGTACACGAGGCCATCCCCGCCATGACCAAATGGCTGGAGGAGAAGGGCATCGGCGAGGGGAAGGTCAACTATAAGCTCCGCGACTGGGTGTTCTCCCGTCAGCGCTACTGGGGCGAGCCCATTCCCATTGTCCATTGCCCCAAGTGCGGCACCGTGCCCCTGCCCGAGAGCGAGCTACCGCTGGTGCTGCCCGACGTGGAGAGCTATGAGCCCACCGACGACGGCGAGAGCCCCCTGGCGCCCATGACCGATTGGGTGAATTGCAAGTGCCCCAAGTGCGGCGGCGACGCCAAGCGCGAAACCGATACCATGCCCCAGTGGGCAGGCTCCAGCTGGTATTTCCTCCGGTATATGGACCCCCAAAACGATAAGGCCCTGGCTTCCAAAGAGGCCCTGGACTATTGGGGCCAGGTGGACTGGTACAACGGCGGCATGGAGCATACCACCCTGCACCTGCTCTATTCCCGGTTCTGGAATAACTTCCTCCACGACATCGGCGTGGTACCCAATGCCGAGCCCTATGCCAAGCGTACCAGCCACGGCATGATCCTGGGCAAGAACCCCCACTATGTGGGCAATGTGGAAACCCAGGAGGAGAAGGATGCGCTGATCCATAAGTATGGCAACCAGGCCCTGCGTCCTGCTGTGAAGATGTCCAAGTCCCTGGGCAACGTGGTCAACCCCGACGACGTAATTAAGGCTTACGGCGCAGACACCATGCGTCTGTATATCCTGTTCATCGGCGACTTTGAGAAGACCGCCACCTGGTCCGACGACGCCGTAAAGGGCTGCAAGCGCTTCCTGGACAAGGTTTGGAACCTGGGCGAATCCGTCGCCGACAACGAGACGGAGATCTCCAAGCAGAACGAGATCGCCATCAACAAGGCCATCAAGAAGGTGGGCGAGGACATCGACGCGCTGAAGGCCAACACCGCCATTGCAACCCTCATGAGCCTGGTGAACGGCTTTAACTCCACCGGCTGCAACAAGGCCGAGCTGAAGGTGCTGCTCACCCTGCTTAGCCCCTTTGCCCCCCATATCTGCGAGGAGATTTGGGAGCAGCACGGGTTTGAGGGCCTGTGCAGTCTGGCTCAGTGGCCCACCTATGATCCTGCAAAGACCGTAGACGCTGAGATCGACATGGCCATTCAGGTCAACGGCAAGTTCCGCGGCACCATGCGCATTGCCGCCGACGTGGACAAGGACACTGCCATTGCCGCCGCCATGGAGACGGATATTGTGAAGCGTCAGATGGAGAAGCTGGGCGGCGAGGTCCGGAAGGCCATCGTGGTTCCCGGCAAGCTCATTAACCTGATTATTAAGTAAAGACCGCTTGTGCGCCGGGCAGCAGGGTAGGCTCTGCTGCCCGGGTTCAGCGCGCGATTTTTCGTGATTTTGATGAATTACTTGCATATTTGTGCTTGACATTTCACGTCTCATTGCATATAATAAGAAAAGCCATCGAATGGCCCTTAAAGCATTTCTATGGGAAATGCATCGGAGGGAGGGAAAATCATGTCTGAGATCCGCGTAAAAGAAAATGAGTCTCTGGAGAGTGCGCTCAAGAGATTTAAGCGCAGCTGTGCGAAGGATGGCGTTATCGCTGAGGTTAAGAAGAGAGAGCACTACGTTAGCCCCAGCCTGAAGCGTAAGCAGAAGTCTGAAGCCGCCCGAAAGAACAATAAGAGAAAGTATTATTGATTCTTTTCCAATTGCGTTTAGGCGCCCCGCGTTTCATTGCGGGGCGCTTTCATTCTGCCTTCTTGAGCACATAGGGCACCCCGCAGGCCCGGCAGCAGGCAAGCTTCTGCTCCAGCGTCTCGGGGGTGTCGTACAGCACAAGCCGGAGTGTGCCGTCCCGGAGAAACGTGAAATATCCGGTGCACAGTGCCCGGGAGATGTGGAGTGTACCGCAGCCCAATCGCGCCCTTGCTTCCTTGGGGCTGAGAAGCCGTCCTGTACCACTGGGACAGGGTAGGGGGAATTCCATATAGACCGGGGAAATCCGCACGCACAGCCGTCCCTGGGCGGCAGAAAGGGCGGCGGAAAGAAACGACGGCAGCGTGCCCCCGGATACGGCGCAGTCGGTGAGGGATACCCCCGCGGGCACCTCGCTTTCGTGACGGAAAATGGAGATTGACAAGGCAGGCCCCTCCTGATACTATAATGTGGCTTCGGTCATTTTATGTGGCCGGGGAAAATTTTATGCGAAATGAGAGAAAGCTATGGGTTTTTCACTGCTGGCCGATGTGGAGGTACAAAAGATTACGGATCTGACGCCCCAGTGGTTTGCCGGACGGGATATCCGCCTGGTGCTGCTGGATTTTGACAATACCATTGTGCCCTATACCACGTCGGAGCCATCGGAGGAATTCCTCCAGTGGAAGGCGGCGCTGGAGCAGGCGGGCATCCGAATCATGGTGGTGTCCAACAGCCGAAAAAGCCGCCGGGTGCCGGATTTTTGTGAGAAATGGGGCATTCCCTGGATTCGCCATGCGGGAAAGCCCAACCCCAAGGGCATATTGGCGGCGATGGAACGAATGAACGAAGTTCCGGCGCACACCGCCATGGCCGGGGACCAGACCTTTACGGATATTCTGGGGGCCAATCTGGCGGGGGTCACGTCGATTTTGGCCTATCCGCTGCATTTCAGCAACCCGTTTCAGCGGATTCGCTATGGAATCGAGCGGCCGCTGATCGCCATGGGGCGGAAAAAACGAAAAAGATAACGCTTTATGGGCCCCGGCACTTGAAATTACGGCACAAATAGGATAAAATAGAGCGTATAATTCATGATACTATGCCGCCACGGCGGTATATCGAAACTAGGGAGGAAAAACTATGATTTCAGCCAGCGATTTTAGAAATGGCGTTACCTTCGACATGGACGGCAAGGTCATGCAGATCGTCGAGTTCCAGCATGTAAAGCCCGGCAAGGGTGCCGCCTTCGTCCGCGTTAAGATGAAGAACGTAATGACCGGCGCCGTAACCGAGACGACCTTCAACCCCACCGCAAAGTATCCCACTGCTTTCATTGAGAGAAAGAAGCTGGAGTATTCCTACAACGACGGCGGCATCTACTACTTCATGGACATGGAGACCTATGACATGACCGCAGTCAACGAGTCCGAGCTGTCCGACGGCTTTAAGTTCGTCAAGGAGAACGAGGAGTGTACCATCCTCAGCTACAACGGCAACGTATTCTCCGTTGAGCCCCCCAACTTCGTTACCCTGGAGATCACCAAGACCGATCCCGGCTTCAAGGGCGATACCGCAACCAACGTTACCAAGCCCGCTACCGTTGAGACTGGCGCTGAGATCAAGGTGCCCCTGTTCATCAACGAGGGCGACAAGATCGTCATCGACACCCGCACCGGCGAGTACCTCGAGCGCGCAAAGGGCTGATGACCTTGGAAGAGCAGGCTGCTTATATCCAGTCTCTCAAGGCAGAGGCCGGGCTCGACCAGCAGAATCCCAAAGAGCGGCTTCTTTCTGAGCTTGCCGACACGGTAAGCTTGCTTTGCCACCAGGTTTCCCTCCTCAGCGAGGTGTCCGATGGCATGAACGACTCTCTGGCGGTGCTGGAGGAGCAGATGGACTATCTCCTGGACCTGGACGACGAGCCGGAAGAGGGCATGGGCGTAGACGAGTATTTCGACGATACCGAGCGTTCCCTCTATCAGGTAAAATGTCCCCAGTGCGGCGATCAGTTTGCAGTGGACGAGCAATCCCTGGTCAAGGGCTTCCGCTGCCCCACCTGCGGCGAGCATTTGATTCAAGCAGAATAATTGAAAACCCCGGAATTGGCAGTGCTGTCGGTTCCGGGGATTTTTTTGCCCTTTTGGCGGGAAGCATTTCTATGATGGTCTGTACATATGTTCAAATGGAAGATGAATGAAGCATCTACATTTATTTTACCCCAGATACTTGCGTGGATAGGGAAATTATGTTATAATGACCGTAACAGATAAGAATACCGTAAAATTTAATTGTTAAGAATATCTTTCTAAATCCCCGGCATCATTCCAGGATTGCCCGAATACTGGAATGGGGAGCTTGTAGTCCATGTCCAGGATTGGACTAAATATAATAATCCTTAAAGAAGGAGGAACTTGCAATGAAAAAAAGATGGTTGAGTCTGCTGCTGTGCCTGAGCTTTGTACTGGCTCTGGTGCCCACAGCGGCAATGGCAGCAGACGATGCGGCAGACCCGCTTCAGCCGGACGATCTGTACTATTCCCTTGCCGGTGAGTCCACCGACGGGGAAGAGCCGGACATTACCCTGCATAAAACCGCAGTGGACAATGGTGACGATACATACGACATAACCCTGACGGCCGAGGCAAAGCAAAAGGTAACCATTAAGGATACCGAGGTTGCCTTTGTGCTGGACGCCTCCGGTTCCATGAACTGGTGCACGGAGAACTTGACAGGGGTGAAAACGAATTTTCGCGGCGATGTCGAGTACTACTATGATCTGAATAACAAAGGTCATAAACATGCCTGGAATGAAAAAAGTGTCCCTTATTGCTCGCTTATGGGCAAAACGATTGATGGCGTGACCGTTACCAGCCGTTGGGCACAGGCAACTGAGGCAATCCATACGGTGGAGAAGAACCTGGGCAAGGATGTAACGAAGCACTTTGTATATTTCAGCGATAGGGCAAAATCTGCTGCGGATTCCAACTATACCGGCGTTTCGCCGTATGGTTCGACATCTTTGAGTGCTGGTGTAAAAAAAGGCATTGAACAGCTGAATGATACCAGCAAAAAGCGCGTCCTGATTATTGTGGCTGACGGTGAATCCAATGACGGCTATCCCGACAGCGAGATTCGGGCATTCAAGGATGCTGGCGGCATCGTCTACACCGTAGGCTTCACCTTCAGCAATGAAAAGTTTGAGGCGCTGGCATCGGAAAATGGCAACTATACCGCCAATAATGCGGACGAGCTGAAGGTTGCCATGGACGAGATTACCACCAAGGTAGCCGGCCTCATCAGCGACCCCATGGGCGACGGCGTGGAGCTGGTGCCCGGTACTGTCAAGGTGTCCGGCGAGGGCTATGAGAATTCTGAGCAGTGGACCTCCAAGGACGGCAGAACCATCTACTGGACCAACAAGGACGGCCTGAACAAGAAGGTCACCCTGACCTATACCGTAAAGCTCACCGATGCCACCAAGGAGGCGGCAAAGGAGAACGGTAAGGATGTTCCCCTGAACAAGAACGCGACCCTGAACTTTGACGGCACGAACGGTGCCGTGCAGGTGCCCTTCCCGGTGCCCGTGGCCCATGTGGACCCCGAGCCGAAGATGTATACTCTGACTTATGTGTCCAACGGCGGCACTGAGTTTGCTGACGAGACGTATAAGGAAGGCACTGAGGTTACCATTGATAAGCAGCCTACCCGTGAGGGCTACGTCTTCAAGGGCTGGTATGCAGACGAGAAACTGACCGAGGCTGTTTCCAAGGTCACCATGGACTCTAACAAGACCGTTTATGCCAAGTGGGCGAAGCTGTATACCCTGACTTATGTGTCCAACGGCGGCACTGACATTGAACCCAAGCAGTATGAAGATGGCTCAACGGCTATGCTGGACGATATCCCCACCAAGACCGACTATCAGTTTACAGGCTGGTATGAGGACGAAGCATGCACAACCCTGGTAGAGAGTGTGATAATGGATAAGAACAGAACCGTATACGCCGGCTGGAAGAAGGACGAGACGCCTGTTCTGAAAAAGGACGATCACTCCGCTTACATCATCGGCTATGACGACGGCACGGTTCGCCCCGAACAGAGCATCAGCCGCGCCGAGGTTGCCACCATCTTCTTCCGTTTGCTCAATGACGATACCCGCAAGCAGTATTGGGCCGACACCAACGACTATAGCGATGTGGCGGATAACGTTTGGTATACCAACGCCATCTCTACCCTCAGCAAGATGGGAATTCTCACCGGCTATGAGGATGGCACCTTTAAGCCCGATGCATCGGTAACCCGTGCTGAGTTTGCAACCATCGCGGCACGGTTTAGTGATGGCGAGCTCAAGGATTTTGCAAGCTTCCCCGATGTTCCCGAGGACCATTGGGCCTCCCAGTATATTGCCAAGGCAGAGAAGCTGGGCTGGATCAAGGGCTATGACGACGGTACGTTCGGTCCCGAGAACGAAATTACCCGCGCCCAGGCTATGACCCTGGTGAACCGCGTGCTGGAGCGTGGTGTGGACGAGGAAGGCATCTGCGAGAATACCATCCAGTGGTCCGATAACCTCGACACAACCGCTTGGTACTATTATGACGTGCAGGAGGCTACCAACTCCCACTTTTATGTCCGCACCGACCGGGAAATCAAGGATCAGACCTTCTGCTATGAAAAGTGGACGGAGCTCAAGGAGAACCGCAACTGGGCAGATCTGGAGCAAGCCTGGAAGGATGCATTTGCAAACAAGTAATCTTCAACAATTATAATAAAAAGGCGTGCTGCATCAATTTGCAGCACGCCTTTTGTGTTTAGTTGCTTCCGCAGCAGATGGGGCAGGGGGAATAGCCGTTGGCCTCCGCAAGCTTGATGCTATAGGCCAGGAAGTTTCGCTTTTCAAAGTTTTTGCAGTCGTATTTGTGATAATACTTGGTGTCGCTGCCCAGCATCACAAAGACCACATAGGTGTCGTAGAAGCCAACCTCGTCGGCATAGGCGTCGTTTTCCTTGGTCAGGGTATCGTTTTCGGACTGCAAGGTTTCGTTGGCCTTCTGCGCCTCTTCCAGCGCGGTCTGAGCGTCGGTGAGCTGGGTGGTGAGGTTGGTGACGGATTCGTTCAGGGATTGGAGCTCGGTTTGGGCTTCCTCCAGGGCCTTTTCACTGGCGGCTTTGTCGTATTCCGCCTGGCTGACGCTGGATTTCATATCCCGAATCTGTCCGGAAAGGTCGTCCACCTGACTGGAGAGGTCATCCTGATCGGCCAGCGCCGTGTCGTATTTTGCCTGCAAGGCGGTAAGCTGCGCTTGGGTGTCCTCCAGCGTGGCTTGGGCGGCGGCATTTTCCATCTGGGCCTTTTGGGCCTGAACGCGAAGACCGTCGGTTTTGAGATACAGGGTCACCGCAATGGCCACGGCAGCTACCGCAATCACGATCAGCACCGCAAGGAGAATGCGCAGCCGCTTGGATATGGGCTGCTTGGGCGAGTGATCGGCGTTGCCCGGGATACCGGGCGGAGCAGCGGCCTCTTCCTGCACTGGGGAAGCAGTCGGTTCCTGCGGCTCTGCGTCAGGAACGGGGGAATTCTCTGCTGCGGATTCCGGTGCAGCGGGGTCGTCCTCCTGGGGTTCCGGGGGATAGAGCCGCTTTGCCACCTTTTTCGGGGGCGCATCCGCCGGGGCGGCAGCGGGCTGGGGAGCTACGGCGGTGAGGGTACCGTCGGGATTTTTCTGTATGGTTTTACCGCAGCCCGGGCAGAAAGCGTCAAAATCCTCCAGCGCGGCACCGCAGTTGGGGCATACCATATGGAACACCTCCTTTATTTCTATGGGGAAAGTATACTACAGATTTGGGATTCTGTAAAGAATCCCCGCGAAAGTTGTAAAAATGCCGGACGAAGGAACCCTCGTCCGGCAAAGCGTATGGAAGTTAAATGGTCAGGCCAATTTCTGCGCCCGCCTGAATGGCCTGAATGGCCTTGCCCAGATGGCGGCAGTTTCCGATGGATACGGCGTCGATTCCGGCGGCGGTCAGCGCTTCGGTGAGGCTGTCGTCGCTGTGAACGCCGGATGCAACCACCACGCAGTCGGCGTCGTAATGATGAGCGACCTGCGTGCCGTCCTTTTTCGTCTCCACTGCATCCACGCCGGAAGCGGTAATGGCGGTGACCAGGGTGTTTTTCAGGAAGGGAACCCCCAGCCGCCCCAGTTCGCCCAATACGGGCCAGCTGGTGCCGGATTCGAAGCCCAGGCCGATCTTTTTGCCCTGCTCCAGCAGCACGACCTGGCGGTCCGGATGGTTCAGCCGATCCAGAATATGCGCCATGGTGTCGGAATTATGGGTGACGGAGAAGAACAGCTCCTCCGGGGACATGGCAGCCTCCCGGGCCAAATACTGGGCGGTGAAGCAGCCGATGTAGCTGCCGCCGATGACTACTACGTTTTTCCCGGGCATGATCTCGCCGGAAAGCACCTGGCGGCTGGTATAGACGGGGATGGCGTCTTCGGTAGTGGGAAGGACGGTATGATTGGGGGTGCCGCCGGTGGCAACGATGACCTGATCGAAGCCCTTTGCATCCTCCACCATTGCGGTTTTGCCCAGCAGAACCGTGACACCGGCCCGGGGCAGATTCGTCTCATAGAAGGAGAGCAGCGTCCGGAACTCCTGGCGGGCCGGAACATTTACCACCTGCCGGAGCTGACCGCCCAGTGCCTGCGCCTGCTCCATAAGGGTCACATGATGCCCACAGGAGGCAGCACGGAGGGCCGCTTCACAGCCAGCAGGGCCGCCGCCGATCACCAGAAGCTTCTTGGGGGACTGGGCGGGGACGATGGGATACTGGAGCTCCCGCCCGCAGATGCCGTTGACCAGGCAGGTGATGGGCCGGTCAAAGAACGTGTTGGCAAGACATCCCTGATTGCAGGCCATGCAGGGGCGAATCTGATCCGCCTGGGCTGCCAATGCCTTGTTGGGCAGGTCCGGGTCGGCAATCAGCGGGCGGCCCAAACCAACCAGGTCTGCGCGGCCCAGTGCCAGCAGCTTTTCGGCGGTGGTGGGGTCGGATACCCGATTGCACATCATCACCGGCACGGATACCACCGAGCGGATGCCTTTGCCCAGGTAGGAAAGGCCGCCCCGGGGCAGATCGCCGGTGAGCTGGGGAATCTTCGTCTCGTGCCAGCCGCCGGTGACATTGAACAGGTCCACGCCTGCCTGCTCCGCCAGCGGTGCAAAGGCCATAGCATCTTCCAAGGTGTTGGAGCCGGGGACGAAATCATCTGCGCCCAGCCGCAAAATCAGGGGTGTTTTGTCGCCCAATACGGCCTTGACCTTCTCAATGACCATCAGCGGGAACCGACAGCGGTTATCGAAGCTGCCGCCGAATTCATCGGTGCGGAGATTGGTCAGGGGCGAGAGAAACTGACAGAGCAGATAGCCCGAGGAGGCGCTGATTTCTACCGCATCGAATCCCGCTTCCACGGCCCGGCGGGCACCGGCTGCATAGTCCTCCAGCAGGTCAAAAATCTGCTGCCGGGTCATTTCCGGGGCGGTTTCCCGGGTGTAGGAGGCGAAGGTGGCGGAGGGGGAGAGGGCGTCTTTCCCGCAGGGCACATCCGCCTTAGGCATATACCGGCCTGCGTGATAGAGCTGCACCGCAACCTTGCCGCCCCGGTCATGAACGCCCTGGGTGAATTCCTGCCAGCCGGGAATGGTGGAGTCGTCCGCCAACGACATGGAGTTGGCCTTGGCACCGTAGCCGTCAAAGCGGCAGGAGCCCACGATAATCAGTCCGGCGCCGCCCTCGACCCGCTTCCAGTAGTATTCATTGAAACGCGGGGTAGCATAGCCGTTTTCGGTATAGAGATGGTGCATGGCGGGCATGACGATCCGGTTTTTGAGGGTCATGGAGCCAATCTGAATGGGGGTAAAAAGTCGGGTATACTGCATATAAAATGCCTCCTTCTGGTGCATTGGGGGTGAAATGGTATACAGCCGCTGGAACCTGAATATAGTGTTTCATCACAAGAAAGAGGTGGAACAGATGGATGAAATCAGGCTTCAGCCAGAGCCGATGAATCAGGTGCTGCTGCGGGGCATCCTGCTAAAGGCGCCGGAATTTTCCCACGAGAACCACGGAAAGCAATTTGACCGGTTTACCTTATCGGTGCAGCGACTATCGGGCACCTATGACCACCTGGAGATTCTGGCGGATCAGGCGCTGACAGAGGGGCTTAGCCTGCTGGACGGGCCGATGCTGGAGGTGCGGGGGGAAATCCGTTCGTTTAACAATCACTCCGGCCAGGGGCGCCGTCTGGTGATTACGGTCTATGCCCGAAGCATCGCGCCCTGGGACGGGCCGCCGGAGAACAGCATATGCCTCACCGGGGCGGTGTGCCGGGAGCCGGTGTATCGCCATACGCCCCTGGGCCGGGAGATCACCGACCTGATGCTGGCGGTGAGCCGAAAATACCGGCGGCGGGATTACATTCCCTGCATTCTCTGGGGCAGCGTGGCGCGGATGGGGGCCGAGTGCCCAGTGGGAACGGAATTGTACATTCAGGGCAGGCTCCAAAGCCGAAGCTATGTGAAGCAGACCCCGGATGGCCCGGAGGAGCGGATTGCCTACGAGGTGTCGGCCATTACGGCCCAGCGGATGGATTAGCGGCGGGAGAGAATTTCCGACAAAATGGCGTGGGCGGCTTCCTCCTTGTCCATCAGGGGGAGCTGAGTCACGCTGTCCCGGGTAATCATGGTGATGACGTTGGTGTTGCCCTGGAAGCCCGCACCCGCGTCCTTGACGTTGTTGGCTACGATCATGTCCAGGTTTTTCTTGTCCAGCTTCTTCCGGCTGTTCTCCAGCATGTGCTCGGTTTCCATGGAGAAGCCGCAGAGGAACTGCCCCGGGCGGCGATGGGTGCCAAGATAGCCCAGAATGTCCCGGGTGCGGCGCAGGGGAATGGACAGGTCGCTGTCGGATTTCTTGATTTTATTGTCGGCCACCGTCTCGGGGGTATAATCGGCTACCGCGGCGGCTTTGATGATGATGTCGGCATGCTCGGCCTCCCGGGTCACGGCCTCATACATATCCTGGGCGGTGACAATGGGAATGGTGCGCACCAGGGGCGGGGATTTCAGCGCCGTGGGGCCGGACACCAGGGTCACGTCAGCGCCCCGGAGCATAGCCGCGTGGGCAATGGCATAGCCCATTTTGCCGCTGGAATGGTTGGTGAGATAGCGCACCGGGTCCAGCGGCTCCTGGGTGGGGCCGGCAGTAACCAGAATCCGAAGGCCCTGGAGGTCCTTTTTACAGGCGAGAATGGCCTCGATCCGGTCATAGATGTCGTCAGGCTCCGGCATTTTTCCCTTGCCCACCGCACCGCAGGCAAGATGGCCGGACAGCGGCTCCATAACGATATAGCCCCGCTGCCGCAGTACGGAGAGGTTCTCCTGGGTGGCGGGATTTTCGTACATATTGGTGTTCATGGCGGGCACCAGCAGCTTCGGGCAGGTGCAGGCCAGGGCAGTGGTGGACAACAGATCGTCGGCCAGACCCCAACGGAGCTTGGCGATGATATTGGCCGAGGCCGGGGCGATGACCAGCAGGTCCGCCTGACGGGCCAGGGCGATGTGCTCTACCTTGGAGGTGTCCATGGGGTCAAAGGTGTCGGTATGACAGCGGTTGCCGGACAGGCTCTCGAAGGGAATGGGGGAGACGATTTTCTGCGCGTTGGCGGTGAGGATGGTTTCCACCTGGAAGCCACCCTTGACCAGCCGGGAGCACAGATTTGGAATTTTATAAGCAGCAATACCGCCGGTGACGCCCAGCAGTACATGAGTTTTCTCTGGCATGAGAAGAACCCTCCTTTGATATGAGGGGGCGAAGCATACGCCCAATATACTTACTCTATCATATCATTTTTTAATTAAAATACAAGAATAATCTATATAGGCGTGTCAAGATAGGGGACTTGATTATTCTCCTGGGTTCAGGTAAAATAAAGGCAATACCGCAGACACATTTGTGCGGTGTTGCCGAAAAACAGCGAAAGGATGAATGTGCATGATATTGGCGCTGAGCGTGGAAAATACCAATCTGGTGATGGGCTGCTTTGACGGAGAAACCCTGCTGTTTACTTCCCGGCTTGCGGCAGACCGGAATAAGACTGGCGACGAATACGCCATCAGCTTCAAGAGCATTCTCGACATGCATGGCATCGAGCGGGAGCATATCACCGGAAGCATTGTGGCCTCGGTGGTTCCGGCGCTGATTCGGGAGATTATGGAGGCGCTGCGGCTGACCCTGGGCAAGGAACCGCTGCTGGTGGGCCCCGGGGTGAAAACCGGCTTGAACATTTTAAGCGACAATCCCGCGTCTCTGGGCAGCGACCTGGTGGTGAATGCGGTGGCTGCCATTGCCGAGTATCCCGTGCCGCTGATCGTAATCGACCTGGATACGGCTACCACGCTGCTGGCGGTGAACCAGAAAAAGGCCTTTGTGGGCTCGATTATCGCCCCAGGCGTGAGCATTTCGGCCCGGGCATTGGCACAGGCCTGCGACCAGCTGCCCCAGATTACCATTGAGCCGCCCCGGGATCTCATCGGGCGCAATACCGTAGACTGCATGAAGTCCGGAGTGGTGTTCGGCATTGCATCCATGCTGGACGGCATGGTGGACCGGATGGAGCAGGAGCTGGGGGGCGATTGCCATGTGGTGGTCACCGGCCCCATGGCAGAGGTGATCGTGCCTCACTGCAAAAGAAAAATGACGGTAGATTCCATGCTGCTGCTCAAGGGGCTGCGGCGAATTTATGAGAAAAACAACAGAAAGTAAGAAAAAGGGCCGGGACGATGCGGTTCCGGCCCTTTCCTATGGAGGAACCTATGGACAAGTTGAAATTACGCCGGGGCTGCGCTCTGGCAACGATGTTTTGCCTGCTGCTTACCGGCTGTAGCCTGGGGGCGACGGACAGCAGCGCGGAAAGTGCGGCCCCCACGGCGGCGGTAGCAACGACGGCCCCGGCGGTGGAAGCCCCTCAGACCACCGCATCCCCGGTGGAGCAGACGGGCTATGGCTATGTGGCGGGAGAATCGGCCCGGGATATCGACGGCGCGATCTTTGAAAAGCTGGTGCTGCTGGGGGGAAGTCCCTGGCTGATGACCCAGCAGGAGGACGGCAGCGTATCCCTGGAGAACCTGGAAAGCGGCAGCCGCGTACAGCCGGAGATTGGCGGCACGATTCTGGCGGCCTGCGGCGGCGAAGAAGGCATATGGTGCTGCACAGACCAGGACGGCAGCATTACCCTTTGGCAGTACGACCATCAGGGGGCGAAGGCCTCGGAGCTGGAATTGGAGCTGAATGGGGCTTATCCCACGGATTTGGCCATGGACGGAAACGGCTATTTCTATGTGCTGACCTCGGACCAGGTGCTGGTGTACAGCGGAAACGGCAAGAACGTCTCCAGTCTGGCACTGCCCAAGGGCTCTGTGGGCATGCGGCTGGGGGCCCTGAGCGATGGGCAGGTGGTGCTGACCTCTTCGGAGAGCGGCAAGGGCAATGCGGTGCGGCTGCTGACCACCGAATCCATTGGAAAGACCCTCACCGATGATTCCACCAAGTTCCTGTGCTATGGCGGCTATGGCGCGCTGCTGTCCGGGGGCGGAAACCTCTATGTGATGGACACGGAAAACAATCAGATGGAAACCCTGCTGAACTGGGTGGACTCCGGGGTGGATTCCGGCATTTTGGCGGACTGCATTGCAGGCAGCCCGGACACGATTTGGTATGTAACCAGCGACGAGAGCGGCATGCATCTGGGTTCCCTCCAGCGGGTGGCGGCGTCGGAGCTGCCCCAGAAGGAGACGGTAAATGTTGGCATCGGCGGCAGCGTGGACGCGGCGCTGACCGGGCGCATTACGGCGCTGGCGGTGTCCTATAATGAAGCGCAGTCGGACCGGAGCATCCATCTGGTGGACTACAGCCTCTATGCCGACGGCGACCAGCGGCTATCCCAGGACGCCGGGGATCTGGATTTGGTCATCGGCGACGAAGCGGTGATGGATGCGGCGGAGCTGATGGACCTGAGCGGGCTGTATGACGACCAGGTGGGGGCGGACACTATCCTCGCCGGGGTACAGAACGCCGTGACCAGTGACCGGCTGCCCCTGAGCTTCTTCGTGGAAACCCTCTACGGCAGCGCGGATTTGGTGGGCGATACCCAGGGCTGGACGACCCAGGAATTTGCCGATACCGTCAAGGCCCATACGGACGTTGCGGTGCTGAAAATGTGCAACAGCTATGATGCGCTGAGCGTGCTGCTCCAGGGCTATACCGGCTCCAATGACGGCATGGCGGCGCTGCTGGAGGCGTGCAGCACCATTCCCGTGGAGGATCAGGAACTGTATGCCCTGGAGGCCAACACGTCTACCGATGATGAGGCCACCTGCGTGAAAAACAGCACCCTGCTGCTGGCCCAGGCGGAACTGAAGGATTTTATGGATCTCCGGCAGCTGTCGGCCCAGGTGGGGGACAGCCTGGTGTATAAGGGCTATCCGGCGGAAAATGGTAATGGAACCCTGCTACAATTCACCGCGTATCTGGGCATCTCCAAAAGCAGCGGGCACGCCCAGGCGGCATGGGACTTCCTCAAGCAGATTGTGATGGACAGCAGTGATTTCCTGGGGGCCCAGGGGCTCGGCTTCCCGGTGCTGGAGCAGGACTTTATGGAGATGGCGGAATCCGCAGCCCAGAAGGTGACGTTCCAGAAGGACGACGGCGAGATTGTGGAGCAGGACCCCACCATTTGGGTGGACGGCGTGGCAATGTCCGTATCCCCCTTTACCGATGCGGAAATTCAGGAGCTGCTGAACTGGATCAACGGCGGCAGCGGGGCCTATGGCTGTAGCCAGCCCCGGCTGGAAACCGGCAATCAGGCGCTGAAAAATGTCCTCGAAAACGGTACCGAAGCGGCGAAAGCGGCAAAAGACATTCAGTAACAGCATAGAAAAAGGTCGTACTGTGCAATGCAGTACGACCTTTTTGGATTCATTTAATGCAGCGCCGGGAAGAACTGTGTGGCAAATACCAGTGCAGCCTTCAGCGCAGTGACATTGGTGAGCCCCACAACCAGAATCAGCAGCAGGAACACTATGATTTCGGGAATCTTCCACCGCTGGAGCAGCCAATCCCCCAGCTGGAAGGCCATGGCCACATAGGCCCAGCCGAAATACAGGGTGTAGAGCATCAGACCGTTGTCGATGGTGCCCCAGCCGATTATGCCCAGAAGCACCAGGGAAAACGCCATCCAGACGGCGCAGATCCGGGTGAACCAGGCCTTGGGCTTTACCAGGATACCGCCGATGGAGCACAGCAGCATGGCAATGCCCAGCCGCCGGAACCGCACCACCGGCATCATCTGCCAGGACACATGGCGATAGGATTCGAAATCCACATGGGAGGCGGGGGCCAACAGGGTGGAACGGACGAAGTTGACATATTGCATCAGCTTGTCCGTCAGCGCCACATCCACGCCGGTGTAGTAGCCGTAGCCCTCGATGTAGCTGGGAATGTCCAAGAACGCGGTGAGCTGACCGGAGAGAATCATCACGGCGAAAAATGCCCCGCAGAGCATCAGGGTGTTTTTCACAAAGGCGCCGAATTTCTTGTCCCAGGTAATTACCGGGAAGAAAATGCCCGTGGTGAGCATGGAGCCGGTAGCGGCGATGTAGCCCAGACTGCCGCCCACCTTGTCCTGATGGAGATAGAGCATCAAAATCAGGTAGAATACCGCGAAGAGATACTGCTCGGCGGTCAGGGAGAAAATCAGCACCGGATAGCTGACGCAGAGCAGGCACAAAAACAGCGCTTTGCGGTAGCTGGTGAGCCCCAGCATCCGGGCGACCAGAACGATGGCCACCAGGTACAGGAGCATGGACATCACCTGGAGTATCGTGATATAGGCGTTGGGCAGGAAAAACAGAAGCTTGGACAGCAGCCAAGCGGCCTGGGCAAAGGGCATAGCGAATACACCGAACAGCGGCTGCCGGAGATCGTTTTGGTCTGCGCCGATGTTCCGGAAGACGTCGGTGTTCACCAGGTAGCCGGAGTCGGCGGAGTAAATCAGATCGAAATTATACCACGCGCCGTTGAGATGGGCCCCGTAGAAAGCCTGGGTGCAGAGGTAGGTGATGACGATTAAAATGGTGAACACGATCCCGGCGCTGAGCAGGAACATCCGCTCGGTGAAGTCGGAGGTATGCCAGAAGTGCTTGGCGTGCTGCCACAGAAACCGGACGAACCATAAAAGATAGCCGAACACCATGGGCAGGGCCACCAGCGCCAGCAGCCAGGGAATCAGACGAATGGGCCCGGCGGGCAGATGGAGATGGGAAAACAGCTTGCCCATCCAGGTGCCGCAGGTGGTATAAAATGTGGACTTGGCCCGGTAGACCTCGCACAGAGCCAGAATTCCCGCCGCAATGCAGAGGCCGCGATGGGTGTCCTGAAAGAGTGCGTCCAGGAATGCGGTTTTATAACAGAGGATTGCCAGCAGAATCAGGGACAGAATCCCCGTGACGGCGAAGCTCAGCTTGGAGGACGTCATCATGAGAAGCAGGGTGCAGCCCCAGCCGGATAAGCATAGCCCCAGCCGAACAAGTGGGTGGGATGTATGAAATTTGACCAATGGGCATCACCTTTCTGACCGGAAAACCGGACGTGTTCATTATATCTTTACCACCATGAAATGTCCAGAAAATCTTCACAGAAACCACAAATATAACGAAAACCCAGGGCCGAAGGTCAAAAATCACACGGAATCACCGAAATACACACTGGAAAAATGCCCTGGGGATGGGGTACCATGGTGATAGCAACAATCGGGAAGGAGATTGAACATTATGGCAATTTCAGGCAAGTATTATATCAAGAAGTGGCTGCCGGACCCCACGCTGGTACACGGTCCGGATTTCCAGGGAGGCCCTCCCGGCGGCCCCGGTGGTCCTGAGGGCGCACCGGCTGGCGGTCCTCCTCCGGCAGTGGAAAAGCCCAAGGTCACCATGAAGGATCATGGCACCCCGCCGGAGCATTTCTTCGAGGGCGAGATCCTCTTTGACTTTGAGCCCCAGCCCGACGGCACCCTGAAGGGCACAGCCGACGGCACCCCCATCAACTTCGGCTACTACACCGGCGACGAGTTCTTTAAGGTGGAGTATCCCGCCGGTCCCGGCTGCTGGGAGGTATGGGCCCGGGTAGACAAAGAAGGCTACATCGAGGGCATGATCTCCGTTGGCGGCGGCAAGGGCTTCCCCAACCTGGTCTACGGCAGAAAAGTAGAGGAATAATCCAAGTGCATAGAAAGCGCCCGGCACAGAACGGTCTGCGTCGGGCGTTTTGCAATTATTTGTCTTCGGAAATCTCGGGCACGGTGGTATAGCCCGGGCGCTTCTGCTGGGCGGCGGACTTTCCACTTTCAATGGCGTTCCGGAGAATGTCGAGATCCGGGGGCACATTATCAGTGCAGACCAGTTCGCCGGTTTCCTGCTGCATTTCATAGTTATCCAGCACGATCCGGGCGGTGGCAACTCGGCACTGCATGGAGGTGTGGCAGTGGGCGGTGAACATCTGGAGCAGGGCATACCACGAGCTTCCGTGCTTGCCTGCCATTAAGAACAGCAGCTGCCGCTTTTCCTTTGGGGTGGCCTGGTCAATGAGGTGCCGGAGGGCCTGGTCTACTTCTTCGTCGGAAATGTTCGGGGAAATGTCCCCAAATAAATCGGGGAACAAAAAGGCCAGATAATAGGGCAGGGGATTGAGGCCCAAAATCCGGAACCACTCCGAGCCCTGGAACAGATCCGGGGCGCTGATGCCCTTTTCCCAGTTTTGGACGGTCTTTTTTGACACGCCCAGCCCCAGCGCCATGAACTCCTGGGACTTATCCGCATCCGCACGGGATTGCCACCAGATTTTAGAGAATCTGGATACCCGATCAATGCGAGACTCTTCCATTATGGTTGCACCTCCGCAAGTCGATTGGTCATTGCCGCTACACAATGGGAAAATAACTTCCACTTTTTCGTGTATTTTGGCGTAATATTTTTCTACCTAAATGTATAAAAAATCGGGGCACAATACGCGCCCCCAAAACAGGGTGGTTGTATGCCCTCAGAAACAGCACCAAAAATGCGAAAAATTCGGATATTCCCGCAGCCTGACAAATCGCTGGCCTTGGATTATAATCGGTATCAATATCTGAGGAGTGGATTCGACGAAATTTGCCCGAAATCCACATCATTTTACCAGAGCATTTCGGCCTTGTCAATTCATTCTTTCAGAAGTTTTCACCCTTTGGGGAGCGAGAACCGGCGGGCCTGAAAGCAGCGGGCCTGCGATGGGCCGAAACCGGGGGCAAATGATTCAATAGGGAGGAACGATCTATGAGGTATCAAAGTTTCATTCGGCAGTATAAGGCAGGAAAGGACTGTCTTCAGGGCGGCAGCGCCATCTACACCTTCCATGTTACCGACCAGGGCGTTATGATTGGCGTGCTGGACAGTCGGGATGGGTATAGCGATTCCCAGGCGTTCTGGTGCCCGGAAATTTCGGACGTCCAGGGGCTGGCGCTGACCCGGCGGCTGTATGAGTCCGCAGTTTCGCTGGAGCAGGTGCCCTATGTGCTCTCCGACATGCAGGTGCTGTTCCGGATGTCCCCCGGCAGCGTCGGCGTGAGCGGCCTTGTGTCGTAAAAATGCACATTTTCTTGTCAATGTGCATGGATTGATGGGTTTTATGCGAAAAAATGCATGAGATGTGACAAAATGTTGCAAAGACGCTGTGCTTTTCCCATGTAATGTGATATAATGTATCGCAAGGCGTCTCATTTGAGGCGCCCGGAAAAGGAGGGCATCAAAGCATATGGTTGATCTCATAGCATCCATCAATCAGGCGGTGAACAACTTTATCTGGGGCGTTCCCGCTATGATTTGCATCATTGGCGTGGGTTTGCTGCTGAGCGTTCGCACCCGATTCATTCAAATTCGTAAGTTCCCCTATGCCATTAAAACCACCGTCGGCAGAATGTTCCGGAAAAAGGACGCATCCGATGGCGCCATGACCCCGTTCCAGGCGGTTTGCACGGCGCTGGCCGGTACGGTGGGCACCGGTAATATTGCAGGTGTGGCGGGCGCTATTGCCATTGGCGGCCCCGGTGCAGTGTTCTGGATGTGGTGCTCGGCCATTCTGGGCATGTGCACCAAGTTTTCGGAAGTGACCCTGGCAGTTCATTTCCGGGAGCGGAACGCAGCCGGCGATCTGGTGGGCGGCCCCATGTACTATATTAAAAACGGACTGGGGAAGAAGTGGCAGTGGCTTGCCATGCTCTATTCCCTGTTTGGCGTATTGACGGTCTTCGGCACCGGCAACGCCACCCAGGTCAACACCATCACCGCCGCCATCGACACCCCGTTGCTGAACTACGGCATTGTGAGCAGCGGCGCGGTTTCTACGGTGAATCTCATCATCGGCATTGTGGTGGCCATGCTGGTGGCCATGGTGCTGCTGGGCGGCATCAAGCGCATCGGCAGCGTGTCGGAAAAGCTGGTGCCCTTTATGGCGCTGTTTTATGTGATTTTGGCCCTGGGCGTGGTGATTATCAACTATAAAAACGTGCCCGCGGTGTTTGCATCCATCATCGGCGGCGCATTTGACCCCATGGCCTTTACCGGCGGTGTGGTGGGCACCATGTTTATGAGCATGAAAAAGGGCGTATCCCGGGGCATTTTCTCCAACGAGGCAGGCCTCGGTACCGGCTCCATTGCCCATGCCTGCGCCGATACCCAGAAGCCTGTCAAGCAGGGCCTGTTCGGTATCTTCGAGGTGTTTGCGGATACCATCGTCATCTGCACCCTGACTGCGCTGGTGATTCTGTGCAGCGGCACCACCGTAAACTACGGTGCGGTGGCGGGCGCGGAACTGACCATCTCCGGCTTTACCTCTACCTATGGCGGCTGGGCTTCGATCTTTACGGCGCTGGCCCTGTGCTGCTTTGCATTCTCCACCATCATCGGCTGGGGCCTGTACGGCTCCCGATGCATTGAGTATCTGTTCTCCACCAGTAAGGTGGTGCGGCCCTTCCTGGTGGTCTACTCCTTTGTGTCGATTCTGGGCGCAACGGTGGACCTGGGGCTGCTGTGGGACATTGCCGATACCTTCAACGGTCTGATGGCAATCCCCAACCTGATTGCGCTGCTGCTGCTGTCCGGCACGGTGGTGAAGCTGGTGAAGGACTACTTCGCCACGGAGCATCCGGAGAAGCTCTCGGACTAAATAACATAATAAAACAGACGTGCTGTAGAAAAGCAGCACGTCCGTTTTTCTATTAACCGTTCAGGTCGTCCAGCCAATCCGGGGTATCCGCCCAGGACTTGCCGTAGCAGGTGTATCCGGTGGGCTGCTCCAGCATGGGGAAGTCCGTGCCGAATTCCTGATTCATCACAGTGCGCAGGGTGTTGATGCCCGAGAGCCCTTCGATGTCCAGGGTCTTGCCGCCCACATAGACGCAGTTCAGTGCATTCTGCATATAGGGCGTTTCCAGCTCGGGGTCATAGTCCGGGCCACCGTTGTACAGCAGCATCTGGCCGGGATAGCGTGCGCCGTGGTCGGACTGCACGATGATAATCGCGTCAGGGTCCTTGTCCAAAACGCCCGAGATGGACTGCTCCAACACCGTATTAAGATAGGTGAGCTGGTCTAAATAGATGGATTTATTTGCAAAGTCGGGCTTTTTCGGGGAGATATTGCCCGCTGCATCGAACAGAAACGGATAGTGGGGGCACTGGACGTAGGAGACGGTCAGGGTGGGCTGAGCGCCTACATAGTCCGTGCAGGTTTCCATGAGGCCAAACATGGTTTGCAGTACCCGGGCCTCTTCCCATTCGCTGTGGAGGCCGAGAATGCGGTTCATGGGCTTTCGCAGCTGCGGAATTTGGGAGAGCACGCTGTTTCGGAAGATGTATTTGGAGATGGTATCCGGAAACTGCCGGGGGGAGAGTACATGGCAGTCGCTGTCCCCCACGAAGTTCAGGTGGTCGATGAGATTGACCTGGTAGCCGTTGTGATGGAACATCTCCACGAGGTTGGAGCGGTCCATATAAGCGCCCTTGTTTTCCGTGCGGTCATCCACGATGTAGTCCATGTTCAGGAGATTGGGCATAATGGAAACGGTCCAGATGGATTCGGTATTTTTGGTGGTGCCGGAGACGTTGAAGTGATGCTTGTCCAGGAATGAGAGAAACTCCTGGTTGTCAAAATCATAATAGCGCTCCAGGTTTTCGCTGCCGCCGTATTCGTCCACCAGGAAGTAGTAGACATTGGGGCGCTGGTCGCCCTGGAATTCCACGGTTTCCGGGTCAATGGCGCTTTCTTGGCGGTGGAAGGTGATCTGCTTCCATAGGGTCGGTGCGGCGGGGATAATCTGCACCACCGTCAAAACCCCAAACAGGATGCTCAGCACCAGGCACAGCTCCGTTGCGGGCACTTTTTTCTTTCGAATTACCAGCAGCAAAAGCAGCAGGAGGATAGCCAGCGCCAAAAGGATGTACCGGTCCCGAAAGCCGGGGATCAGCCGCTTACAGATGCCGCCAATCAGGCCGCTGTTGACCGCAGCCATCATAAATAGGCTGGAAAACAGCCCGGCCTTGGGGAAGCTGCGCAACACAATCAGGCTCAGCAGCAGAACCACCGCGCCCATGCCCAGAAAAATCAGCAGCATGGGCACCATATCCCCCGGGGCTGCTTCGGCGGCATTCCGGAAATACTGGAATGCGCAGGGATACAGACAGGTGAGCACCAGGGCCAGCAGCGGAACAAGAATGGATTTTGCTTTTTTCATAGAATTGCCCTCCCGAGTACGTTCAGACTGTAGTCTATCACATTTTCTTCGGGATTTCTACATATAATCTTCACAAAAGGGAGAAAACTAAGGGGAAGATCGCCCTTTTGCTTGACGTTGGGGTGCGGATGATGTAATATAATAATCGAAATTATTTAGCTAGGAGTTTTTTCATGCGTTTTGTTGTATTTGCCGATTCCGGCTGTAATCTGCCCCAGAGAAAATTGCAGGAGCTGGGGATTGAGGTGGTGCCCTTTTCCTACGAACTGGACGGCGAGCTGATTGTCTGCCCCAAGTATCCCGACGGCTTTGACGGGCAGAGCTATTATAATCGTCTGCGCCAGGGGGCACAGGTGAAAACCTCGCTGATTAACGCCGAGGCATTTTATCAGGCGTTTCATCCGGTGGTGGCTGCGGGGAAGGACGTGCTGTATGTGGGCATTGCCTCGGGCATCAGCGGCACCGTTGCGGCGGCAAATATGGCGGCCCAGCAGCTGATGGAGGAGTATCCCCAGCGCCAGGTGGTGGTGGTGGATTCCATGGGCGCGGGCCTGGGCACCGGCATTCTCACCTGCAAGGCGGCGGACTACAGCATCGCCGGAATGGATATTCGGGCCGCAGAGGAGCAGCTGAACATTGACCGGCTGGGCCTGTGTGAGTATTTCACGGTGGACGATCTGATGTTCCTGAAGCGTACCGGACGGGTATCCGGCGTGACGGCGGTATTGGGCTCCATGCTCCAGATCAAGCCCATGCTCCGAGGAGACGAAGAGGGCAAAATCGTGGTCTGCGGCAAGATCCGTGGCCGGAAGCGCGCCATTGCCGAGCTGGCAGAGGTCTATGCGAAAAAGGTAGTGGACGCCGAGCATCAGCGGGTGGCAATCTCCCATGGCGACTGCCTGGAGGAGGCCCAGCAGCTGGCGGAGAGAATCCGGCAGATTGCGCCCCCCAAGGAGCTGATTTTGTCCATGCACGAGCCCCTCACCGGCGCACACGTTGGCCCGGGCATGCTGGCGGTATTCTTCTTCGGAAACGGACGATAACGGCATAAAAGTAAGAGGTACGGGATTCCGTACCTCTTTTTGTTATCCAAAAATCCTATGGTCTAAGCCCTCCATCCATTGGCGGAGGCGCTTGCCCCAACCACGATGACGGGAAATGTCCAAACAGATTTCTCCCAACAGCACCCCGGCGATCACATCGGCAATTACATGCTGCCGGGTAAACAGCGTGGAAAGGCAGACCAGCAGGGTAAACACCCCGGAGAACGCCTGATACCATTTCGGAATGTTCTTTTGCCCCAGAATACCCCGGAAGCAAATCCAGCTCTCCATGCAGTGGATGGAGGGGAACAGGTCCAGGGGCCGGTCCATCCGGTAGATCAGGCCCATAAGCCAGTCGGTCAGTCCGGTGCCGGTAATCTCCGGGCGGACATTGGTGGTGGGAATCAGCAGGAAAATCGCGCCGCACAGCAGCTTTGCCAGCACCTCGCCGGTCATAATGGAGTACCAATTCTCCTGCCGCGCCATGAGCACATAGCCCACGGCCCAATAGGCAAAGCATGCAACGTAGATGATGACCCAGCGGGAGTCAAAGGGGATCGTGCGGTCAAAGGCGGTGGTCATGTCGATGAGCGTCCGATTGGCCGCCAGCGTCTGGGTGCCCCAATAGACGAGACTGTTCAGCGCCAGACAGCCAAGCACGCCAAACAGCCGACTGCTGGGCAAAATCCGCCCCAGGCTGCGGTCATATCGGCTTCCGGCGGCATTACGGTTTGCGGATGAGCGTTCCAATGCGTTCCCCCATTTTTACAATCGTTTCTTCTCCGGCGGCGGAATTCCGCAGAATGTCCTCGTCCGGTTGCAGGCGGTCCGGCTCCAGCATCAATACCACGGTGGAGCCGCCAAATTCAAACATGCCCTTTTCCGTGCCCCGCTGCACCGGGCCAGACCAGCTGTGGTTGGAGATGCGGCCCACCAGCAGCGAGCCCACCTCCATTTGAAGGAGCGTGCCGAATTCCGTTTCGGTGCAGGTATATTCCCGTGTGTTCTCCTGATAGATGGGACGCAGCCCGGCGGCAAGGGGGTTGACGGTGTGAAATACCCCGGGAATCACCACCCGCGGGCTTTCGGTGCCACTGAGGGGGTAGAGATAGTGATGGTAATCGTCCACCGTCAGCCGGAACAGCAGCAGCCAGCCGCCTGCAAATTTCTCGGCCAACTCCTCGCTGCGGAGCAGAGCACCGGCGGTGTATTCCACGCCCTTGATATAGAAACGGGTGTCCGGCTCCAGATGGATGGCGCTGAGCTTGCTGTCGCAGGGGGCGATGAGATGGTCGGGTGCAGGGTCTACCGGGCGGCGTTCCGGCAGAATCGTCCGGGTGAAAAAGTCGTTAAAGGAGCGGTAGTGCCGGGGCGGGTAGTCCGCCATGGAGATGCCGTTTTTCCGGATAAAGGGCCCCACCAGCACCCGGGAAATCCCGCTATTCAGCACATGGCCCATGAACTTCGAAAATCCGGGCCGAATCAGCGGGCGAAGGAGCAAACGGCCCGGTGCGGTGGTGTAGAGAAAGCGGAGAATCCCCGCCTGACCGTCATAGCTTTCCCCCGGTGTACCGTCCCGCAGACGCGCAATCATTGACATGGAGCACCCTCCGGGAACAGCTCAAAGTCGCTGTCGGTGATGGCCTCATACAGGGGCTCGTCCAGGGTCTTGCGGCTGGGCACCTTGTGGTGGTAGAACAGCATCACCACGGAAACCGCAGCGGCCACGATCACAATCAGCAGCCCAATCTGCAAATTGGTGGGCTTTTTCAGCTT
>CAVJLG010000005.1:0-2506 GCA_963650135.1 Barnesiella intestinihominis | reverse complement strand
GCAGTGAAAAAGGAATTCACCGATGAGGAGCTCATCCAGCGGGTGACCGATGTGATGGAAATTCGCAACGTTATGGGCCGTCACGCCTACTACCATGCCAAGGGCCTCCATGAGAAGGAGCTCAAGGAGATTTGGGTACAGAAGCCCGAGAATCAGAAGACCGCCTCCTTCGGCCAGAACTGGGGCTACAACGTGGGTATGGAGCGCATCGACGCTTATTACGGCAAGGGCAGCGTAGAGAACTACCAGAAGGATCTGGAGGCCCTCCATGCAGCCGATCCCAGCGTGGAAGTCAATCAGGAAAACCTGGGCATTGGCTCCCTGGTAATTCATATGTTGACTGCACCCTATATTGAGGTGGCAGCCGACGGTAAGACTGCACAGGGCCTGTGGTATTCTCCCGGCGCAGTGGGCGGCGTGCATCCCGACCATTCCGACGGCTTGATGATGTATGAAAAGTACGGCGTGGACTTCATGAAGGAAGACGGCGAGTGGAAGATCTGGCACCTGTTCATCGGTACGGACTTTGCCGTTCCCGCCGGTCAGGACCTGAAGGGCGACACCATCCTGGAGCAGGAGCGCAAAATCGCCGCCGGTGAGATGGAGAAGCCCAAGAATCCCATGGCGGACTGCAAGGATCCGAACTTCATCCCCATGGACGCCTATTCCCTGAAATACAACTATAGCTTCTATCCGGCCATTCCGGAGCCCTACTACTCCTTTGATGAGTGCGTCAGCAACGGCCCCGAAGGCAACCCCAACTACAAGAAGGAGGGCTGAGAAATGTCTGATCTGCATACCAGAATCCAGCGTGCGGTAGGCGCGGTGGAGTGCGAAAAGGTCATGAGCCGCCATGTCTACTGGCATTCCGCGGGCATTCATCGTGACGAGTGGGAAGAATATTGGTCCAAGAAAGTGGATATCACTTGGGGCCACGGCTGGGGTCGTCAGGATGACCGCTACAGCTATTATTTCAGCTATGTGTTGGAGAAGGAGCGCAACGCCTTCAAGACCTTTATGGGTATCAAGCTCAACTACCCCGATGTGGAAAACTGCACCCGCCTGGACGGCGTGGCTGAGTATTCCAACCATCTGACCACCTCTCCCGTCATCGAAGTGGCTGAGGACGGCAAGAGCGCCAAGGGCCTGTGGTATACCCCCGGTTTTATCAACAGCCATGCTTCCGCCAACGGCAAGATCCGTTCTCAGGCACTTTGGGAGCGCTACGGCGGCGACTTCGTGTTGGAGGATGGCCGCTGGCTGTATAAGAACCTCCGCGTTTGCCCGGATATCGGCGGCAATGTGGGCGGTGGCGGATTCGCTTACCGCGTCCGTATGGCACCCCCTCCGGAGATGCTCAAGAAGATGGAGCAGGAGATGGGCGGCGGCGCATCGGATATCCCCGGCATGATGCCCAAGAAGCCCGGTGCATCCCCTGCGGCTCAGGCCATGGTGGCCCCTGCTACTCCCGGCCCGCTGTTTGAGGACTGGACCAAGTTCACCGTTCCTCAGCCCGTGCCGATCCCCGAGCCCTATCAGACCGACAGCGAGGTTTGGCATTATTGCGATAATCCCTGCCTGGAGGACTAAGCAAAACGATAACGCCCAGACTGTACACATTGGTACGGTCTGGGTGTTTTTGTCACGAAAGTGCCAATAACATCAGGCAGCTGCAGGAAATGCAATTGCCTGATGCTACTGTATTGAATATCTGTTAAAGTGAATCTCAATTTTCTTTTTCCAAAACAGCAAAAACAAATTGAATTATCACTCACATCAATACGCCAAACGTTGTAATAAACGCATACTATAATGCATGGCAAAATTACTATAATCGGGAACCAAAGAATTTTGTACCATTTTACCCCATCTGCACAAGCAGAAAATAAATAAATAGTACTATAAGCAAGAAAATGAACGTTTCATTGATTTTATCGGTTCTGCGGTCAGGCGGTTTTCGCTGTCATACAAATGCTCCGTGCTGCACAGTGCCGCTGTCGGTCTGGTAGCTATGAATCAGCCGCCCCAGACTGTCATATTCATAGTTTACCGCCTTCCCAGTAGCTGCGTCAAGCTTTTTGTCGAATCGCTTCCGACAACACGCAGCCTGTATGGGTGGTCCCCGGAGTGTGCAGGTCTGATCTATCAGCCCAAGCGCCCCTTCCAGAACGAGCTTAACTCTGTAGATGCAGGCAAAAAGCGAAAAAGACAGGCTCCACAGTAAGATAATTTCATTCGCAAAAGATGATGCCGATATGTGCCGTTTGTGTCATATTGGCATCATTTTCCATCTGCTAGCGTCTACGGAATCGGAACCGTAGACGTTCTTTTTTATCGAAATTTACGAAAAAAGCCGTGAATATCCACGAGCTAAGCCTGGACTTGTGGTTTAATATTATTAGGGCAATACCGCACAGAAAAACAAAACGAAGCCAAATTGTGATATAATGAACGCATGGATAAACAGATGACAATATCCGCATTCAGCGATGAGTTGGCGCAGGTG
>CAVJLG010000004.1:0-36041 GCA_963650135.1 Barnesiella intestinihominis | reverse complement strand
TTCAAACCACTATAATCACGCAAAACATCCCGGCCGCACACAATGCGGCTGGGATATTTTTGAGCGCAACAGTATAGATTCTGGGGCTTTCTATGCAACTTGAATTGTGAAGGCGTTTCAGACTACTGTTGCAGCGCTTTTTCCATGGCGTCTGCGAAGAGATGAATTAACGGGTTCGGATTGTGCTTACTCCAGGCAACACAGACGGGGATATCGTCCTCCAGATTGAAAAAGGTCAGCCGGGGATCGTTGGAGAAGCGCATATAGGGGTCAAATACGGTGACGCCCTCGCCCAGCAGCAGGGCTTGCAGAATGCTGTCCCGGTTGGGCAGATATTTTGGCACAACGGTGATTTGCCGGGCCTGGAATTGCAGCAGGGCCAGCTCCATGGCCAGGGGGGATTCCTCTTGGGAGAGCATAAGCAGCGTCTGCCCCTGGAAATCTGCGGCGGCCAGGGGCTCATTTTCGGGGCGGAGCAGCCCCTTTTTTACATAGGCGCGGCTTTCTAGGTTTGCGATTTCCTGCACAGCCAGACCGTCGAAGTCGATGAGGCTGGTTTTTGTGCAAATCATCACATCCAACTCGCCGCTGCGAATCCGGTGACGCAGTTCCCGGAAATCCTGACTTTCAAATAGCAGCTCTGCTTGGGGATAGTGCTGGGTAAGCTGCGTTTTTACCCGAAGCAGAGCAGTGCTCATATCCCAACCGCTTCCAATTCCGATTTTCAGCTGCATGGGATAGTGGTTGGTAAGAGACTGAGCGGTTTCTGCGGCACGGCTATAGATTGTCTGCATCTGAGAGAAGGCGTCCTGAAACACGATCCCTGCGGGGGTCAGGCGAATGGCGTTTTTCTGGGTGCGGACAAACAGCGGATAGCCCAGCTCCTGCTCCAGCTGCTTGATTTGGCGGCTCACTGAGGGCTGGGTTACATATAGCTCCTTTGCAGCCTGTGAGAAGTTCATGCATGCTGCGGTTTTGAGGAAATACTGTATTTGCAAGAAGGTCATAAAAATCCCTCCAGAATAGATTCTCTTTTATTATAATATTTTGTTTATATCATCGCAATGGGTTTTGGCATTTCCAATGAAGAAAGTCTCGTGGTAAAATGGCCACAGGTGATGAATCATGACGTATCAGGAACAATACAATGCAAAGCGCAAAACCATAGATGAAGTGCTGGATGGCATCCCCAATGGGGCGGTGGTCTGCGGCGGCGGTGAGCTGTGTGAGCCCCAGCAGTTCTACGAGAATCTGCATCGGGTACTGCCCAAGCGCTATGATATCGAACTCATAAAAGGAAAGCGGGGCAGCGGCTATGTCTACCCCTTTATGGATCGGCCCGAGCTAAAGGCGCACTATCATATGGTGTGCCATCTTTATGACGGGGCGCTGCGGGCATGCCATGAGATGGGAATTGCGTCCCATCTGCCTTCCAATCTGCATGACATGATGAAGCGCCGGACAGAGTACAAGCCCAAAATCGACTTCTTTATTGCAGCCGCCACCGCTATGGACGAGAACGGAAATTTTGCAATCTCCGGCAGCGGCATGTGGGAGGAGGAAGCCTACCGGCATGCAGCACATGTGATTCTGGAGGTCAGCCCCAATCTGCCCCGGTTCCGGGGGGCGCTGGAGATTCCGATTGACCGGGTGGACGGAATTGTTCCGGTGGAGTATGGGCCAACGATATATAATGTGCGCTCGATTCCATCGGAAACGGACTTAAAAATTGGCGGTATTGTGGCGGACTTTGTCCATGATGGCGACTGCATTCAGCTGGGGCTGGGCGGCATGCCCGATGCGGTGGGCAATGCATTCTTCGGGAAAAAGGACTTAGGTCTGCACACGGAACTGTTTACGCCGGTGATGGGCGATCTAATTGAGGCAGGGGTAATTACCGGCGCGCGAAAAAATATCGACACCGGAAAGCATGTGGGCAACTTCATTCTGGGGGATCAGCGGCTCTATGAAATTATGGAGGCGTGCCCAGACGTGTGGTTCCGGCAGGCGTCCTATACCAACGATCCCTTTGTAATTGCATCCATCGACAATATGGTTTCCATCAATACGGCCATGGAGATTGATCTTACCGGGCAAATCTGCTCGGAAACCATTGGCTCCAAGCAGTATTCCGGTACTGGCGGCGCTTTTGACTTTGCCTTTGGGGCCCAGCATTCCAAGGGAGGCAGGGGCATTATTGCCATTGCGTCTACGGCAAAGCATGGGACGATTTCGAAGATTAAGCCAATCCTGACCCCGGGATCGGTGGTGACCATCTCCAGGAATATTGCGGATATCATTGTAACAGAGTATGGCGCAGCCTATATGCGAGGCCGCACGGTGAAGGAGCGGGCATCGCAGCTGATTCAAATTGCCCATCCGGATTTTCGGGATGAACTGACATTTGAGGCAAAGCGCCTTGGATATATTGATTGAAGGAGGAACATACCATGGCAAAACCATTAGCAGACTATGTAAAGCTCCCGGAGCTGGAGGAATACGCCGTATGGTTCAAGGACTTCGCGGATCTCTACCGGGAGGATGGCATCTTACAGGTGACCTGGAAGACCAATGACGGGCCCATGAAGCATTCCGGCATGTCCCACCGGGCGATTTCTCAGCTGGTGCGGATTCTGTCCATGGACGTGAAGAACGAAATTATCATCTTCACGCACATTGGCGACACCTGGATGATCGAGTCCGACCCCAACGGCTGGGATACCTATTCAGAGCTTCCCACCCAGCGGTTCCAGCATCAGTATTTTGATGATACCAACCTCATTAAGAATATGGTCTTCGACCTGGACGTGCCCACCATCGGCGCAATTCCCGGCCCGGGCTTCCATTGGGATTCCGCGATGCTCTGCGATGTGACCATTGCGGCGGAGGATACCGTGATGGAGGTGCCCCATGCCCACGGCGGACTGGTACCCGGCGACGGCATGGGCCTGATGGCGCAGCACTACTTTGGCACCAAGCGGGGCAACTATTATATGATGACCACCCGGCAGTTCACTGCTCAGAATATGCTGGACTTCGGTATGGTTTCCGAGGTAGTGGCAAAGGACCGGGTTATGGAGCGGGCCTGGGAGATTGCCCGGATGTGGAAGCGGATGCCCTATGAAAATCGCTGCATTATGGCAAACCTGGCCAAGCGCCCGCTGAAGAAGCTGTTTGTGGAGGATTTGAAGCTCCATACGGTTTCGGAGCAGTATGGTTCGCTGCTGCGTATCGCCGCCAATGAAATGGGCGATGTAAACGCAGGTCAGCAGGATGAGAAGTACATTGCCAGAACCAACTATTGGCGGTATACCTTCCCGGCGATGCAGGGCCCCATGAATGAGGACACCTGGAACGCATTCCGTACGGAGCCGTTTCAATGGCTGGAAGAGGTGGATGCAGGCACTGCGGTAAACCCCTATGCCTATCAGGGGAAAAAGCCCTATCGCCCCGATGGAAATGAATAAATAAGGCGGCAGCGTTATAAGGCCCCATGGAACAAAAATTCCATGGGGCCTTTTGTATGCGCTGCTTACACTGGAGAACTGCGGCGAGGGTGACTATGCAGACTTCACAGTTTTTAATATCTGTAAATGTGAATATTTTCTGAACAATTGCCTTTTTCCATAATTAACGCATTGACAAATTAGCTATTATGTCTTATTATTGTAGCACGCTACATATTTAAAAGGTGGGAGCAGTTATGAACCACGGAATCGGTTATCAGTTCAAGATCATCAATGACCGAATCAAGCAGCGGGCGGATGCAGATCTGCAAGCCCATGACATGACCTTAACGCAGACCCGCGTATTGGGCTTTATTATGGAGGCTGGCGGTCAGGTCGCGCAAAAGGATATTGAGCGGGATTTGCAGGTTTCTCATCCTACGGTGGTGGGAGTGGTTTCTCGGATGGAGCAGAAGGGGTTTCTGACCTCCTGGGTGGACCCGATGGATCGGCGGAATAAGCTAATCCGTGTGACGCCCAAAGCCATAGAAACAGACCGCCAAATCAATGCAACGGTTCAGAAGCAGGACGAAAAGCTGCTTCGGGGATTGACGCCCCAGCAGATCGAGGTTTTGCGCGCATGCTTAGACCATATTGCCAAAAACTTGGAGAACGACTGAGTTTGTTTTTCGTACGCAATGTGTAGCATACTACATTTTATCAAACCCAAGGAGTGATGCGAATATGATAAAAACACTTGCAAGCAGCTTGCGAGAATACAAAAAAAGCTCGTGGGCTACCGTTTTGCTGTCGATTCTTGAGGTGGTATTTGAAATTGTAATCCCGCTTTATATGGCTAACCTCATCGACTACGGCATTGAGGGCGGCACCATGGGCGCGGTTGCAAAGTACGGCCTGTTCCTGCTGCTGGCGGCGCTGTTGCAGCTGGCCACCGGCATTGCTTCGGCGCACATTGGCTCCAAAGCGGCAACCGGCTTTGCGGCCAACCTCCGGCAGGATATGTATGACCGGGTGCAGACCTTTGCCTTCTCCAACATTGACCGGTTTTCCACCGCGTCTATCGTCACCCGGCTTACCACTGACGTAACGAACCTGCAAAATGCCTATCTGATGATTATCCGCATGGCAATTCGCGGACCGGTGATGCTGCTGTTTTCTATGATTGTTGCATTTCGGATCAACGTGGAAATATCTATGATGTTCCTGATTATCATTCCGATTCTGGCGGTTCTGCTGGCGCTGATTGTCCTGCGGGTCCACCCGATTTTCAAGCGCGTGTTTGAAACCTATGACGGCCTGAATAACGTGGTCCAGGAGGACTTGAAGGGCATTCGCGTGGTAAAGTCCTTCCAGCAGGAGGACTATGAGATCAACAAATTTAAGAAAATCTCTCAGAACATTTTTCAGGACTTTGCAAAGGGCGAGCGGCTCATTGCCCTGAACTCCCCGTTGATGCAGACCTGCATGTATGGCTGCATGATCCTGATTTCCTGGATTGGCGCAAAGGCTATTGTGATGAGCGGCAATAATCCCGCCATGGGCCTGACCACCGGCAACCTGACGGCGCTGTTTTCCTATGCCACGCAGATTCTGTTTTCGCTAATGTCCCTTTCCATGGTGTTTGCCATGATCGTCATCGCCAGCTCTTCTGCACAGAGAATTGCAGAAATTCTCCAGGAAAAAACGGATATTGCCGATCCTGCGCAGCCGGTTACGGTGGTGCAAGACGGCGACATCACGTTCGACCATGTGAACTTTTCCTATGCATCCAAGGCGGATAAGTCCGTTTTGTCCGATATTTCCCTGCATATTCCCTCCGGTGCAACGGTAGGCATTATCGGCGGCACCGGTTCCTCCAAGTCTTCGCTGGTGCAGCTGATTCCGCGCCTTTATGACGTGACCTCCGGCAGCGTATCCCTGGGTGGGGTGGATGTTCGGAACTACAGCCTTTCCGCGCTGCGCAATGCAGTCGCTATGGTGCTCCAGAAGAACGAACTGTTCTCCGGCACCATTGCCGAAAACCTGCGTTGGGGCAATGAGAATGCCACCGACGAGGAGCTGCGCCATGCATGCGTTCTGGCCCAGGCCGATGAATTTGTGTCGGCGATGCCCAAGGGCTATGATACCTATATTGAACAGGGCGGTGCGAATGTCTCCGGCGGCCAGAAACAGCGGCTTTGTATTGCCCGGGCGCTGTTGAAGCAGCCCAAGGTGCTGATTCTGGACGACTCCACCAGCGCCGTGGATACCCACACCGACGCACTGATTCAAAAAGCATTTGCGGAGTATATCCCGGATACCACCAAGATCATCATCGCCCAGAGAATTTCCTCTGTGGAGCATGCAGACATGATCCTGGTCATGGACGACGGCAGAATTTCCGCCAGCGGCACCCACGAGGAGCTGCTGAAAACCTCCGACATCTATCGTGAGGTCTATGAATCCCAGCAGAAAGGCGGTGACGACAATGCCTGAGAAGACGCAGTTTGATGTTAAGACCCTCAAGCGGCTGCTTGGCTATATGAAGGAATACAAGGGAACCATGATATTGGTAACCTTCTGCATCCTGCTCAGCGCCATTGCCTCTGCCGCTTCCTCCATGTTCCTCCAGACGCTCATTGACGACTATATTGTGCCGCTGGTGGGACAGTCTCAGCCGGTGTTTACCGGACTGATTCGTGCGCTGATTACCATCGGCGTGGTGTATGTAATCGGTATTCTTGCCACTTGGATTTACAATCGCGCCATGGTAACCATTGCCCAGGGTGCACTGAAAACCATCCGGGATGAGATGTTTACCAAGATGCAGCGGCTTCCGATTCGCTACTTCGACACCCATACCAACGGCAACACCATGAGCCTTTACACCAACGATACCGACACCCTGCGTCAGCTGATCGCCCAGTCCATGGGGCAGTTTATCTCCTCCATCTTCTCCATTGTGGCGGTATTCTTCTGCATGCTGTATATCAGCGTGTGGCTGACCATTGTGGTGGTAATTTCCCTGTTTTTCATTCTCAAGGCTGTGGAGCTGGTGGTGAAGAAAACCGGAAAATACTTTGCAGCCCAGCAGATGACCCTGGCAGACCTGGACGGCTATGTGGAAGAAATGGTCGGCGGTCAGAAGGTAATCAAGGTCTTCTGCCACGAGGAAGAGGCGAAGCGGGAGTTCCGCCAGAAAAATCAGGCATGGCAGAAGAACTCCACCTTGGCCAATGGGCATGCCAATGCCATGATGCCCATGATGAACGCGCTGGGCTATTTCCAGTATGTCATTGTAGCAGTGCTGGGCGCATTTATGGCAATCCGCGGGATTCCGAATTTGGGGCTTACCGGGATGGATACCATGACGCTGGGTATGATCGCGTCCTTCCTGACCCTGTCCCGGAGCTTCACCGGCCCCATTGCCCAGATTTCCAACCAGTTTAACTCCATTGTCACCGCTCTTGCCGGCGCCTCCCGTATCTTTGACTTCATGGACGAGGAGCCGGAGACGGACGACGGTTATGTTACCCTGGTCAATGCAAAGGAAGAAAACGGCGTTCTCACCGAATGCCCGGAGCACACGGGCCTCTGGGCCTGGAAGCATCCCCATTCCGATGGCACCGTGACCTATACCAAGCTGGAGGGGCGCATTGTATTTGACCATGTGGACTTCTCCTACACCCCGGATAAGGAAATCCTCCACGATATTACCCTCTATGCCGAGCCGGGTCAGAAGGTGGCCTTTGTGGGCGCTACCGGTGCGGGCAAAACTACAATTACGAACCTGATTAACCGCTTTTACGACATTGCAGACGGCAAGATTCGCTATGACGGCATCAATATCAACAAGATTCGCAAGGATGATCTGCGCCGGTCCCTGGGCATTGTGCTCCAGGATGTAAACCTCTTTACTGGCACTGTCATGGAAAATCTGCGGTATGGCAACCGCAACGCCACCGATGAGGAGTGCATTGCAGCCGCTAAGCTGGCCAATGCCGACGGCTTTATCCGGATGCTGCCCCAGGGCTACAATACGGTGCTCAAGGGCGATGGTAGCGGACTTTCTCAGGGCCAGCGTCAGCTCATTTCCATTGCCCGGGCGGCAGTTGCCGATCCCCCGGTGATGATCCTGGACGAGGCGACCTCCTCCATCGATACCCGTACCGAGGCATTGGTGCAAAACGGCATGGATAAGCTCATGGAGGGCCGGACGGTATTTGTCATTGCCCACCGGCTTTCCACGGTGCAAAACTCCGACGTGATTATGGTGCTGGATCACGGACGGATCATTGAGCGCGGCAACCACGAGAAGCTGATTGCAGAAAAGGGCACCTATTATCAGCTGTATACCGGCGCATTTGAGCTGGAATAATCTGTTTTAAGTCGCAGCACATGCTGCCAGAAAATCGCATCCGCAGGAAACGGGGGATTTCGTGTCCTGCGGATGTTTTTTGTGCATCGAATGATACGCATTTTGTTTTAAATCATGCCCAGCCATGGAAAAATGGCCGATAGGATAGAGATCGCCCTGGTAATCATCTTTTCGCAGGACGTCCTTTGGTGTATAATGAGGAAAAAGAATGGCAGGAGGCAGACCAATGAAAAAGCTTGTGCTTGGAATTCTGACGTTGTTGCTGGCAGCGCAATTGGCGGGCTGCGGTGGAAAATTGCAGGCGTCGGAGCGCGCAATTTCCTCGGATGTGATTTATGAAGAGACGATTTCACCCAACGAGGACTATGTGGAAAACCAGGCGGACCGAGTTTACTATACGGTTACGGTATATCGGACGGAGGACGGCGTTGAAGTGGCCTCCAGCTCTAATTCGGCGTTCAGCGAGGATGTGGATTATCAGGTTCAGACTGATGAGCCCATTACGAAGGATGACGTGCAGGTGCAATGGCAGACGCTGATGGGCAGCACAAGCGCCACGGAGGACGATGAGCTTGCGGTGGCGGAGGTGACCATTTCTGCCAAGGGAGAGGTTATCAGCCAGCAGAGAATCAGCTTCTTTGGAAAGGGAATCGATATGGTTGTGGATGCGGTAGGGAAAAATTGAATTAAACTATGCTTTTCATACAGAGTCTATGTATTAGCGTTTCTGTATCACTATGATGTTTATCCATATAATAATGGTAAACGCCATAGAAAAGGTACAGGTATGTGCTATGATAGACAAACGAATCGGAAAACGGATAAAACAGTGCCGCGAGAAGCTGGGACTTACTCAAGAAGAATTTGCGGAGAAAACCGGCCTGACAGTCAATTATATCTCTACTGTCGAACGCGGAATGTCGTTTCCACGATGCGAGAAGCTGATTATTCTTCTTAACGGACTGGAAGCATCTGCGGATGCGATTTTCTGTGATGTGGTAGAGCATACGACTTCCTATCGGGCATCGCAGCTTTCAGATGAATTGGAGACACTCCCGGCTGAATCACAGAACCGAATTCTCCAGATGATTGAGCTCATGATTCAGCAAGAAAAACAGAATATCCAAAAATAAAAAAGGGCAGCATGTTCGACACATGTTGCCCTTTTTCTGTAGACAATTCACATGCGTTCTGGTATACTATGTATTAGAGATATAGAATCGCTCTTTCATACATAGTTCGACAAAAAGTGACAATGGAGCGTTGGTATGCCTCAAATCGACAAGGAGGAATCCAGCATGGAAGTTGCATCAAAAAAGAAAATGTGGATTATCATTTTGGGCGTTCTAATCTTAATCGGAATCTGTGTTAGTATATTTTTGGGAACAGCCAACCTGCGCGCTTATTCAAAAGCAAATGCAGCTTTAGGTAGTAGGGACTATGAAGAGGCAATCAGCTTGTTTTCGGCGCTTGCGGATTATAAAGACGCAGCAACACTGAAAAAGGAGTCAATGTATGGGTTGGCATCTCAGAAAATGGATGAGGAAGACTATGATACAGCCAGTTCTCTGCTGGAGAACCTTGAGGATTACGAAGATTCTGCCCAGCTGCTTATGAAATGTCAATATCAGTTTGCTATAGAAGCACATGATTCCGGGGATATTGACAGCGCAATTACGATGCTAAGTGAAATCCCTGATTGTGATGAATCAGAGAAGCTGCTTCGAGCCTATCAATATGAAAAAGCAAAAACACTATTTGACACGGAAAATTATGTGGACGCAGAGGCTGTGTTTTCAGCGCTTGGTGACTATGAAGATGCGAAAAGTTACGCAGAGCAAAGTGCATATCTGCAAACAACGGATGGCCAATTTCTAAAAGCGTTAAAGGAAGGTTTACAGGAGCGTTGGAAGTATCTCGATGGAGCGGAAAATGGAACAATAGACGGTAATCTTGCAGATAACGAACGGACACAAAAAGCGGTTGATTTTGAATATGATAAAATTTCTTGCTTTGCAGAACAGCAATTTCAGGACAAACGGCTTGGCGAGATTGCGACAGAATACATTGCTTGCCTGAACGAGTCATCCAATGCGCTAAAGTATTATGTAGTGGACTATTCAAAATACGATAATGCCTGGGAGCTTGCCAGAGCACAGCGCACGCATCTATTGGCAGAACTATCGGATGATTATGGGCTTAGCGTAGACGAGCAGTATGCAGATGAACTGAAGAGCCTGATTTCAGATTCCGAAGTTTATTATGAACAAGAGCGGCTGAAGGCGGAGATCCACACAATGGCGGATAATACTGTGTTATCTGTGGAGCCATATGTGGATGAGTACAGCGGAGAGACGTTATGGTATGATGTGACGGCAACATTTACCAATACAACAGAGGAAACCCTCGATTATTTTTACGAGGATATTCAGGTGCTTGACGCGGACGGGAAGATTATCATGATGGGGAATGTTGCGCAGATATCCATGCTGGAACCAGGACAAGCTGCAACCGTGGATGTATATCTAGACAATAGTGAGTGGAATCCATTGGACTATACAGTAAAGTTCATTCCGCATTATTCAGTTGGAACGCTTTACGAGTAATTAAGATGGCCTCTTTGTGCGCCACAAAAATGCCGGAGTACATTGGTACTCCGGCATTTTTTATTCCTGCACCGGCTTCAGCGGGCCATAGAAATAGCTGGCTGTTGCGCCGCCATCCACCAGGAAGGTAGAGCCGCTGATGAATGCGCCCTTATCGCTCATAAGCAGTTCTGCCACGTTGGCGACTTCGTCGGCGGTACCCGGACGGCCCGCCGGGCACTTTGCAAACATGTTTTTATAGAAATCCCCGCGGGGGCCGTTGAATTCATCGATTGCCAGGGGCGTTACAATGATGCCGGGGGCAATGGCGTTGAGCCGTGCGCCGCGTTTGCTCCATTCCACGGCCTGGGCCATCACGCGCTTTTCATTGCAGCGCTTTGCCAGCTGATAGGCGTGGAGCGTGTCGGTAATGGCTTCCGGCTGGAGAAAATCCAGAGAAAGCAGCTCCTCGGTGGGCGTGGTAGCCAGGGCCAGATCCTGCTGCTGGGTCAGGGCAGGCATGCGCCAACCGGACTGGCTGGAGATGGTGACGCCAACGCCGCCGGGAGCAATGACGTTCCCAACCTCCTCCAGCAGCATAGCCGTTCCATAGAGGTCCACCTTTAAAATGGCGGAAATGGGGGCCTGGCTGGGGGAAACACCGGCGGCGTTGACCAGCATCTTGATGTCGCCGTATTCCAGGGCACGGGCAATCAAGGCCTGAATGGAGGCGCGGTCAGACAGGTCTGCCTCCATGGGGACCACATCAAAGCCTGCGCAACTCATAATATCCGCAATGGCCTGGGCATTTTCGAGCTTCTTATCTCCCACGACGATTTTCATGCCGGCGCCCATTCGGCGGGCAATGGCCATGCCGATCTGACCGGCTCCGGTCCATAACATAACAGGTTTCATAAGTCATCCTCCTAAGCTGTGTCATTTCATTTGCGGTTCTATTTTATATAAGAAAAGCAATTGAATCAATTTCAGTTTGGATGACTTTCTATAAGTAAAACTAATAAAAACGCTGCCCTTGAAAAAAGGTGCAGCGTTCTTGCTTATTTGGAAAATTGAGCGTGCAAAAGATGGGCGAATTCTGCGGTATAGGGATTGGGATTGTCCTTTTTCCAGAAGGCGCAGTAGTTGTGCAGAATTGGCTCATTCCCCCGAACCAAGGGGACCCGAACGATGGATGCGCCCATCACCTGTGTGGAGGCATCACCGTCTACGGGCAAAAAGCCCTTGCGGCCAAGAACCATCAGCCGCGCTTCCTCTAAATTTTCGGCAGATAGGAATTCGCCCTGGAAGCCCAGCACCGTCCGATAGTAATCCTGCTCGGTATCCTGCTGGGCAGGGGAGGCCACCAGAATACAGGGGGTGTTTTTCAGCTCCTGAGGCGTTACGTTGGACAGCTGCGCCAGGGGACTGGAGGCGGAAACCTCAATCAGGCAGCGGCAGGTGGTCAGCAGCAGATTGACATATTCCTCGGAAAAGGCCCGCCGCTGATCGTTAAGAACCATATCCGCCTGGCCGCTTCGAAGCATGGCGTAAAGCTCCTCATGGTTGCCATATTCAATGGAAAGAGCCACATCGGGGTGCAGCTGGGAGAACTGTGCCAATGCCTCGTGAAATTCACAGCCGGAATAGCAGCGCAAATAACCGATTTTCAGGCTGGCCTGATCGCCGTTGGCAATTTTTGCGGCCTCCATGCACATCCGCTGATAGTCCGCTGTGAGAATCAGGCTCTTCTGATAGAAATATTCCCCGGCTGGGGTCAGAGAAAATCGGCGATTCCGTCGCTCCAGCAGGGGAAAGCCCAGTTCCCGTTCCAACGACTGAATCTGTTGGGAAATGGCAGACTGGGAAATATAGTTTTTTGCGGCGGCCTCGGAAAAGCTGCCGGTTTGTACCACGGATTGAAAATAGCGAAGCTGCTTGAGCATGTTGTCGCCTCCTGTGTGCCACCAAATGGCTTCTCTTTACAGCCATTATAGCACAGCGGAGGCGCATATGCCAGGGATTCAGCATTTACTATGTCAGAGCCCTTTGCTGAACATAATATTGTTTGGAAAGAATCGTGAAAGATTTTGAAGTGCAGTATAAGGCACCCGAGGTGTCCGAATTACCACACCGAGTTAATCATTTCGTACAGCATATCCTTGTCGGCAACGTTTGCGATGGAGCAGCAGTAATGATCTGTGAGCCATGCAGCGGTATAGACATCGACATTTTTCATGATATAGAAGGTCAGGCCGTTGGCTTTGTAGATCTCGGGATCGCCGGGGTTCTTCTGGTAGGAAACTGTGCCGTCCTTGGAGGAGATAATGTTGACGAGAATATTGTTATCGCCGCTGACATAGACGGCGGTGATACAGGGCATATCCGGGTAATAGTCAAATTCAACCTGCGTATACCCCTCGGGAAGAATGTGGGGCATCACCGGCTCGGTAATCCCAAGCTGATCCACGGCATCTGACAGTTCGGTGAGCTCCTCGCTGAGCATAGGGCTCTGAATCGGGTCATTTGCGTTGCCGCTTCCGGACAGATTAAAGGTTTCGTCTGTCCAGGAGATGATGGCATGGAGCAAATCTCCGCCTGCGGCCTGGGCCACGACCAGGGTCATCAGCATGCAAGCGATCAGAGCTGCGGCAAGAAAGGGGACGCGGCGCAGCTTGCGGTAACGGGGTGCAGAATGGAGTTCTGCGGGGGCACAATCGGTATCCTTGGCGGAAGCAGGGTTGCTATGCTTCTGAAAAGCGTCCCAGGCGGCAGCTTCCTCAGGCGGCTCCGGCACGGGGGCTTTGCGGTCCAATTCGTCTAAATAGGCATCAATCACTGCTGCATCATAGGTATCAAGGGTCATAGCCCCAAGTACCTGCTCCAGCTCCTGGGCAACTTCATTGGCGGGCAGCAGCGCCAGGCGGCGGGACAGCTCAGTGAGATCGGTTGAAGCGGGGGATGATGAATGCTCTGGTGGAATGTTCGGTTGCATGGCACAGTTGCCTCCTTCCTCTATTATAATAGTGTCGCCGGGTCATGGTTTTGTGGCGGTATCCTGATGATTATTTAGTAAAATTTTGCAGTGAGCTAAAGCGCGGGATAATCGGGAGCGGCAGGCGGTTTCGGAGATGCCCAATCGGTTCGAAATCTCCGCATGGTTGAGCTGGGACTCGTATTTCAGCCGGATGATGGTCTGCTCTTCCTGGGTAAGCCCCGCAGGCAGCAGTTCGGCAAGCCCGGCGTTTACATCACCCTCCAGGGGAATGTCCTCGGTCAGGGGCACCTCGTTGTGGCGGGCGGTCAGACGGCGCTGGTTCATAACCTGATAATGCAGGGTGAGATGCAGCCAGGCCTCCGGCGCGTCATAGGTGCACAGCTTGTCATAGTGCAGCGTTGCAAGCACAAAGACCTCCTGCACCAGGTCGGCAGCAGTTTCCATGTCGCCGGTTTCCCGATAGGCGGTGCGAATCAGACGGCGGTAAAATTTCATATGAAGTTGATGAATAAATTCGTTGCGATCTTCGTTCATGCCCATGCTCCGATGCTAAAAACTCGTTTGATTTCCGGAGTCATTGTATCACGGAACAAATTGAAAAGAAAGAGAACAGGGGGATTCTTTGCAAATTCACTGGACCAAATGGATGGAATAGGAAAAATATTAAGATAATATGAAGTTTATAATAAGATAATGTTATCTACGGGTTTCATAAATGTTACTTTCTCCGAAGGTGTGAGACTGCTATAATGGGGACGAAGAGGAAAATCCTCAAAAACATTCCGAAAGGAGAACGAATATGAAGAAATACAGAGTACTGTCGGTGTTCCTTGCAGTGGCCCTGTTGCTGGCGCTGTGCGCCTGCGGAGGTACTGCCGCATCCTCTGCCCCGGCAGACAGCAATCCCGCCCCGGTATCGGCAGAAGCCCCGGAGAATGAGCCGGTTACCCTGCCTGAGACTGGGTCAGAGCACCCGGTGGATGTGGAAAGCGCTGCGGAGAGCATCCCGGCCCAAGAGGCGGAGCCTGCCGTTACCATTGAATACCCCATTCCGGACGGCGATGTATTTTCGATGATTTCCATCACCCGGCGGAACTCCATTGAGGCCCTGGGGGACAACTCCTATACGGCAACTCCTGTTTACGAGAAATTTGCCGAAGCGACCGGCTGCGGCCTGGATGTTTCCATGCTGGGCGAGGCAACGGCAAACGAGAAGATCAATATTATGATGGCCTCCGGCGACCTTCCGGATATCTTCAATATGACCGTCAGCCAGTACGACAGTAACCTGATGGGCGCGGTTTCCGACGGAATCCTGCTGGATATGGCTCCGCTGCTGGAAGAGAATGCGCCGGATTATAACGCATTCCTGAACGCCGATACCGAGCTTCACGACAGCGCATACAACGCAGACGGCACCCTGTGTCAGTTTGTAGGCAGCAACGTCCCTGTGGTCACCAAGGGCCTGCTGATCCGTCAGGACTGGCTGGACAAGCTGAATATGCAGGCCCCCACCACCTTTGATGAGCTGACCCAGGTTCTGGAGGCCTTTAAGAACGAAATGGGTGCAACCATGCCCCTGCTGACCAATTTCGACTGCGAAACCGGTCTGACGCCCTTCTTCAACGTCAACTTTGCGGGCTTCCGCTCCGTGGGCTATCAGCTGACGGCGCCGGGATCCAATGAAGTGGTTTGCACCTATACTTCTGAGGGCTTCATCAACTACCTGAATTATCTCCATGAGCTGAACCAGAAGGGCATCCTTACCGAGGACTTTATGAGCACCGGCCGTGAATACGGCAACTGGGAATCCTCCTACTATTCCGGTGTAGCTGGCGTATGGGCGGATAACTGCAAGGAGCTTGACCCCGCAGTTCGCGCCAATGGCGCCGATCCCGACTGGAAAATCTCCGCGTTTGCACTGACCGGCGAGGAAACCAGCCATGTTTCCGAGAAGACCGTAAAGTCCATGCAGGGCAACAACTTCATTACCACCGCGTGCAGCAATCCTGAGGCTGCCATGAAGATGTTCAACTATTGCTATACCGATGAAGGCATTGACCTGGTGCTCTATGGCGTAAAGGATCTTTCCTATACCGGCGAAGGCGATGAGATTCAGTTCACCGATGTGATGACCAACAACGAAAACGGCTGGAGCCTCAGCACCGCAACCTTCTGGTATACCGCGGCCCAGTGGCTGCCCACCGCCCAGCAGACCCACTATCTGGAGCTGCTGTACTGCAAGGAGTCCATGGAGGCCTGCAACTACTGGACTGAGGCCTATGGCGACACCGATATGCTGCTGCCCAGCGGCTGCACCCTGACCCCCGAGGAAACCACTGAGTTCAGCAACCTGGCCAGTGATGTGCTTACCCTCTTTACGGAGAACGCATCCCGGGTTGTCATCGGCGATCTCACCGAGGAAGGCTACCGCGATATCATCGAGCAGGCCAATGGCATGGGCCTGACCCGCATGACTGAAATCTATCAGGCGGCCTATGACCGTTATGCTGCATAAATAGAAGTTCGGCGCGCTGCAATGAAGTGGTTGCAGCGCGCCGATTGTTATGCGTCGTTTGAATTGTTTTTTCGGGTGAGGGCATGAATCCAGCGGTAGCTGTTGGCATAAATGACCACGGGGATGCATTTAAACAGCTGGTCGCTATTGAGGCACAGCACCACCCAAAAGACCGGCAGCTTCCACCAAAATGCCGCCGCAAAGCTCAAGGGCATGACGATTCCCCAAGTGGAGATCAGATTCATATACATGTTGAACTTTGTTTCGCCGCCGCCGCGAATGATGCCCACAGACACCGGCATCTGATAGGCCATGCCAATAAAGACAATGACCATGAGAATCAGCAGCTGGTTTGCCAGCGTCATAGCAGAGGGGCTCAGGGCATAGAGGCTCAAAAGCGGATGACGAATGGCCAGCAGAATGCCACCCAATACCAGCCCCATCACCAGGAAAATCACCTGGAGCGCCCGGACATAGGGGCGGAGATCTTCGGGGCGGTTTCGTCCTTCGCCCACCATTTTTCCGATGGATACGGAGGTTGCGGAGGCTTGGCTGACCGTAACCACCTTGAGATACTGGAACATGGTGGTGGATACGGAGTTGGCGGCAATGGCGTCGGAGGACAGGTGCCCCAGAATACCGGTTTGGATGGGCGTGGCAAGGCTCCACAATAGGTTGGTGAGCACCACGGGCACTGCGACCTTACGATAATCCTGGGCCAGCGATGCTGCTCGGCGGAAGGGATTCTCCGAAAAGAGCCGAATGTTTTTCTCACGGAACAGAACATAGCACAAAACCACGGTAAATTCCAAAATCCGCGCGGTAAGGGTGCCAATGGCGGCACCCTTGAGGCCCAGCTCCGGTAAGCCGAAATGTCCGAAGATCAGCGTGTAGTTGATGGCAACGTTGACGATCAGGCTTACAAGGCTGACCACAAAGGAGATGGTTACCACCTCAAGGCTCCGGAGAAAGGCGATGAGTATGGTGGTAAGTACATAGAAGAGGTAGGAGTATTTCAGAATTGACAGATATTCCACACCGGCGTGGATAATCTCCGGGTCAGAGGTAAACAGGCCGAGCAGCTGATGGGGCAGCAGTGCGGTAATCAGCAGCACGGCAAGGCCGAATACCAGGCCGGTTTTCAGGGTGATCCCGGTGATGCGGCGGATGGGATCGGCGTCGCCTTTGCCGCGGTATTGGGCGTTGAGCATGACCATAGCGTCGCCCATGGCGATGGTGATCTGCTGCACCAAAAACTGCACCTGATTGACGGTGGCTGCGCCGGACAGCGCAGCCTGGCTATAGCTGCCCAGCATAATATTATCTGCAACGTTTACAGAATAAGCGAGAATATTTTGCAGGGATACCACCAGAATCAGGCGGAATAGCGTATGGTAGAATGCCCGGTCCCGGGCGAAATAGGGGGTGTTCATGGAATACTTCCTTTTTCTGTGGAGATGATGGCGAATGACCGCCAAAGATAACCATACTACAAGACTTTGGAATGTGCAAGGAAAAACGTTATGAGCCTGCCTTTGAACCGGCCACTGCGGGCTGGGGCACGGAATGCTGGGCATACCGGCTAGCCAGCAGAATGCTCAATAGAATCAGCAGCGCCCCAAGAATGCTCTGGAGAGAAAAGGCTTCTCCGAGAATCAGAAACGAAAACAGCGCCGTCATAATGGGGTAAGTACACTGGGCCAGGGAAACCATGTCTGCCCCGGTGAGGGTCAGCGCCTGGTTTTGCAGGGCATAGCCAATCAGCGAGCAGGGAATGGCCAGATAGAGGATTATCAGGTACGATGCGGAGGAGGCGTGGAGCAGAACAGCGGGAGCTTCCCTTGCAAAGGTCATAATCCAGTTGAGCACAGCGGCTACCACGACTTGCATGGTGGTCAGTGACAGCGGGTGCATGTCTTCCAGTGCCTGTGCGCCGAAAATCAGCGACAGCGCCGCAAGAATGGCCGAGACAAGGCCCCAAAGCTCTCCAATTCCAAAGGAGCTCAGGCCGCCGCAGAGCAGATACAGCCCCACCAGCATCAGGCCCAAAGCAATGATCTGGGGACGGGTGCAGCGCTTGTGGAAGAAAATCAGCAGGATCAGCGGGGTCCAAACGGCGCTGCTGGACCGGAGAAACGCCACATGGGCCGCCATGGTAAAGGTCAGGGCTTCGTTGCTGCACAGATAGCATAGTGCCATGCACGCAGCGGCGGGAAACCAGTGAAGAATCGGCGTTTTTCGAAGATCCGCCCATAGCGTTTTATGGTAGAAGGCCAGCAAAATCACCGCAGCGATGGTGAACCGCAGGGACAGGCAGGCGGAGACGGTAACCTCCTGATACATCAGCTTGGAAATGGGGTCGCCGATTCCATAGATGATGCTCTGTAATAAAATCAGGAAAAACCAGCGATGCTTCATAATTGGAACCTCTTTTGTAGGAATATATACGAAGCCATTATATTTTACGGGAAGATGATTGTAAAATGCAGAATTTCCAGATATAATATAATCTATCATTATATTTTGAGGGAAGCATATGACTAGAACTGAACTGGAATCGTTTCTTGCGGTGGTGCAGGCGGGAAGTCTCAGCGCCGCGGCGAAAAATCTGTATATTACCCAGCCGGCACTGAGCCGCAGAATCCAGTCCCTGGAGCAGGAGCTGGGCTATCCGCTGCTCCAGCGCAGCCCCGGGGTAAGAAAGGCTACGCTGACAGCCCAGGGGGAGCAGTTTGTATCCCTGGCAACCCAGTGGATGGGCATTTGGAACGAGGCACAGGAGATTCCCGCCCGGCTCAGCCGCAAGAGCTATACTGTTGCCACCAATGACAGCATCGAGGTCTGTCTGCTGCCTCCGGTGCTCCATTTGCTGGCCCAGCGGAACCCCGAGGTGGATGTGCGTATGCTGAGTCTGCATTCTGCGGAAGCGTATCTCTATATGGAGCGGGGTCAGGCGGATATTGCGTTTATTTCCGATGCCCGTTATTCCAAGAATATCGACACCGTGAATCTCAGCAGCGAGAAGTTTGTGGTACTGTCGGACCCGGATATGAAGCTGCCGGGGGATGTAACGCCGGAAATCCTGGACGGGGCAAAGGAAATCTACATGAACTGGACCCCGGGCTTTGACCGCTGGCACCGGTATTGGTTCCGGATGCCGCGCCCCCATTTACAGGTGGATTCTACGGCGTTTTTGGCCTACATGCTTTCCCGGGGCGGCTATTGGGCGGTGGTGCCAGTGTCTGTGGCGGATTATATCCGGAAGCAGGTGGAGCTCAGCTGCTCCCATTTGATTCAGCCGCCGCCGGATCGGGTTTGCTGCTGCCTGACCAAGCCCCAGCGCCAGCCCATGGACGAGCTGCTGTTTTCCTGTATTCGGGAGGTCTATCGGGGGCAGGACCGCATTCAGATTTTGCTTTAAATTTAATGGGATCGCAATGCGGTCCCATTTTTGTGACAAATAGGTAAGTGAAATTACCCAAAATGAAAAGCTAAACATTATTATAACTTACAAATATGGTGCCTAGCTATTGCGTCCGGTTACATAATATGATAGGATGAAGAAAATGGATGGAAAGGAGCGGGTATTATGAAGTGGCGCAGAGTATGGGCAGCCCTTTTGGCCGGAGCACTGGTAACGGGATTGTGCGCTTGCGGCGGGCAGAACCAGGTGGAGGAAAATCTGCCGGATGCGGTACTGAAGCCGGAGGATTATCAGGTGGAAACCGTGGAAGCGGCGTGGGATACAGGCTTTTTGTGGTTTTTCTGCGCGGATCAGCGGTTTTTCTACACCGCCGGAGTGCAGGAATTGATGGACGACGCCAGCCGGGAAGTCCCGCTCTATGCCTTTGATCCGGAAACCAAGGAGACGGAGGAGATTACACTGCCCCTGGGGGAGGGCTGGCATCTCTACACCATGACCCCTGCACCGGATGGGGGCTATTGGATGGCCTTTACCCCCTTGACCTTTGGCGGTACCACGACCAACTATACCCCAAACCCCTGCTGGCTGGTGAAAACCGACGAGAATTTTCAGGAGCTGTTCCGGATTGACTTGTCCCAGTACAGCCAGGAACAGGTGCGCATTGCCAACATCATCTGCCCCAAGTCCAGCCAATATGCCAAGGATTCGGAGGATTCCCTGGGCTGGCTCCCGGCGGAGAAAATGGAGTTCTTCAAACCGGAGCTGATTTGTGACGATCAGGGCCGGGTCTATGTGGCGGCAGCCAATGAGAATTTGCTGGTGTTTGACCGGGATGGAACGCTGCTGACGGAATTGGATGTATTCGATGCGGCATATTCGCAGGGCATTTGTCTGGCGAAAACCTATGACGGCACCGTTGCCATTGGCCTCACCGGCGGGGACGATTATCAGATTCGAACCGTGGACAAGGAGAATTTGACGTTAAGCGAGCCGCTGGAGCGCAAGGAGAATGAGGAATGGAATCGATTGACCCCGGCCCCGTCTCTGCTGCCGGAATATGACCTGTTTGGATGGGGCTATTCCGGTCTGTACGGGGTGAAGTTTGGGGAGGACGGCACCTATTCCAGCGAGCCGCTTTTGTACTATGGCGGGGACAATGATCTCCCCCAGGACGGCAACGGAACCCTGCGGGAAACGACGCTGGGACGGCAGCTTGCCTATATGAAGCTGGGAGAGCTACAGGACGATGGAAGCAAAACCGTCTACTATTACATGCTTACAATGAAATAACAGAAGCCCGGCCATCGGAACAATACCGATGACCGGGCATTTGCTTAGCTTTTATGAGGATGGTGCAGCTGCTGCTCAATGGCGTCATGCTCTTGATCCAGTTCTTTGTGAAGATCCTGACCAATTTGCCGCAGCTCCTGGTGAATGTTGCTTTCTGCGGCTTGAATTTCCGGATTTTCCTCCAGATCCTCCCGGATGAACATTACCAGGAAGGCAACGGTCAAAATCAGGCAGGAAAACCAGATGGTTTTATCCCCAAAGCGGGGAATCAGCAATCCACCGGCTCCGGCGCCCAGGGCAAAGAGTAAAATCACGGAGAAATAATGTCCGGCTTTCACCAGAAGCTTACGATCCCGGGTACGGCTGCCTGCCATGAGAGATTCCACGCCGCTGCGAAGGTTGCCGATGCACATGGTGCTGGCGAAGGCATAGCCATCCACCTTCCGGAACGCCTGAACCTGCATGGCACAGGCGAAGGAAACCAGGGCGTTTGCCAGCAGGTTTAAGGGCTGAGAAAGCAATCCAACGGCCAATAGCAGCAGAATTTCCACCAGCAGCACCAGCTGCCGCCAGTGGACGGCGCGGATTTTCTGAAACTTCCAGCGAATCCCCTCGGCAGCTGCAACCCCCAGGCCAAAGGCGCACAGGGGAAAGAGATAGTGGAGCACGCGGCCCCAGTTGCCGGAGAAGAGGTTTTGGCTCAACAGCACGATGTTTCCGGTCTGCGCATTGGCAAAGACCTGCCCTCTGGCGATATAGGTGTAGGCATCCTGCAATCCCCCGGAGACGGAGAGCAGGGCGGCGGTGAGAAAGGCCTCAGACATCTGCCCATGCTTCTTTTTCAAAGGGATCTCCTCCTTAAATTTAATGCTTATTTGCGGCGCTCTTTACCTGGAGTCGGCTCAGGGCGCGGGCAAGATTGGACTGCGCCATGCGGTATTCCTGAATGCTCTTTTTCTGGAGCAGCTCTTCCTTGGCCCGGTCGGCGGCACGCTTGGCGCGGTTTGCGTCGATTTCTTCCGGGCGTTCTGCGGAGTCTACCAGAATCAGCACTTCGCCGTTCTCCACCTTCATCAGTCCGGCGGATACGGCAGCCAGCTTTTCGTCTTCGCCTTCACAGCGATACCACAGGGTTCCCGGCACAATGGCCATAATCACATTGGTATGATGGGCGAGAACGCCGTACATACCGGTGGTAGTGGGAACGGAGATAGACTGGCAGGGGCCCTCGTAAAAGGGCTCGTCGGCAGCCAGAATGTGAATGGGGAAGTTCTCCATTACAGCTCACCTGCCTCGAGCTTTTTCGCCTTTTCTACCACATCGTCGATGGTGCCGACGTTGTAGAAAGCAGCCTCGGGGTACTGGTCCATTTCGCCGTCTACAATGGCCTTGAAGCCGCGAAGGGTTTCGCTGAGGGGCACATAGATACCGGGGATACCGGTGAACTTTTCGGCAACATGGGTGGGCTGCGCCAAGAAACGCTGAAGCTTACGGGCGCGGGTTACCACAACCCGGTCCTCGTCGCTGAGCTCATCCATACCCAGAATGGCGATGATGTCCTGGAGCTCACTGTACTTCTGGAGTGTCTCCTGCACCTGCCGGGCAATGCGATAGTGCTCCTGACCCACGATGTCTGCCTCCAGAATACGGGAGGTGGACTCCAGGGGGTCCACTGCCGGGTAAATGCCCTGCTCGGCGATTTTACGGCTCAGAACCGTGGTGGCGTCCAGATGGGCGAAGGTGGTGGAGGTAGCGGGGTCGGTGAGGTCATCTGCGGGAACATAAACGGCCTGAACCGAGGTAACGGAGCCGTCCTTGGTGGAGGTAATACGTTCCTGAAGCTCGCCCATTTCGTTGGCCAGGGTGGGCTGATAGCCGACGGCGGAGGGCATACGGCCCAGCAGGGTGGATACCTCGCTGCCTGCCTGGACGAAACGGAAGATGTTGTCGATAAACAGCAGCACGTCTTTATGCTCTTCATCACGGAAATGCTCTGCCATGGTCAGACCGGACAGGGCTACCCGCATACGAACGCCGGGGGATTCGTTCATCTGACCGAACACCAGCGCGGTCTTATCGGATACGCCGCTCTCCCGCATTTCCTTCCAAAGGTCGTTGCCCTCACGGCTTCTCTCGCCGACGCCGGTGAAGATGGAATATCCGCCGTGCTCCATGGCAACGTTGTGAATCAGCTCCTGAATCAATACGGTCTTGCCGACGCCTGCGCCGCCGAACAGACCGATTTTGCCGCCCTTGGGATAGGGCTCCAACAGGTCGATGACCTTAATGCCGGTTTCAAGGATCTCAACCGCAGGGCTCTGCTCGGAGAAGGACGGGGGATTGCGGTAAATACTCTTGCGCTGGGCGTCCTCGGGGATGGGATCGCCGCCGTCGATGGGCTGACCCAGTACGTTAAACATTCTGCCCAGGGTCTGCTCGCCCACGGGAACCTCAATGGTCTTGCCGGGGGCCAGCACCTGCATGCCGCGATACAGCCCATCGCTGCCGGAGAGCATGACGCACCGGACCGTATTGTCGCCTACATGCTGGGCAACCTCCATAATATGCTCCTTGCCCTCCAGCTTCACGCTCAGCGCTTCCCGGATTCTGGGCAGATGCCCCGGGGCAAACTCTACGTCTACCACAGGACCGGAGATCTGTACAATGGTACCTGTTTTCATCTGTATCACACTTCCTTCCTGCGCTGGGCACGCTGCGCCTTAGCGCCTGCCGATACCTCGGTGATTTCCTGGGTAATGGCAGCCTGACGCACCCGGTTATATTGGAGCGAAAGGGAATCCAATAGCTCCTGGGCGTTCTGGTTGGCTGCATCCATGGCGGTCATACGGGCGTTCTGCTCGGAGCAGAAGCTGTCGATGAGCGCACTGTAAATAAAGCCCGAGATATAGCATTTCATCACGTTATTCAGTACCGCCGTGACGGACGGGACAAATTCAAAGGGGGCTGCGACGGCCTTCTCCTTTTTCTCCTTAGCCGAGGTGGAAAAATAGGAGCGGTGGAAGGGCAGCAGCCGGGTGGAATGGGCGGCAGAGGATAGGCTGCTTTCCATGTCCGTATAGATGACGAAGATTTCCTTCAATTCCCCGCGCTCATAGGCGCTGAGCAGAATGGAGCAGATTTCTCTGGCCCGCTGCATGGTAGGGTTCTGGGCGGTGTAGAGGAAGCTGTGCTCCACGGGGATATGGTGCTGCTGAAAGTAGTGCCGCCCATATTCGCCCACCACATAGAGCTTGGTGTCGGGATGCTGGGACAGCAGCTTTTCGGCCTTTTTCAGTACATTCTGGTTATAAGCGCCTGCCAGACCCTTATCGGCGGTGATGACCAGACAGCCATAGGTTCCCTCCAGGGGCTCTTCATGGCCGATGGGGTAGAAATAGGGGCTGTCTACATCGCCTGCGGTACGGAAGATTCGTTTGATCTCTCCCCGCAGGGCTTCAAAGTAGGGGCGGGTATGCTCCAGCTCAGAACGGGCGCGGCGAAGCTTGGTGGAGGCGATGAGATACATGGCGTTGGTGATCTTTTTGGTATCTTTAACGCTCTCCATGCGGCTCTTGATCTCCTTGGTGCTTGCCATATTATGCACCACACTTTCCGGCGAAGGTTTCGGTCAGAAATGCCTTTGCCAGAGTCGTGATTTGATCGCGGTCCTCATCGCTCAGCTTGCCGGTGGAATCAATGCGGCTGCAAAGATCCGGGGCCTTCTGCTCGATATGCTCCAGCAGCTGGGCGGCAGCGGTATTGACCTGATCCACCGGAACATGGAGGAACAGGTGATTCAGCGAAGCAACCAGGAGGATAACCTGCTGATGCTGGCTGTAGGGATGATACTGTGCCTGCCGCAGAAGCCGCATCAGGCCTTGACCATATTGGAGCTGACGCTTGGTGGTGTCGTCCAAATCACTGGAGAACTGGGTGAATACCTCCATCTCGCGGTACTGGGCAAGATCCAGACGGATGGCGCCCGCAGCGGTTTTCATTGCCTTGGTCTGAGCGTCGCCGCCCACACGGGATACGCTGATACCGACGTTGACAGCCGGACGCTGACCGGAAAAGAACAGGTCGCTTTCCAGGAAGATCTGGCCGTCGGTGATGGAGATGATATTGGTGGGGATATAGGCAGAAACATCGCCTGCCTGAGTTTCGACAATGGGAAGCGCGGTCATACTGCCGCCGCCCAGCTCGTCGGACAGGTGGGCGGAACGCTCCAGCAGACGGGAATGCAGATAGAATACGTCGCCGGGGTAAGCCTCACGTCCGGGAGAACGCTCCAGCAGCAGGCTCAGGGCACGATAGGCGATGGCGTGCTTGGAAAGATCGTCATAGACAATCAGAACATCCCGGCCCTGATACATGAAATATTCGCCCATAGCGCAGCCTGCGTAGGGGGCGATATACTGCATGGAGGCGGAGGAGCTGGCGGGTGCATGAAGTACAATGGTGTAGTCCATAGCGCCGCGGGCCTTGAGGTTCTCTACCATCTGCGCCACGGAAGAGGACTTCTGCCCGATGGCAACGTAAATGCACACTACGTTCTTGCCCTTCTGGTTCAGAATGGTGTCCAGGGCCACGGCAGTTTTACCGGTCTGGCGGTCGCCGATGATGAGCTCACGCTGGCCTCTGCCGATGGGGAACATGGAGTCGATGGCAAGCAGGCCGGTTTCCATGGGGGTGTTGACCGGCTGGCGGTCAATGATGCCGGGGGCGGGATTCTCAATGGGACGGTAGCCCTCGGCGGGGATTTCGCTGCCGCCGTCGATGGGCTCGCCCAGGGCGTTGATGACGCGGCCCAGGAAGCCGTCGCCTACCGGGATACCGGCGGTTTTGCCGGTGCGGCGGACAATGCTGCCCTCGGAGATCTCATCGCCGTCACCAAACAGAATGCAGCCGATTTCGTCTCGCTTCAAATCCTGAACCATACCCTTGACGCCGTTGGAAAACAGCAGAATTTCGCCATAGGCTGCGTGGGGAAGACCGCGAACGGTGGCGATTTCATCGCCTACGGTGAGGACCTCGCCGGTTTCCTGGGCAAGTACCTCAGGGGTGAAGTTCTCAACGGCTTCCTTCATCAGGGGGATGATTTTTTCGGCCTGGGGCTTCAGCTGCTCCAGACGCTCCCGGAACTGGCGGAGTCTGCCCTCCAGGCTCCAGTCATAAACGTCGTCTCCGGCGTTGAGGATAAAGCCGTCGGCAAGCGCATCGTTTTGTTCAAAGGTCAGCTGGGCGGGCTGATGATATTTTGCAGTGAGAAAATCAGTAAAACGCTGAAGCTGCTGCGGGGTAGGGGCTTTGCTGCCATGGAGAACAGCAGTCAGCACAGAGGTTGTTTCCTTAGCCATGCTGCTCCTCCTCTGCTTTATCCAGGAACTGATCGTAAGGATCGCCGCCCTGCTTCGTGAGCAGCAGCTTTTCGGTGGCGGTCATTGCCAGCTCCTGAATTTCCTTCTGGCTCTGGGCAAGGAGCTTGTCGTGCTCCCGCTGAGCAGCCACATGGGCGTCGGCCACCAGCTTGTCGGCCTGGGCCTGAGCGTCCTTCCGCTGCTCCAGACGGTACTGCTCGATCTCCTGCTGCGCGTCCTGACGCTTCTGCTGGAGCTGAGCATCCAAATCCTGAAGCTGTGCCTCATAGTTCTTTTTGTATTCCTCTGCTTGCGCACGATCTGCCTCGGCGGCGTCATGCTCCTGCCGGTAGTAAGCCTCACGCTTTTCCATGAACTGCTTTACCGGTTTGTAGAGCAGCAGATACAGGCCGCCGCCCAGAATGGCAAAGTTCAGGAGGTGCAGCAGGATCTGCTGAAAGTCGATATTAAGTGGAATATTCACGGTTGGCACCTGCCTTTTAGAGCACGAAGATAATCAGGATAACGACCAGCAGTGCATAAATGATAGCAGTCTCGATGAATACCAGGCTCAGCATCAGGGTAGTACGGATCTTATCCTGTGCTTCGGGCTGACGGGCAATGCCCTCGGCAGCCTTACCGGAAACAAGGCCCATGGCGATAGCACCGCCAGCAGCGGCAAGACCGATGGCGATTGCAGCGCCCAGCGCCTTGGCAGCGGTGTCGGACAGACCACCGGCAGTTTCAGCAGCGGCAGTAGCGGCAGCAGCATCCGAGCTGTTGGCAGCCAGGACAGGAACGGCCAGGGCCATAATCATAATAACCACCAGAAGCAGGGCAGGGATTCTCAGTTTCAGCTTTTTCATTGTTAAGACCTCCATAAAAATAGAATGGTTTTGTTATGCGTGTTTTTTCTTGGCTTTTACTTTCTTGGGGCTGGGCTCCGAAACTTCGCCATAGAACAGTGCGGTGAGCATGGTCAGCACATAGCTCTGGATCAGTGCATGGAGCAGCGTGAAGATAATGGCCACCAGTACCGGGAGCACGAAGCTCAGCTGGATGTAATAGTAGATCAGCTCGGTAACCAGCAGTCCGCTGAGCAGTGCGCCGAACAGACGGAAGCTCATGGAGATGGGCAGGGAGAAGTCCTTCAGGGTCTTGCCAACACCCTTGAGTCCGTTCCCGGCAATACCGCCGGAGAGGATGACCAGGTAAGACAGGCAGCCCAGCGCGATGGCGCCGTTGACATCGGACAGGGGAGCGGGCAGGGAAATGGATGCGCCGCTGATGCTCACAGCCTGAACGCCGAACAGCTCAAACAGGGTTCCCACAAAGATGTAGGCGCCTGCGGCGAACACATAAGCGCCCAGAAAGCCGTTCCGGTGGGGGGAGTTGCTCTTGGCAAGGTTGTCGAACATCCCGACCAGCTGCTCCAGGAGCATCTGAAATTTACCCGGTACATATTGAAATCTTGGGATCGCAAAGATCCGGATCAGTGCGGCGACAATCAGCAGAAATGCGGTGACCACCATGCCGGAAATCAGTCCGGGATTGACGTTTTTCAGCCCGAACAGACTCACGCGGCCGGTTTCGTGGAGCACGGCATCCCGCATCGCCTCTTGAATGGTTTCCTGACTGGCGGAGGATGGAACCAGGATGCTGGCAACAGCCAGTGCCGCGACCACCAAAATCCAGCCGATCAGAAACTTTTTATGCTTCATAAGGTTACTCCTTTCCTGCAGCTCCGAGGCCTGGAAATACAAATAAAATGCGGATTTTCCGGAGGGAGTTGCAATTCTAAGACGCAGGTATTATACTGTTATCTTAGCAAGATGTAAAATGTATAATTCGTATCATAGACATATCGATTTCATATGGCAGAAAGGACAATTTTATGGCGGTTCCCTACGATTACTACCGTATTTTTTACCATGTGGCACAGCAGCATAGCTTCACCCGGGCGGCGGCGGTATTGGGTAACAACCAGCCCAATGTAACCCGCTGCATGAACAACCTGGAGCAGGAACTGGGCTGTGCGCTTTTTATACGCTCCAACCGCGGGGTATCCCTGACACCGGAGGGAGAAAAGCTCTTTGCCCATGTGCGCCTGGCCTATGACCAGCTGACCGCCGGGGAGGAGGAGCTGCGGAAGGATTGCCGACTGGAAAACGGCGTGATTTCCATTAGTGCCAGCGAGACGGCCCTGCATCTGCTGCTGATGCGGCGGCTGGCGGAGTTCCATGCCCAGTATCCCAACATTCAGCTGCGAATTACCAACGATACCTCGCCCCAGGCCATTCAGACCCTGGCGCAGCATCGGACCGACTGCGCCGTGATTACAACCCCCTGCCAAAGCGGGCCGTCCCTGCAAATTACGCCCCTGTGCTCTTTCCGGGAGGTGCTGGTGGGAGGCAGCAATTATAAGAACCTGGCCTCTGCCACCCGGCACCTGCGGGATATTACCTCGATTCCGCTGGTGTGCCTGGGCTCGGGTACCAGCACCTATGACTTTTATCAGCGGGTGTTTTCCAAGCACGATCTGAGCTTCCGGGTGGATATGGAGGCGGCCACCATGGACCAGGTGCTGCCCATGGTGATGTATAATCTGGGGGTTGGCTTTGTGCCGGAGCCCATGGCGGCGTCTTATTTACTTCGTGGCGATGTGTTTGAAATTCGATTGGCAGAGTCCATTCCCCAGCGGCAGATTGCCCTGGTGGAGAATACCGCCCGGAGCCCCAGCATTGCCTTCCAGCGGTTTAAGAAAATGCTGCTGGAGCAGCCGGATAAAATGTAAGAAACGAAGAGACTCTGCCGAATTACTTTGCGGCGCTGCGAAAAATGGTGCGGAAGATCAGCCGGACCAGCGGACCGCAGTAGAGCAGCTGCCAAATCAGCGCCATGGGCATGTTTAGGGCCCAGGTGTGAATCCAGGCGGCAAAGCTGGGCGTTTTAAACAGCAGTGTGGCGATTAGGCTCATCACCGGGCACATAATGCAGACGATCATGGTGGAAATGGCATAGGTAATCAGCTGGGGGCGATCCGTGGGGCGCATAAAGGAAAACGCCAGGCGGGTTGCCAGCTTTTCCACCACGAAGAATTCCAGCAGGGCGGCAATGGGCACCATAATGGGCATCTCGTGCAGTGCCAGCAGGAAGTTTTCGCCGCGCATGCCGCCGGTGTTGAGGGAAACATTGTAGACGATCATGCCGTAGACCATAACGGTGGCCATGATAATGGTGAAGACGACGTTCTGAAATTTTGTTTTTGGCATTTGAATTGACTCCTTTTTGTATCTTTGCGCAAAAAACGCAGCAACAAAACTTTCGTCTCGTTACTGCGTTTCACTGCGACTTTTAATTTCCCGGTGTATTCCGGCGAAAAGGGATTATAGCACAGATTGCGCCTCTGCGTAAGTGTTTTTTTCGATGTGTGAAAATTTTTTCGGTTGACAGAAAACTCTGAACATAATATAATAAATCATATCGGATAAATAGGCAATTGAGCCCACTGGAGGAGCAACTATGAGAATTTCTGCAAAGGCCCGCTATGGGCTGTCTGCGATGGTGTATTTCGCCATGCGCTATCCCACTCAGACAAAGTTTACCGTGCTGGAGATTTCGGAGGCGCTGAAAATCTCGAAAATCTATCTGGAGCAGGTGTTCACTCGCTTGAAGGTCGAGGGGATTGTGGGTGCCACCAAGGGGCCCCAGGGCGGCTATTCCCTAAAGCGCCCACCGGCAGAGATCACGGCCTATGAGGTCCTTGCGGCAACGGAAACCAGCCTGTTCGATTCCACGCCCGAAACGCTGGGCGAGCAGGCCCCTTATCTGGAGCAGGTGATGGTAGAGGACGTGTTTCAGGTGCTGGACGATACGGTGAAGGAAACACTTTCGAAAATTACCCTGGAGCAGCTGGCGCAGAAGGCCATTGAGAAAAGCACCACGGGTTATATGTATTATCTTTAACGAAAAACAGGACAGCTGGTTCAAGGCGAATCAGTTGTCCTGTTTTTATTTGCCGCGCTTATCTTTGCGCGCGAGTAGTAGCTCCGGGCAGGCTGATTGGATGAAGTGACGAAATAACAATAAAACGATAGTGTGGGAAAGCTAGAAAATCAACATATGGAATTGGCGCGTGTTTTGACTTTATGTGGTATCTATGATATAATAAAACGCCATTATTTACCCGATTGGGGGATCACTTATGAAGAAAATCACACGCAGAACGACGGGGAAGAAGACCAGCCGTTTTTTGAATACCCGTCTGGTGCATTGGCTGACAGACCAGCCGGACAGTGCGCCGGAACGCGAGCTGCTGTCGAAGGCTGCAAATGGCGTTTCCGGCGGCCTGCAGGGAATAACAGAAAAGCTTCATCTCAAGAAGGTATTGGAGGGAAGTATCTTTCTGCATCCGGGGCTGTTTTGTCTGTTGGCGGCAATTCTGATTCCGTTTATGCCCACCATGGCGCTGCTGGCGCTGGTGATGGCAACGGGGCTGGCGCTGGTTGTGACCTATGGAATGGGCCAGGGGGGGATTCATTCCTATAGCCCTCCCTTTCGCTGGTCGGTATTGCTGGCGCTGATTTATCTATTGAGCATTGTAACCTCTGTCGCACCGAAGGAGAGCCTGTTCCCCGGTCTGCTGATGGCGGCGTTTATTTTGTTTGCACCGGCGACGTTTTTAAGCCTGCGGAAATACGGCGACATTCGCAGAGTGCTGACGGTGATTGCGCTGGGCGGCGTGCTGGTGAGCCTGTATGGCTTTTGGCAGCGGCTGAATCCCGGGGCCTATCATTCCGGCTGGGTGGATGCGGATATGTTCTCGTCCATTACTTTCCGGGTGTACTCCACCTTTGCCAATCCCAATGTACTGGGCGAGTATTTCCTGCTGGTGATTCCCTTTACCTTTGCCCTGGGGCTTTCGGCGCCCAACCGCAGAAAGCAGATTTTGTGGATTGTGGCTACGGCGATCATGTGCCTGTGCCTGCTGCTGACCTACTCCCGCGGCTGCTATTTGGGGCTGCTGGTGGGTCTGGTGATTTTCCTGGTGCTGCTGGATCGGCGGTTTTTGATTTTGCTGGGCATTCTGGCGGTACTGTCGCCGCTGTATGTGCCGGATACCATTTGGCAGCGGCTGCTGTCCATCGGCAATATGGGGGATAGCTCTACCAGCTACCGGGTATACATCTGGACTGGCGTTGTCGATATGCTGAAGGATTATTGGCTTTGCGGCGCTGGACCGGGCGAAGGCGCGTTCAATACCGTCTATCCGTTCTACAGCCTGACTGCCATTGAGGCACCGCATTCCCACAATCTCTATTTGCAGCTGCTGTGCGATACCGGCCTGCCGGGGCTGCTGGCAATGCTGGGCTTTGCGTGCAGCCTGCTGCGGGGCCTGCTGACAACGCTGCGTCATAGCCGCCGGAGAGAGACGAAGCTCTATGCCATTGCCGGAATTGCGGCATACTGCGGCTTCCTGACCCAGAGCCTGACGGATTATACCTTTTATAACTACCGCGTGGTATTGCTGTTTTTCCTGATGGCGGGCCTTTGTATGCGCCTGCGGCAGGAGGAGCAACTGATTTTGGCCCATGGCGAGCTGGGCAAGCTTATGCTGCAGGAGCGGGAGCGGCCCTTGGCGCTTCAAATTTTGTCCGATACCAATCTGGGCGGTGCAGGCCGGTATCTTCTGAACCTGTTTTCCGTCTGGGATCGGGCACAGTATGATATGGTGCTGGCGGTGCCCCAGGGCGCAGTTCTCACCGAGCGGGTGCAGGCGCTGGACGTTCCGGTGATTCAAGTGGACATGGACGGCGAGCGGTCAGCGGATATTTGGGGCCTGCTTCGTCTGCGCAGTGTGTGCATGCTGCTGCGGCCGGATGTGGTGCAAACCCACGGATCTCTCAGCGGAAGAGTGGCGGCTCGGGCCTGCAGCGCAAAGATTATCTATACCCGGCATAGCGTGTTCCCGGTATCCCCCAAGCTGAAATCAGGGCCGGGACACCTGGTAAGCCGCTGGATGAACCGGCATTATGCAGACCTTTGCCTGGCAGTGAGCCCTGCGGCGGAGGATAATCTGCTGGAATTGGGGGTAAAACCCGAAAAAATCGTGATTGTCATGAATGGCGCGGCAAGACCGGAGACTGCAACCCCGGAGCGTCAAGCGCAGCTGCGGGAACAGTATGGGCTGCCGGAAGGCGTATTTACTGCGGGAATGTTTGCACGCCTGGAGGAATACAAGGGGCAGACCACGGTGCTGGAGGCGGCCAAACAGCTCAAGGCGCGCGGAAAGCAGCTGAAAATCCTCATTTGCGGTGCGGGCCCCATGGAGGAGATGCTCGAGCAAATGGTTCGGGACATGCAGCTGGAGGATACCGTCATTTTGGGCGGCTTTGTTACCAATGTGGGCGAGCTGCTTTCTATGATGGACGTCCAGCTCAATGCCTCCACGGGAACCGAGGCCACGTCCTTGTCGCTGGTTGAGGGCATGAGCCTGGGGCTTCCCACCATTGCCAGCAGCTATGGCGGAAATCCCTATCTGATCCATGACGGGCAGGAGGGACTGCTGTTTGCGCCGGGAGATGCCGGACAGCTGGCGGACTGCTTGCGGCGTATGATGGAGGATTCGGACCTGCGCAGCGGGCTTTCGGCCTGCGCCAAGGAATCCTATGAGCAGCATTACACCGCCCAGGTATTTGCGGCGGAGCTTTTGCGGGTATATGATCGGGCGCTGGGAAAGGAGGTGCAGCAGTGAAACGGTTTAAAATCAGTATATTTGACCTGGTGCTGCTGCTCCTGGTGATATTGGCCGGCGGACTTGCCTATTGGCAGGTGCACAATACGCCGGAAGTTGAGCAGCCCCAGACCGCAGAGGTGATGCTGGGGGATATTCAGCGCTGGAACGAACGGTATACCACCGAAAAATCTATGGCGGTGCACCAGAACAACATGGTGAAGTTCAGAATCAAGTTCCACGACGTCGATGCAGACCAGATGAAAGCATGGCTCAAAAAGGACGAGCGGGTATATAGCGGTGAAACTGGCGCCTCCCTTGGAAAATTGGATTCTGCTGTTTATATTTATACGGATGGCGTTGCCGATGCAGAATTGGTCATCAATCTATTTTGCAGCATCCATAAGACTTATATTTTGGGGATGGCCAGCAGAGCTGTAATGAAGGTGGGGGATACCGTGTCCCTACAGCTCGAGGATGGCACCAATATTGGCTCCGGCGAGGTTATCTGGATTGAACACTGGGAGGCAAAATGATGAAACGAAATCGTTTTTTAATTGGCAGTATTGCGCTGCTCCTTCTGGTGGTGCTTGGCGGCGTTTATAAAGACACGGTGTTAAAGGATCGGCGTGTGGAGCTGTGCTATTCTTATTGGATGGAATACACCGTAAAGGTAACGGACGTGAGCGAAGAGACGGCGGAAATGTATTTTCCTGGCCTGGGACTCTACCTGGACGAGCGCACATCGGCAGGCACGGTTACATCAGTGAAGAGAAAGCCTGCGGCATCCGGAGCGGATGACATGGTGGATGTTACGCTGACCGTCCATGCGCCGGGCCTGCGGCTTTCCGAGCAGAGTCGGGGAACCTATAAGCTGAGCGAGGGAAATTCCCTCCACTTTATCAGCAAATTTATTGAATTTGACGGCGAGATCACCCGGGTAAATGAGGGATAAAAGCATGAAGAAAATACTCATGGTTCTGATGGGACTGGAGATTGGCGGCGCGGAAACCCATGTGGTGGAGCTGTCCTTGGCCCTGCAGCGGCGTGGCTGGGAGGTGCTGGTGGCATCCAATGGCGGCGTCTATGAAAAAACGCTGAAAGAAAATGGAATTCGACATTTTCAGGTTCCGACGCACACAAAATCCCCGCAGATGATGCTCCGGGCCTATCGGGGACTGGAACAGGTGATTCGCCAGGAGAAGCCGGATGTGGTCCATGCCCATGCCCGGATTCCGGCGCTCCTGTGCGGAATGCTGCACCGGAAAATGGGCTTTCCCTTTGTGACAACGGCCCACTGGGTGTTCCGGGTGAATCCACTGCTGCGGCGGATGACCAACTGGGGCCAGCAGACCATAGCGGTCAGCGAGGACATCCGGGAATACCTGGTGCGCTGCTATGATTTGCCGGTCAATCAGATTCATATCACGGTAAACGGTATTGATACCAATGCGTTCTCTCCGGAGGTATCAGGCGATAAAATTCGGCAGGAATTTCAGATTCCCGCAGACGTTCCGGTGGTCACCTGTGTGACCAGACTCCATGAAAGCCGTGCGCTGTCAGCGTCACTGCTGGTCAGCGGTGCCGCCAAACTGGCGGCGGCGATTCCGGGGCTCCGTATCCTGGTGGTAGGAGACGGAGAACGGCTGGAGCAGCTGCGCCAGCAGGCGGAGCATGTGAACCAGACCCTGGGCTATCCCTGCGTGATTATGACCGGCGGCCGAACCGACGTTGCACAGCTGATTGCGGCGGGCGACCTGTTTGTAGGCGTCAGCCGGGCGGCACTGGAGGCAATGAGCGGTGGAAAGCCGGTACTGCTCTGCGGCAACGAGGGCTATTGCGGCCTGGCAAGAGAGGAAACGGCGGCCGAGAACCTGGAGTCCAACTATTGCTGCCGTGGAAGCCATCTGCCGACGGAGGAAGAGCTGGTGGCCGACATCCAAAAGCTGATGGCCCTGACGCCGCAGCAGCGCACTGAAATTGGAAACGAAGGCCGGGAAATTGTCAAGCGGGACTTTTCGCTGGACACCATGGCGCAGGATTGCGAAGCGGCCTATGAATTGGCGATCCATCCCAAGCGCCGGGTATTGGTATCCGGCTATTATGGCTATGACAATCTGGGCGATGAAACCATTTTGGAGACGATTTGCAACCGCTACAAAGACCGGTATGACCTGGTTGTACTGTCAAAGCAGCCCCAACAGACAGAGAAAAAGCTTGGCGTGACTGCGGTTTCCAGATTTCACATACTAAAAGTCCGGAAGGCCATTCGGAGCTGTGATTTTCTACTCAGCGGCGGCGGCAGCCTGCTTCAGGACCGTACCTCTACGCGGTCACTTCTCTACTACCTTTCGGTGATGCATCTTGTCCAGCGGGATGGCAAGCCGGTAATGGTTTACGCCAACGGCATTGGACCGGTGCGAGGAAAGTGGAACCGGAAGCTCGTGGTACGGGGCCTGCAAAAAGTGTCGAAAATTACCTTGCGGGATGAAGACTCTTTGCAGGAGCTGCACAATATGGGGCTAACGCGCGAGGATATCCTGGTGACGGCCGATCCGGTGTTTTCCCTGAAGCCCAAGGAAACCAAGATGGCAGCAGAGCTGTGGGCCCAGCTGGGCATCCCGAACGATGCACCGGTGATGGGAATTTCTCTGCGGGCTGTCAGCCAGAGTACGGCAGAGCGAATGGCGGCGCTGGTTGACGGTATTTGCGCAGATACCGGCTATATTCCCGTATTCCTGTGTATGCAGCCTGCGGTGGACCTGCGCAGCGCAAAAACCGTAATGGAGCGGATGCACACAAAGGCATATCTGCTGCCTGGACAGCTGACGGAGCAGCAGGTTATGAGTGCGCTGGGGGCGATGCAGCTGGTGATTAGTATGCGGCTCCATGCGCTGATTTTTGCGGCAGTTGCTGGAACACCGGTGATGGGCTTTGATTATGATCCCAAGCTGCTCAGCTTGCTGCGGACCCTGGACATGCCCTCGCTGGGGGATGTTCAAGACCTGAATGTAGAGCAGGGAAGGCGACTGGCGGCGGATTTTGCAGTCAGAACAGAGGAATACCGAGAGAGAATCCGTGTGTCCACCGAGCAGCTGCGGGAGAAAGAGCGGGGGAATGACCGCGTTTTGCAGCAGGTGATGAACCTGTCATCGTAACCGTCCAAGGTATGGTTTCTGATTCGCGGCGGAGACACTGACGGTAGGCGGCATCCCGTATGAGGCAAAAACACATACAGGTATAAAAATTCACGCCGGAGGAATGCTAAGGCTTTATAAGGCAGTATGATAAAACTTAATAAAACTGAGGCATTGT
>CAVJLG010000003.1:0-22372 GCA_963650135.1 Barnesiella intestinihominis | reverse complement strand
TCAGCAAGAACTCCGGTTTTCTTGAGTTGAAAACCGGAGTTCTTTGACAAACTGAAAAGGACGGAATCATACGATTCCGTCCTTTATTTTACCTTTGTTTATTCCTTAATTTGCAGCTGCATGGAGGCATAGTGGTAAGCCTTTTTAAAGTCCTCCATCTCCCGATAGCACTGCTCCAGCATGGCATACAGCCCGGACATAAAGTAGTTGCTGCCGGTGGTTCTGGCCAGCTGCTCTGCCTTCTCCAGTTGCTTGGCTGCCTGCTCAAACTGATTGTCCTTGAGTTCCATCCGGCCCTGCAGCATGAGATACGCGGGCTTTGTGGCGTCAGACAGGCGGGCGATGCTGTCCATTTCTTTCTTGGCGTTGTCCAGATCCCCCTGGTCAATGTAGTATTCCGCCATGGTAATCCGGTAAAACTCGCCCAGGCCCTGGTCCTGATAGGCTGCCTGATAGTCGTCCATCGCCTTTTGGAAGTCTCCCTGGAGCTCCATGGTGCACCGTACCACCAGCAATAGCGCCTCGGTCCGGAAGGCCGCAGAATAATACACCGTGTCTTCATTGTGCTGGAGGGCCTCTTTGGCCAGGCGAATGGCTTCTTCATAGCGTCCGTCGATCATTGCCTTTTTCGACATGCCAATTTTTGCACGAGCCATCAGCAGCATGGCCTCGTCTTTATAGCCGCCTTCCATGTCCAATTCTTCGAGCACCTGGACACAGCCCTCGTATTCTCCGGCCCGGAAATGGTTTCTGGCGCTGGCAACACTGCCAGGTGTCAGCTCGTCGCCATTGGAGTCATTCATGAAATAGCCTGCGGGAAGCCCCAATGCCCCCGCCAGATACTCCAGCGTTTTCACCGATGGCGTTGCGCTTCCGTTTTCGATTTTGGAGAGCATATTTCGGGTGATATAATCCCCCACCACGTCTTTCTGGGTCATATGGCGTTCCAGCCGCGCCGCCTTAATTTTTTCTCCCAGGTTCATAAGCAGGTCCCCCTTTGGTGATTCAGTAACGTAATTTTGCAGGGCATTCCTGTAACTTTTATTTACTGCATTATAACACGCACCGGACATGTTTGCAACCAATTCCCGCAATTAAATTTCCCCATCTTGACATTTCTCCCCCGCTGTGTTACGTTTTTCTACGAAAATTCTGTATGATAAAATTGGAGTTGATGAATTGAATCGCCGTGAAATAAAACTTACCGCCCAAGATGCAGCAAAGCAGGCTGGCAAGGCCGCAAAGCTCATTACGCTGGTGTTTCTGCTGTGTCGGCTTGGGCTCTATGGGCTGCAATATCTCGCGGGCTTCCTCGCGGATCAGCCCACAACCAGCCGCCACCTCAGTGATACGCTTACCGCAGGGGCCCGAAATCTTTTAATTTCCCTCACCCTGGCACTGCTGCTCCAGCTGATCGGTCAACTGCTGTTTACGGGCTATGCACGCACCGCACTGCAAATCCATCGAAAGCAGCCGCTCTCCATGGGAAATTTACTGTCCGGCTTTCAAATCCCCCTGCGGGTGATTATCCTGGAGGTGCTGCGCTTCCTGATGCTGCTGATCTGGGGCTATGCCATTACAATTCCGGTCAGCTTCCTTCTGGTTGTTCCCATAAGCACAATTAATTTAAGTGACGAAAACCTGATTATGCTCTATGCTGCCGTTATTATCGCGTTGACGGCCATTACGATGCTGCTTGTCTCCTACCGCTATCGGGGCGCGCTGTTTGTACTGCTGGATCATCCGGAGTTAACGCCTTGGCAGTGCATCCGAACCGCTGCCGCCATGACCCGGGGCCACCGGATGGAGCTGTTTCTGCTGGATCTGAGCCTGCTTCCCTGGATGCTGCTGTGCGGCCTGACGGCAGGCATTCTGTTCATTTGGAAAATGCCCTATTTTGCCGCCGTCTACGCCGGAGCCTATGAGGAACTGTACCGGCAATACCGCGAGCTATTGCAGCGGGCCCGGGAGCTTCGGCAGCAGTCCCCAACCCGCCAAAACCCGCCCGATCTGATGTAAAGAGGCGGCTATGGCACACTATCGCACCGTAATTTGGGACTGGAACGGCACCCTGGCCGACGACGCCTATGCCTCTCTGCTGGCCGTCAACGATATGCTTTCCAAGCGGAATATGCCGCCCATCACCATGGAACAGTATTACGAGTACATCGACACTCCCATCAGCCGCTTCTATGAGCACCTGTTCGACCTGAACGAGGTTCCTATGTCGGTGATTTCCGTGGAATTTGCCGAGGGATATGCCAGGCATTTTCAGGGGCTTCATCCCGGGGCCAAGGAGCTGCTGCAAAAATTAAAGGACGCAGGGATGGAGCAGATCATTCTGTCCTCCAATCACCAGGAGAGCACGGAAATGCTGCTCCACCGCTTTGGCATCCGGGATTACTTCTCGCAGGTGCTGGGGGCTGCGGATCGTCTGGCCGCCGGTAAGGTTCAGCGGGGCCTGGATTGGATGGCAGCGCAGACCATCGGGCCGGAGGAAATGGTGCTGGTGGGCGATACCCTCCACGACTACGACGCCGCCAAGGCCATGGGCATTCCTTGCATTCTCTGCGCCATCGGCCACCAGTCCAAGGATGATCTGCTCACCGCCGGTGTTCCCGTGGTGGAGCAATTTTTCCAGCTGGAAGCCCTGCTGCTTCCGCAAAACAACGCGAAAAACTAATTGCATTGTGCTTTTATGGGCAGTATAATACTTTCATCTAGGAAACGGAGTGATACCAATGAATCAGCAGGAGATTTCCTTTTATGAGGAGCTTCAATGCAACGCCTTCCCTGCGCTGCAAAATGTCATGTACGACGGATGGAGCGTCCGGTTTGGCGGCGGCTTTACCTATCGCGTGAATTGCGCCAACGCCATGTATCCCGAGGCCCTGCCCGCCCGGAAAAAGGTGCAGTATGTCGAATCTCTCTATCGGCAATCGGGGCTTTTCATGTCCATTTTCAAGCTGCACGAGGGCATGGACCCGGCGCAGTGCAAGGCCTGTAACGAAGTGCTCGACGAAATGGGCTATGCCACCGAGCGGGATGGCAATATCTTTGTCTGTGACCTCAAAACCTTTGACCAGAAGCCTGCCACGCAGGTGATCGTCAGCGGCGATATGACCGACGAATGGCTGGACGGCTTCCTCACCATGAACGGCACCGCAGATGCGCAGCGTCCTGCTGCCTCCGCCATGCTGAAGAATATCCACTATCCCATTGCCGCCGCCTCCATTGTGGAAAACGGTAAAATGGTGGCCTGCGGTCTGGGCGTGCTGGAGCGCGGACATGTGGGGCTCTATGACATCTATGTGGATGCAAGCTGCCGCCGCCGTGGTCTGGGCCGGGATATCTGCGCCGCCATTATGCAGTATGGCAAGGAAAACGGCTGCGACACCGCCTATCTCCAGGTGCTGGCGGATAACTTTGGCGCCCGTGCCCTTTATCGCCAGCTTGGCTATACCAAAACCTATGAATACTGGTTCCGCACCAAACGATTCTGATAAGGAGGATTTCTCATGAAAGTTGCTCGTTTTGTTCTGAAAATCGTCGGCGCTTCCCTGACCCTTGCAGGCGGGATCTGCCTGGTCATCGGCTTCTGGGACAAGCTCACCGCGCCCTTCCGCTGCACCGGGGACGAATAATCCTGGGCACTACCGCACAAAAAACGCACGCTGCTAAAATCCAGCAGCGTGCGTTTTTTTGTATTTGACAATTTATTCGGTTTCCACAGCGGAGCCGTAATCCTCCTTGGGAGTGGTCTTGGGCTCGCCATAGTCCACGCCATAGGTTTCTACCCGGATGGACTCGATTACAATGTCCTTTCTGGGCTTATCGTTGGAATCCACATCGCACTGAGAAAGCTTGGTGAGGATATTCATACCGGAGAACACCTTGCCGAATGCGGCATACTGCCCCTGGAGGCTATCCTTGTCAGCCATCAGAATAAAGAACTGGCTGCCTGCGGAGTTATAGGCTTCTTCCGTGTCGCTGCCGGTATCGGAGAACCGCGCCATGGCAATTACGCCGGTTTCCATCTTAATATCGTTCTTCTTAAATCCGTTGTCGGAGAACTCGCCGTCGATGGTGTAGCCGGGGCCGCCGGTGCCATCGCCGTTGGGATCGCCGCCCTGCATAATAAAGTCCTCAACCACCCGGTGGAAGGTCAAGCCGTCATAGAAGCCGGAGTTGGCAAGGGAGATAAAGTTTGCCACGGTATTGGGCGCCTGATCGGGATAGAGATAGATGGTAATCTGATCGCCGCCCTCCAGCGTCAGGGTTGCAACGGGCTTTTTCTTACTGCCGCAGCCGCTGAGCATGCCAAGGAGCATCCCCGCCGCCAGCACCAGGCAGATGATTCGTTTGAGTTGTTTCATGCTTCTTCCTCCCATGAATGCCGGTTCCTCCGGCAGGTTTCTATTAATATATCAAAATTTCTTCGGTATTGCAACTGATATTCCGTGATTTTTCACAGAACCTTTCGTTTTCTCCCGGTTGTTTATCGATTTAATGCAATAAATTTTACGGATTCTGCATTTTCCCTTGAAAAGTGCAGGAAATTATTATATGATTAACAAGTAAATCTTGCCGCCCCATTTCAGCTACGAGGAATAGGGCAGCGAATATGGAGGAACAATTATGGCACTTACCAACAATGTCAAGGTGAACGCCTGGCTGGATGAGGTGATCCCGCTGCTGAAGCCTGACGCTGTAGAACTCATCACCGGCGAGAAAGAACAGCTGGACCGGCTGACTGCCGAGGCTGTCTCCACCGGCGAATTCATTACGCTCAATCAGGAAAAGCTCCCCGGCTGCTATCTCCACCGCTCCGATCCCAACGATGTGGCGCGGGTAGAAAGCCGCACGTTTATCTGCTCCAAGAAGGAAGAGGATGCAGGCCCCACCAACAACTGGATGGACCCGCAGGAGATGTACGCAAAGCTTGAAAAGCTCTACGACGGCGCTATGAAGGGCCGCACCATGTACGTCATCCCCTATTCCATGAGCATTGTCGGCTCTCCCTTTGCCAAGTATGGCATTGAGGTCACCGATTCCATTTACGTTGTTATTTCCATGAACATCATGACCCGCATCGGCACCCCCGTGCTAGAGGCACTGGGCACCGACGGCGACTTTATTAAGGGTCTGCATGCCAAGGCTGACCTGAACCCCGAGGAGCGCTATATTGTGCAGTTCCCCGAGGACAATACTATTATGTCCATCAACTCCGGCTACGGCGGCAACGTGCTGCTGGGTAAAAAGTGCTTTGCCCTGCGAATCGCTTCCTACCTGGGCCGGAAAGAGGATTGGATGGCAGAGCATATGCTGATCCTGGGCATTCAGAACCCCCAGGGCGAGATTCGCTATGTCACTGCCGCATTCCCCTCTGCCTGCGGAAAAACCAACCTGGCCATGCTGGTGCCCCCTGAGGTCTATCAGAAGAAGGGCTATAAGGTCTGGACCGTGGGCGACGACATCGCCTGGCTGCGGATTGGACCCGACGGCAGACTTTGGGCCGTGAACCCCGAGAACGGCTTCTTCGGCGTCGCGCCCGGCACCTCCGCCAAGTCCAACCCCAATGCGCTGGCTTCCACTGCAAAGAACACCCTGTTCACCAATGTGGTGCTCAATAAAGACGACAACACCGTGTGGTGGGAAGGCATGAACAAAACTCCCCCCACCAATGCCGAGGATTGGCAGGGCCGCCCCTGGAACGGCGAAACCTCCACCGAGAAGGGTGCCCATCCCAACTCCCGTTTCACTGCTCCCGCAAAGAATTGCCCCTGCATCTCCCCCGAATTTGATAATCCCCAGGGCGTGCCCATTTCCGCCATCATCTTCGGCGGTCGCCGGGCAAAAACTGCGCCGCTGGTCTATCAGTCCCGTTCCTGGCAGCATGGCGTGTTCGTGGGCTCCATCATGGCCTCTGAGACGACCGCAGCTGCCACCGGTGCAGTTGGTGTGCTCCGTCGTGATCCCATGGCAATGCGGCCCTTCTGCGGCTATCACATGGGCGACTACTGGCAGCACTGGCTGGACATGGGCGAGAAGATCCCCAATCCTCCGAAAATCTTCAACGTCAACTGGTTCCGCACCGATGAAGACGGCAACTTCCTGTGGCCCGGCTTTGGCGATAACCTTCGTGTGCTGGAGTGGATTCTCAAGCGCTGCTTCGACGAGGTAGACGCTCAGGAAACCCCCATCGGCTACGAGCCCTATCCCACCGACATCAACCTGGACGGCACCGACGTTTCCCTGGAAACCCTCACCGGCCTGCTGGGTGTGGATAAGGACCTGTGGATGGAGGACGTTGCCAACATTGAGGAGTTCTACAAGGACTTCGGCGACAAGCTGCCCCCTGCTCTGCGGGAGGAGCTGGAAACCCTCAAGAAGAACCTTCAGTAATTTCATACGCTTTGCGCCCGGGATTTTCCCGGGTGCATTTTTTATCTTCTTATGAACATTGTGAATTTTTCGTAAAACTGCACAAATTCGTGCAATTGTTACTTCCATTTATACAGCAACTGTGCTATACTGAGCATGGAAGGAAATCTTCCAGGGTGATACCGCTCATGTGGTATTTCCCAAGTGTACTGAAGGAGTTGATATCTATGGATGTGAAGCTAAACGAGAGAAAATGCACGGTAGAGCCTGCGGTCAAAGCCTATGCCGAGAAAAAGGTAGGCAAGCTGGAGCGCTATTTCCGCGGTGACGCAGAGGCGCTGGTCACCTTCCGCACGGAAAAGAAAAACTGCCGCGTTGAGCTTACTGTTCATGCCAGCAACACCTACTTCCGGGCTGAGGAAACCACCACCGACATGATGGCCTCCATTGATGCAGCGGTTGCCACCATCGAGGGGCAGATCCGCAAAAATAAGACCCGGCTTGCCAAGCGGCTGCGCACCGATGCCTTTACCCGCACCCCTGAGGACCCCCAGGAAATTCCCATTGCCGAGGATTCCCCGTTCCAGGTGGTGCGTTCCAAGAAGTTTGATATTAAGCCCATGAGCGTGGAAGAGGCCATTCTCCAGATGAATCTGCTGGGCCATAGCTTCTTCGTCTTCCGCGATGATGCAGCCGGCGGCGCATTCTCCGTGGTTTATGCCCGGAAGGATGGCGGTTACGGCCTCATTGAGGACAGCGAAATCTGATCTTGGAACAAATATTGGCGCTGTACCAATTCGGTACAGCGCCATTTGTTATTTGCTCGGTTCAATATGGACGTTCAGGTGCGGATAGGTCATCTGAATTCCGTTACGGTCAAACGTGCGCTTGATCTCCTCCAACAGGGCGTAATACTGATCCCAGTAGTCGTCGCCCTTACAATAGGCCCGAACGGAATATTCAATGGCGCTTTCGCCATAGCCCTTCACATGGATGAAATAGGGCGGTTCCTCATAAAAGCCACCCACGGTATCCAGCGCCTCCCGCAGCGCCGCCTTTACCCGGTCAATGTCCGAATCATAGCTGGCGCTGACCTCGATTTCCACCCGGCGCTTGCCGTCCAGGGTGTAGTTGACGATATTGGAGGAGGTTACGGTGCTGTTGGGAATAAAAATCGTGCGCCGGTCAAAGGTCATCAGCTGGGTATAGGTCATGCCGATTTCCTCCACAAAGCCCTCGCTGTCCCCAATGGAAACATAGTCCCCCACATGGAGCGGCTTTGTGGTCAAAATCACAATGCCCCCTGCCAGGTTGCTGAGGGCCCCCTGGAGTGCCAATGACAGCGCTAGACCTGCTACACTGAGTAGTGCAATCAGGCTGGTGACGTCGATGTCCAGGCTGCTGGCCACAATGGTTACTGCCACAAAGCACAATAGAATCCGGCATCCCGCCCGCAGGAAGCCATACAGGCTCCGATCGATTCTGGAGCGCTCCAAAAAACGGTCAAACACCCGGCACAGCAGCTTCACCAGTACCACCAGTACCACAGTCAGCAGCAGGATTTTAATGATCGATCCCAGGGAGAGGCTTTTCAGGGTCCCCACCAGCGAGGATACCTCCTGCTGGTCGATCTCCACAGGGTTGGTTACAGTCAGCATCGGCAATCCTCCTTATCTGCCCCGCCGAAGCAGGAAGCCCACAAAGAAATACACCGCCAGCAGCAGCGAAATGGCCGCGCCGGTGGAGCAGCCCCAATAATAGGACGCCATCAGGCCCAGAATGCCGCAAATCAGTGCCCCCAGGACCGAAAACAGATGATATTGCCGCAGATTCTTTGCAAAGTTCCGGGAGGCAGCAGCAGGCAGCACCAACAGACTGTTGATGACCAGCAGTCCTACCCAGCTTAGCGCCATGGTCACCACAACGGCAATCACCAGGGTAAACAGCGCCTGCACCGCCCCCACCTGAACGCCCCGGCTATGGGCCAGATTGGGATGCAACACTGACAGAAACAGCCCATTGGAGCCAACACACCAAATCACGGCCACCGCCACCAGCACCAGCGCCAAAATACCGATTTCTCCAGGGCGAACGGACAGAATATCACCGATGAGGTAGTTGTTGAACTTGGTAAAGCTGCCTCCGCCCCAGGTGGCAATGAGAATGCCCAGCGCCACCGCCGTGGAGGAAAACACACCAATCACCGTATCACCGGACAGATTGGACCGGCGGCGCACATAGGTAAACAGCAGCGCAAATACCGCCGCCAGTACCACCGCCATGCCCAAGGGGAATGCCATGCCGCAAATAGAGCCAATGGCAATGCCCGTAAAGGCCGAGTGCCCCAGCGCATCGGAGAAAAAGCTCATATTGCCCGTGACCACGTGGCAGCTTAAAAGCCCCAGCAGCGGGCAGAGCACCAGAATGCCCAGCAGCGCATTCTTCATAAACAGCATGGTGCCCGGCTGCGCCCATTCAAAGGGAAGCAGCGACACAATGCGATACCAAATTTCCATTACGCTTCCTCCCCTCCTGCCATATGAAACACGGACCGGAACTCCGGCGACGACAGCACCTGCTCCGGTGTGCCCTGGGTGAGCACCGTCTCCTTCAGCAATACCACCTTGTCCACATAGCGGCTGAGCATGGCAAAGTCATGGGTCACCATAAGAATGGACAGGTCAAATTTCGTCCGGATTTCGTCCAGCATGGTCAGCAGCTGGTGAATGCCCTCTGCATCCACGCCGGAAAGGGGCTCGTCCAAAATCAGAATATCCGGCACCGGCTCCAATGCCAATGCCAGTAATACTCGCTGTAACTCACCGCCGGACAGATTGCCGATTTTTTTGTCAATGAGGCTCTCCCCGTGGACGTTTTTCAGGCACTCCAGCACCTTTTCCCGAAGCTTCCGCCCCACATGAAAGGCCGCCGGGCCCTTTCCAATGCACATGGCAAACAGATCCAGTACGCTCACCGGATCGCCCCCGGAAAAGCTAGGGCTCTGGGGTACATAGCCAATGCGGAATTTCCGGGTCTTTCCCCCCGCGGGCTGGAACGTGATTGTTCCTTCATGCTCCCGCTGGCCCAAAATCGAGCGAATCAGTGTGGATTTCCCCGCGCCGTTGGGCCCGATCAGCGCTACGATCTCGCCGCAATGGATGTGCAGATTCACGTCCCGTAGAATCTCGTCGGAGCCGATTTTCACGCCCAAATGTTCAATTTTCAGGCAGCAATGTCCGCTGCATCCCTGCCCCTGATGCTTGATTACGCTCATTCCAGTCCCGCCTTTAACGCTTCCAAATTGGCGTCCATCACTGCCGCATAGCTGTCTTCGCCGCCACTCATGCCCAGGTCCAGCACGCCGGTTTTCACCCCAGTCTCCTGGGCCACGATCTCCGCAGCATTGGCTGCGCCGTTTTTCTCCGTGAAGATCATCGGAATCTGACGGGATTCCGTAAGCGCTACGATCTCTTTGAGCTCCGCCGCCGAGGGTTCTGCCCCCTCTTCTTCCTCAATGGCCGCCAGAATCGTCAGCCCATAGGCATCGGCAAAGTAGGCAAACCCGTCGTGGAATGTAATGAGCTCCTTGCAGGAAAGAGCCTGTGCCGCAGGATACCAGTTATTCCGATACCGATCCAGCAGTGTTTCTTCATAGGCCTGCATATTTTTCTGGAACAGCTCGGCCTGATCCGGATAGCGCTCAGACAGCGCCTTTGTGATATTCTCCCCCTGCTGCACATACCGCCGAGGGTCCAGCCAAATGTGGGGGTCGTCGTCCAGCAGGTCAACGCCCTCAGAGCTATCGATCACATCCGCCGCATCCTTACCGGACAGGCTGGAGGCCATAAAGTCCTCTAGGCCAGCGCCGGAGAGGATCACCATTTCAGACCGCTCGATTTTCTTCATCTGGTCGGTGGTAATGGTGTAATCATGCAGGCAGGAAACCTGATCCTGAATCAGCGCCTCCACGGTAATGCCCGTTGCCCCGGCAATAATCTCTTGGGTCAGCTCATACATAGGCTGGGTCGTTGCCAGCAGCAAATCATCGCCGCTGGCTTCCGAATTCGCCGAGCTTCCGCAGCCGGACAACATAGACAGCGCCATAACAGCCGCCAAAAGGCAGCAAAACAGTCGTTTCAAATTGATATCCTCCGTGTAATATGGTTTATGTTTTATTATATCATACCCTATGTGTCTTTGTAAAACACTTTTGCCTGCAACCTAATATGCGGGAAGCAACCGTTAATCATGCAACTTTATCCTGTTATCCCCCCATTTACTTGCATTCCAGGCGGCACTTTGCTAGAATAATGGCAAGATTTCAGAGGAATCAGGAGGATTTTTCATGATAACGGTTTGGAACGAAGGCGGCTACTATCAGGGCGGCGCTGCCATCCCCGCGCAAGAGGGCATGCAGGCAGGCTATCGTCCGGAAACGGGCCGCACAAAAACCATGGCCTATGGCATTATGGCCGCCCATAATCTCAGCGGCGATATGCAGCACCTAAAAATGAAATTCGACGCCATGGCATCCCATGATATCACCTATGTAGGCATCATTCAGACGGCCCGGGCCAGCGGCCTGAAGGAATTTCCGCTGCCCTATGTGCTCACCAACTGTCATAACAGCCTGTGCGCAGTGGGCGGCACCATCAACGAGGACGACCATGTGTTCGGCCTGTCCGCTGCCAAGAAATACGGCGGCGAGTTTGTCCCGGCCCATCAGGCAGTCATTCATTCCTATATGCGGGAGCGGTATGCCGGCTGCGGAAAGATGATTATCGGCTCCGACTCCCACACCCGCTATGGCGCATACGGCACCATGGCCATCGGCGAGGGCGGCCCGGAGCTGGTCAAGCAGCTGCTTGGCCGGACGTATGACATTGACCTGCCCCAGGTGGTGGGCATTTATCTCACCAGCGCTCCCCGTCCCGGCGTTGGCCCCCAGGATGTGGCTCTGAGCATCATCGAAAAGACCTTCGCCGCAGGCACTGTAAAGAACGCTGTGATGGAGTTCTTTGGCCCCGGCATCTCCTCCCTTGCCATGGACTACCGCAGCGGCATCGATGTGATGACCACCGAGACGTCCTGTCTCAGCTCGATTTGGGAGACAGACGATGTGGTAAAGGAATCCCTGACCGTTCATGGCCGCGGGGAGGAATATCGCCCCATGCATCCCCAGGAGGGCGCTTATTATGACCGCATTCTGGTGGTGGACCTTTCTACCGTGGAATGTATGATCGCCCTGCCCTTCCATCCCTCCTGCGCTGTCTCCATCCATACCTTCAACGAGAATATGGAAGACCTGCTCCATCAGGTAGAGGTTCGCCGGGAGCAGCAGTTGGAGCTGAAATCCAAGCCCGAAAGCCTGCTCCATAAGATTCGCGGCGGCAAGTTCTATGCTGACCAGGGCGTCATTGCAGGCTGCTCCGGCGGTACTTATCAGAACCTCCAGAAGGCTGCGCAGATTCTGGACGGCAAGCCCCTGGGCTCCGGCGAGTTCTGGCTGTCCGCCTACCCCGCCTCCATGCCCGTGATGATGGAGCTGGGAAAAACCGGCGACCTGGGCAAGCTCATGGCCAGCGGCGTTTCCATCCGCTCGGCGTTCTGCGGCCCCTGCTTTGGTGCAGGCGATGTGCCCGCCAACGGCGCTTTCTCCATCCGGCACTCTACCCGGAACTTCCCCAACCGGGAAGGCAGCAAGCCCGGCGACAATCAGCTGTCCTATGTGGCGCTGATGGACGCCCGCTCCATTGCCGTCTCTGCGCTAAACGGCGGCGCCATTACCGCGGCCTTCGATTACCCCGAAATTCAGGCCGACCCCAGCCGGGTGGATTATCACTATGACGACAGCTCCTACCGCGCCCGGGTCTACTATGGTGTTGGGAAGCCCCAGCCCCAAGAGGAGCTTGTATTTGGCCCCAATATCGCCGACTGGCCCCAGCAGATCCCCATGCCAGAGAACCTGCTGCTCACCGTCTGCTCCGCCATCTATGACCCCCTGACCACCACCGATGAGCTGATTCCCTCCGGCGAAACCTCTTCTTATCGCTCCAACCCCCTGCGCCTGAGCGAATTTGCCCTGAGCCGTAAGGACCCCCAGTATGTGCCCCGCGCAAAGGCCGTGCTGGCACTGGAGCGCCAGCGTCAGGAGAACCCTTCCAGCGTATGGAACGAAATGTCTGGTTATGATCCCGCCACCACCGGTCTTGGCAGCGTGGTCATGTCCATTCGCCCCGGCGACGGTTCCGCCCGGGAGCAGGCCGCATCCTGCCAGCGCGTATTGGGCGGCTGCGCCAACCTGTGCCTGGAGTATGCCACCAAGCGCTATCGCTCCAACGTCATCAACTGGGGCATGGTGCCCTTTACGGTGGAAAACATTGAGGCTCTTGGCATTCAGCCCGGTGACCGGCTCTATGTTTCCGGCATTCGCAAGGCCCTCAGCGGCATGGACGAGACGGTTCCCGGCACGCTGATTCAGCCCGATGGCACCCGCGAAATCACCCTTCAGTTGAAGAATCTCTCCCGGGAAGAGCGAGATGTGATTCTTTCCGGCTGCCTGATCAATTACTACGCAGGAAAATAAATCATCACACAAAATTCCCTTGGGGCTACTGCAATTTGCAGCAGCCCCATTTTGTGCATTTTGCGCACTTCTGTTGGCGTCTATATGGGTTATTCCACCAAAGTTTCGGAAATTCTCCCGGGACCCCTTACTTAGATTTCGAAAAAGTTGTATAATAGAGAGGTAAGTACTCGCTGGATACGGAACGGAATGAAACACAGCAGAACGGAATCAGGATCAAGGCACGGAATTTTTGGAGGAATACGAATATGTCTGAGTTAAACTTACACATTGGCGATTGTGTTCACTATGGCGGTCACGGAGTCTGCCGCATTTGTGGACGCGAAACCAAATCCCTTGGAACGGAACGTCGGGACTACTTCCTGCTCCGTCCGGTTGGGGATGAAAAAACCACCTTTTATCTGCCGGTAGATGCGCAGCCGGACCGGGTCAAGCTTCGGCAGGTCCTTTCGGCAGGTGAGATTTTTCAGCTGGTAGCAAAAGAGCAAGAAAATCCCCCCAGCTGGATCAGCGATTGCCGGGAGCGCCGCCAAATTTGCGGGCAAACCCTGCGCAGCGGTGATGCCGGGGCGCTGATGCACCTGGTAAAAAACATGTACACCCACGAGCAGCAAATGCCCACCGGCAAGCTTTTGCCCATGAGCGACCAAGAACTGCTCCAATCGGCGGAGAATCAGCTGTATAACGAGTTTCGGTTTGTATTGGACATCACCCGGGACCAGGTGCTGCCCTTTATTCTCGGTCAATGCCGGGTTGCAGCGAAAAACGAGCCCTCTGCATAAAAATATTGGAATCCACCCGTGTTTTCGATGGATTTCCCCACGGGAACTATGCTATGCTGATGGCGCAGCTTACAGATCGAGTATCCATAATCCAAAAAATGAGTGCCTGCAAAAGCGCAGACACTCATTTTTTATCGCTCCATAACGTCTATACCCTTGACCAGCAGGGGGTTGATTTCGATTCTCACTTTATCTCCCACTTGGCAAGGAATATCCGTCACGTCAAAAATCGTCTGAACCATGCCGATATGACCCAGCACCCGGGCAGGCTTCCCGTTCACCGTTACATAAAAGGCCTTTTTCTTCAAAAACGCCTTCACATAGCCCAAGCCGCCCCGCAGGCAATCCCGGAACCGGAACAGATCGTTGCCCTTTTCCACGCCGAACCCATGGTAATAGCCCACGCCGCATACTGCAATCTTCGTGGGGCGCTTTGCCTTCCACGCGGCGCCATAGCCCACGGTATGGCCCTTGGGAATCTCCCGGATCAGGTCCACCTTGCTCTCGCACCAGCCAATCTTTTGCAGGTCCATATCCCCCGGGAAGCTCAGCCGCCCCAGCAGCGCCGACCCCAGCCGCACAGCGTCCAGATACATCTCCGGATACTTGAGGAATGCAGAGGAATTGCAGCAGTGCCGGGTACCCAGGTCATAGCCCGCCGCCCCCAGCTTGTCCAAAACGCCGGTAAAGGCTGCAAACTGCGCACGGGTATCCTTCTCGCTGGAAAACGCGCTGTGGAAATGGGTATAGATACCGGTGATGTTCAAATGCTCCAGCGCATAAACCTGCTTGATTTCCTCCAGGTTTTCCGGCAAAAATCCATAGCGGCCCATACCGGTGTCGATTTTCACATGGCATGGGAAGGGCTTCCCCATTTTCTCCGCCACCCGGTCCATCGCCTGGGCACATTCCAACGAGCCGACGGTTGCCGTGGCATTTCGCTCCAGCAGCACTTCCAGCTCAAAGGGATCACAGGTGGCGCGCATCATCAGGACCTCTTCCTCGGTGAAGCCATAGTCACGCAGCGCACACACTTCGTCCAGTCCGGTGACTGCAAAGCGGCAGATGCCATTTTCCTTGAGGATCTGAGCCATGCTAAGCAGCTTTAGGCCATAGCCGTTTCCCTTAATGACGCCGTAAATGGCCGTGTCACCGGCTTTTTCCTGGAGCACATGGATATTATGCGCCAGCGCCTTCCGGTCCACTATATAAAGATTCATACGTCCGCCCTCCGGCTCACTTCTTGTTTTTCAGCAGATAGAGCTTCTTTCTCAGGTCCATAAACACCGGCTTGCCCTTGGTAATCATAAAGTTCACGGGCTTATTCAGGACCATATCCATCTCGCCCACAAACTCCACATAGTCACCGCCGAAGCCCAGCTTGAACTTATACAGGCCGTAAAGGGGATGATCCTCCCCCACCCGACCGGGAACGCCGCGGAAGTCATAGATCCGGCAGCCCTTTTCCACGGCCCACTCGATCATGCTCCACTGAAGCATATAGTTGGGCATCAGGTTCCGGTGCTCGTTGGAGGATGCGCCATAGAGGTACCACACCTTGTCGCCATACCAAATGGCCAGGGTGCCCGCAATGGCCTGGCCCTCGTAATAGGCCATATACAGCCGGGCGTGCTCCCCCAGGTTGTCTAGCATATTCTCAAAATAGGAGGCCTCGCGGGTAACAAAGCCGTCCCGGACGCCGGTTTCCAGCATCAGCCGTGCGAAATCCGGCACCACCTCTTTCCCCTTAATCTCCACGGTTACGCCCTTTTTCGCACCGGCACGGACCTTCCGGCGGGTGGACTGGGGCAGGCTCATCAGCAGCTCTTCCGAGGTTTTGCCCTCGGTGTTCAGCCGGAAGACATACTGGGGCTGAATGGCATCGAAGGTTGCGCCGCCGCCGGTCAGACAGAAGCCCAAATCCTCCAGCATTTTCGTATAGGCCGTCTCGGAGGAAGGCACATCGGGATCGATCTTGATGACATAGGAATGATATTGCTTTGCCAGCTTTTTTGCGCCGTCAATCAGGTCCGCCATGGTTTCCTTGTCGTCCAAATCCGTTACCGGGCCGCGGCAGCCATACATCATAGTAAAAGGCAGGCCGGGCACGATCTTACGAATCAGCACCGCCAGGGAGCCCTTGATGTTTCCGTTTGCATCCCGGGATACAATGGCCTCCCACTTCCACATGGGCTTCTGCTTTGCCCAGAGCACGCTCTGTGCAAAATGGCCCTTGGGATGGGACTGTAAAAATGCCTCATACTCCGGAATCTGTTCTTTTGTGATAATTTCAGACATAGTGAAACTCCATTCATTTATTCTTTGGCGGCGGAGACAAATGCGCTCCAAATCCGTCGGGCAGACGCATAGCTCTGCCACATATGCTCTGGGTGCCATTGCAGCCCCAGCATAAATCGTTTCTCGGGGAATTCGATTCCCTCAATCATGCCGTCCTCTGCCCGCGCCGACACAATGGCACCGGGCGCAGGCTCCTTCACCGCCTGGTGGTGCATGCTGTTGACCGAAAGATATTCGCAGCCCAAAATCTCATAGAGCATGGTGCCCTTCTCAATTTTCACCTGATGGTGGGGCACGTCATAGGGCTTATCCTGCCGATGCACCACACGAGAGGGCGCCTGTGAGAAAATATCCTGATACAAGGTGCCGCCGCATGCCGCATTCATCATCTGAATGCCCCGGCAAATCCCTAGCACCGGCTTATCCATGGTAATCAGCTTTTCCAGCATATACTGCTCCTGCTTGTCCCGCATAGGCGCCTGATAGCCGCACTCCGGCAGCTTCTCTTCGCCGTAAATGCTGGGCGCAACATCCTGCCCGCCGGTAAATACAAAGCCGTCGCAGCTTTCAATATATTCATCCCATAGCTTTGGATCTTCGCTCAAGGGCAGCAGCAGCGGCAGTCCGCCGGCCTGCTCTACCCCGCCAAAATACAGGGGATTGATCCAAAGGGTCTGTTTTTCGCTGTCATACAGGGGAAGTACACCAATTTTAGGACGCATGATAATCATCCTTTGCAAAGAATTTCTGTTCGGCTCCTCAAGCGTGGGGCACCGTATCCCGGGTGCGGATCACATGCTCGGTCACCTGTACCTCCACTGTTCGGCTGGAGGGGGTATCCGAGGCCCGGAAGCAGCTCCGTTCCACCGCGCAGGCGTCATAATCCGGCCCGTGGGCGATTTTCAGGTAGCCTTCCTCCACCGGCTTTCCGATAGAGGGGTCCACCGCCCGCCAAACACCGCCGCAATAGACCTCCGCCCAAGCATGGGCCTGGGGAACGCCCACCGCCAATCCGCTGACGAACCTTGCGCCAATGCCCGACAGTCTGCACAGGCACAGGAACACATGGGCAAGATCTCTCGCATCTCCGGTGCCGGACTCCATTGTCTGGGCAGCGGTGCGGTTCTGGGACAGGGGCACCAAATCAAGGCTGCGGCTGACCAGGGCACACAGCGTCTTCGCCCGTGCCCAAGGCTCCTCCGGCAGCGGCTCTCCGGCAATCAGCTGCTCCATCCGGGGCGTGGGCTGCGTGAGCCGGGTGGGATAGAGATACAGCCGGTCCAGTGGATCATGAATGATATACTTGGAGCACAGCACAAAGCCCTCTGCGGAAAAGCCGAAGGAGGTATGCTTTTTATCGATGGTGCCGGTATACATCTCATTGCCGTATACGTCGGAAATATGGGTCAGCGCCGCATGGGGCGTGACGGTCAGCTTATGGGCATAGGAGCGCTGGAACGGGAACGTGCCCGGCATACAGCGGATCAGAAAGCTGTGCTTCAAAATCGGCGCTTCAAAGTCCTGCTGTACCTGAAAGCGAAATGCATATTTCTTCATACCGCAGCCTCCTTATTCGCTCATAACCCAGGTGTCCTTAAAGCCGCTGGCAGGGGTGCCGTCGGCCTTGGTCACCGTAAACCGGGAAAGGCCGCCCATCCAAACCCGCAGCGAGTCGGAATGCACCGTATACGCCCGGAAATCACACTTGGCCTGTCGGGTGGATACGCCGTCTTCCGCCAATACAGGCTGGGTTTCCACCTCGATCCGGCTTTGGGCAATATACCGTCTGGGCTCCCGCAGGATTCTCTGGGTCAGCTCTCGCTTTTCCTGGGTGGTCAGGGTATTGCCATAGACCGCACCCACACGCCGGTCACTGGACACGTCCTTAAAAATCAGGCTGTCCATATGCTCCAGCACATATTTTTTCTGGTCGGCATACCAGGGAAGGAACGTTGGAACGTTGGGCAAAATGGGCTCTTCATCCAGGTAGTAACGGATCATGGTGGGGATAAAATAGTGGAGCCCCCGATCCTCCGCCAGCGAGCACCCCGGCGCATTGATAATGGCAATATGTCCGGCGCAATAGGCCTCCATCAGATGGGGCACACCGCAGGGGGTATCCTCGTCAAAGCACAGCGGGTCCAGCATGCTGTCCAGTGCCAGCCGGTGAATGATGGCCACCCGCTGGAAGCCCCCCTCCGGCGCGCGGTAATACACCTTGTTGTCCATGACGATCAGCTGCTCCGCCTTGGCCACCACCGCACCGGTAAGCTTTGCCATATAGCACAGCTCAAAATACGAAAGCGCCTGCTTGCCCTGGCTCAGCAGCACCACAATGCCGCCCTCCAGCTCCGGGTCATCGTCCATCATGTCCCGATACAGCTGCCGCAGCAGAATATCCAGGCCGCAGTTGTCGCACAGCGCCGGTACCTGATAGTTCTCCGGCGCAATCTCCCGGCAGAGCTTCCGGGCAAAATGGGGATAAGTAGCGCCATCGGGAACCGACAGGCTGTCCTCCATGGCATACCACTTGCCCCGGGTGCTGCACACCAAATCCGTTGCGGTAATATGGGTGTAGACACTTTTCGGGGGCTGGATGCCCATGCACTGGGTCCGGAAATCCAAGGAAGACAGCACAAACTCCTCCGGGATTATTCCGTCCCGCAGGATCATCCGGTCATGATAAATGTCGTTAAGGAAGATATTCAGGGCGTTAATCCGCTGGATTAGTCCCTGCTCCAAATGGGTAAAGGTCTTTGCAGAGAGCACCCGTGGAATGGGGTCAAAGGGTCGCTGGGTAATTTGACGCTGCCCCTGCCGGACCACAGCAAAGCTTGCGCCCTGCTCCAGCATCCAATCATTGACACGCTGCCGCTGCAAATCGAGCTTTTCCATGGCAAAGCCTCCCTGTATCATATTTCTATTCATCTTAATAATGTATCACAACTTCCCCGAATATGCAATCATAGAAACGCAGCAGCACCCTATAAATCGGTAAAAGGAGCCCCGCAGCCGACCCTGCCGCAGAGCTCCATGCGTTATGCTTTTGATTTTCCGATGCCCAGCACCAAATACCGAATTCCCGGAATGCGCCGCACCAGCTCATAGAGCCCCAGGCTCAGGGGAATGCCCAGCGCCGTCAGCCCATAGCACAGCCACACCGGAAGCCCCAGCACCTTCTGAGTCAGGCAGCCAATTGCCAGCATCACGGAATAGTGGAGGATGTACACCCCCAAAGCTCGCCCGGCTGAGATAACGGGTTGCCGGGGTTTCCCGATTCATAAACCGGGAAGCACAGCCCAGCGCCGCCAATACCGCAATCCATAGATAGAGATTGGTCCACAGGCTCTTGAGGCATGCATCCGCGGTATAATCGCTGCCGTAGTAATGCGCCGTATAAGCCACCGCGCCAATGACCCACAGGATTCCCATGGGAATTGCCATCTTATCGACGGCTTTCTGTACGGATTCATGAGAAAACACATAGTACCCCAGGAGATAGGCCGCAAAATAAATGCCGAAGCGATACACCGTAATCACCGGAGCGTTGAGAATCTGCGCTGCCCCCCAAATCACCAGAAACAGCAGGCAAATTACGATGCCATTGGCCCGCGCCCACAGCTGCCAGATCCGGTCCTTTTTGTCGATTTTCCGCAGAAGCACCAGCAGGAGCGAATACACAAACAGCAGCTGAATAAACCACAGCGGTCCAATGCCACTGAGCACCGCAATGGGATAAAGCAGTGCCTTGGGCATCAGATCCATGGAGCCGCTGAGGTAGATGTTCATGAGGCCCGTGGTCCAGTGAAGAATGAACAAACCCAACGTTCCCGGAACCAGCAGCCTTCTGCGCCGTTCCCGCAAGAATTCCTTTGTGGTTTTCCGCTCCAGCGCATAGCGGGCGCACATTCCCGAAACAAGGAACAGCAGTACCATAAACCAGGGATAGACCACATACAAAAATCCATCCCACGCCGGAATATGCTTTGCATCCGGAATTCCGCCCAAAACGCCCACGCCGTTGAACAGATATCCCACATGGTAGAGCGCCACCAGCAGCACCGTCACCCATCGGATATTGTCGAGATATGCCTTTCGCTCTGTTTTCATGATTGCGCCCCCTCCTGACTGTGCCGGATGCGCAGGCCCGTAAAGCCGTCGGTAAGCATCCGGCTGATCCATTCCTCGTCCCAAGTCTCATAGCCTGTGGCCAGCAGCACAGCAATGCCGTGGACATAGGCCCACATCTCCGCATGCAGTGCCAGCGCACGGTCCCGGTCGATACCAAGCTGATTCATCAGCAGCTCTAAAATTCCCGCAATGCTGTCAAGCTCATTCTCCCGATTCTCGCCGGTGCGGTCCCGCATATACAGCAGCCGAAACAGCTCTTTTTCCTCCCGGGCAAACAGGATATACGCCATGCCGATGGACTTATAGGGCGGGAATCCCGATTTTTTTGCATATTCCTCGGTAAACTGCCGCTGGAGCTGCCCCGCCGCTTGTACCACGGCCTGCTTCAGTGCCTCCATCCCGGAAAACGCGCTGAAAATCACCTTAGAGGACGCCCCCAGCGAAGCCCCCACCGCTCTTGCCGATACGGCCTGATATCCCGATTTCCGCACAATCTCCAGTGCGGCCGAAACAATCTCTTCCTTTGAAAATTTACACTCCGGCGGCATAATATTCCCTCTTCCCTATTAGAAACGCATGTTGCGCAACGTATGTTTCCAGTGTATCGCCGCTTTTCTCGTTTGTCAAGCCCTCCCTGCGGTGCATTTTCTCCGTCTTTTCACACGATTTCACAATCCGTTCATTAAAAGTTCATGCAAAAGTCCATAGAATTCCGTATACTGTTCTCAGATATCATAGCCGGAGGTGTCCCCTCCGGTTATTTCCCCCGGAGTGTCAAAGCTCCGGCTTACTATCCTTAACGGAGGAAGTTTTATGGAACCTTTTGAGCACGATTCCGATTACCTGGATGACGCTTCTCCATATCAGGACTACTATAGCACCGGCGGGCAATATCGTCCCCCCAGAAAGCCCCGAAACCACGGTTGGATTGCGGCAACGCTGGGCGTTTTATTGCTGTGCGTCACCGCAGGGGCAACGCTGGCCCGGGAATCCCGCACCGCCGAAACCACCAGTGACACGCCGCAGCCCTCCCCCACCGCCACTGAAATCACCTCTGGCGGCGCACAGGAGCAGGTCGAGGCCGACGTATCCCCCGCTCCTACCCAGGAATCGGATACCGTACTGGGCACCGGCACCGTGCTGACCATTTCTGAAAGCACCGGTGAAGAAATGGCGCTGCCGGATATCTATAAAAAGGTCATCCCCAGTGTGGTGTCCATTTCCGCCAGCGGCGGTTCTTCCACCTCCACCGGAACGGGCATTATCATGTCCTCCGACGGCTATATCATCACCAACTACCATGTGGTATCCTCTGCACAGCAGATTGTGGTACTGCTCACCGACGGCCAGGAATATGAGGCCTGCCGGGTGGGCGGCGATGAAACCTCTGACATTATGGTGCTGAAAATCAGTGCCACCGGTCTAACCCCCGCAGAGTTTGGCGATTCCGACGCTGCCGAGGTAGGCGACAGTGTAGTAGCCATCGGCGACCCCCTGGGCATTGAGCTCCGGGGCACCATGACCGACGGCATCATCTGCGGCATCAAGCGGGACGTCAGCGTGGGAGATCGTACCATGACCCTGATGCAGACCAACGCCGCACTGAACAGTGGAAACTCCGGCGGCCCGCTGGTCAATATGGAGGGTCAGGTCATTGGCATCAATACCATCAAGCTCTCTTCTTCTGGCTATACAACCGTAGAGGGGCTGGGCTTTGCCATTCCCATTAACTCCGCCAAGCCCATTGTGGATGAGCTGGTGGAAAAGGGCTATGTCACTGGTCGGCCCGCCTTTGGCTTTGATGTAGAGCAGCTGGAAAGCCGGATTTCCCTGTACTATGATCTTCCCGGCAAGCTGTATATCCGCTCGGTAGAGCCCGGGTCCGATGCCTATGCCCAGGGAATTCGTTCCGGCGATATCATCACCGCCATTGACGGTCAGGCTGTCTCCACGGTGGATGAATTTAACCGCGTTAAGAACCAATACGAGGCAGGCGATCAGGTCACCCTGTGCATCTATCGCAGTGGCCAAACCTATGACGTGACGGTTACCCTGATGGACCGGGCGGATTTGGATTAACAAAACACAGAAGGACCCTATGCCACACAATGATATGTACCCAGTTATCTGGACACTTTCATTGAATTGAACAATTAACATTCCATCATGGATGCTTCCCGAAATTTAGAGG
>CAVJLG010000002.1:0-23879 GCA_963650135.1 Barnesiella intestinihominis | reverse complement strand
TTGTCGAATTAACCAAGTTATCTGACATGTCAGATAACTTGGTTAATTCGACAAGTATATTGGCAGCGGTGACCGGAAAAACGCCAGCGCTGCCGCCAGTCAGCTGCTGATGCTGTCCGGGCTAATTTCTCTGGTATTATCGGGGCTGATTCTGGGTTTTCACGATCCGCTGCTCCGGGGACTATTTGGCAAAGTAGACGAGGATGTCATGGCCGTCTGCCGGGAATATCTTTGGATCACCACCCTCTCCCTGCCTTTTTGGCCGTTTACGATGCAGGCGCTGCGCCATTCCCTATCGGCTCCGGGATATTTTCCGCTGGGATCATAAGCTTCTGCGGCAGATGATGGGAATTGCACTGCCCAACGGCGCAGAAAACGGCATTCATCAGCTGGTAAAGGTAGCGCTTTCCAGCATGGTAGCGCTGTTTGGCACCTATCGAATCGCAGCAAACGGCGTTGCCCAAAGCATCTGGTCCCTGGCTTCGCTGATGGGCCTGGCCATGGCCCCGGTTTATACCACGGTCATCGGACAGTGTATGGGTGCCCAGGATATTGACGATGCCACGTTCTATTTCCACAAGCTGAGCCGAATTACGCTGGTGCTCTCCATCGCTTGGAATGCATTCATTTTCGCCATTCCCCCACTGCTTTTGCACTTCTTCGCCATTTCTCAGCAGGCAAAGGACTTGGTGATCTGGCTGGTGCTGATTAACAACATCTTTAACGGCCTTGCCTATCCCTTTGCCGGACCTCTGGGCAACGGACTGCGGGCTGCGGGAGATGTCAAATTCACCATGATCGTCTCCATCGCCGCCCGGCTGCTGTTCTCGGCGCTGTTTGGTCTGTGGCTGGGCTGGGGCGTGATCGGCGTTGCCATTGGTATGAGCATGGACCTGGTGTTCCGGGGCGCAATCTTCCTGTGGCGGCTAAAATCCCGCAATTGGACAACATTTCACCTGATATAATGCGCAAATGGCCCCGCAGGAATGTTCCTGCGGGGCCATTTTTCACATGAAGAAACAAACAAAGATTAGACCACTGCGATATGGATCTTACCGGTGATGGTACCGGCAGCGAGCTGGGCTGCCTTGCCGTCTACGGTCACTTCCAGCTTTTTGCCCTCGAGTGCCTTTACGGCTGCGCCCTCGGCCAGGGTCAGGCTGGTGATGTAGCTGTCGCCGGTAACGGTCCAAACGCTGTTTGCGTCCAGGGATACCAGCACGCCGTTGTTGACGGTAGGTGCGGGGGTCTGGTACACATTAGACAGCTCCTCACGGATCGTCTCCTCCAGGAACTTGATGCCCTCACGATAGTGCTGCGTTGCGGAAGAAACCACGCCCTCCAGCTTGGTATTCTTCAGGTTCAGCGCCAGATTCTTGGGCGCATCGCCCATCATGAAGGGAGGCATTCCGCCGCCGGGCATTCCGCCGGGGCCACCAGGACCACCAGGACCACCAGGACCGCCAGGGCCGCCGGGGCCACCAGGACCACCAGGACCACCAGGGCCGCCCATCGGAGGCATTCCGGGCATATCGCCCATCATCGGGGGCTTGCCGCTGACCTTGCCCTCGTTGCCCAGCTCGCCGGGCGCCTTTGCATCCCGAATCACCAGCTCCTTGGGCTCTTCCTTGCTGGCCAGAGACGGCAGGTTGGAGGTGGAGTTCAGCAGATCGCCCTTCAAATCGCAGCTCGTAATATTCAGGGTGATATCATCCTCAATGTCGGGCTGGGTCAGGTTTCTGCCCTCCATGTAGGTGTCCGCCTGATCATAGACGCTGACATCTACAAAGGTGCCGTGCAGGCCGGGATCGTCGCTGTCGATGAGCTGGAGGATCTGGCCGTCGCCGGGCTGCATCACGGTGTTTTCAATATTGTAAACAGTACCGGTGGAGCCCTTAATCAGCATGGTCGCCTTATCGGTGATCAGCTTGGAATCCTTGATCGTGACTACGCTGCCCGTATCGCCCTGGGCGTGGAGTGCAAACCGGCGGCCGCGGATTTCGCAGCCATCGGTAACCTCCAGAATGCCCTTCCGCTCCATACCGCGGAGCAGCAGCGGGAAGCCGTTGGCGGTGAGCTTGGTGTTCTTCAGGTGCATGTCGGTGGGGCCGATGCAGAACACGCCATAGCCGTGAGAGCCTGCGCCCTCCAGCTCCATATCACAGTTCTCTACGAACATATGGGCATAGTTGGAGCCGTCTACGGACAGGATGCCCCAGCCGTTGGACCGCATGGTGCAGCCGTTATAGTGTACGGTGCCGTCGTCGGCCAGCTGGCACAGGCGGTTGGTGCCGCGAATGGCAATGCCCCAGCTCCAGTTGCCCATCTCCACCTTGGGAGAGACGTTGTACATCTTGGTATTGTTGACGGTCACGGTGCCGGTGCCGCCCACATGGACTGCGCAGCGGGTGACGGAGCTCAGGTTGATTTCACTGTCGTTGATGGTCACGTCTGCGCCGCCAATGGCTGCCACGCCAGCGCCCATGCCAACAAAGTCGTTGCTGCCCTCGCCCTCCAGGCAGATTCTTGCCCGGTTGATGGTATAGCTGCCTTCGCCGTCTACCACAATGCCCGCAAAGTCCGGTGCATCGGTGGCAATAAAGATATCGTCTGCCTCCGTGTCGGTTACGGTGCCATGCTGCACCGCAGCGGCAACGCCCTGCGCCGGAACCAGCTTGCCGTCTTTTACGCTGATGGCAGCCTCCAGCGGAATGGGGCTCTTCCGGCGAACAGAGGGATACGTCTCCTCCGTCACAGGCTCGGCTACGGTGATTTCCACGTCGCCATGATAGCTTCCGGCTGCAATGGGATGCACGCAGCCATTGACCGTCAGGGCAAGATATTTCCCTTCAGGCGCTTTGAGTTCTGCCCCTGCCGCAATGGTCAGGAACTCGGTTTTCAGGTTTTCCGCAATGAGATGCTCGCCAGAAGCGAATACAATCTGATTCATTTGGGTTGCCTCCTTAAAAATATGGATTCGTACGGGCGCTGCCGTTATGTTGCTTCCTAACTGTCTATATCATAGCACCAATACAGCATAATGTAAAATACGAAATATGCCGTGCTACTACAATGCACTGGTTATGCTGCCATTGTAGTTTCCGGGTACCCCATGGCTGGAGTACCCGGTAAACAATCAACGCTGATAATAGCGGTCTAGAGCAGCCTGCTTGAGTTCCACGCAGCGCTCCAGGCCCATGTCCTTGAGCTCCTGAACGAAGTCGTCCCAGTCGTCCTCAAAGTTCAGCTCACCAATGACAAAGCGGACAATCTGCTCGTCGGCGCGGGTTTCAATATCGCCGATGGTGGTAGCATATTCTTCGCTCTCGTCGGTGGTAAAGCTCAGGCGGGAGGGCATCTCATAGGCGCCGTCGGTGCTCTTGGTGTAAAGATCGATGGCATCCATGGAATCCTGGGTATAGGTGGGTGCAAAGGAACGGTCCCGGTCTACGATGGTGGGAATATCACTCCAGGTGTACTGGAGGGAAATCTGCTGGAGGGTATAGTCGGGGTTATTGGCAATCAGGTCGGTGTACTGGGGCACGCCGTTCTCGTCATAGTTGAAGCTCTCGCCCTCAATGCCATAGTTGGCAATGTCAGCGCCCTCCTTGGTGTAGAAATAGTCGAAGAAGGAGAGAATCAACTCCGGATCGTCGGCCTGAACAGAGATGGCAATGTCCTTATTGGTGGACTTACTCTTGCCCTCGTTCTGATAGAAGTGAACGATATCGCCTTCCTGCTGCACCGCATCGGCAACGCCCACTGCATGGAAGCCGTCCACAGAGGAAGACTCGTTATAGGTGCCGATCTTGTCCGCCATGTGATACCACACGCCAACGTTGCCATTGAGGATCTCGCCCTCAGAGGTAGAGCCCATATCGTCTACAATGGCATAGAAGTCCTTGGCCATCAGGCCGTCCTTGTACCACTGGGCCATTGTCTCCAGATACTCCTTATACTCGTCAGTAAGGAAGCTGGAATATACGGTGCCGTCCTTCTGGAAGAAGTGGGTGCCGGTGGACTGGAGGGTATAGCCGGAAACGCCGTAGCCCTCGGACAGCAGCGCACCCGCCTGCAGCGCCTGGGGCATCCAAATGGGATACTTCACGCCGTCATTCTTAAAGGCCTCCAGCACATCGTGATAATCATCATAGGTAGCGGGGGTGTCCAGGCCCAGCTTATCCAGCAGGTCCTGACGAATCACGTTGCCTCGTGCCTGTACATATTCATCGTTATAGCCGTTCATTACCAGCATCTGGCCGTCATCGTTATAGGCGTCCCGCAGATTATCTTCATCCTGCTGGATGTATGCCATATAGTTGGGAGCATACTCCTCCATCAGGTCGGTGAGGTCTACAATCACGTCGTCCTCATATGCCTTCACTGCGCCGCCGGTATAGCTCTCCTCGAAGCCGGAGATGATGTCGGGATAGTCCTGCGATGCAATCATCAGGTTAAACTTCTCGTTCCCGGTCATCATATTCTGCTCCAGCAGCTCCAGGGAGATGTTAGTTTTCTCGGTGATGTAATCCATAATCGGAGCGCCCATAACAGATGCGCCTCCGGGAGGTGCCCCGCACCACATGGTAAACGTTGTGACCTCGTCCGCAATGGGCAGGTCTTTGGTCTGAGCGATCTCAAAATCGCCGGTGGATTCCTGCTGAGAGGTTTCTTCGTCTGCTGCGGAATTGGCAGCCGGTGCTGCCGGTGCTGCAGTCTGCGTCTCTTCCGTCTTGTCCGCAGGCGCCGAGGAACCGGCAGCCGCACTGGACCCGGCACTGCTTCCGCATCCGGCCAGTGCACCCAGGCACAGGCTCATGCAGAGCAGCATGGTAATCAATTTCTTCATGATTGACCCCTTTCTTTCGTAAAGCATAATGGATAGTTGGAAAGCTTTTGCCTTCCGTGATATATCAAGCGCCCGCTGGTTGGATGATTCCGGCGGATTCTGGACTAGGGAATCCGCATCCCGCAGGCAATGATATCAAAATAGATGAATGCGTGTAAAAACCGCCCCGAACCACCAGGGCAGCTTGGTCGTGCCACAAATATTTCGGCTCGTACTCCCTTGCCGGGGTGGGCACGTCCGTTGTGCCCACCCCAACAGGAGGAAGAATGAAGTAGAAAAAGCGTTGTATTAAAATGGATTAACGCTCATAGTAGCGATCCAGCGCCGCCTGCTTGAGTTCGACGCAGCGATCCAGGCCCATGTCTTTGAGCTCCTGAACAAAATTATCCCAGTCGTCTTCGAAGTTCAGCTCGCCGATGACAAAGCGGACAATCTGCTCGTCGGCACGGGTTTCAATGTCGCCGATGGTGGACGCATATTCGTCGCTCTCGGCTGCGGTAAAGCTCAGTCGTGCGGGCATCTCATAGGCGCCGTCGGTGTTCTCTCCATAGAGCGCAATGGCGTCCATAGAATCCTGGGTATAAGTTGCTTTGAAAGAACGATCCCGGTCCACAATGGTGGGAATATCTGCCCAGCAGTAAAGCAGTGCAATCTGCTGGAAGGTATAGTCGGGATTGTTTGCAATCAGGTCAGTATACTGGGGATTGCCGTCTGCGTCATATTCAAAGCTGGTGCCCTCGATGCCGTAGTTGGCAACAGTGCTGCCCTCCTTGGTGAAGAACCAGTCAAAGAATTTCAGAATATCCTCCGGGTCCTCCGCCTGAACGGAGATGGAAATGCCCTTGTTGGTGGTCTTACTGCTGCCTTCGTTCTGGTAGAAGTGGCTGATGTCGCCCTCCTGCTGCACCGCGTCGGCCAGGCCCACCGCATGGAAGCCCTCTACCGAAGCGCTCTTGTTATAGGTACCGATTTTGTCGGCCATGTGATACCATACGCCAACATTGCCGTTGAGAATCTCCGGCTCACTGGCAGAACCCATATCGTCTACGATGGCATAGAAATCCTTTGCCATCAGGCCCTCGGAATACCACTGGGCCATGAGCTCCAGGAACTCCTTATACTCTTCCGTGAGGAAGCTGGAGTAAACGGTGCCGTCCTTCTGGAAGAAGTGGGTACCGGTCTGCTGGAGGGTATAACCGGATACGCCAAAGCCGGCAGAGAGCAGTGCGCCGCCCTGCAATGCCTGGGGCATCCAAATGGGATATGCAATGCCGTCGTTTTTAAAGGCTTCCAGCACATTGTGATAATCGTCATAGGTCACGGGAATGTCCAGCCCCAGCTTGTCCAGCAGGTCCTGGCGAATCACGTTGCCTCTTGCCTGGACGTAATAATCGTTGTAGCCGTTCATAAAGAGCATCTGGCCGTCGTCATTATAAGCGTCCCGGTAGTTCTGCTGATCCTGCTGAATGTAGGCCATATAATTGGGTGCATTCTCTTCCATCAGGTCGGTGAGGTCGATAATCACATCGTCCTCATAGCCCTTCACTGCGCCGCCGGAATAGCTCTCGTCAAAGGCAGAGATGATATCCGGATAATCCTGCGAGGCCACCATCAGGTTGAACTTCTCGTTGGCGGTCATCATATTCTGCTCCAGCAGCTCCAGAGAAATATTGGTCTTCTCGGTGATGTACTCCATAATCGGGGAACCCACCACGGAAAGGCCTCCAGGCGGTGCGCTGCACCACATGGTAAAGGAGGTCAGCTCATCGGTAATAGGCAGGTCCACGGTTTCTGCCAGCTGGAAATCGGTGGTTTTTTCCGCAGTAGATTCCGCCGCCTCTGCCGCACTGGGCTCGGCTTCCTGTGCCGATTGCGGTGCCGCAGCTGCCTGCTGTGTGGGGGCAGATGCCGAAGCGGGTGTGGAGCTTTCTGCCGCACCCGAGGATGCAGTGGTTCCGCCGCAGCCCGCCAGCATCCCGGACATAAGGCTCAGGGCCAGCAGCATTGTAACAATTCTTTTTCTCAAGGTTATGACCCCTTTCTACAATATTCAGTTGTTTCATCCGCCGAAGTTGGTCGTATCTCAGCGGTTTTTTCCAATGTAAATTACTTGCAGGCCACCATGTCAACCATGACCAGCGCGCCCTCTACCAGCAGATCCGAAACCGGAATCACCGTCATTGCGGGCTTAATCTCCGGGAAGAAGGTCTTGTACACCTCATTGAAGGCATTGAAATCTGCCAGGTTCTTCAGGTATACGTTGGTCTTTACGATTACATGAAGTCCCAGGAACGCCTCCTGCATCACGGCCTCGCAGTTCTTCAGCACCTGAGCGGTCTGCTCCTGGATGCCGCCCTCCACCAGCTTGCCGGTGGCAGGATCAATGGGGAACTGCATGGACACCTGGGTGGAGCCAGCCTGCTTAACGCCCTGGCTGTAATGGCCCAGGGGTGCGGGCGCATTGGGGGTAGAAAATTCTCTGTTCATAGCATTTCCTCCTTAATAGGTTTCGTAGGGCTCGGGGAGCTTGACGTCCATAAAGGGCTCAATCTCCTGGTCATAGAAATACGTCTTAGTCAGGGGGTGACCGGAGCGGTTATTCTGATTGATGAACTCCCACTTCTGGTCAAAGGTCTTAAACTCCTCGGGCACATGCATCAGGCTGTGGGTGAAGAAGTCATCGGTCCAGGACTTATAGAAGAACGAGCAGAGAATGTCGATCTGATGGAAGTGCCAGATATACCATTTGTCGTCCTCGCAGATAAACTCCACATAGAACTTCTCCCAGGCCCAGGAACCGGCCAGATCGCCCACATGGCCGCCAGTCTCCAGTCCGGGGCTCATCCACAGGGCCTTGGCAGTTTTGCAGTCGTCTGCTACCTCAACCAGGGGCGTGGTCAGGGTATGAATCTGGAGCCGTCCGCCGCCCATGTTGGGGGGACCTGCAGGACCCTTGGGCGCCTCGCCCTCCGGTGCAGGCTTTTCCTCGCCTTCCGGCTTGGGCATGGGACCGCCGGGGAATCCGCCAAATGCCTTTGCGCGGACCTCCTGAATGCCCACATACTTGCCCCCGGGGACTTCCGCCGAGGTGGTGTCGCTCTCATAGAACAGTTTCCCGATGGCCTCGTAATCGCTGACGGTGTAGTAGTACTGGAACTTTGCCATGATGTTCTGTACAGCATTGATGCCCAGCAGCTTTTTGACCTGCATTTCAAGTGTCATGTCATACTCTCCTTCTTGGTTTCAGATTTTGCAATTAGTTTATGTTTTCACTCGGTTATAAACTAATTTCAGTATACGCATCCGCAAGCATATTGTAAATTAGATGTTAATGCACTCTAGCATATTCATTTTGTAATACTCGTTGCAGCACAACGCTCTTTTGGCCCATATGCAAAATGGGTTATGCTACCCTAATCCGTTGCGTTTTGCCCTTAATTCTAGGGTTGCAATTCCGCGAAATGTTCCATATAATAATCAAAAACTGCATGGAAACGGGGCGTTACAATGAAAACAGGTCTGGTTTTAGAGGGCGGCGCCATGCGCGAGCTGTTTACCGCCGGGGTGATGGATGTGCTGATGGAGCAGGGCATCAGCTTTGACGGCGCCATTGGCGTCTCTGCCGGTGCTGCTTTCGGCTGCAACTATAAGTCCGGGCAAATTGGGCGCGTGCTGCGCTATAATGTCCGTTTTTGCGATGATCCACGGTATTCCGGCGTTCGCTCTCTGGTGAAGACCGGCGACCTGTTCAATACGGAATTCTGCTATGGCGAGGTGCCCTTACAGCTGGACGTATTCGATTTCGACGCCTATGAGCAGAATCCCATGGAGTTCTATGTGGTCTGCACGGATGTGGAAACGGGAAAGGCCGTCTACCACAAGCACACCGGGCGAAGCGACCACGGATTTGACTGGATTCGCGCCTCCGCCTCTATGCCGCTGGTTTCCAACATGGTGGAGATCGACGGGATGAAGCTGCTGGATGGCGGTATTGCCGACTCCATTCCCCTGGCATATTTTCAGCGCATCGGCTATGACCGGAATGTGGTGGTGCTCACCCAACCGCTGGGCTATCAAAAAAAGCCCAATCGCCTGATGCCCCTGATTCGGCGGCGCTACCGTGCCTACCCCGGCTTGGTTCGGGCCATGGAGCAGCGGCATATCTGTTACAATCAGGCGCTGCAATTCATCGCCCAGGAAGAGGCTGCCGGGCATATTTTCGTCATTCGCCCCCAGGCCGCATTGCCGGTGGGTCGGATGGAAAAGGACCCGAAAAAGCTTTCAGCAGCCTATGAGACGGGTCGTGCCGCAGCCCAGGCGCAGCTTGCCGCCCTGCAAGCATTTCTTGCATAAACGCACAAAACCTCACCTGAAACCAGGCGAGGTTTTCATTGTGTTCTGTTTTATACTTCCATTGCCGCTAAGCAAAGCAGCCGCTCCTTACAGCATCGGTTCCAAACCGCCATCACTCGGCCCACGCCCAGCATAGACAGCAGCGTGCCCAAACCGATGCCCAGCAACGGGTGGCCAAACAGCGTCCCGATCAGCAGGGCACAGGTTACACAGCCAAGGTCAAAGCAGTTCTTGCAAAAGCCCAGTTCTTTTCCTGTGCGCATTGCAATGCTGTTTACAATGCCGTCGCCGGGATTGGGAATCAGCTGCATGTCCACCGCAGTGGCTGCGCCGATGCCGGTAAGCACAATTCCAAGCACCAGCACCAGAAGATCCATGGGCAAATCCCCGCTGTGATAGCCAATCATCCGCTGAAACAGCGCCATAAACCGGGTGAACACAATGCTCACCGGGATTTGCAGCAAATCCAGCCAACTGCGCTGCGGTCCCTTGATGACAAACTCTGCGCCTACAAAGGAGCAATAGAAAATCAGCGTCAGATTCGCAAAGCTCAGCCCAAAGCCGCAGCTGACGGTATAGGGCACGGACACAATGGCTGAGGCCCCCAGTCCGGCCAGGGTGGTCAGCGTAATTCCCAGGGCCAGCAGCGTCATGCCCACCAGATAAATCCCCCAGCGCCATACATTCTTTCGTTTCTGCACCAATCATGCCCCCTAGCGGTATCTATGATAGCACATTGACTGGTCCATGTAAACGCCGGAATGTCGAAGCTTAGCGCTTATGATACCCGCAGTCGCAATAGGGGCCGCCGGACGCCAGGGTATACTCCCGCACAAAGTTGGACGCGCCCCCGGCCTCGCTCATGGAATAGTCCAGGCGGCACAGCGCAGGCGTGAGATCATACCGCCCCAGCTCTTTCATCAGGGTGCAGATACCGCATTTCGTAAACCGCGCCTCATAGCCGCTTCCATCGGCATAGGGGTAAAAGTCCATGTTCCAGGAATAGGGGTTCCGATCCGCAGCCTTCAGCTGGGCGGTCTTCTTCATGTTGGCAATGTCCTGCTCGCTGAACTTTTTCTTACCGCTCTTTCGGCAGAACCACTGCATAGGCCCGGTCATCATAGCGTCCCGGTAGTAGTCGGTCAGGGTCGCCACATCCGGGCGCTTGGGCATACATAGGATAAACGCACCGATCATCGCACAGTTGACCAGATTCATCTGAAACTGATCTTCCTTTTCAAATTCCGGCATTCTGGCAATGATCTCCCGGTATTTTCCCTTGGCCTTTTGCCGCATCTGCTTGGCCTGCTCCGGTGTCAGCGAAAACTTTTCGGTCAGCTGCTCCTGAAAGGACTTATGAAACAGCACCCACATACTTCATGTTCTTCCGCTCCTTTGTTAGCTTGGGCTAATCCACGCATTTGAAAAATGCCGCCTTCCGCGGCCGTTCTGTTGTATCTATCATAGTTTTTTCCGGCAGAATTGTCAATGGCAAAAGCCCACACCGCAGCTTGCGATGTGGGCTTTGTTATGGTGTTGTCGCCTATCGATATTTCAAACTGGTTCAGGCTTCTTACTGAACAGTAACCGCGTAACGGGTACCGCCAACAACAGGGCGGGTGGTACCGCTGGCAACCGCAGTTATAGTAACCCGATAGACGTCGGGCTCTGCCTTGTACAGCTTCCACTGCTCGTTCTCATTTGCATCGCCGGGATAGGCTGCTGCAAAGCTGGTGCTGTAGCGATCCAGATAGACATTGCTGTACCGGATTGTAAACGCTTCGCCCAGTTCATTGATGGTAATCACCTGAGGCGTGTCGGAGAGCGTCACGTTGGAAGAGCGGGTAGCTGCGGTCATATTGAGGTATTTTCCGCTTGCGCTCTGAACCGTATAACCGCCGTCTACTGCCGTAATCGTCCACAGGGATGCGTCATTGCTGCCGGATGCACTAAAGGTCGTGCATCTCAGGCCATTGATGGTGCCTGCGCGATCCCAGGAGCTGTAATAGGTGGTGGCTGTGGGGGTCAGCATTCTGCCGCCGGAAACCAGCAGATATTTGCCGTCCGTCAGCTCGCTGACCTGCTGATAGCCGCCCTTGATGGTGCTGACCTTCATGGACGCAACAGCGGTATCAATCGCCTTAGTGATCGTTGCATCCGCAGTGGTGAAGGTATACGTCTGGCCAACCTTGAGGTTTACATCCACAGTAGGCAGCTTATCCTCGGTATAGGTATCGCCGCAATTTACGCAGGTATAAACATAGCTGTTATCCGTCTCGGTGCAGGTGTAGTTATGACCGATGGCAGGAATTGCTTCGGTGTAGCTGTCACCGCAGGCGCAGGTGTAGGTAAGAACGCCGTTTTCGGTACAGGTAGCAGCCTTGGTAATCTCGCTGGAATAATTATGGGCATGCACATCGATGGCATAGCGGACGCCGCCAATCACAGGGCTGGTCTTGCCACCTGCCACTGCGGTGAAGGTCACCTGATAGCCGTTGTCCTCCGCCTTGTACAGCTGCCACTGCTCGTTATCATTGCAGTCGCCGGGATAAGCTGCAGCAAATGCAGTGCTATAGCGATCCAGGTAGACGTTGCTGTACTGGATGGAGAACTTCTCCCCAAGGTCATTGATGGTCAGTACCTGGGGCTCAGTGGTCAGGCCCGCGTTGGAGGAACGTGACCCTGCGGTGAGGCTGAGATACTTTCCGTCTGCGCTCTGAACGGTGTAGCCGCCATCTACTGCGGTGATGGTCCAGAGGTAGTTATCATAGCTGCCGCCGGTGGTGTAGTAGGTGCAGCTCAGGCCGCTAACAGTACCTGCGCCGTCCCAGGAGCTATAGTAGGTGGATGCATTGGCCGTCATCAGATAGCCGCCGCTGACCAGGAGATACTTGCCGTCTGTAAGGTCGCCGGTCAGCTGATAGTCGCCGCCCAGTGCCGTCACATTTATGGTTGCAACGCCGGTGTCGATGTCCTCCGAAACGGTGGCGTCCTCGGTGGTGAAGGTATAAGTCTCGCCGACCTTGAGGCTCACGGCAACGGTGGGCATCTTCTCTTCGGTGTAGCTGTCGCCGCAGCGGGTGCAGGTGTAAACCAAATAGTCGCCGTCTTCGGTGCACTCGTAGTCATGGCCCAGGGCTGCAACGGTAGTATCCGTATAGCTGTCACCGCAGCGGGTGCAGGTATGGGTAGTGTAACCGTTCTCGGTGCAGGTGGGCTCAGTTACCACATCGGTGTAATCATGACCCAGGGCTGCAACGGTAGTATCCGTGTAGCTGTCGCCGCAACGGGTGCAGGTATGGGTAGTGTAACCGTTCTCGGTGCAGGTGGCTTCGGTGACTACATCGGTGTAATCATGCCCCAGGGCTGCAACGGTAGTATCCGTATAGCTGTCGCCGCAACGGGTGCAGGTATGGGTAGTGTAACCGTTCTCGGTGCAGGTGGCTTCGGTGACTACATCGGTGTAATCATGCCCCAGGGCTGCAACGGTAGTATCCGTATAGCTGTCGCCGCAACGGGTGCAGGTATGGGTAGTGTAACCGTTCTCGGTGCAGGTGGCTTCGGTGACTACATCGGTGTAATCATGCCCCAGGGCTGCTACCACATCATTGACATAGCTCTCTCCGCAGCGCTTGCAGGTATAGGTGGTGTAGCCATCCTTGGTGCAAGTAGGTGCGGTGACCACTGCGTCATAGTCGTGGCCCAGGGCTTCAGTGGTTTCCGTATAAGTATCGCCGCAGGCTGCGCAAACATAGGTGGTTACGCCGCCATGGGTGCAGGTAGCCTCGCTGACCGTTGCCTTGTAGTTATGGCCGGTTGCGGGAATCGTCTCGGTATAGCTGTCGCCGCAGCGGGTGCAGGTGTAGGTCTTGCTGCCATCCTTGGTGCAGGTAGCCGCAACAACCGTCTCCTTGTAATCATGGCCCAGCTCCGCCACGGTGTTACCAGTATAGCTGTCGCCGCAAACTTTGCAGGTATAGGTGATGTAGCCCGCCTCGGTGCAAGTGGGTGCCGTTACCACGGAAGCATAGCTGTGACCGGTTGCAGAAACGGTTTCGGTATAGCTGTCACCGCAGTCGGCGCAGGTATAGGTGATGGTGCCGTCCGTGGTGCAGGTGGGCGCCGTTTCAGCAGTCTTCTGATAGTTATGGACATGATCCGCCTCAACGGTCACCACATACTTGGTGCCGTCCACCACATAGGCGGTGGTGCCAGCGGCCACACCGGTGAAGGAAAGCTCGGTGCTGGTCTGCGTGCCGGTCTGAACGGTGCCGGAGGTGGCTGCACGGGTGAAGGTTGTGCCGTCATAGCTGCCCCATGCAATCTCAGACAGCTGCCACCAGTAGTTCCGCGCCGTGGTGATGACCACCTGGATATACCGGAAGCTCTCCACAGATTCGGGGACCTCATAGGTCTTCGTCACCGCAGTGCTTCTGCTGCCGGAATAGGTGCCAATGGTAGTCCAGTTCTTCCCGTCGGTGGAAACCTGAACGTTTGCATTGGTGCAGTAGTCTCCATGGGCCGGAGAAGAAACCTGAATGGCGTCAAACCGCACCTCAGCCCCCAGGTCTACCCGGGCATACATGCCAACGGTCTGACTGTCGCTGGACCAGTAATAGGTGGAGGTGTTGCCGTCGATGAGGTTGGCAGCCACGCAGTGATAGCCGCCAACGGTATAGCCGGAAACGGAGGTAGAAACGGTAGCGGAATAGGAAACCGAAGCGCCGGTTCCCTGGATGTAGTTGAGGTTTGCCTTGGCGATGGACGCATCACCGGCATAGGCAACGGTCTGCTCGCCCTCCAGGGCATAGACTTCGGAGGTCTTCCCCACCTTCAGGGCAACATTCTCTCTGGGCAGCAGCTCAGAGTAGGTATCGCCGCAGCGGGTGCAGGTATAGATGGTGTCGCCCTCGTCGTCGGCAGCAGCATAGTCATGGCCCAGAGCGGCCACGGTTTCGGTATAGCTGTCGCCGCAGTCGGTGCAGGTATAGGTAACGCTGCCAGGCTCGGTGCAGGTGGCCGCCTTGGTGGCAGTGGCCTCATAGTGATGTACCTGTGCCGGAGGATCGGTGTTCAGGGTACCGTCTGCATTAAAGCCGCCGGGTACCACGGACTGATCGAGGCTGCTGGTATAGCTGCCGTCCATAGCAAGACCCATTGCCCGGAGGGGCAGGCGGATCTTCTGCGCCTCCTGTGTCTCCGTCTCTGCGCCGGGATAATCGCTCCACATGCAGAACATGCCGCCGATCACAGAGGAAGAATTGATGGTTGTGCCGCACACCTTATAGTTGCTCCAGTTGGAAGCATAGGTATAGCTGCTGTCAAAGTTATCGCTCTTGCCCAGCACATAGTAGAAGTCGCCGGTGGTATTGATGATCTTGAACCCGTCGCTGGCAAGATTGGCTGCGGTGCGGAGGCTATAGCCGCTCCAGCCGCCGGACCAATAGCACACCACGATGTCCTTATCAAAGGTGTAGGTGGTAGAGCCAACAGATGCGCTGGTCTTGTTGCTGTATTCGATGCCGTCGTTAAAGGCAATGGGGGTCATGCCCGCCTTCTTTACCATGGCGGCAAGCTCGTTGACATACTTAATGAAGTAGCCGTACTTATTGGTGCTCTGGAGATTACCAAAGCCCATGCCGCCGGTGGTATAGCGGTCGTTGGCATACTCGTCAGCGCCAAAGTTGAAGTATTTGCAGCCCTTGCCTGCGAAGTAATCGATATACTTCTGGATAAACGCCTGGGTAAAGGCCACTGCCGTGCTGTTCGTCACGTCGATGGTACGAACAGAGCTGTTATAGCTGCAAGTGACTCCCGTTAGGGAAGATGCCGCATACAGCACCGCATCCATATGTCCGGGGCTGTTGAGCAGGGGGATGATCTCAATTCCGGCTGCATTGGCAGCGGCAAAGATCTCGTCCATTTCGCTTTCGCTCCACTCGCCGGTGGAGTCTGTGGTGTAGCTGGTATTGCCAGACTGGATTGCAGATTTCACTGCATCGCTGGAATAGGTTTTGGAATTGACGGTCAGCGACATATCATCCAGTAAGAAGCGCATTCCGTCGTTGCCAACGGCCAGCATAACATGGGTATACCCATCTGCCTTTGCTTCATAAATGAAAGACTTGACCCAATCCACAGTAAAATACTTTCGTCCGCTGTCCAGCATGGCGACCTTCATATAGTCGTCATCGGAAGCAGCGAACGCCGCTGTCGGGAGCATGCAGATCAGCATGCAAACGGCAAGCAGCAGAGATAAAATTTTTCTGCCTGCTTTCAAAATTACTTCCCTCCATTTTCTGTTGTGCATCCAAAAAATCGAACGCCAATTCCAATCATATACGACTCATTTCGATTTATCAACATCTTTTTTGCTTCATCGAAAAAAGTTGAATTGGAGTAATATTGTTCTCGTAATGAATCACTTTTATGGAAAATGCAAGGAAAACTGTAAGAAATCATTCGAGCCATCTTCTGTATTTTTTACAACCGCCTACAGACAAAATCCGGGCAGAGCGCATTTGCTCTGTCCGGATTCTGAAACGATACAGGTTTAATAAATGGGATCGCCGTAGCCCTTGTTCTCGGGATAAATATAAATTTCCTCAAAATCAGCGCAGCCGGGGGAATAGGTGTGATCCTCGTCCAGCTTTTCGTAGGCCTCGGGGGCCGGAACGGTATCCTGCACCGTCTGGATGATGCTGATATCGTTATGGGCCTGCCGGAGATCGGAAATGCCGCTTCTGGGCGCACCGGAGCAGTTGCCTACCTTCAGCTCGCCGGACAGATACTTCCGGAACCGATCCTGGGCCCAGTTGGAGGCATCATAGCTGTCGCCAATGTCCGGGCAGACCTGCTCATGGAACCACCACCAGCGCCCGTCCCGATAGACGAAATCGGAACCGTACCGCTCCCAGAGCCAGCCGCCGCTGCGTCCGCCCTTGGGGCCGTTCATGCCCATCATGGTGCCGGGGGTCAGGTAGAAGCTTCGGGCGGATTTCCCGTCCTCCGCCACCTCGATCACCGGCGACGCCAGCACATGGCAGCTCTGGCCGAAGGTGCCGGGGTTGTGGCCATAGAGGTTAAACATGCCGTAGATATCCCGCATTTTTGTGGGGCGGTCAATCTTCTCCTCGGTGGCATTTTCAAAGGGCATGCCCTCTTTCATATCATCGTCGTTCATGCCGTATTTTTCGTCGGACATGGCAAAGGCGTTGGCCGCCAGCGGCTCGCCAAAATGCGCCGGTACCAGTTCTTTATAGCCCATCATACGTCCAAAGGTGTGGCCGAAGGTGGAATGGTCACTGCGCAGCCAGAAGGTGCCGTATTCCTCGCGTCCACGGTTGACCCCGTGAAGATAGGCGTGGCGTGCCTTCAGTTCCTCAACCTTCTGCCCGGCGACTACCGCCGCAACACGATCGTGAAAGGATTTTTCGCTCATGATTGTTCCCTCCCTTACAGCATCTCAAGGCGCTGATAGAACTTCCGTCCTACCTTGCCCTTGGGACCATAGCCTTCGTCCTCGTCATAGGTCTTAAACGGGCGGGGCATATCATAGAACAGATACTCCCAGCCGTACTGATTATCATACACCTCGTTTTTCACCGTGGGATCGCCATAGAACCAGCTGCCCGGGTCATAGCCCTCAATCATGGTGTTGACATCATGGAGCAAACCGCCTGGAACTTCTCGGAGTCAGGATCCAGCGCCGTGCTCAGAGAATAGCCCTTGATGGACACATAATCCACCAGTCGATTCAGATGCCCAGGCTCGCCGGTTTCCACATTCACAGGAGGCTCAACCGGGGTCAGCTGGAAGGTGCTGCCCTCCTCTACCTGGCCCATCAGCGTGGTATAGGAAGCTGCATTGTAATAGGTCACGCCGATATTTCCGCCCAGCAAAAGATCGCTGCCGGGAACCGCATCCGGCGCCGACAGGAAGTCTGCATAGATCAGGCCCTCGGAATACCACTTCGCCATGGTTTCAAGGTAATCCTTAAAACCGTCCTCCATGGGGCTGAACACCACTTCCTCGCCGTCCTTTGCCATATAATAGGCATAGGTACTGCTGCTGTTTGCATTGCCTACCACGCCAAAGCACTGTGCAAAGGAGTTCACCGGGTCGCTGGAGTCCTGGTTCATGTAATAATATGCGCCGTACTTGTCCTTCATGGCAGTGATGGCTTCATAGAAATCGTCCAGGGTCGTGGGTACATCCAGTCCCAGTTCGTCCAGGTAGTCCTGCCGAACCGTCAGGCCCACGTCTACCACGGGATTGGTCCAAATGCCGTTGAGCACGCCCACATTGCCGTCGTCAGTATAGGCGTTCTTTCCGTAAATGGGATAGGTGTCCAGAATCTCAAAGAAGGAGGGGAAATTCTCCTTGTACTCCGCCAAATCCAGAATGATTTCCTGCTCAATGGCCTCGGGAATGCCGCCGGAATAGTAGGAGCCGAAGCCGGACCAGATTTCGGGATAATCCCCGGATGCCACCTGGAGGCTCACCGCATCCGCAGCGCCGGTGATGGCCGTGCTGCTGATGTCCAGCGTAATGCCGGTGCGCTCCTGGAGCTCCTGGAGTACCATATTGTCCGACATTCCGTTGGGCATGGCGTTAAACAGCGGCGGAATCAGGTCACACCACATGGTAACTGTCGTGTCAGTATCCACCAGCGGGAAAGTATAGGGGTTTTCAATCACCAAATTCTGCACCGATTCCAGCTGCTCGGCCTGGGTCATCTCCCCGGGCTGCTCCTCCACCTGTGCTTCCTCCTGATTGGATGCTTCGGCAGGCTGCTCCGCCGCAGGAGTTGCCGCCGGTGCGGAATCCTGTACTTCAGCGGAGGTTTCCGCCGAGGACACCGCGCTGGCAGCGGAGGTGGACGCTGCCCCGTCTCCGCAGCCGCCAAGCAGGCAAGCCAGCATGGACACTGCCAGAATCATGGAAAGTAATTTTTTCATAGTAAGTTCTCCGATCTAAAAAGAGCAGCGCCGGCAGGGTCTACTGCCGGCGCCGGTGGATCATCAGGGCTTCTTCTTGGGTACTGCGCCCTTGTTTTCGCCGAGTCCGACCACATAGTGGGTCTTTACGTCATCCAGGGTGACAAAGGGCTCCGGCCAGGGGGTGGAGTCCTGAGCAGGCTGAATCGGGGACCAGGTCTTGTGAGACGCAGGCAGTCTGCCCTGCTTCGGCCCAGCCGCCATTTTGGAATAAGCCTGCCCCTTCTTGGGCGCTGCGCTGGGACCGCCGGGGCCACCGGGACCGCCAGCCTTGCCGTCAGGTCCGCCTGCTTTGCCGCCGGGGCCGCCAGGACCACCAGGGCCCATGGGGTTCTTAAACTTGTTGTAGCAGTCAATGGCGAAGTTCGTCACATCCTGTGCGCCGCCTGCATCGTTGAGCACGCACTCATGGACAATCTTCCAGAAGCCGTCCTCCCGCACATAGTCCTCGCCGTAGCGCTCCAGCATCCAAACTGCCATCTGCTTGCCGCTGGTGGAAATCCGGCGGTAGAGCATACCGGTGGAGTAGTACAGCGCCCGGGCCGTTTTCAGATCCTCGCCCACCTCCACAATGGGAGTACCAATGGCGTGGAGGGAATACTCACTCAGGGGCAGCGGGTCCATGTTCTTCGTCTCGGGGTACATCTCATTGAAGACCTCGAACATCCGGCGGCCGCCGCCTTCCAGGCCGTTTGCCCAGTTGGTCATAACCTCGTCACGGCCATAGTTGCCGGTCATATTGTAGCCCCAATACAGGTCGTCCCGATACTTGGACCAGAAGGTTTCGATCTCCTCGGTGGTATGGCCGGAGGCATGGAGAATGGCATGCCATGCGTGAACCTTTTCGCAGTTCTGTCCGCCTTCGATAATCGCCAGCTTTGTTTCTAAATCGATATTCTTTTTCATGATCGTCCCTCCTTATCCCTTTTTATAGTTGGGGTTGCCTTCCGGGCCGTTGCTGATGGCGTCGGCAAAGGTTGCATGCTCCATGGTAAGCTCCGGATAGGGGAAGTAGTTATAGAAGGACGTATATGCCTCAAACTTCTCCGTGGGCTCGCCGAACTCCTGCTCCAGATACTTGTCGCAGGGGGTGGTTTCCTCGGTCTTCAAGGACGCATAGGCAAAACCGGGGCGCAGTGCAAAGTCGGTTCCGGCAAAGTAGTGCCAAATCTTCCACTGACCGTCCTCCAGCACCAGGTCGGCACCGCAGCGCTGATTGTCCCAGTAGCAGTCGGTGTCCTTGTCGTTGGCGGGATTGATCTCATAGCCAATGGAATACCAGGTCACCTGTGCGGTCTTGTTGTCGTCTGCAATGACGATCATATAGGTGGTGAAGGGATGGCAGATGTCGGTACCGGTTCCGCCGAACTTGTTGCCGTCTACATAGTATTTGCGGATGTTGTCCAGGCCTACATAGTAGCCCCAGTTGCGTCCATAGGAGGCCGTATCGGCATGCTCCTTGGTCCACAGGGTATCGATGATCTCCGCTCTCTTATTTGCCTGCTCCAGGTAAGCGCGGATGGAAAGGACCTTTTTGACTTCCTCCACCTGATAGGCCCGCCAAGCGCGAACCTCGGGGGTAAAGTTCTCCGGCTTGGAGTTGCTGTTCTTCATGTGAATCATGGACTGGTACTCATATCTCTCATAAGTACCGCCAAAGGCCTCGTGGGTTGTATATTTAAATTCCATGGTGTAGCCTCCTCTCAGATCCCATAGCTGAAGGTTTCAGCCAGGGTGGTGTAGGATACGGGCATCTTTGGCGGCTCCTGATAGGGACGATCCACGGAATAGGCCCGATAGACCTCCATGTGAACCGTCGGCTCCGGCTCAGGAATATCAAAGGCCGCAAACTCCGGATCGGGGCCGTACTTGCTGGGCTCGGTCCAGGGCTCGGCGCAGGGATGGTCGATATCCAGGGCATACAGCAGATTCAGTACCTTGAACGTGCCGTCTTCCTCGATGAGATCCGCCGCCATATAGCCGATCTTCCAAATACTCAGGGGGCCGCAGGCGGTAACCCGGGTGTCCGCCGCCTGGAACTGCCAAAGCGCCTTGGCGCTCTTGCCGTCCTCCGCCACCTCGATGATGGGGGTATGCATATCGGTGCCCTTGACATAACCGGCGCCGAACATCTCATCGGCGGTCTTGCCCTTTACATTGGGATGATCTGCCCATTTTTCCATGACCAGCGCAGTAAGCTTCTTGGCGTTCTCCAGCTTTTTCTGGTAGTAGCCCTTGACCGCTTCGGCCCCCTTGAAATAACCATTGTTCATACCCAGGCAAATGTCCTCCCGGCTGCTCCAGAACTGGGGCACCAGGTCGTAATCTGCAAGCATATCGCACTGTGCAATCTTGCCCACAACGTTCTGAACCTCACGGATGATCAGGCAGCGATCTGCCATCTCCTGGGGCGTATACTGTTTATGCAATGTGATTCCTCCTTCTTTTCACTGCATTTTGTGGGGGCGTTGCGCCCCGGCTTCTGTCTGCAATTTACACGGTTTCCGGTCTAGCGTCAAGAACACACAATTTGGTGACAATGGGGAGTTTCCCTGATTTTGACCCAAAAACCGAACTTTTCATCACATTTGCAAAGTTTCAGCGAGTATTGAAAAGCCGAAAAAAGACCCGCCGGAGTATACTATACTCAGACGAGTCAAAGGAGATATGCACCATGGCAAACACACCATCCCCCCATCAGCTCGGCGGCAAATGGAAGCTGGAGCTGCTATTTCTCATGAAAGACGAACCCCGGCGCTGGAGCCAGCTTCGCACCCTGCTCCCCCAGGCAGCCCCCAATGCGCTCACCCGGCAGCTGCGGGAGCTGGAGGATGACGGGCTGATTGTCCGCTCGGTGCTCCAGGATAAGCCGCCCAAGGTTGTTGTTTATGGACTCAAGTCCCCCGCACTGGTTCCTCTGCTGAATGGTCTAGGCAGCTGGTGCCTTGCAGAAACGGAGGCACAATATGGCGCCTGATTTCTCCCCGGTACAAACGGTCTTGTCCGGGCGCTGGACCCTGCCGGTGCTGCTGGCAGCGGAATCCGGCGGGCGGTTTGGTGAAATTCAAGCGCTGCTTGGCCCCATCGCCCGGGGCACCCTAAGCAAAGAGCTCCAGACCCTTTCGGATCTGAAGCTCCTAACACGCACTACTTATTCTGAATTTCCGCCTCGGGTGGAGTATCATCTGACCGCTCGGGGGCAATCGCTGCTTCAGCTTCTCCGTCCCCTGATTTCCGATCCTTCAGCCTGCTCTGCCGAAGCTTCCCCGGTGCAATGCCTTCCACATTGGTAAACGCCCGATACATGGTGGCCAGGCTGCAATAGCCCACCGCTGCGGCAATATCCTGCACCGCCATGTCCGTGGTCAGCAGCAGCTCCCGGGCCCTTTTTACCCGGGCCTTATGGATCACATCGTTGATGCTCTCCCCATAGTACGCCCGAAACGACTCTGCCGCCTCTCGGGGTTTTAAGCGAAATTCCCGGGCCACTGCGGTAAGGCCCATGTTCATATCCGTAGCATTTTCCGTTACATAGGTTCGGATATCCCGGAGCAGGCTGTCCCGCTGCCCCTGGCGGAGGTCCTGGGCATGGGCCACCAGCTCTGCGGCAATCTTCTCGCCCGCTTCCAAATAGGCCTCCAGGGTGCCTGCCGCCGAAAGCGTCCGGCTATAGTCCGCCTGAGTGATGTATCGCCAATTGGCCAGATTCTGCTCCGCCAGCTGGTTTTGCAGCAGCATCATAAACCGGTTGAAGGTGAGATTCAATGTGATGGGAAAGGGCATGCCAATGCAGTTCTCCGCAATTTTTTGGAGCTGCGCCCGAAGCTGCACGGCGGTTGCCTGTACATTCTCGGCCTGCACCGCACCGCAGATTCGCTCGGCTGCCTAGAAAAATCCCTGCTCAAACTCCGTCCGCTGGGCAGCATCTCCAATCCGCTGGAGCGCCGTGTCGGGGATCACAAACACCCGGTCAATGGCACCGGTGTAAAATTCCCGGCTCTGCTCCACATCCCGCAGCATCCGATACGCAGACTCCATTCGCCCCGCACCGGTCCAAAGGCTGCTGATGGACACATGCACCTGGAAATCCATTTGTTCCATCGCCGTATCCACCGCCTGCTTGCAGGCATCGTAAATATAATCGGCCTCCGGATCGGTATACAGCACCGCAAACAGGCCGCCCATCATCAGCACCAAAAAGCCCCCAACGGTATGCTCCAGGGTGCCGGTAAGATAGTCCTGAAGCCAGCGATACATGCCCAGCCGGCAATAATACCGCTTCTTTCCCCGCAGGTTCTCGATTCTGGGGTCGTCCAGGCTGAATTGGCATACCCGATAGGGCAGCTCCGGCAGCCGAAGGTTCTGCGCTTCCAACGCCTCTTCAATGTCCTCGCCCATTTCAGAGCCTTGCAGCATCAGCGCGCCCATCATTCCGTCCAGGGCCTTGGGAATCTGCTGCTTTTTTAAGCTGCCCACAGGCTCCAGAGCGGACGGGATCTCCGTTTCTCTGCACCACTGCTCCAATGCCACCGCCATCGCCGCCTTTCCACGGTTTGTTGTGCCTATTATATCACAAATTTTACCGGGCTTGAAGTCCCCTGCTCAAATCCGGCCCGTCTTTCTCATTTTCCGCGATTCCGGGAAAAATCCACATTGTCACCGGTTTGTACCTTATTGACGATGGGCCAATTTTCGGGAATAATGGTGCCATCCCACCCATCTATGACGACCAGGAGGAATGAAATATGTCTGAAATCAAACGCTTTAATTTTAATCAGGTTGCAGCAGATCTTGGCTATGTGGCTGAGCCCGGCGCTGGCGGTCCCGGTGGCCCTGGCGGAAAACCTGGCGCGCCCGGTGGAAAACCCGGCGGCTCCGGTGGTCCTGGCGGTCCCGGCGGCAAGCCTGCCAAAGCACCCAATTTCAGCGATCCCGAGCTAATTCGGAAGAATGCCCTGCGGTTTAAGGCCATGTGGCCCGACGACCGCGCCATGAAGCTGCTCCATTATTTTGACGACTATGTGGAGTCCGGCGAGCCCATCGACTTCGAAGGCCACTCCATCTGCTGGGCCATGATTGCCCTTCAGCAGAAGCTGCGGAAGAACCAGGTGCTCATGTACATGCCGCCCTTCGGCAAGAGCCTGGAGCTGCTTCCCATGAAGCGGGTTGCCAATCCCAAGGATAACCCCATGATGAAGTTCGACATCACCGAAAAGGGCGACGATGTGCGCATTGTGGTCACCCTGCTGGGCGGCGGCAATCCCGATCCCTTCCAGATGTCCCTGGGCGATGTGGAGATTCAGGACATCGCTCCCGGCAAGAACATCTGGCTGGAGCTGGTGGGCGGACATTTCCTGTTTATGTTCGACATGCCCAAGACCTTTGGCGGTGACTGCCGCACCATGTACTATAAAGAGGGCGGCGAAACCTGGTACTGCGTCGCCTCCAACGTGCCCGAGGTTCAGTTGGGCGACAAGCCCGGCAAGGGCCCCTTTGACGAATAAGCCTACCCCCTCCCCGGGGTCCGGAACGCTCACCGGCCCCGGATTCGGGCTGCAAAAATGCCATGGACAAATCGGAATTCCGGTCTGCCCATGGCTTTTCTGTATCTTCTATGATTTAGGGCAACACCGCACAAATGCTAGGATACGCATTGCCGGAAATCCATTTTGTAAAAA
>CAVJLG010000001.1:0-18030 GCA_963650135.1 Barnesiella intestinihominis | reverse complement strand
TGTCTTTATTATACAGAAAGCTCCCGCACTTGGCGAGAGCTTTTTTGACACGCTGAGCCTCTGCCACATTTGTGGCAGAGGCTTTTTGTTATTGTCCCAGATATTCCTCTAAACACTGACCGCTGGCTTGGATTTCCGCTGCGGCGTCTTTGCCCACGTAGCGGTAATGCCAGGGCTCATAGTCTGTACCGGTGATGTCTGTTTTGCCGTCGGGATAGCGGAGAATGAAGCCGTATTCCCAGGCGTGCTCGGCCAGCCAGTTGTAAACATCTTCGCCGGAGGAGTTTATGCCGTCGGCGTTGATGTCCACGGCCAGACCGGTTTGATGCTCGCTGTAGCCCACAGGATTGACCCAGAGCTTTGCCTCAGTGGCTGCGTCCTCGGCGGAATAGCCCTGGGCTTCGAATTCCTGAATCTTCTCATCCATCAGGGACTGCTGCTTCTCTGCGGTGCGGTAGCCGGAGGCCACCACCGGGTAGACGCCCTGGGCGCGCATATCGTCGAACATCTGCTGGAGATCCGGATAAATGCGGCTGTCCACCTGGGTGCCGTTGGCCAGGGTGACAAGCTCCTGGTCCCAGTTTTCGGGGATGGCGTGGGTCTGATTGACGAGGATTAGATTCCATGATTCTTCAGGCTCCGGGCTGGGAGAAGGAGATGGGGACGGTGTGGCAGTGGGGGATGGTGTGGCGGTGATGGACTCGGCTGAAATGACGGAGTCGGCGGGATCCGGACCGCTGGAGTTCCGGTGCAGCAAAAAGGCGGCGACACCTACCACGACTAGCACACATAGGGTGAGCAGCACCAGAGAATATCTGCGCTGCGGTGGACGTTTACGAGATCGTTGCATGGTAATTCTCCTTGTTATTCGGCAACCCCGCACAAATGCGTCTGCGGATTACGTCGTCGCAAGCTTTGCACCCTTCGTTTATCCCTTTTGGAGCAAAAACGCAGTCGCGCCGCTGTACCCGAAGGAAATCCGCTCAGACTCTCTTGACGATTTATGCGGTGATGCCTAATTTTCCCTCATGCTACTATCATAGAGGAATGACAGCAAAAATACAAGAATGAAATCATAAAAGATTTCTTAAAAACGACGAGGGCACAGAAGGCAAAAAATCACGCCTGCATAGGCAGACGTGATTTGTGCTTGGTTATGCCAGCTTTTTGTGTACCCGGCGATTGAGCACCACGGAGAGCACCATGCTCATAGCCTCTGCAATGACTGTAGCGGTCCAAACCAGGGGGAGCTGACCGGTAAGACTCATGAGCCACGCAATGGGCACAATGAAGAACAGCTGCCGTCCCAGGTTGATGAGCAGGGTGTAGCGACTATAGCCCAGCGCCTGGAACGAGGAGGAGAGAATTAACGTCACAGCGCCAAAGGGCAGACTCAAGCAGGTAATCCGAAGGGCAGTGACACCGATGGACAGCATGGTGTCAGAGGCGCTGAACAACTGTAGCAGCTGCCTGGGAATCTGCGTAAATACCAGCACCAGAACGACCATCAATACCAGTGCGGCTTTTAAAGCCAGGGAAACGGTCTTCCGGACCCGATCCATCTGCCCGGCACCATAGTTATAGGAGATCATGGGGATGGTGCCGTTGTTCAGACCGTAAATGGGCATAAACGCGAAGCTCTGAAGCTTGAGCCAAATGCCAAATACGGCGGTGGCAGTGGTGGAGAAGGCCAGAAGAATCTGATTCAGGCAGAAGCTCATGGCCGAGGATAGGCCCACGGTAATCATGGAGGGAATCGCCACGGAGAAAATCTCCTTGAGAATCTCCAAAGAAGGCACCATGGAGCGGAAGCGCAGGCGGATGTTCTTTTCCTTGGCGGTCAGCATCACCAGTGCCACCAGCGCAGCGAAAATCTGGCCCAATACCGTGGCAACTGCGGCGCCGGTAACGCCCAGCTTGGGGAAGGGACCGATGCCGAAAATCAGCAGGGGATCAAAGATGATGTTGAAAATCGCACCGGATGCCTGGGAGATCATAGAATGTACGGTGTTGCCGGTGGCCACCAGCAGCTTTTCAAAGTTCTGTCCGAAAAATGCACCCACACAGACCAGACAAATCACGGACAAATACTGTACGCCGTCCTCCACAATCTCAGTAACGTCTGTCTGCATGGTGTAGTAGGCCCGAACGCCAAATGCGCCCACCAGCATAAACAGAATGGTGTAGCAGAAGCTCAGCACCACTGCCACGTTGGCAATCCGTAGGGCCTTGTCCTTTTGCCCCTGGCCGGTGTAGCGAGGAACCAGAGCGTTGACTGCTACGCCGGTACCCACGCCAATGGCGGTGATGATCTGCTGCAAGGGAAACGCAATGGAAACCGCCGTCAGGGCGTTTTCGCTGATCCGGGCCACAAACATGGAATCCACCATATTATAAAGGGCCTGGATGAAGAACGAGATCATCATCGGGATGCTCATGGAAATCAGCAGCCGCCCAATGGGCATGGTCCCCAGCTTGTTTTGTTCTGTACTCAAATTATCATGCCTCCAGAAGGGAAATCAATTCAAATTGCTGCAATATCATAGCACAGATTGACGAGAAATAGCAAAGAAAAAATAAACGGGGAGAAATCTGCCGGGAACAGCGGCGCGTTTAGAAAAAGTTCATAAGAAATAATTGTTGGAATTGTGCAAAATGACACTTGTGGAATGGGCGGCATTGGGCTATTATATAGACGTTAGCACTCCAAGATGCTGAGTGCTAAACCGCAAAACAGTAGAACCTTTGACAGGCGCCCCTGCGCCGTCAGATTATTTTAAGGAGGAACCTCAAATGAAACTTGTACCCCTCTCTGACAGAGTCATTGTAAAGATGACCGAGGTGGAGGAAACCACCGCTTCCGGCATTATCCTGGCATCCAGCGCCAAGGAAAAGCCCACCGTTGCAGAGGTCATTGCAGTTGGCCCCGGCGGCATGGTGGATGGTCACGAGGTTAAGATGACCGTGTCTGTTGGCCAGAAGGTAATCTTCGCCAAGTACACCGGCACTGAAGTCAAGCTGGGCAAAGAAGAATATACCATCGTTCGTCAGGGCGATATTCTTGCAGTTGTGGAATAACTAGGAGGTAATGGATCATGGCTAAGCAGATTATTTTCGGCGAGGATGCTCGCAAAAAGCTTCAGGCTGGTATTGACCAGCTGGCAAATACCGTTAAGGTTACTCTGGGTCCCAAGGGCCGCAATGTAGTTCTGGATAAGAAGTATGGCAATCCCCTCATCACCAACGACGGCGTAACCATCGCAAAGGATGTTGAGCTGGAGGATGCTTTTGAGAACATGGGCGCAAGCCTGGTTCGTGAGGTTGCCACCAAGACCAACGACGTGGCAGGCGACGGCACCACCACCGCTACCGTTCTGGCTCAGGCTATCGTCAGCGAGGGTATTAAGAACGTAACTGCCGGCGCAAACCCCATGGTGATGCGCAAGGGCATCAACAAGGCTGTTGCGGCTGCCGTTGAGGCCATCAAGGGCAACTCCCAGATGGTTTCCGGTTCTTCCGATATCGCTCGTGTCGGCACCGTTTCCTCCGGCGACGAGGCTGTGGGCGCTCTGATTGCCGAGGCAATGGAGAAGGTTACCTCCAATGGCGTCATCACCATTGAAGAGGGCAAGACTGCTGAGACGCAGCTGGACGTGGTAGAAGGCATGGAGTTTGACCGCGGCTATCTGTCCCCCTACATGGTTACCGACGCAGAAACCATGGAGTGCGTCATGGACGATGCGCTGCTGCTGATTACCGATAAGAAGATCTCCAGCATTCAGGATCTGCTGCCCATTCTGGAGCAGGTTATGAAGTCCGGCCAGAAGCTGGTTATCATTGCAGAGGACGTTGAGGGCGAGGCACTGTCCACCCTGCTGCTGAACAAGATTCGCGGCGTGCTGAATGTTGCTTGCGTGAAGGCGCCCGGCTACGGCGACCGTCGTAAGGAGATGCTGAAGGATATCGCCATCCTCACCGGCGGCGAAGTCATCACCGGCGACCTGGACATGGATCTGAAGGACACCACCTTCGATCAGCTGGGCAAGGCACATCAGGTGAAGATCACCAAGGACGACACCACCATTGTTGGCGGCGCTGGCGATCCCGCAGCCATCCAGGCCCGTATTTCCGAGATCAAGTCCCTGATCTCCACCACCGAGTCCGAGTACGACAAGGAGAAGTACAACGAGCGTCTGGCAAAGCTGTCCGGCGGCGTAGCAGTCATCAAGGTTGGCGCACAGACCGAGACCGAGATGCATGAGATGAAGCTCCGCATCGAGGACGCCCTGAATGCTACCCGTGCAGCCGTTGAGGAAGGCATCGTAGCAGGCGGCGGCACCGCTTATGTCAACGCAATTCCCGCTGTTGCAAAGCTGGTTGCTACCCTGGAGGGCGACGAGAAGACCGGCGCGCAGATCGTTGCAAAGGCACTGGAGGCTCCTGTCCGCCAGATCGCTTACAACGCTGGCGTAGACGGCTCCGTGATCTTTGACCGTATCTCCAACTCCGGCAAGGTCGGCTATGGCTACAACGCCTACACCGAGGAGTATTGCGACATGATCGGCACCGGTATTGTAGACCCCACCAAGGTGACCCGTACCGCACTGGAGAATGCTGCTTCCATCGCTTCCTGCGTGCTGACCACCGAGAGCCTGGTTGCTGATAAGCCCGATCCTCAGCAGGATGCAGCCATTGCCGCTGCACAGGCTTCTGCCGCTGCTGGCCAGGGCATGTATTGATTCCCGTCAAGCAAAACAGAATCTGCGGGCAGAAATTCGGAGAATATCCGGGTTTCTGCCCGTTTTCTCTGCCCATTGGTGGGGTTGCCAAACAGGGAAGTTCGGAGTATAATAACAATACTACGCTGAAAAGGAGCCAATGCCATGTCGCTGTTTACCGTTTCCCTGGCGCATCTTACCAAGGAATTTAAGCTGGAGATGCTCTACCGGTCCTCGGATTTTGAAAAAATCCAGATTACGGTGGAGGATGTAAACCGTCCGGCCTTGCAGCTGGCGGGGTTCTTTGAGCATTTTGAGCCGGCCCGGATGCAGGTGATCGGCATGGTTGAGGACACCTATCTGGCAGGACTGACCCCGGAGCAGCGGGTGGTGACCTTTGACCGGCTGTTTTCCTACCGGCCCCCGGCACTGATCTATGCCCGGCATATTGAGCCCTATGACGAGTGCATGGTTATGGCACGGAAGTATAATATCACCATTCTCCGCACCGATGAAACCACCTCTGAGCTGGTTTCTACCATGATTGCTACCCTGAAGCACTATCTGGCGCCCCGGCTGACCCGCCACGGCGTTTTGGTAGAGGTACACGGCGAGGGTATGCTGCTGCTGGGCGAAAGCGGCGTTGGCAAAAGCGAGGCGGCCATTGAGCTGGTCAAGCGCGGCCACCGACTGATTGCGGATGACGCGGTGGAAATCAAGAAGGAGGGCGCTTATGTGCTCTCGGGCTCTGCGCCGGAGCTGATTCGCCACTATATTGAGCTTCGCGGTATCGGCGTGATTAACGTGGCGAAGCTGTTTGGTATGGGCGCAGTTAAGGAATCGGCGAATATCGACATGGTGGTCAACCTGGAGGCCTGGCGGGACGACGTGCTCTATGACCGGCTGGGGGTGGAGAATGAATTCACCACGATCCTGGGGGTCAAGGTGCCCAACCTGACCATTCCGGTAAAGCCCGGCAGAAACCTTGCGGTGATTTTGGAGGTTGCAGCCATGAACAATCGCCAGAAAAAGATGGGCTACAACGCTGCGCTGGAGTTTACCGAGCAGATTAACAAGCACTTCGACGAGACGATGGCGGCGGAGAGCTAAAATGAGAAAGTCAGGGGACGGTACGCCGTCCCCTGTAGTTTGCCCCAATGACGGAAAACAGAGAGGAAGGATGGAATGCGTTCTGAAAAGAACGGATCAACGCTGCTGACAGAGGGTAGCATTTTAGGAAAATTATTTGGATTTGCGGTGCCACTGTTTTTTTTGGCAATCTGTTCCAGCAGCTGTATAACACCTGCGACTCCCTGATTGTAGGAAACTTTGTGGGCAGCGAGGCGTTGGCGGCAGTCAGCTCCTCCGGCAGCCTGATTTTTTTGTTGGTGGGCCTGTTTAACGGCATTGCCATGGGCGCAGGCGTGGTCATTGCCCGCTATTTTGGCGCCCGGGAGCAGGAGCATTTAAAGCGTGCCATTCACGCAACGGTGTTTTTTGGCATTGTGGCGGGCCTGGCGCTGACAGTATTGGGCATTGTATTAACCCCTCAGCTGCTGCGCTGGATGGGCACGCCGGACACGGTATTGCCCCAGTCCATTATCTACTTCCGAGTCTACTTTGCCGGTGCGCTGGCAGTGGTGCTCTATAATGTGGCAGTGGGAATCCTGCAAGCCGTGGGCGATTCCCGGCATCCGCTGTATTATTTGATGATCTCCTCGGGGGTCAATGTGGCGCTGGACCTGCTGTTTGTGGCGGTGATGGGCTTTGGTGTTGGGGCAGCGGCACTGGCGACTACCATCGCCCAGAGCCTCAGTGCGGTGCTGGCGTTCTATCGGCTTACCCGGCCCGGCACGGAATATCAGATTTGCTGGCGGCAGGTGAAGCTGGATGTTCCCATGCTCAAGCGGATCTTGGCCATCGGCCTGCCCTCCGGCGTGCAGAACTCCATTATCTCCTTGGCCAACGTCATTGTGCAGTCCAATATCAACAAGTTTGGTCCTCATGCTATGGCGGGCTGCGGTGTGTATTTTAAGATTGAGGGCTTCGGCTTCCTACCCATTACCTGCTTTGCCATGGCGCTTTCCACCTTTGTCAGCCAGAACCTTGGAGCAGGGAAGACGGACCGGGTGCAGAAGGGCAGCATTTACGGTACCCTTTGCTCCATTGGCATTGCAGAGCTGGTAGGTGTGATCGTATTCACCGCGGCACCCTGGCTCATGGCGGCGTTTAACCGGGACCCGGATGTCATCGCCTATGGCGTGCAGCAGGCGCATATTGAGACACTGTTCTGGTGTCTGCTGGGATTGAGCCACTGCTGTGCGGGCATCCTCCGGGGTGCGGGCAAGGCAAAGGTATCCATGATTATCATGCTGCTGTGCTGGTGCGCCATTCGGATTACATATATCACCATTACCGTGTCGATTATTCCGGACATTCGGGTGGTGTTCTGGGCGTATCCCATCACCTGGACGCTCAGCGGAATCTTGTTTATGGGCTACTTCAAAACCCAGTGGAAAAAGGTGATTTCCCAGAGTGTCATAACTGTGGAATAGGGAAACAATGCTCCTGTGGTGGGGACAGCTCACCCAGGAGCTCTTTTTCTGCATGGAATCTGTCAAATGCAAGAAATGTGACAGGCCTCTGTCATGCTAATGATTTAATGAGATAAAATGCAAAAGAACTGAAATATTTCTGTCGATTTTACCACAAGAACACTTGCGTAAAGCGCCGTTATCGCATATAATATAAGGTACGAATAGACGATAGGGAGTAGTCTGCCCAGATGCGGATTCTACACAAAATCCACACAGGACGGACAATCCATAGACGGAGGGATTATCTTGAAGTTTTCTCAGATGGAATATAAGCGCCCGGATCTTGTGGCGCTGAAAGAGCAGATTCAGGCCCTGACCGCGCAGCTTCAGGCGGCCGAGAGCTATGAGGCAGCCAAGGCTGTGTTCCTCAAGAAGGAAGAACTGGAGAAGCATATCTCCACCCAGTCCACTTTGGCGGAAATCCGCCATACCATCGACACCCGGGACGAGTTCTATGACGGCGAGGTCCGCTTCTGGAACGGCGCACAGCCCCAGCTGGAGGAGGACCTGCAAAAGTGGACCATGGCGATGCTGGCATCTCCCTTCCGGAAGGACTTTACTGCGGAATACGGCGAGTTGATGTTTGTCAATGCAGAAATTGCACTGAAGACCTTCTCTCCGGAGATTATGGGCGACATTCAGCAGGAGAACGACCTGACCCAGGAGTACGAAAAGCTTCTGGCCTCGGCGCAGATCCCCTTTGAGGGCAAAACCTATACCATTTCTCAGATGTCCCCCTTTAAGACCGACCCCGATGACGCCCGCCGTCTGGCCGCTTGGAAGGCAGAGGGCCAGTGGTATAAGGACAACCAGGCCGCACTGGACGGCATCTATGATAAGCTGGTGCACCTGCGGGATCAGATGGGCAAAAAGCTGGGCTATGATGGCTACACCACCCTGGGCTACTACCGCATGGGCAGAAACTGCTACACCAAAGAGGATGTAGAGAAGTTCCGCGCTGCCGTTCGCACCTATCTGGTGCCCCTGGCCGACAGCATCTATCGGGAGCAGGCAAAGCGGCTGGGCAAGGAATATCCCATGAGCTTTGCGGACAATGCCCTGGAGTTCCGCTCCGGCAATCCCCGCCCTGTAGGCACCCCCGACGATATCCTGGCCCAGGGCAAGCGGTTCTATGACGCCCTGTCTCCCGAAACCAGCGAGTTCTTCCGGACCATGCTGGACGGCGAGCTGCTGGATGTGCTCTCCACCGAGGGCAAGGCTGGCGGCGGCTACTGCACCAGCATTCCCGACTATCGGGTTCCCTTTATTTTCGCAAACTTCAATGGCACCCAGCACGACGTGGAGGTTGTGACCCACGAGGCCGGACATGCCTTTGCCGCTTATACCAACCGGGATCGGGTTCCCATGTCCTACACTTGGCCCAGCCTGGAAGCCTGCGAGGTGCATTCCATGTCCATGGAGTTCTTTGCATGGCCTTGGGCAGAGGGCTTCTTCGGGAAGGATACCCAGAAGTTCTACTACAGCCACCTGTCCGGCGCGCTGACCTTCATTCCCTATGGCACCATGGTGGATCATTTCCAGCACATTGTGTATGAAAAGCCCGACATGACCCCCGCTGAGCGCCACGGCGTTTGGAAAGAGCTGCTGGGGATCTATATGCCCTGGATGAAGCTGGACGGCGAGATTCCCTTCTATGCCGAGGGCGAGGGCTGGCAGCGTCAGCACCATATCTACTCCAGCCCCTTCTACTATATTGACTACTGCCTGGCACAGACCGTGTCCCTGCAGTTCTGGGCACTGCTCCAGAAGGATCAGAAGGACGCATGGGAGCACTATATGGCCTATACCCGTCAGGGCGGCAGCCGTACCTTTACCGACCTGCTGAAGAATGCAGGCCTGGAGAGCCCCTTTGAGGAGAGCTGCCTGAGAACCGTAGCCCAGACTGCCAAGGATTATCTGGAGCGGTTTGATCTCAGCGTGCTGGCCTAATCCATGAGCCGAAAGAAAAAGCATTCGAAGCTGGAGTATTTCCAACGCAATGCGGCAGGGGAGTATATCTACACCGGCAAGCATATGGCCTATGTTCCCCAGGGGAAAAGCCGGAAACGGCTGCTGGGTGAACTTTGGGCCCTGGGTGTGGTGGGAGCCATTTTTCTGCTGTCCAGTGGATTTCTGCCGCTGGGGAGCTTTCGGGGCTGCTTTTATGTGCTGATTCCCTATATTGCGGCACTGCTGGCGGCGATCTCGTGTCTATGGACCATCAGTGAGCTCACTGGCGGAGGCGACCCTTTGCGGCAATATGTCCATGACGCTACTGTGCTAAAGCTGCCGGGGCGTGCCATGCTGTCGGCGGTGGCGGCGCTGCTGTGTATGCTGGGGGAGGGGCTCTATTGCATCCTCCATGGGCTAGACGGCGGAGCCGGAACTCTGGCTGCGTTTTTCCTGCTGGAGTGCATAGGAGCTGCGGCGATGGTGCTGCTGTTCCGCTGTATTCGCGGCGCAGTCTGGCAGTTGGAAGGTTAATCTCTCATTTCCGTATTTTTCAGTGAGATAGGAGATTGACATAAGCTGCCGATTCCCCTATAATGGGACGGTCTGGCGCAATTTTTACGCCGATCCTGACAGAAAGGGCGCCCTTTCTGGATTCCTGCTTGCAGGAATCATCATGCATTGTGAACCGCGGACTGACTGTCCGTTTATGTTCAATATTTTTAAGGAGGAATTCTTAACATGAAAAACAAGTCCAAGCTGCTTGCGCTGCTTCTGGCTGTTTGCATGTGCGTCGGTCTTTTGGCTGGCTGCGGCGATAATGCTGCCAGCACCGGAAGCGCCGCACCTGCCAGCGCTCCGGAAGCTGCCACTGGCTCCGACGCCACCGAGGGTGTTGAAACCAGCGCTAGCAATGACGGCACTCTGGTTGCTGCTGCTTCCGGATTCGAGAGCAAGTTCTCTCCCTTCTTCGCAGCCAATGTTGACGACCAGATGATTTCGAACATGACCCAGGTGTATTTGCTTACTGTGGACCGCGTATCCAACCCCGTGCTCAGCGGCATCGAGGGTGAGACCCGCAGCTACAACGGCACCGACTACACCTACTATGGTCCCGCTGACATCACTGTCACCGAGAATGATGACGGCACTGTCTACTATGACATTACCATGCGCGAGGATATCCAGTTCTCCGATGGCACCACCGCCGACATCGACGATGTAATCTTCTCCATGTATGTCTATGCAGATCCCACCTATGATGGCTCTGCTACCTTCTACTCCTGCCCCATCGAAGGCATGGAGGACTACCGCAGCGGCATGGGCACCCTGTCTGCACTGCTGGCTGAGGCTGGTGAGGACAACACCGACTACACCAACTGGACTGAGGAACAGCAGAAGGCATTCTGGGATGCTGTCAACGATGGCGGCGTAAAGTTTGCCCAGGAGATCGTGGACTACTTTGGCGACGACTCCCTGTCCGTTGCTGATGCAGCTGCTCAGTGGGGCTTCACGCTGGATGCAGACGCAACTGCCAAGGACTTTTTCCTGGCCATCGGCGATCAGTACGGCTGGAACTTCTCTCAGATGGAAGCTGAAACTGCCGGCACCGCTCTGTCCGATTTGATTCCTGCTGATGTATACGAGTATCCCACCATCGGCGTGGAAACCGGCAAGTCTGCCGACCATATCTCCGGTATCCAGAAGACCGGCGACTACAGCATGCGCGTTGTGGCAACTGAGGTTGACGCAACCATGATCTACCAGCTGTCCATGCCCATTGCTCCGCTCCACTACTATGGCGATGAGAGCAAGTATGACTATGATAACAACCAGTTCGGCTTTGACAAGGGCGATTTGTCCGTTGTCAGAGAAAAGACTACCCAGCCTTTGGGTGCTGGTCCCTATGTGTTCAAGAGCTATGAGAACGGCACCGTTTACATGGATGCCAACCCCACCTATTATAAGGGCGAGCCCAAGACCGCTCATCTGAACTTCCTGGAGACCCAGGAGGCAGATAAGGTGACCGGCGTTGAGGCTGGCACGCTGGATATCTCCGATCCTTCCTACTCCACCGAGGTTGCTGATCAGATCGCTCAGTACAACGGCGGCGACGACAGCATGGACGGCTCCGTTATTACTACCCGTCTGATTGACTACCGTGGCTATGGCTACATTGGTATTGCTGCGGAGAATGTCAAGGTTGGCAGCGATGCCGCATCCGATGAGTCCAAGGCACTGCGCAAGGCAATTGCTACCGTGCTGGCCGCTTACCGCGATGAGGCAATCAGCTCCTACTATGGCAACACCGCATCCGTGATCAACTATCCTATCTCCAACACCTCCTGGGCTGCTCCTCAGGTTACTGACGACGGCTACACCGTGGCTTACTCCGTAGACGTAGACGGCAACCCCATCTACACCGACGGCATGAGCCAGGAGGAGAAGTATGACGCAGCGCTGCAGGCTGCTCTGGGCTACTTCGAGAAGGCAGGCTACACCGTTGAAAACGGCAAGCTGACTGCCGCTCCCGAGGGCGCTAAGCTGGAGTACCAGGTGAACATCGGTGCTGGCGGCTCCGGCGATCATCCCTCCTTCCTGCTGCTGAAGAATGCTGCCGATGCATTTGCCAAGATTGGCTTTACCCTGAATGTCAACGATCTGGCACAGGCTGCTGACCTGTACGCTTCCTATCAGACCGGCGTTGCCGAGCTGTGGTGCGCTGCATGGCAGGCTTCCGCTGACCCGGATATGTATCAGCTGTATCATTCCAAGGGTTCCACCAACTACTATCAGATCAACGATGAAGAACTGGACGAACTGATTGTTGACGGTCGTAGCTCCACCGATGAAACCTTCCGCAAGGGCCTTTATAAGGCAGCCATGGAAATCATCATGGATTGGGGCGTTGAGATTCCCGTATACCAGCGTTCCGAGGCTTATATTGTCTCTACTGAGCGTGTGGATGTCAGCTCTCTGCCCACCGATATGACTCCTTACTGGGGCTGGTCTGACGAGATTGAGAACATCGTTGTAAAGTAATCATCGGTGTTTGTCCGCGTAAAGTAACCGGATGCTGTCCCCTGCCCCCCTTGGGGGCAGGGCGACGGCTTCGAATATGAGGCTGCCGCTCTGCTCAGAGACGGAGCGGCAGCCTGATATGCGAAGCGTTTAGGGAACAAGAGCATATTAAAACTATTCGAAGATATATTGGACCAATATGTCGAAAAAAACGGAGGGATTTCCTTGCGAAAGTATGTCGTCAAAAGAATCCTGCTGTCTGTCTTGATTCTGATCTGTGTGACATTCATCATCTATGGACTTCTGCGATGTTTGCCCAGCTCCTATGTGGAGAATATGGCCATGCAGCTGTCCTCGAAACCCGGCGCAAAGAGCTATGACGAGTGGCTGACTCAGCTCAATGCGTCCTATGGCCTGGATAAAGGCATTGTACCCGGCTATTTCACCTGGCTGAGCGATGCGGTCCAGGGCAAGTTCGGCGATAGCTGGAAGTATACCGTGCCCGTTACCCAAAAGTTCGGCGAAACCATTTGGCTGAGCTTTGTGATGGGATTGATTTCCTTCATTCTGGAGCTGGTGATTGCGATCCCCCTGGGTATCATTGCCGCAACGAAGCAGTATTCCAGAGCGGATTATGCCATTACCACGTTTTCACTGGTGGGTATCTCCCTGCCAACTTTCTTCTTTGCCACCCTGCTGAAGCTGTTCTTCTCGGTAAAGCTGGGCTGGTTTGACCTCTACGGTCTGGTGGGTCGAAATTATGCCCAGCTGAGCAGTTGGGGGCAATTCTGGGATAAGGCAAACCATCTGGTGCTGCCCATTACAACCCTGGTTATCGTATCGGTCGGTTCGCTGATGCGTTATACCCGTACCAACATGCTGGAGGTACTCAACGCCGATTACATCCGTACCGCCCGGGCAAAGGGCCTTTCGGAGCATAAGGTCGTTTACCGCCATGCCTTCCGGAACACCCTGATCCCCCTGGTGACCATCATTGGCGGCAGCCTGCCCGGCCTGTTTTCCGGCGCACTGATTACCGAGACGCTGTTTATGATTCCCGGTATCGGCTATGCCTCTTATCAGGCAATGGTTTCCGGCGATATTCCGTTCTCCATGTTCTACATGACCTTTATCGCTATTCTGACCCTGATTGGCAATCTGCTATCCGACATTTTGTACGCCGTGGTAGACCCGCGGGTACGCATTGCGTGAGAAAGGAGCGTGACTTGTTGTGAAGGATAATCGAGATGAACTGAAAAACAAGGACGCTCAGGAAACTGAGAACCTTTCTCTGAACGATGACCGCCGCGTTAAGGTCCTGTCTCCCGGTGCACTGGTTGCCAAGCGCTTTTTCCGGAACCGGCTGGCTGTGGTTGGTCTTACCATGCTGATTGCTATGTTCCTGTTCTCCTTCCTGGGCGGCGTAATTAGCCCCTATGCGGAGGATCAGCAGTTCTACACCTACACCTATATGGATCAGGAGTATGTGGGCGTGGTCAAAAACAAGGACTTCCGCTATGCCGCTGCAGACGGGCAGAAGTTCGGCTCCGCCGAGCAGGCCCAGTTTCTGCTGGCCCAGATGCGGGGCAAGGAGTCATTTGACTATAAGGACGTGACCTATGAGGTTACTGCCGAGGGCGACGACCTTTATACCATCACCTCCGGCGGTCAGGACGTTGCCATTGCATACAAAGACATTGTCAGCGCCGCAGACGGTGAGGCAGAGCCCAGCTTTGCCCTGAAAAAGGCGGCCCTGATTGCCTATGTAAACGGCGAGAGCAGCTGCGAGGCCGACGGCAAGACTTATTCCCTGGACGAAGACGGAAACATTCTGGACGGGGAGCAGCTCTTGGGCTACATCAGCCGCTTTGTGGTACAGAGTAAGGAAAACGGCGTTGTAATTAGCCGTGATTTTAAGGAAAAGCTGGAAGAGGCTATCGATGCAGATACCGAGGAGTTTGTCTACACCGATGCTGAGGGCCAGGAGGCCACCTATACCATCACCTATCAGGCGGATACCGACAGCTGGTCTGTGCTCCAGAGCACCAAGACCTATGTCTATGACCGCTATGCCTCGCCCTCTAAGGAGCACTGGCTGGGCACCGATACCTCCGGCATGGACATGCTCACCCGTCTGATGTACGGCGGCAGAGTCTCGCTGATTATCGGCTTTATCGTTGTGTTTATTGCGGCGTTCCTGGGCGTTATCCTGGGCGGCGTGTCCGGATATTTTGGCGGCTGGGTGGACAACCTGATTATGCGTATTGTGGATATCTTCTACTGCATCCCCTCTACGCCCCTGATTATCATCCTGGGTTCCGCCATGGACGCCATGCAGGTGGACCCCCAGATTCGTATGCTGTATCTAATGCTGATTCTGGGCTTCCTGAGCTGGCCCTCCATTGCCCGACTGGTACGCGGACAGATTCTGTCGCTCCGTGAGCAGGAGTTCATGACGGCAACTGAGGCTTGCGGCATCAGCGTTTCCCGTCGGATTTTCCGGCACCTGATTCCCAACGTCATTCCCCAGCTGATCGTTACCTGCACCATGAGCCTTGGCTCCACCATTCTGACTGAGGCAACCCTGAGCTTCCTGGGCCTGGGCGTTAAGTTCCCCTTCGCCTCCTGGGGCAACATCATCAACGATGTCAACAACGCCTTTGTTATGACCAACTATCTGTTCATCTGGATTCCTGCCGGCATCTGCCTGCTGATTACGGTCCTGGGCTTTAACTTCGTGGGCGACGGTCTTCGGGATGCATTTGATCCCAAGATGAAGCGATAAGGAGGAAACCGCAGTGGCTAAAAAACAGACAGAAGGATATATGTCCGCCAAAGAATCCCGGCGGATTTCCAAAGAAAATCGTAAGATTACCAATCAGTTTGAAAAGCAGCGGAAGCGCAAAAATGTGCCGGAGAGCGAATATCTCACCACCATGCACGACAGCAAGAACGCGGTGGAATTCGATAACCTCCACACCTACTTCTTCACGGACACCGGCACGGTCAAGAGCGTAGACGGCGTTACCTTTGATGTGCCCATCGGCAAGACTGTGGGCGTAGTAGGTGAGTCCGGCTGCGGCAAGTCCGTAACCAGTCTGAGCCTGATGCAGTTGATTCAGCGCCCCCAGGGCCAGATTGTTGAGGGCGAAATTCGCCTGAACCTGGGCAACGGCAAGGCATATGACATTGTAAAGACCCCCCAGCAGCAGATGCAGCACCTTCGGGGCAACTATGTGTCGATGATCTTCCAGGAGCCCATGACCTCCCTGAACCCGGTATTCCGGATTGGCGACCAGGTGGACGAGGTCATTGCCCTCCACGACGGCGAGAACAAGAGCAAGGAAGAAATCAAGGCGCGCACCATTGAGCTGCTGGAGATGGTGGGCATTGCCAACAGCCAGGGCGTTTACCGGATGTATCCCCATGAGCTGTCCGGCGGTATGCGCCAGCGTGTTATGATCGCTATGGCGCTGGCATGTAATCCCAGAATTATCATTGCCGACGAGCCCACCACCGCACTGGACGTTACCATCCAGGCGCAGATTCTGGACCTGCTTCGGAACCTGAAGGACAAAATCAACTCCTCCATTATGCTCATCACCCATGACCTGGGCGTGATTGCAGAGATGGCGGATTATGTGGTGGTCATGTATGCTGGCCGTGTGGTGGAAAAGGGCACGGTGCAGGAGATTTTTGAGAATCCTGCGCATCCCTATACCATCGGCCTGATGGCCTCCAAGCCTGTGGTTGGCAAGAAGGTAGATCGCCTGTATTCCATTCCCGGCAAGGTGCCCAACCCGGTAAACATGCCCAACTACTGCTATTTCAAGGATCGCTGCGAAATGTGCGTAGATGCCTGCCAGGGGGATTATCCCGGCGTGGTCAAGCTGTCCGACACCCATGTGGTCAGCTGCTATCGATACTATGATAAGGGGGAGAAGTAAATGGCGAAGAACGATCTTGTGATTGACAACAACTTTACCCCCGTGGAATATGATCCTCAGTATATTCTCCAGGTCAACCACCTGAAGAAATACTTCCCCATTAAGGGCGGTATGCTCTCCAAAACCGTGGGCTATGTAAAGGCGGTGGACGGCGTTACGTTCAACCTGAAGCGCGGCACCACCATGGGCCTGGTGGGCGAGTCCGGCTGCGGCAAAACCACCACCGGCCGTACCATTCTGCGGCTGTCCGGCGAAAAGACCGGCGGCCAGGTGCTCTTCAATGGCAAAGAGGTCTATGACCTCACCCCCAAGGAGATGCGGGCCATGCGCACGAAGATGCAGATCATCTTCCAGGACCCCTTCTCCAGCCTCAGCCCCCGTCTTCCCGTTGGCGAGATCATCGGTGAGGCCGTTCGGGAGCATGGCCTGGTGAGCAAAGCGGAATTTGACGATTATATCGACAATGTTATGGACAACTGCGGCTTGCAGCCCTTCCATAAGACCCGTTACCCCCATGAGTTCTCCGGCGGACAGCGGCAGAGAATCTGTATTGCCCGTGCGCTGGCATTGAACCCTGAGTTCGTGGTCTGTGACGAGCCCGTTTCCGCGCTGGACGTTTCCATTCAGGCGCAGATCATCAACCTGCTCAAGGAGCTCCAGGACAAATACAGCCTGACGTACCTGTTCATCTCCCATGACCTGTCCGTGGTTGAGCATATCTCCGACACCGTTGGCGTTATGTATCTGGGCAATCTGGTGGAATACGGCGCAACGGAGGACATCTTCAATCATCCGCTGCATCCCTATACCGAGGCGCTGTTCTCGGCCATCCCCGTGCCCGATCCCAACGCAAAGCGGAACCGGATTGTGCTCCAGGGTACCATTCCTTCTCCCGCCAATCCGCCTAAGGGCTGTAAGTTCCACACCCGCTGCTCCAAGTGCATGGATTGCTGCAAGGAAGTGGCACCGGTGCAGCGCGAGGTTGAGCCTGGGCATTATGTGGTCTGCCATCTGTATGACGATTACAAGGAAGTCGGAGACATCAATGGCGCGGCGGAATAAGGTCTATGACGACGACGATGGACGCACCATTGCGGACATGTCGGGGGTAAGCGGCCCCTCTATGTTCCTGCCCCGAAGAAGCGGCAGAAAAAAGCCCCCCATGGAGCAAGAGGAATCCAGCAGTTCCGAGCAAGAGTGGGACCCCAAGGATCGCAGAATCTATGTGTTCGGCGCACTGCGGGCAGCGTTGCTCATTGCGCTGGTCTATGCGGTTGGCTTTGCCTTAATCATTGGACTATTGCTGCTGATTTGGAAGCATTAAGACAACAAAAAAATGACGTCTGCATTTGCAGGCGTCATTTTTATATGCGATTGTCTCAGGAAAACGGCAGCTTTTTTACCACGAACCTTTGATAGCACACACCGGCAGCCAGACAGAATATCGCCACCAGCACCCACCAGAAGTTCGAAATCTTCGTGAGATACTGGATGATTTTATAGACTGCCATATGAACCATGAGAATCTCGCCGGAGCTTTCCCCCAGCCATTCAAAGGGGCGCATAAGCGTTTTCATAGGGGCGCACCGCCGAACCAAGGCGGCAATGTCAGAGATCAGAATCACCAGTCCCGGGGTAAACATGGCATAGGGATACCACCAGAGTCCCAGTCGATAGCCAAGGCCCCAAGCGTCGTAGCGGTAAACCACCACCATATACCATAGGCCCAGCACCATGAATAGGGCAACACCGCACAAATGCTAGGATACGCATTGCCGGAAATCCATTTTGTAAAAA